>CAWFIO010000016.1:0-15652 GCA_963815905.1 uncultured Actinomycetota bacterium | reverse complement strand
AGTGATCGGGGGAGGGGGTCGGGGGAGGGGGCTGGCGGGGACTCAGGCGATCAGGTCAAGCGGTACGCCGGCATCGGTCGCCGCCGGATTGAGCCGGTCCCAGGCCCCCCGCAGCGGGCCACCGCCTCGGTCAGGGTCTCGATCGATGCGGTGTACTTGAGCCGCAGGTGGCGCTCGCCGCCCGCGGCCGGAAAGAACCGGTGCCCCGGCAGCAGTGTCACCCCTTCGCCGGCTGCGGTGATGACGAGCGGGACGGCGACCGCCTCCGGCAGCTCGATCCACGCACCGTCCGCCCGCCGCCCGGTCTGCCCACCCGCCCACTCGGGCAGCTGATCGGCCAGCAGCCGCAGCAGGGTGTCGCGCTGACTGCAGCATCCGGGCCTGCTGGGGCTGGCGCGACTATCGGTTCGACCTGCCTCCCGGAGCAGCCGGGCCACCACCAGTTGTTCCAGTGGGGCGACGCCCAGATCGAGGCTGGCCCGGCCGGCCAGCAGTGAGCGGACCATCGACCGCGGGCTGCGGATCCACCCGATCCGCAATCCGCCCCAGAACACCTTGCTGGCCGAGCCGATGGGCAGGGTCTCGGGCTGACCGACCGCGAACGGGGGCATCGCCGGCTCACCGTCGAGGCTCAGCTCGACCAGCGTCTCGTCGATCACCGGCACGCAGCGCGCCCGCCGGAGGCCGGCCCCGACCCGGAGCGCTGCTCCGCCGGCATCGTGCCCCGCTGGGATTGTGGAAGTCAGGCATCAGCAGCGCGAACGTCGGGGCCGACTGCGCGCGGTGGCCATGACTGGTCGACGTCCCAGCCGGTCTCGGTCATCGGGGCCGGCACCAGTCGGGCGCCGTGCCGGCGGAGGGCGTTGAGCGCATTGGCGTAGCTGGGTGATTCGACCAGGACCCGGTCGCCCGGTCCGAGCAAGGTGCGGGTGACCAGGTTGATCGCCGCCAGGGCTCCACCGGTGACCACGATCTGCACCAGGATCGGTGGGCAGCCCGCGCCGCCCGTACCAGCCGGCCACGCTTGCCGGAGCACCGGTAGCCGACGGCCGATGCCCGTGCCCGGCCAGCAGCGCCGGTAGCTCCTCGATCGCCGCCGCGTACGCCTCGGCGACCCCGGGTACGGCGGGGGCCGGGTGTAGGTCATCAGCAGCGAACCGGCCGCTTCGCGTTGATCGGGCCGCCGGGTGCCGCGACCGGGGCGACGAAATTGCCCGCGCCCGGCCGGGAGCTCAGATGCCGAGGCGCGCAGGTCCGCGTACGCGGCGGCGACCGTCGACCGGCTGAGCTCGATCCGGGCGGCCAGTTCACGTTCACTGGGCAGCCGGACCCCCTCGGGCAACGACCATCGAGGATCAGCATCCGGAGTCGGGCGACGAGTCGTTGCCGGTAAGGGGCGGGTCAGGGGCTCGCGGCCGACGAGGTCGGCCAGCACGGCGGCGGAGACGGTGCGGAGGGCCACCGGCTCAGTATCAGGCCAGATCAGCCACGGAACAGGCCAGTCGTCGGTAATCAGGCCAGTGAGGTCGGATTGGCCCTTTGGGTTGGCCCCGGTGGGGCACAGGATCGAGTCATGGCCCGCCCCACCCCCTACCGATTGCCACGACTCACCCCCCGTGAGCAGCTGACCGCCGGACGGCTGCCGCATCAAGCTGATCCAGCTCTATCTGGGCCTGATCGCGTACGGCCTGTCGATCTCGATGATGATCCGCTCGCATCTGGGCAGCCCGCCGTGGGACGTCCTGCACCAGGGGCTGTCCCGCTTCCTGCCGTTCAGCTTCGGCGCGGTGGTGATCATGGTCGGCGCCCTCGTCCTGCTGGCCTCAAATTACCCTGCGGCAGTGGCCTGGTCTGGGCACCGTGTCGAACGTCGTCGTGCTCGGGCTCGCCGCGGACGTCGGCTTGGCGGTCATCCCCGAGATCACCGGGTGGCCGGCACGGATGGCCCTGCTGATCGGCGGTCTGCTGATCAACGGCGCGGCCGGCGCCGCGTACATCGGGGCCCATCTCGGCCCGGGTCCGCGCGACGGGTTGATGACGGGACTGGTCTTGGTGACCGGGCGGAGTGTTCGGCTGGTGCGGACGACGATCGAGGTGAGCCTGGTGCTGATCGGTTTCCTGCTCGGAGGTGTGGTCGGGGTCGGCACCATCGCGTACGCGCTCGGCATCGGTCCGCTGGTCCAGTTGTTCCTCCCCTGGTTGGCCGTGAGGCTGCCGGTTGTCGATCGTTCGCCCCGGGAACAGAGCGCCGTGCCAGGATGACGGAGTGGAGCTCGATGACGTACGCGAACACCGCGGCTACCGGATCGCCATCGGCGTCGGTCTGGTCAGCTACGGACTGATCCATCTCGTCATCGCCTGGTTGGCGGTCGATCGGATCGGCGGCGGAGGCGACGCTCGCAGACCGGGGCGCTGACCGCGCTGGCGACAAACCCGGTGGGGGTGGTTCGCTCGGGCGGTGGCGATCGGTCTCTTGTCCTCCCGTCGGCGGCGGCCTCGCGGCCACCGTCGGCCCGACCGAGCGCCCCCGGACCGTCGGCTCGAGCGCCGGGTGACGCAGCGGGACGCCGCATAGTGTATCTGGGCTCGGCGTGTGGCGATCGGGGTAGCCCGCGGTTGCTGATGAGTCGGGCAAAAGCGAGGAGACTCTCCAGGCCCGGTTGCTCGCGCTGCCGCTCGGTGTCTGCTGGTCGTCCTGGTCGGTCTGGCGGTCGCCGCCGTGGGGGTCTCGCAGATCACCAAAGGGGTCAAGCGCAACTTCATCGAGGACCTCGATTCCCACGTCTCGACCGGGGTGCAGCGGCTGGCGACCGTCGGCTACTGCGCCAAGGGGATCGCCTTCGTCATCATCGGGGCGCTCTTCGTCTGGGCCGCGGTCACCTACGACCCGGACAAGGCCGGCGGGCTCGATGCCGCGCTCACCACGATCAGCAAGCAACCCTTCGGCACCGTCCTGCTGCTGATCATGGCCCCGGTATCGCCTGTTTCGGGATTTTCTGCTTCGTCTGGGCCCGGAAAGCGCGTAACTGATGACCACCGGCGGGGGTGCGGGCACGCGCACCGTCGCCGTCGTGCCGCTCGACCGCGACGTCATCCACGCGCTGGCTGCGGCCGATCTCGACCGAGCCCGGGCGCTGAGCGGTCTGGCCATGAGCGAGCACTTCGTCGACGCGGACGACCTCGGCACCTGGCGGATCCGGTGCACCCGGCTTGGACGAACACCCGACCAGGCCGGATGGATCACCGGTGCGGTGGTCGACCAGGACACCGGGGCCGTGGTCGGCCGAGCGGGATTCCACGGACCGCCGGACGAGCGGGGCATGGTCGAGGTGGGGTACGCGATCGACCCCCCGCTGCGCCGCCGCGGCTACGCCCGCACCGCCGTCGCCTTCCTGCTGGCCCGCGCCCGCCGCGAGCCCGGCGTGCGGGTGTTCCGGGCGACCATCAGCCCGGGCAACATCGCCTCGGAACGGCTCGTCGCCTCGTTCGGTCTCGTCGAGGTCGGCGAACAGTGGGACGACGAGGACGGCCTCGAAATCATCTACGAGCTCCGACTCGACTGATCTCCACCCTCCGAGGCGGCCGCCGCACGTGCCATGAGCAGATCGCTCCCGCGGCGTGGGGGCGAGCTCCGCGGCGCGTTCGAGCACCTCCGCAGCCTCGGCGCTGCGCTCTAGCCTGGGGAGCACGTCCCGCGGACCGCGCCGTAGAGGTGCTACCGCTGCAGCCGTGGGTCATGCCGATCGCGTCGAGGGCGACGATCGCAGCCCCCGGTCCGTCCGCGTGGAGCACGGCGACCGCCCGGTTGAGCTCGACCACCGGTGACGGCGTCATCTGCCCAGCGCGTCGTACAGCGAGACGATCGCCTCCCAGTCGGTCGCCTCGAAGGTCCCCGCCCGGGTGTGGCACGCGGCGATGGCCGCCTGCAGGGTGTAGGGCCCGAGCGGGCTTCCCAGTCTGATCGCCCGGTCCAGCGCCCGAGCCCGTGCCGGATCAGGGTCCTGTCCCAGCGCCGACGGTCCTGGTCGGCCAGCATTCCCGCGGTCGCCACGTGCGTCGAACCGGGACGCCTGGATCTCCATCAGGGCCACCAGCCCGTGCGCCTCGGGTTGGCGGGGCAGCAGTCCGGCCAGCACCCGGCCGAGCCGCATCGCCTCGCGGGCCAGGTCACGACGGACCCAGGTGTCCCCGCTGGTCGCGGCGTACCCCTCGTTGAAGATCACGTAGACCACCTCGAGCACCGAGGCCAGTCGTGCGGTCAGCTCGTCGGCGTTCGGCGCCTCGAACGGCACGTGAGCCTCGGCCAGGGTCCGCTTGGCCCGCGAGATCCGCTGACCGATCGTCGCCGACGGCATCAGGAACGCTCGGGCGATCTCGTCGGTGGTCAGGCCGCCGAGCAGCCGGAGGGTCAGCGCGACCCGCGAGTCGCGGGGGAGCACCGGGTGGCCACGTGAGGATCAGCGCGAGCAGGTCGTCATCGGATCGGCTCGTCCGGGTCGGCCCCGTCCCGCTCGGATTCGTCGCCAGCACCGCGTACTTGGTCCTGAGGTTCTGCTCGCGCCGGATGACGTCGATCGCCTTGTGTCGGGCCGTGGTGAGCAACCAGGCCCGCGGTTGGGCGGGGACCGGACTGCGACCACGCCTCCCACGCCGCGGCGAACGTTTCCTGAGCGAGGTCCTCGGCCAGCCCGACGTCGCGGACCAGCCGAACCATCGAGGCGATCAACCGGGCGGACTCGATCCGCCAGACCACCTCGATGGTGTCGGCGATCGTCGTCATCAGACGCCGTGCTGAGCCTTGATCTGTTCCGACAGCTTCGCCTCGTGCTCGGCGATCTCGGGGGTGTACGCGTCGCCGAAGTCCGCAATCTCCATGATCGGACGCAGCTCGATGGTCTGCTCGGAACCGTAGTGTGCGTCGTGCGGGATCCGCTTGGCCCACTCGACCGCCTCGGCCAGGCTGGCGACCTCCCAGAGCCAGAACCCGGCGATCAATTCCTTCGACTCGGTGAAGGGCCCGTCGACCACCGAGGTGTCCTCGCCGGCGAAGACCACCTTGGCCCCGTTGCGGCTCGGCTGCAGCCCCTGCCCGTCCAGCATGATGCCGGCCTTGACCAGTTCCTCGTTGAAGGCGCCCATCTCCTGCAACATCTCCGCGGTCGGAGCGATCTTCTCTTCGTCCGCCCCGTGTCCTTCGAGAACGACCATGACGCGCATGTCGTGTTCCTTTCGTTCGTTCGTTACGAATCGGACCGGCCTCAGCGCCGGACTCTGCTGATGAGTCGAACGGCCTCTGACGGTTTTCGACCGACCCGACCAACTTTCTGCGCCCGATTCTTGCGAGCCCGGCGGGATCAGCGTCGGCCGGGCGTCTCCGAGGGCTGCTCACCGGGCTGGGAGAACTGCGGGTCACCGGGCTGACCCGGCTGCGCGTTCGGGTTGTCCCCGGGATCGACCGGGTCCGGACGTCCGGTGACCAGCGACGGCGGCGCCGGTTCGAACGCGGTGCTCGGCTTGTCGGCCAGGTACTTCTCCATCACCGGCTTCCAGATCTGCTCGCCGGCGTCGCCGCTACCGGTACCGGACAGGTAGACCCCCGTCGAGGGGACCCGGTAGTTCTTGACGCCACTGGACTTGTAACCGGCCCGCCCCCGGATGAACGGCGCCCGGGTGTTGTCGATCGAGATCATCGCCGCACCGGCGACCTCGGGGGTGTAGCCCACGAACCAGACGGCCTGGTTGCTGTCGATGGTGCCGGTCTTACCGGCCTGCGGCCGACGGTCCGAGGTGGCCGCCCGCTGGCCGGTGCCCTGGGTCATCACCCCACCCAGGAGTGCGTTCATCGCGTTCGCGGCATCCGCGGTCATCACCCGTTGGCAATCCGCGGTCGGCGCCTCGTACGGGGTCCCGTCCCCACCGGTGATGCGGTCGACGATGATCGGCTTGCAGTGGATGCCGCCCGAGGCGAAGGTCGCGTACGCCTCGGCCATCGACAGCGGGTTGACCTCGACGGTGCCGAGGGTGAACGAGGGCTTGTCGTCGTAGGAGCTGATCGGGGCGTCTGCGGTACTGCTCTGCACGCCGAGCTTCTCGGCCATCTGGGTCACCGGACACATCCCGGTCGCCAGTTCGAGCTCGACGAAATAGGTGTTGACCGAGCGCTGCGCGGCCAGGTTCATGTCCATCCGCCCGTTGGTGCCCGTGGAGTTGCTGACCTGGAAGTCACCCACCCGACTGGTGCCGTCGCAGGTCTGGAAACTCCGCCCGGTGAAGTCGATGGTGCGGCGGGCGTCGATGCGCTCCGACAGCGGCGTACCCGCTTCGAGGGCAGCAGCGGCGGTGAACGCTTTGAAGGTCGAGCCGGCCTGGAAACCCTGCGCGCCACCCATGGCGGGGGAAACCGAGTAGTTGTAGTAGGTCTCCCCGCCCCTGGTGTCGGTGCCCTTGCCCGGCCGGCTCTGGGCCATGGCCACGATCAGCCCGGTGCCCGGCTGGATCATGTTCATCGTCGAGATCAGCGGATCGGTCGCACCGACGACCCGGTTGACCGCCTTCTGAGCGATCTTCTGGGTGGCCGGGTCGATCGCGGTCGTGATGGTCAGCCCGCCGCGGTTGATCAGATTGACCCGCGCGGTCTCGTCGGCGCCGAGACTCGGCGACTGGGCCAGCGTGCGGTAGACGTAGTCGCACAGGAACGGATAGCGCGAGCCGATGCAGCCGTTGCGCTTCTCGGTGACCGCCTGCTGGTCGAAATCGACCTGTTTGGCCTTGGTCGCCTTGGCGGCGGAGACGACCCCGACCTCGACCATCCGGGTCAGCACCTGGTTGCGGCGAGCGATCGCCGCGTCCGGGGCCACCGTCGGACTGAGGGCGGTCGGGTTCTGCACCAGCCCGGCCAGCATCGCCGCCTGGGTGAGGGTCAGTTTCTTCGCCGTGGTCCCGAAGTAGTGCTCGGAAGCCGCCTCGACCCCGTACACCCCGTCGCCGTAATAGGCGATGTTCAGGTAGCGCTCGAGGATCTGGTCCTTGCTCAGCGAGCGTTCGAGCGAGATGGCGAAGCGGAGCTCGGCGATCTTGCGCTCGTACGTCCCGGCTTGCGCCGCCTTGACCCCGGCCTCGTCCCCACGCTGCTTGGCGTCCTCGATCTGCACCATCTTCACGTACTGCTGAGTGATGCTCGATCCGCCCTGGGTCACCCCGCCGGCCGCCTGGTTGCGCAGGAACGCCCGCAGCGTCCCGGTCAGATCGAGCGGTCCGTGCTCGTAGAAACGGTGGTCCTCGATCGCCACCTGGGCCTGCCGCATCGCCGGAGCGATCTCATCGAGCGGCTTGTAGACGCGGTTCTCGTCCCACAGGTAGGCCACGACCTTGCCGTTGGCGTCAAGGATCCGTGAGCGCTGCGACTGTGCGGGCGGGTCGAACGACACGGGGAGGTTGTCCAGTTGCTCGACCGCGACCTCACCACCCCGGTTGGCTGCGCCGATGACCGGAATGAAGAGCGCCGCGATCAGCAGTCCGGACAGCGCACTGACCACGACGAACAGAGCGAACGCGTACGCGGTCTTGGCAGGATGTCGTCGGGGAGCCACCCTGTAGAGGGTATGCAGCGAACCGGTCACAACCCAGGATTCCGGGGTGCGTCGGTGGGGTGGGCGGGCCTTGGGTCCGATCAGGTGGGTCGGCGATCGGGCGCGCTCTCCGTCGTACGGTGTACGTCATGCCACATCCGGCGGTCCCGGCCGCAGTCTGATCCCGCATCACCCCGAGCCCGAACGAGGAGACCGCGAGCATGTCCTTGACCACGGACCCCCAGGCGTCCGCGCACGTCGCCGACAGCCACGACATCATCCGGGTACTGGGTGCCCGCGAGAACAACCTCAAGGACATCGACGTCGAGATCCCGAAGCGGCGGTTGACCGTGTTCACCGGCGTCTCCGGATCGGGGAAGAGCTCGTTGGTCTTCGCCACGATCGCCGCGGAATCCCAACGGATGATCAACGAGACCTACAGCGCATTCCTCCAGGGCTTCATGCCCAACCAGGCGCGGCCCGATGTCGACCGGCTCGAGGGGCTGACCACCGCCATCATCGTCGACCAGGAACGGATGGGGGCGAACCCGCGCTCGACGGTCGGCACCGCCACCGATGCCAACGCCATGCTGCGGATCCTGTTCAGCCGGCTCGGCCAGCCGCACGTCGGGTCAGCCCAGGCGTTCTCGTTCAACGTCGCTTCGATCAGCGGCGCCGGCGCGGTGACGATGGAACGCGGCGGGACGACGACCAAGGAGCGCCGAGAGTTCAGCATCACCGGAGGCATGTGTCCGCGGTGTGAGGGGATGGGGGCGATCAACGACATCGATCTGACCGCGCTCTACGACGCCTCGAAGTCGCTCAACGAGGGCGCGCTCACCATCCCCGGCTACTCCATGGAGGGCTGGTACGGCCGGATCTACCGCCAGAGCGGGTACTTCGACCCGGACAAACCGATCGCGAAGTACACCAAGAAGGAACTGCAGGACCTGCTGCACCGCGAGCCGACGAAGATCAAGGTCGAGGGCATCAACCTCACCTACTCGGGCCTGATCCCGCAGATCCGCAAGTCCTACCTGACGAAGGACGTCGACTCGTTGCAGCCGCACATCCGGGCCTTCGTCGAGCGCGCCGTCACCTTCACCACCTGTCCGGACTGCGGGGGTACCCGGCTCAGCGAGCTCGCCCGGTCATCGAAGATCCGGGGCAGAAACATCGCCGAGCTCTGCACCCTGCAGATCAGCGATCTCGCCGCGTGGGTTCGCGAGCTCGACGAGCCGTCGGTCGCTCCTCTGCTCAAGGGGCTTCGGCACCTGCTCGACTCGTTCACCGACATCGGTCTCGGCTACCTCTCGCTCGATCGACCGGCCGGCACGCTGTCCGGCGGCGAGGCGCAGCGGACCAAGATGATCCGCCACCTCGGATCATCGCTGACCGACGTGACCTACGTCTTCGACGAACCGACCATCGGACTCCACCCGCACGACATCGAGCGGATGAACCAGCTGCTGCGGCAGCTCCGGGACAAGGGCAACACCGTGCTGGTGGTCGAGCACAAGCCCGAGACCATCGCCATCGCCGACCACATCGTCGACCTCGGGCCCGGTGCCGGGACCGGCGGCGGATCGATCTGCTTCGAGGGGACCGTCGAGGGGCTGCGGGGGAGTGACACGATCACCGGCCGGCACCTCGACGACCGGTCGACGATCAAGGAATCGGTGCGGTCGTCGTCGTCGGCGTTGGAGATCCGCGGGGCGAGCACGCACAACCTGACCGGGGTCGACGTCGACCTCCCGCTCGGCGTGCTCTGCGTCGTCACCGGAGTCGCCGGGTCGGGCAAGAGCTCGCTGATCCACGGCTCGGTCGCGGGGCGCGACGGCGTGGTCGTGGTGGACCAGGGCGCGATCCGCGGGTCACGTCGGAGCAATCCGGCCACCTACACCGGACTGCTCGATCCGATCCGCAAGGCCTTCGCCAAGGCCAACGGAGTCAAGCCCGCCCTGTTCAGCTCGAACTCCGAGGGGGCCTGCCCGACCTGCAACGGCGCCGGCGTGATCTACACCGATCTCGGGGTGATGGCCACGGTCGAGTCGCCGTGCGAGGACTGCGAGGGCAAGCGTTTCCAGGCCTCGGTGCTGGAGTACACCTTCGGCGGCCGCAACATCTCCGAGGTGCTGAGCATGCCGGTCGCCGAGGCCAAAGACTTCTTCGAGACGGGCGAGGGCAAGGACCCCGCTGCACATCGGATCCTGGTCCGGCTCGCCGATGTCGGACTCGCGTACCTGACCCTCGGTCAGCCGCTGACCACGTTGTCCGGTGGCGAACGGCAGCGGCTCAAGCTGGCCACCCGGATGGGGGACAAGGGGGGGATCTACATCCTGGACGAGCCGACCACCGGGCTGCACCTGGCCGATGTCGCGCAGCTGCTGGCCCTGCTGGACCGACTGGTCGACTCGGGCAAGTCGGTGATCGTGATCGAGCACCACCAGGCGGTGATGGCGCACGCGGACTGGATCATCGATCTGGGTCCGGGCGCCGGTCACGACGGCGGTCGCGTGGTGTTCGAAGGCACTCCGGCCGATCTGGTCGCCGACCGGACGACGCTGACCGGGCAGCACCTGGCGGCCTACGTGGGCGCATGATCATCCGGCCGGCCCGCGACAGCGACGCCGAGCACCTCGCGCCGCTGCACGTCCAGGTCTGGAACGAGTCGTACGCCGGACTGATGCCCGCCGACGTGCTCGCGGCCTGGAGCACCTCGCCGATGAACGGCCGCGTGGCCCGGTGGCAAGACTGGATCGCCAGCGGATCGATACTGCTCGCCGAGGACGAGCACGGGCGGATCGTCGGCTTCGTGGGCGCGGCGAGCGACCCCGACGACCCGGCGGCGGGTCTCGAGGTGCGGATCCTCTACGTCGTCGCCGAGCTGTACGGGACCGGTCTCGGCCATCGCCTGCTCGTCGCCGCTATCGGCGACCGACCGGCCCACCTGTGGGTGTTCGAGGGCAACGACCGGGCCGTGACGTTCTACCAGCGACACGGCTTCGTGCTCGACGGCGGCGTACGCGAGGACCAGTACGGTCGCGACTTCCACATGATCCGACCCTGAGCAGCTCCGGTCACCGCGATCCTGGATCGACGCGCACTCAGGGCGACCGCAGCGGTGGCGATGGCCCAGCCCACCCGCCCACCCGTTTGCGCACACAAGTGCCGAAACGGCCTGTCAGCCGGCGTATCCAGGGCCGTTTGCGCACACAAGTGCCGAAACGGCCCGTCAGCCCGCGTATCCGGGGCCGTTTGCGCACACAAGTGCCGAAACGGCTCACCTCGTCGGCGCTGCTGCGGCTGTTCGGCGTGCATGCCCGCGATGATGGTCAGGCGACCAGGAGCCGCCCCTCTCGTACGCCTCGTCAGCTGTCCGATAAGCAGCATTATGTCAAGTAGCGCGGAGATGACCCAGGTTGAGGACTTCGTGTGGAAGGGTTCGACGCATGACAACCAGCGCTGATCGCGGCCCGCTGCAGCGGTTCGGACAGGTCATCACGCTCGATCCGGAGAGCATCGCCCGCTACAAGGAATTGCATGCGTCGGTGTGGCCGGATGTGCTGGCGATGATCCGATCGTGTCATCTGACCAATTACACGATCTTCCTGCGCGAGCCGGAGAACCTGTTGTTCGCGTACTTCGAGTACGTCGGCGACGACTATCCGGCCGACATGGCCCGGATGGCGGCGGATCCGGTCACCCAGCAGTGGTGGGAGATCACCATGCCGTTGCAGGAACCGCTCGCGACCAGGGCCGACGACGAATGGTGGGCCGGTACCGAGGAGGTCTTCCACCTCGACTGAGGCGGACCGTCGCCACTAGTCGGATCGATAAGCCGGCGCGATGCCCTCGCGCTCGGTCGACTCGTACGCGGCGTCGACCAGGGCCATCGTCTTGTAGACGTCCTCGACGCTGGTCGGCAGGGTGTCGATGCTCCCCTCCAGGAAGCGGTGCACGACGCCCATCGATCCGATGAAGGCGTCGGGAAACCACGACCCCTCGAAGGCCAGCGGACGCCAGCGCCGGTCGGCCGCCACCTCACCCGCTTCGGCGTCGAGCTGGTAGTCGAGCCGATCGGGGGCGCCGGTCGGGTAGTTCATGTTGAGCCCCATCTGGGCCCGCACCGCACCCCTGGTGCCCTCCCACTTGAGGTAACTGTCCTGGTACGTGGGACCGAAGCGGTGGTCGTGGTTGGTCGAGATGACGACTCGCAACGGCCGGTCGCGGTAGCGCAGCAGGATCACCGAACGCGAGTTGGCATGGGTCGTCCCCGGGTGCCGCTCGCTGACCGCGGAGACTGTGTCCGGATCGCCGAGGAAGGATCGGATCAGATCCAGGTAATGCACGCTGTGCATGTTGATCTCGAGCCGATCGAGCGTCAGGACCTGCGGGAACAGCTCCCACGGGGTGTTCACGTTGACGTGCACCTCGAGGTCGTAGAGCTCCCCGATCGCCCCGGACGCGATCAGCTTCCGCGCCGCAGCGATGTAGGGCGCGAACCGCAGCTGGGTGTTCACGGCCGCAACCAGTCCCTTGCGGCGACAGATCGCCAGCAGCTCCCCCGCCTCGGCCAGGTTCTGCCCGAACGGCTTCTGGATCAGCACGCCGGATCCGTCCGGTACCGCCTCGAGCGTGGCCGCGAACTGGTCCGGCATCAGCGCGATGTCGAAGACCGCACCTGCCGGGGCGGCCGCCACGGCCTCCGCGAGATCGGTGTGCACCGCGGCGATCCCGTACGCCTGGGCCAGCTCCTCGGCCTGGGCCCGGTGCGGCGCCCAGGTGTAGAGCGAGGCCACCTCGAAGCCGGCCTTCGCGTACGCGGGCAGGTGGGCATCGCGGACGATGCCACCCGCGCCGAGGATGACGATCGGCCGCGGCCGCTCGGGCAGACCCTCGGTGTAACCGGCCTGCGGGTGGAACTCCGGGAAGGACGTCTGGGTCACGGGACCATCTTCATCCCTTGACCGCACCCACCGTCTGACCCCGCATCAGGAAGCGTTGCGCGCCCAGGAAGACGATCAGCAGCGGCAGCATCGAGATGAACGTCGCCAGCGCCAACTGCGGCATGTAGAGCTTGACGTTCAACCCGGCGGCGACCGTCGGGTTGAACAGCGGGCTCGCCCCGATCAACTCCTGCAGGCCGATCGAGACGGTCTTCGCCGCCTGGTTCGAGCTGAGCAGGGCCAGCGGGAGGAAGAAGTTGGTCCAGTTGGCCACGAAGGAGAAGAACGCGACCAGGGCGACCGCCTGCTTGGAGATCGGCGTGGCGACCCGGAAGAAGATCGCCACCTCCCCCAGCCCGTCGATCCGTGCCGCCTCGACCAGTTCCTTGGGCAGCGTGGTCATGAAGTGGATGTAGGCCAGATAGGTGCCGAACGGGAAGAACCCCATGATCACCACGACCGGCCACAACTCCCCCACCGCCCCGATCGCGGAGACCTCGAGGAACAGCGGGATGACCAGCACCGTGTTGGGCATCACCATCGCCAGCAGCGTGATGAACAGCACGGTCCGACGGAACCGGAACCGCAGCCGGGCCATCGCGTAGCCGGCCGGGAGCGCCGCGACGACGGCCAGCAGTCCGCCACCGACGGCCAGGATCAACGAGTTGATCATCCACCGGGTGAACAGTCCGCCGCTGCCGGGACCGAAGCCGTTGACCTGGGTCCAGGAGAAGGCGAAGTGGGTCAGCGACATGCCGCCCAGTCCCAGGAAGCCGCCCTGACCGGCGGCGACCTCGTCGGCGTCGCGGAACGACATGGCGATGAAGCCGATGATCGGGAAGATGAAGATCACCCCGACGAACAGCATGGTGGCGATCCGGGCCAGCCGACCGACGGTCAGCGGTTTGCGGCCCACCCGCGCGAGCTTGGGACTCTCGGCGGTCGCAGCGGTGGTCATGGTGGCCATCAGTCCTCCTCTCCGAACAGTCCACTACGGAAGACGATCAGCAAGCCGATCCCCAGGGTGATGGCGAGCAGGATCAACGACATCGCCGCCGCGGCCGGGAAGTTGTAGTTCGAGAAGGCGAAGGCGTAGCCGAGCTGGCTGGGTGAGTACTGGTCGGGCAGCGCGTTGGAGGCGACCTGGTCGAGCAGTTGCGGCTCGAGGAACAGCTGGAACCCGTACGCCAGGTTCATCAGCGCCGCGTATCCGATCCACGGCCGGATGATCGGCAGCTTGACGTTCCAGGCCACCCGCCAGGCTCCGGCGCCGTCAATCTCGGCGGCCTCGATCACCTCGTCGGGATCCGTTCAGACCCCCGTTGACGATCACGATCCAGGTGCCGACGCCTTGGAAGAACAACATCCCGGCCAGGATCACCGGCAGGTTGGAGTCCGAGGCCACGACGGCCTTGATCGTGGTCAGGTCCATCGCGTTCAGCAGGGCGCCGATCGGCGACTGAGCCGGATTGAGCAGATAGACCCAGAGCACGAAGTTGGCCACCCCGGCCAGCGCACCGGGCAGGTAGTAGACGAACCGCATGATCGACCCGAAGCGGCCGGGACTGGCGTGGATCAGCAGCGCCAGACCGACGATGCCGAGCATCATCACCGGTAGCCAGACGGCCAGGACGGCGAAGATGTTGCCGAACGTCCGCAGGAAGCGGAAGTCGGTGATCACGGTGACGAAGCTCTTGGCCCCGCCGAATCCGACCGCCGGGTTGAGCGGGGTGGGCGGCGTCTGCAGGGCGGTGACCACGGCGTATCCGATGGGGACGATGCCGGCCACCAACAGCAGGATCACGTACGGGGTCATCAGGACCCAGGCGCCCCGGGCCTCCGCCCGTTGCAGCCGATGTGACCGGCCGCGGCGCCCCGAGGGGGCCGGGCCGGTCACCTCCTCCGGCGAGGTGTCGATCATCGTGGCACTCACTGCGTGGTCTTGACCTCGTAGCCCTGCGACTTGGCCTGGTTGGTCAGTTCGCTGCTGAACTTGGTCCAGGCGCTGTCGAAGCTGTCCCCCGCCACCAGGTCCTTGGTGACCGTCTCGGTCCAGATACCGCCGGTGTTGTAGAGCGTGTACGCGTGGTCACCGGGCACGTACTTCGCGGCCTCCTTGAACGCGGCGAAGGTCGCGTCGTCGTCGGCGAAGTACTTGGCCGACTTCTGCTTGGCGATCCACTGGTCCTGAACCGGGCCGTAGGCCGGGAGACCGGTGGTCAGCTCGACCTGCCACGCCGGGTCGGTGGCGACGAAGGTGGCGAACTTGAGCGTGTTCTCGAGCTGCTTGCCGGTGATGTGGCTGGAGACGCCCCACAGGCCGCCGCCTTCGTTGCCGGTGGAGGGCTGCGACTCGCCGGCCCAGGTCAGCGGTGTGGTCGCGGTCATGGTGCCCGCGTCGATCTCCAGCGTCTGGCTGAACAGGTAGTCACCCCACCACAGTGCGCCGGGGCTCATCACCATGTCTTTCCCGACCTTGGCGGCGTCGGCGTCGAAGATGCCCGGGTTGGACACCGCCCTGCCGGTGACCATCTGGCGATGACGTTCTTGCCCGCTGGCGCTTCGGTGGTCCAGGTTGATCGGCGCCGACGCTCGGTCAGCCGGTGGTGGGTCGGCGGCCGCTGGCCCGCAGGTAGCGGTCCGGGCGTACGCGTCGCCGAGAACCGGCTGACCTTTCAGGTGTCGTGGGCGATCTCGACCGCCAGCGTCCCGTGTCCTCCCACGTCTTGGGCGGGGTGTAGCGTGAGTCTGGCCTTGAAGACTTGGTGCGTACCAGGACACGTCCCGCGCCGCGTCGAAGCACAGGCGGCGGGGTCTTCCCCATGATGTTCCGCATGGAGCCAGCGCCAGGGCCGGGTCGTAGCCCTCCATGGCGTCGGGCGACTTGCTCGGTCAGGTCGGCCACGTCGTCGATCTGCGCCGCGCCGGCCCAGCGTGTCGTCGTTCGACAGGAAGACCAGCGCGTCAGGGCCAGCCCTGCTTGGCCTTGGTGGACTTCCCTCCCTGCTCCGAGGGCCCGCCCTCCTCCCCACCATGCCATAGATATCGTCGCTCGTGGTCGGGATCTGCCCGGGTTCGCGCCTTCTTCCAGGCCTCCGCCGCCGGGACGCGGGGCGGGTCCACCCAGATGGTGAT
>CAWFIO010000015.1:0-19202 GCA_963815905.1 uncultured Actinomycetota bacterium | reverse complement strand
AGCTCAGCCGTCGAGATCGCGACCCGGCAGCGTGCGCAGCATGAGCATGGACCGGGCAGACCGGGACGTCTGCTGACCCGCGAACGCGAGGTCTACGGCAAGCGGCATCGGGGCTCGCAGGCGGCATATGAGGCGGCTGACGATCTGCTCGGACGGGTGCCGATGACGTGGATGGGCACGTGGTCCGGCGGGTTCCCGATGGCCTTGTCTGCGCTCGGGGCAAACCGGATCACCGACGTCGACGAGGAACGAGTTCATCGATTTCGCCCTCGGTGACACCGGGGCGATGGCTGGGCAGAATGGGTCGGCGCCGAGCTCGCGCGCGCTGCTGATCATCGATGAGACACACACGTTCTCGGCCGGTCCGGGCGGGATGACCCGATCGCGACGGCCTCGAGCCGGACGTCGTGGTCATCGAAAGTCGATCGGGCGGTGTTCCCAGTGGCGCGAACGGGCTGACCACCGGGGTGGCCAATGCCGTCCTGCGCCGGTCGACCGCGGGTGCTCGTCGAGCTGGGCTTCAAGAGCATGACGTCGCGGCCACCCGCTACACGGCCGACATCGGTCAGTGATGGCGGACCACAACCTGCCCTGGTCGATCAGCCAGCTCGACGCCCGCGCGGAGTATCGCTTCACCTCGCCCGCACCGGTGAACGGCGGCCAGTCGCCGCGGCTGCCGACGACGAACTCGACGAGTACGTCCACCTCTACACCCTGAATCGCGGCATCCTGGCGACGCCGTTCCACAACATGGCCGTGATGTGTCCCGACACCACGCTGTCGGACGTCTCTCGACACACCGAGGTCTTCGAGGACGCCGTGGCGGAGCTGCTCGGGGTCAGCTGAACCGTCGGGCGATCAGACGCTTGCTCCAGGACAACGGCGCCAGAAGGGTGACGGTGCACCACAAGGCGACGAGCACCCGTTCGTACGCGGGCTCGGGGCCGGGTGCGAAGACGCCCGCTGCTGTATCGCGCGCCAGCCGCTGACGGGTGTCGTCGGGCACGGGCGGCGGAGTGTCCGGATTGAGTCGACGCTCGGCGACCCGCATCTGCAAGAGGTGCCGGCCACGACGCAACGGGCGGAGGACGTCGGTCGTGCCGCTGGGGCGTCCCGAAGCACGAAGGGCGAATCGATGGCGCTGCACGGCCCGTTCGATCTGCCGGGTGAACCGGACCGGATCGTTCAGCTTGCTGCGGTTGTTCTCGTGAACGCGATAACGGACCAGCGGCTTGACGATGGTGACCACGTCGCCGAGGTAGGGCGCGGCCGCCAACGTGGCCGAGTCGGTGGCGTCACCGCAACTGTCGTCGAGCGGGAAGAGACGATCCAGGAAGTCGCGCGCGTACACGTTGCCCGATCCCGGAGGAGTCGGGTAAGCGCCGGTCTGGGAGATCCAGCCGCGCACCTGGTCGGCGCTGGGACGTCGAGCGAAGCGCGGGAACGGCCGCCCCACCTCGACGTCGCAGCCGTCGACCCGTCGCATCTGCACCTGGACCTTGCTGATGCTCTCCCGCCACACGGCTGCCACCTCGCGCGCGATCGACGGCTCGACCTGGTCGTCGGAGTCGAGGAAGAGGACGGCATCACCTCGCGAGGCCGCGAAGCCACGGTTGCAGGCCACCCGCGGCCCGGAGTTCGGCTGGGTGAGCACAGTGATGCGATCGGCGAACGAAGCGAGGACTTCGAGCGAGTCATCGGTGGAACCGTCGTCGACGACGATCACTTCGACGTCGGGCCAGTCGACGGCCAACGCACTGCGGACAGCAGCACCAATGAATTGGCCGTAATTGAAGTTCGGCAGCACGATGCTGAGGGTTTGCATGTCGTCCCCGGAATTGACTTGGTCGTGCATTCAATTGGCGTTCCCGCAGCTTCGCGTCGACACGGTCATGGTATCTCGATGACGGCGTCCGAACCGCCATCATCAAAGGTGCTGCAGTGCGAAAGATGACCTCAGCGCGTGACGTCTCAGACGTAGACCCGAACGTAATCGACGTACACCGCGGCCCGACCCTGGATTGGTTCCAGGTCGACGGGCCATCCGCCGCCGAGGGCCAGATTGACCAGGAAGAACATGGGCTTCTCGCCACCGGCCACCTGTGGGGCTCGGGCGACCTCACGACCATCGACATAAAAGACGATCTCGGTGGGCCGGACATCAGCCCCCCAGACATGCCAGCGCATCGCGTCGGGGCTCGGGAGCCGCCGCCCGCACAACGCGACGCCGTCGACGTTCGTGCCGTCGAGATAGGAGTGAGTACTGTGACACTCGCCCTCGGGGTCATGGCCGTACAGCTCGAGCGCGTCGATCTCGGCGACCCGCGACTTCGACTCGACGAGGTTGTCCATCGGCAGCATCCAGAAGGCCGGCCAGGTGCCCCGGGCGGCGGGAGCAAGCATCTTCACCTCGAAGTATCCGTGCTGCGCGGCGAACCCGGAGCCGCCCGGTCGGGCCGAGGCGACGAGCCCGCCGAGCGAGGTCCGACCCCATTGGTGGGGATCGGAATAGCCGGCTGGATTGGGCTGCGCCAGGATCCGTAGATACCGGCCACCGGTCCAGCGAAGGTTGTCGAACCCGAGCGCCGGATCCGGGAAGACGGCCTCACCGAACTGGCCCGCGCCCCACGGTTCGGGCTTGCCCGCCGCGTACGTGGCCACCGGGGATCGGCCGTCGTAGGACACAGTGAACGGGGTGTTGAACTCCTCGGCGTAGACCAGAGTGCGACTCCGCCCCTGGGCACTCGCCGCCGGCACCAAGGCTGCTGAACGACTCCGACCGACGTTGTAGACCTGCAGATAGGTCGGGCGGCTGAACGCGAGACCGGGACCGGCCACGCCGCGGAACCCCAGCGTGATCGGCCCGTTCTGCTGCTGGGCCAGGTCGATCGAGACCCTCCCGCTCCCATCGGGCGCCACGTCGACGATGCGCTCCGCGACCGCGGTACCGGCCGGGTCGCCCTGCCAGACGTTGACCGCCACGCGGGTCAGACCGGCGGCCCGGAACCTCACCCGTTGGACGTCCTTCACCGTAGCCGCCGCGATCGGGCAGGACACCGAGATGACCCCCGCCCGAGCGGTCCCTGTGGGAGCCGGACACGGCGGATTGATCGGATCGTTCGTGGCCATCGTCGGTGCTGCTCCGGCGTACCGGACGGGGGTCTGCCGTTCGCCGTACGCCCGCATCTCGGCGATGCCGAGGTCACCCGATCCCTTCACCCCGGTGACGGTGTAGCGCACCCAGGTCACCGGCCGGGCCGGGAAGGCGATGGTGGTGGGGGCCGACGAATCGGAGATCAAGTCGCCCACCTCGTACGCCGATCCGTCGCTCAGGGTGATGCTGGCTGCCCGTACCGCGGCGGGGGCCACAGCACCGTAGACCTGCACACTGGTCACGCGCTGCGGGCTCGACCAGTTCAGTTGCACCCATTGGCCGGCGCGGGCCGGCGCCGTCCAGGACGCCCCGACCCCCTCCTCGGACGGGGTGGGAACTCCGTCGGTCAGGCGGTTCGGCGACGTGCCACTCGCGGACGTGGTGACCGTCGCCGATGGGCCCAGACCCGCCCGGTTGTCGACGGCGCGAGCCGGGACCGGAATAGCCGCTCCGCCCACGGTCAGACCGGCCCCTGTCAATGCGATCGTGCCGACGACAGTGAATAGGGAATGACGAAAAGGTGAACGATCATGGCGAGGAGAATTACGCACGGAGAGACCTCAGAGCTGATTCGGCCCCCGTGGACATGACCCCGAGCTGATATCTGCCTTCCATTATTAACCGGCAGACTCCCACCGTATCCCTCGCGTGTGTCCGAACACCAACAGGCGCCCCACATCAGACGTAGACCCGGACGTAGTCGACGTAGAGCGCCGCACGATCCTGCACGGCACCGAGATCGACGGGCCACCCGCCCCCGAGTGCGAGGTCGAGGAGGAAGAACATCGGCGCGTCGATGTCGTCGACGCGAGGTGCGGTCGCCACCACCTGGCCGTCGATGAAGAACGTGACCCCGGTCGGCAGGACCGACGCGCCGTAGGTGTGCCACGACAGCCCCAGGCGGGCGCTCGGATCCGAAGCGGGTGCCGCACCGGGCGACGCCCGTCGTCGACGAGGGCTGTTGTAGTCGTGGGTGGAGTGACACGACGCCCGTCGGGTTGTGCCCGTAGAGCTCGACGGCGTCGATCTCGGCGACGGTCAAAAGGTGGGCGCGACGAGGTTGTCGCTGGGCAGCATCCAGAAGGCGGGCCAGGTCCCCGGCGCCGCCGGGGCCAGCATGCGCGCCTCGAAGTAGCCGTACTGGGCGGAGAACCCCGACCCGCCCGGCCGGGGCCGAGGCGAGCAGCCCTCCGAGGTGGGCGGGCTTTAGTTCAGCCTTTCGAAGAGCCCATATTTAAGCCGGTTCGACCGCGATGCGCAGGTACCGGTCGTCGACCACCTTGACGTTGTCGCCGCCCTGAGCGAGGGGTCGGCGAAAGCGGCGCGTCGCCGAGTCCTCGACGCCGTCGTGCACCGGCTTCGCGGTGGCGTAGTCGGCACCCCGCGCCGCTGCGCGACAGCGAGATCGGCCGGTCGAACTCCTCGGCGTAGGCGAGCGTGCGCCCCCGCAGCCGCGGAGCTCGATGCCACGTCCGTCCCGCCGGGGGACCGCGCCGGTAGAGCTGGAAGTAGGCGGTGGCGGGCGCTCCCGGTGCCCGGGACCCGTGGCATCCACCTTCACCGTGATCGGACCCGGCGGCAGGGCGCTCACGTCGACCGTCGACGTCCGCGGGCTCCCCACCTTTCGGGTCCGGCACGGCGCGGACCGGCGCTCCCGCCGGGTCCAGGCCTCGCGGTTCGCGGGCCACGCGGTGGCGGTGACGGCGGAGGAAGCCGGGGGCCGCGACGCGCAGCGGCACCGCGCCGTCGAGGGACGGCTGACCCGGTCAGCGGGGCAGCGAGAATTCCACCAGAGTGCCCGCCGGGGCGGCGTGGCCAGCGGCGGGCAGGCCGCCTCCGCGGCGAAGGCGGGCCGACGTGGACACAGGCCGCGGGCGTGCGCGCGGGCCGTCGCCCACCAGCGCCGGTAGACCCGCAGCTCGCCCAGCCGCGAGCGGGCCCACGTGCCGTCGACCCCGTCCACCGTGAGCCGCAGCGAGCGCGTGATCCGGGGCATGAAGGCGATCACGGTGGGCCGGGCCGGCTCCGCCAGGGCACCCGCCCGACGGGCAGGTGGGTGCCGTCGGCGAACGTCAGGGTGGCGCGGCTGAGGGTGGCGGCCCCTCGCGGAACCCACAGCTCCGGGGACGCGGGCTCGTGATACTCTTGGCTCCGCCGCTCGGGCCCAGTCCGGCTGCGCCCGGCGACCCGTGGACGGGTTCCACGCCGGTCCAGCCCGCGTGCCCGGGTCGCCGTCCTTCAGCCCGCGCGGGTCGCCCCCCACTTCGCCGTGACCGACGCCCCTCGGAGCGGCCGGCGGGGTTGCCGCCGGCACGGGATCGTCGACCGCGACGGGGTCGTCACCGCCGACGTGGCGACCAGGATCTCGGCGATGCGGACGTCCCGGGCCCTGTCGCCGACCGCGGACGCGGTGAACCGCAGGGGGTAGGTGGACCTCCCGCGGCGTGAACGCCACCGTCGTTGCGCGGGCGCGGTGGGCGAGAGCGTCCACCTGGAGCTGCGAGGGGGACCCGTCACCGAAGCTCAGGAACCCGGCCGTGACCCCGGGCTCGTCGACCGGGTTGCGCACGAGCACGACCTGCTTGCAGGGCTCGTGCCGCTCCGGCCAGGTGAGCTCCAGCCAGGCCCCGACGGTCTCCCCCCGTGGTCGACCGCCACTCGTCCTTCGGGGCGCGCGGGGTCCCCGGAGTCCACCACGGCCGCATGGGCGGAGAACCCGGGCCGTGCCGAGCTCGCTGTCGCCGACGGCCTGCCCGGCCGGCCCGTGCTGCCGCCCTCGCGCAGCCCCCCTGCCATGTCGAGCACCGCCACCACCAGAGCGACCAGGACGACGCCGACCCGCACCCCCAGCGCCGCTGCGGATCGGCGCCAAGTCGACCGGGGGCGACCCCGTGGCCGGAGTCCGCGGACGGTGACGACGTGCTCACTGGTCGGTCCTCCGTTCGGCCGCGCGGGGGAGCATGCGGGGCGGCGTCACATATCGGACGGCCCCCCCGTTCTGCGTCCTCCGCCAAAGGGGCGGCGCGCGACAGCAGGCCCAGCGACATCCAGAAGACCCCGCTCGGGTCGGGACCGGTCCGGTCCCGCGACGAGCTTGAGGACGATCCCGGAGGTCACCAGCGCCCAGACCACCGGGCGGTACGCCGGATCGCGGCGCTTCGGCGGATCAGGCTGGCGACGGCGCGGCAGAAGAGTGCCTGCCGACGAGGCCGGTGTTGCTCAGCACGCCGGGGAACAAGGACGACGCTCGGTTGGCGCCCAGTCCCACGCCGATCCCGAACGTGTCGAGGAAGATGTCGTAGGACTCGCTGTTCGCGCCCGACCGCTCGTTGTACGACGCCGAGCCGACCTTCTCGTTGACGGTGGTCTCGACGAACGCCGCGATCGGCGGCACCAGCCAGATGCCGCGACCACCAATAGGCAGGCCGCGAGGCTAACCCGGTGCTGACCGACACCCGGCGCATGAGGAAGCCCACCGCGAAGGTCGCCGGCGCGATGGCGGCGACAGACCGCCGCGACGACGAAGCTGGCCGAGGTCGAGATCGCGCCGAGGTAGCCCGCGACCGCCGCCACCAGTGGCACCCGACACGACGCAGACCTGTGACCTGCTGGGCCCGCGGGATCATGTACGCGCCGAGACCAGGGAGGACGCGGCCAGCCCGGCCGGCTCGGACAGGATGCCGCGGAACCGTTCGAGGCCGCCGGGCGCGGTCTCGACGTAGGCGAACGACGGTGAGTTGTCGAACACCCCCTCGGGGAACGGCACCCCGCCTCCTGGTTGAGGTAACGCCACAACGACAGCATGGCGGTCAATCCTGCCGCCAGCCCGATCAGCTCGGATCTGGCCGTGGAGGTTCGGGCGAGGAACACGACCACGGCGATACCGAGGGCCAGATAGATGGTCTGGGCGAGGTTCGAGCTGATCACCGTCCCGGGCGACCAAGTGCCGAGGTGCCCGTTCCGGCGCCAGCACCGGCAGCCCGTCGAACAGCTCGGCGCCAGCACGGTGACCAACACCGACCACGCGAAGAACAGCAGAAGGCGGCGACCCCGGGGGGGAGCTGCTACGCCGGCGGGCACCGGCCCCCGTCGCCGACGACTGCAGCACCCGCGCGACCGCGGCCCCGATGGCCACCGCGTAGAAGGTGGGCACCGCCAGGCTGCCGACCACCGGGGCGGCGCCCGCGACTGTCGACCGCCCAGGGCCAGCGCCCGGCCGTAACCGCGGCCATGATGATCCCGTAGAGCACCACGGCGACGGTCACCAGGGTCAGGGAGGTCATATCCGGGGTCTACCGTCGAGACCCGTAGCGGGCGACGAGCAACGGTCGCACCAGGACCGCTGGGGCGACCAAGATCGCGGCACACCATCCGGCAACGGCGATCCGTCGGGAGACCGCTTCCGGTCCGGGGTTGGACCGGGCAGGCGCAGTGCGTCGACGAGCAACCGGAGTCGGTTGTCGCCCGCCAGTGGCCGCGAGCCCGGGGCGACTCGGGCGGTCGCGACTCGGTGCTGGAGCAACTCGCGGCTCCGGCGGAGCGGGAGATCGTCGTTCGGACGTCCGGACACCTGCTGCGCGTACCGCCATCGATCGCGGGCACGCACGACCTCGCGGGGAAATCGGCGGACGTCGGCCAGCAGATTGCTGTCATTGCCCCCGTGCTGCCGGTAGCCGACGACCACCCCGGGCAGACTGACCACGTCACCCAGCAGCGGAGCCGCGGCCAGACAGCCGGAGTCGGAGGAGTCGCCGATCATCGGATCGAGCGGGAAGATCTGGGTCGAGGAACCAGCGGGCGTACGCGTTCCCTGAGCCGGGTGGCGTCGGGTAGGCCGTCGTCTTGGTCATCCAACGCGTGACCTGAGCCGGGGTCGGAACCGGATCGTAGGACGGAAAGGGCGCCCCGAAGGCACGGCCGCCGGCGTCGATCCGCTGCATCTGGAATTGCACCTTGCTCAGCGTCGGGGCCCAGACCTCGGACAGGCGATCGGGTAGATCCGGCGGGAGCACGTCGTCGGCGTCGAGGAAGACCACCACGTCTCCGCTGCTTAGCGCAAAGCCGCGGTTGACCGCGACCCGCTGGGTGCCGTTCTCGCACAGCAGCACGGTCACCCGGTCGGCGTAGCGGCTGATCACCTCGGCGGATTCGTCGGTCGATCCGTCGTCGACCACGATCACCTCGACGTCGGGCCAGCGGAGTGCGAGCGCGCTGTCGATGGCCGCGGCGACGAACTGGGCGTAGTTGTAGTTGGCGATGATCACGCTCAACCGCTTCACGACGACACCTCCGAAGCGGCGCGGGGCGCCGGCCGGACCCGACGAAGATCACGGTAGTAGCCGTGACCCGAAGCAGCAGCAGATCGCTCCCGGTGGGGAGCACGAAGCGACGCCCGGGAAGGCCGTGCATTCGTGCGGCGACCACCACCACGAAGATGGTCGATGTCAGAGTGCTGGCCAGGGCGGCCAGCGCGGCACCGACCGCACCGAGCAACGGCACGAGCCACAGCAGCGCAACGACGTTGGCCACCAGCGCCAGACCGAGAGCGAGCGACCGCAGTCCGGGTCGACCGGCAGAGTCGAGCGCAGCGCCCGCGATCAGACCGGGCACGGCGGCGCAGGCCGCGACTAGGAGTAACCAGGTCGGCACGACGGCGCCACCGAAATCACGACCGAACACGAACTCGATCCACAGGGGCAGACTTCCGCCCAGCACCAGCGAGCCGGCGACCGCGACCAGGGTGGCGATCCGCGAGGTGGCCAGCAGCCGCTCGATGTCGGACACCGCGCTGTTGACGCCGAAGGTCACTTCGCGCACGGTCTGCGTCACGAGATACGGCACATCGGAGATGGTGACCGCGACGACGAGCAGTCCGAGCTGCTCCACACCGGAAAGGGGTGTCACCATCAGTTGGCTCAGTCGGGCCATCAACATCACGGCCACCGAACCCAGCCAGACCTGCGACCCGAAGCCCAGCAGCGCTCGGGCGACCCGCCGCTGCGTCTCCACAGCCTCCGCCGCGATGACTGGGTCGGGTTCGGCCTCCCACGCCGGGGAGCGGCGGAACACCAGACCGAGATAGACCAGGCCCGAAGCCACGGGTGCGGCGCACATGATGACCACGGCCGTCAGCACGTCCAGCCGACCCAGCAGGGCTGCCCCGGCCAGCAGCACCAGCCGCAGGACGGTCGTGATGGCTCTCCCAGTGCGACTCCGCGCCACATCTGACGACCGGTGGCGGCACCACGGAGAAGACCGACCACGAGGGTCGGTAGGGCGAAGAGCGCCCCGACCAGCATCAGGTGCTCGAGCGCGCCATCACCGCCGGACAGATAGCGACGGCCGAATACTCCGCGACAAGTGTGAGAGCGCCGAGAACTGTGGCAAACAGCGACGCCCATCCGATCGCCCGGCGCGAAAGGTGCGGGTGTCGGGCCAACACGTAGGTCAGGGCGGCCGGTAATCCCAGGGTCGCGCCACCGACGATCAACAGGTTGGGCGCCATCGCGGCACCCGCTTCACCGCGTCCGACCACGCCCAGGGAGTGGCTGAGGATGGGTGCAGTGGCCAGACCGACCAGGGGTACCAAAAGGCTGGTGCCGGTCACCAGGACCATGGCCCGTTGGTAGGAATTGGGGAGCCCACGACATCCTCGAGAGTTCGGTAAGTGATTCCGCTTTACCGTGTCAGCTTAGGGTGCACTATTGCCTGGCGCTAAATCGAGGTCAGCCGCAGACCGTGTGACACTGAACACTAGAAGAAACCCTGGGTAACGATGACGTTAACAACATTGGCCCAGTGGCCCAACTGGTTCGCATTCGCCGCAACCACCCGCTTGGACTCGCCGCAGATTCGACATCCACCCGGCCAACTGCTAAAGACGTATTCGAGTCGTTGACGGCGATATGACAATGTCGTGCGACGGACCCTAAAATGGATGGTGCGCGCATCCGTCCCGCATTCCATGGCTACGGTTTTGGGAGGCATATTCGTCAGCGATGTGCTTCTCTCCACGGGGGTGGACCGCATGCGCATCATGCATGTGCTGAATCATTGTCACGACGGAAACGGCCACGTGAACGTGGCGGTGGATCTCGCCTGCACCCAGGTGGTCGAGGGACACGACGTCGCGATCGCCAGCAGCGGGGGTCCTTATGTCGACCGGTTGCGATCCGAGGGCGTGTGCACGCCGATCTCCCCGACGCGAACCGTCATGGCGGTCGTCTCGGAGGCATCGAGCGGATGATGGGCTCATCCGGACGACTGGTCAGCGAGGTTCGCCGCTTCCGGCCCGACGTGCTGCACGCCCACATGATGAGTTCGGCCCTGCAGGGATTCGTCGCCGGGCGCCTTCTCCGCGTACCGCTGGTCACCACGGTCCACAACTCCTTCGATCGACATTCATTTCTGATGCGGGTCGGCCGACGAGTGGTCGCCGTGAGCGAAGCGGAGCGGCGGACCCTTCTGGCTCGGGGATATCCCGCAGCGCGGCTGGTGACCGTGCTCAACGGGACGATCGGTTCTCCGCGCAGCGATTGGGCCCAGGACAGGATCGGTGAGCTCCCCCAGCCGTCGGTGATGACCCTTTCCGGTTTGCACGCCCGCAAGGGGCTGCCCGATGTGATCGACGCCTTCGCCCGGGTGCTGCCGGACTTCCCCCAGTGGCACCTCAACATCGTGGGCAACGGTCCGGATCGTGACCACCTCGCCGAACTGATCCGGGTCCGCGGTCTGACCGCATCGGTACACCTGCAGGGATCGACCTGGAACCCTCACCCGCTCCTCGAACAGTCGGCCATCTTCGCCTCCGGTTCCCTGGCCGAACCCTTTGGTCTCGTCCTCGCCGAGGCCCGCGCCGCCGGGTGCGCCGTGGTGGCCACCGATGTCGGCGGTGTTCCCGAGGTGCTCGACCATGGACGCGCTGGCTTGCTCTGCCCGCCATCGGATCCGGCCGCGATGTCCCACCACTTCCGACGCCTGATGGGCGACCCCGCCCTGTTGACCGAGTGGCAGACCCGCGCCCGCGTCGGCGTAGAGCGCTTCACGGTCGCCCGGATGACGGCCGACTATCAACGGGTCTATGAAGCGGTGTCCCTGACCGAACCCCTGTTGCCACCCGAAAGGGATCAGCATGAACGCCCACCACCGTCTCCGGATCGCCTATTGCGTGCCGCCTTCCCCGCATTTCGCCGGGGTCGAACTCGTCGTTCACGAGATCGCCAGCGGACTGATGGAGGGCTGGGCGATCGGCTCGACGTTCACGTCCTCTACAGCACGCGGTACGACGACGAGCGGCTGCGCGACACCGCGTACCAGCTCCATGCCCTCGACACCGACCGACTGCGCTACCTTGCGGGCGCGCTGCGACGGGTTGTCTCCGCAGAGGACTTCGACGTGCTCATCACGGCCCAGGTCGAGCCGTCGGTGCTGGCCTGGTTGGCCACCCGTGGGCTTCGGCTGCCGACATTCATCACCCATCTGCACGGCAATCCGCGGATCGAGGAGGCGCAGGGGTCGCTGCGATCCCGGGCCGCGTTCGCGCTGTCCCGTCGGCTGATCTCGCCCCGGACGGCGGGAGTACTGGCCGTGGCGCCGGCTCTGCGCGACTACGCGTCCCAGCGGGTCAGCCCGCATACGCCGGTCTACTTCGCCAAGAACCCGGCCCGCCGGATCGGTGGCGCGGAGACCGGACACCACCAACCGACACCTTCCGGTTCGTGGTCCTGGCCCGGCTGTCGCACCAGAAGGGGCTCGACGATCTTCTCCGCGCCTACGCGCTGGCCCGGCCGCGGCTCCCCCGAGCCACATTGACGGTGGTCGGCAATGGACCGGATGAGGCGGACCTCCACACCTTGTGCGCCGAATTGGGTCTGAGTGATGTGGTCAGCTTCCCCGGCTACACCTCCGATCCGGCGCGATACCTGCGTGAGTCCGACTGCTACGTGTTGTCCTCGCGCTGGGAGGGGTTCCCGCTAGTGCTGCTCGAGGCGCTGCGCTTCGGGCTCCCCCTGCTCGCCGTCGACTGCGAGTTCGGGCCCGCCGACCTGATCACCGATGCTTCGATCGGGGAGCTGGTAGCTGTCGGCGATCCGGACGCCCTGGCCGATGGACTGGTGGCCGCGGCGCACCGCGCCGCCGATCCGGCGGCCGAGCAGCACCGCCGCGAGGTGGCCCTCGGTTACAGCCGCGAGGCGGCTGCGGCCCAGCACCTCGACGTGATCGAACAGATCGCGGCGGGCGTTGGCCGCTGACCCCTGCTCGGTGGGCGAACGACTCGGCCCCGGTTCTCCTGCTGGGAGAGCCGGGGCCATGTCTTCGTCGGGCATCGATCACAGATCGAGGATGCGCTCAGGGGTGATCCGTCCACGAACCGCATCGAAGGCGGCCAACAGGTTTCCCGACAGTCGCTCCCGGCGCCACGCGGTCGACGGTCCCATCAGCGACAACACCAGGTTCTTCCCCATCACCCGTCCGATCTGCTCGACGGTCAGCCAGAGCGGGAAACTGCCCTTGTCGAAAAGATAGACCGCATTCATGAACTGTGAATAGCCGAGCCGACGATGCGACTGGCGGCCGCCCGAGGTCGCCGCCCGGTGCACCACCACGCAGTCGTCGACCTTGACCAACCGCCCGAGTCGCATCAACCGGCGCGCGAAATCATGGTCTTCAAGCCAGGAGTAGAGCGGCAACCGTGCGTCGAATCGGATGTCGGGAGCCGCGCTCCGCCGGTAGGCGAAATTGCAGCCGTAGAGCTCGCGGGTGTGATGGGTGAGCCGCTGCTGCACGTCGCTCATCGAAGCGGCCAATGCCTCGGCGGTGGTCGACCGGTCGATTTCACCGGTCGAGGCGGTTGCCCCGTCGAGCAACACCCGGCCGGTCAGTCCCACGACGTCCGGGTGTGCGGTGAAGTAGTCGATCGCAATGCGCAAGTAGTCGATCCGCGGAACCGCATCGTCGTCGAAAAACACGACGACGTCGACGTCACCCGGGAGCGCCTCGATCCCGGCATTGCGCTGCGCAGCGGCTCCGCGGACACCGGTGATGACCGTCCAGCCGTCGTAGAGCGAGGCGTCAGCCGGCAGGTCGACGGGGCCAGGAACCGAGATCACCCCAGCGAACGGGGCGTCCTGCTGGGCGCGGCAGTGCGTGAGCGCTTCTGCGAGCAGATCAGCGCGCCCGGCCGATGCCAGGACCACGGCAAGTTTCATCTGAGTCTCTTCTCGTTGACGGAGTTTCCCGCCGCGACGCGTTCGCAGGCGGTGGCGATGACCCGGGCGCTCACGTCCCAGTCGAATCGCCCGAGGTCGAGCCGAGCGTCTCGGGGGTCCGCGATCTCGGTCCGCAGTCCGGCGGCAATCGCCTCAACCGACTCCGGATCCACGTATCGGGCCTGGTCGCCGCAGATCCAGCGAAAGACCTCGATATCGGAGACCAGCAGACTCGTGGCACCTGCAGCTGCCGCTTCGACGAGCGGCAGCCCGAAGCCTTCGGCCAGGCTGCCGAAAACCACGGTGCGCGCGCCGCGATAGAGATCGCGGAGTTCCTCATCGCTCACGTAGCCGGCCTCGACGGTGCCGCTCGGCCATTCCACTTGCTCGCCCCGATAGATCGAACTGCCGCCCCCGACCACGACCAGGGGATGGGCCCGGCGCTCGCTCTCGCTCAGTCGCCCGTACGCGGCGGCCAGTCGGCCGAGGTTCTTGCGGGGGTCCTTGCTCCCGACGACCAGGAAGTACTCCCCCGCGGTCAGGTCCAGTCGCACAGCGATATCGCCCAGCTCGCCCGTTCTGCTGAACACGGCGCTCGGGGCATTCGGCGCGACGACCACCGGCTTGTCGTAGCGCGTGCTGAGCTGGTCGGCGACCGGTTGGCTGACCGCGACGATCACGGCCGCACTGCGGATCTGGGCTCGGAGCAGCGGAGCGTGGGTCCATACGTAGATCCGCGAGTACCACTCGGGATTGGTGAGCACGAACAGATCGTGGACGACCAGGACGTGGCGCTGGCGCCACAGCGGCGCCCGCGACGTCATCGACAGCACCAGCGCGGGACCGGCGATCACCGGCAGGACCAGCTGGACCCAGGCCCAGGCCCGGAGCGCGGAGGCGGCCCAGAACCCGCGCGGTCGGAGGACGGCATAGCGCGCATCCGGCTCGAGCCGGGCCGAGATCTCGGCGGCGTAGCGTTGCTGACCGGTCACTCGCTGGGTACCGTAGCTCTGGTTGATCAGGATCGGCCGGCTCATTCCGCGTTCACCCACCCGCTGATCGCGGCACCGAAACGGGCCTCGGAGAAGTCGCGGGCGCGGTTGCGGCAGTCGCTGCGCGACAAAGCGGTCACCCGCTCCACCCCGGCGCGGATGTCGGAGTCCGACTCGAAGTCGATCAACTCGCCGGTCCGTCCGGCGACCACACTCTCGGCGACCCCGCCGACCGACTGGGCCAGTACCGGGACACCGGCCGCCATGGCCTCGACCGGCATGATGCCGAAGTCCTCGACCGCCGGGAAGGCGTACACCGCGGCGGCCTGGTAGAGCGCGTACAGCATCGCTTCCGAGGGCGAATGGACGATCCGCACCGGGACCCGGGCCTGCTGGGCGTGGGCGGTCAACTCGTCGAGCAACGGGCCGCGGCCGGCCAGCACCACCGGACGTCGGGTGGCCTCCCCCACCTTGATCACCTGGTCGAGGCGCTTGTAGGGGATGAGCCGCGACGCGCCGAGCACGAAACCTTCGGGCAGACCGCTCAACAGCGTCGACTCCTCGTTGGTCAGTTCGGACCGCCAGTCCTCGACCTGCTGGATCCGCTCGACCCGGACCGGCGGGTGGATGACCCGGGAGTCGACCCCCAGGTTGCCTTGATCCGGTCGCGGACGAACGCACTGTTAGCGGCGAACTCCGCACCCTGGTGGGCGCAGCGGCGGTCGATCGGGCGGAGCATGGCCGAAGTGGCCCGGGCCGCAGGGTGGTTGCCGCGAGCATCGAGATCGCGGGTCCAGACGTAGCGGGCCGGCGTGTGCACGTAGACCATCCGCCGGAAGCCGGCGGGCGCTCCGCGAAAGCGGGCGTGGTGGGCGAACGCGTGCGAGCTGATCAGTGCCCAGTCGTAACCGCGGTCGCGGACCGCACTCCAGGTCGCCGGCATGAGTGCGAGCGCCAGTGCCTTGCTCTTACGCAACGGCGTACGCGCCAACCAGGACTCGCGGATCCGCTCGGGGGCGAACCGACCCTTCGAGTCGTTCCACAGACACAGCACGTCGGTGTCGGGGAAGACCTCGCTCATCGCCTGCAGCACGTTCTCCGAACCGCCGTTCTGGGCGATCCACTCATGGACCAGGACGCCGGCCATCAGACCGCTCCGTCCTTGCCAACGACGGCACGGACCGTCTTGAACAAGATCATCAGATCGGTGGCCAGCGACCAGTTCTCGACGTAGAACAGGTCGAGCCGCACGCTTTCCTCCCAGCCGAGATTGGAGCGTCCGCTGACCTGCCACAGCCCGGTCATACCGGGCTTGACGAACAGCCGACGGCTCGCCGCATCGTCGTAGAGTGCGACCTCTCGGGCGACCTGCGGACGCGGTCCGACCAGGCTCATCTCGCCGCGGAGCACGTTGATCAGCTGCGGGATCTCATCGATCGAGTAGCGCCGCAGGACCGCGCCGATCGGGGTGATGCGCGGGTCGTTGTCGATCTTGAACAGCGGCTTGTCCGAAGTCCCCTGGCTGGCCAGCAGTTCGAGGAGCCGGTCGTCGGCGTCGGCCACCATCGACCGGAACTTGAGCATCTTGAACGGTTGCCCGCGTTTGCCGATCCGCTCGTGCGCGAAGAAGAGCCCGCCGGGCGATCCGGTTACGACGGCAACCGCGACGGCCAGCAGCGGAACGGACAACATCACCAGTAGTGCGCCGGACGCAGCGATGTCGAACCCGCGCTTGATGACCCGGTCGATCCCCTCGTACCGCGGGGTCTCGACCAGCACCAGCGGCAATCCGGCGACCGGGCGGGCGTGGATCCGAGGTCCGGCGATGTCGGTGAGGCTGGGCGCCATCACCAGGTGTTGCCGCCCGGGCTCGAGGCTCCAGCTGAGCTCGCGCAGTTTCGACGGCGGCAGGTTGTGGCCGTCGGTCACGATGACCGTGTCGGCACCAGTCGCCTCGACCGCGCTCAGCAGCCGATCGACGCCGCAGTAGACCGGGACGCCGTCGAGGATTTTGCCGGAGGCCCCCGCGTCGGAGAGCACGGCGCCAACCACGTGGTAGCCGCCGCCGGGATGCTTGCGCAGATCCGTGGCGATCTGGGTGGCCGATCCGGTCGACCCGACGATGAGCGATCGGGACACGTAGGCTCCGCCCCGCCGTTGACCGTTGAGCCAGAGCCGCCATAGCAGCCGGGTGCCCAGCAGCCCCGTGGCGGCGCCGATCAGCATCGTGAGAGTGAACGCACGGGAAAAGTCGATCTGGAAGGCGATGGACATCAGAGCGAACGCGACCAGGACGGTCAACGTCGACTGCCCGATGGCCTTGAACTCAGCGGAACCGACTCCGACGGCCCGGTTGCTCCGCGAACCGGTGGCCGCCAGAACTGCGGACCACAGGGCGATCGTCAACAGGCAGACCGCCAGATAGCTGACTCCATCGTCGCCGACCAGGTCCAACCAGCCTGGACCGTCGAGATGTTCGCGCAGCAGTCGCGCGGGCAGCGCGGCCCCGAAAACCGCGAGGCACACGACCACGAGGTCAGTCGCCAGCAGGCGATGGGCGTAGCGACGTTGCCAGCCGACGGAGCTGGTGTCGGTGGGGATAGAGCTGACCCCGATGTCAGGAGGGGTGGCAAAGGTGGTCATCAGGGCCTCCGAGCCTCAGGCAGAACGGAACGTGCTTCAGGGCGAGCCGATTAGGGCTCCAGGGGGTGAGTCGACGTCGGCTCAGCGCAGGAATTGCGGTCAAGGTGGGGGACCCACCGACCGGTTGAGTGGAAGAATTCGTCCTCAGCCGGCGCGCGCCTTCGAACACGCTTCGAGATCGGGCGGTGTCCTTGGGGTGGCCTGAAGCCACCCGTCATGCCCGGCCTTCGAACGCTCCGCGTCCAGGCCACCCAACCGTCGGGCCATCGTGCGGACGGTCCCGTGCTCGAGAGCTGATCGCGGGGCCGAGGTCATCACCAACCCGAGCGGATCGATGCGGACGTTGGCCAGGGTCGCCAACGCGGTGGTCAGCTCCTGAGCTCGCGTACGCCCGGCGGTGACCGACACGAAGGTGCCGCCGGTCGAGCCCGCGATGGGGGCCGCGTCGGTGTAGGCCAGCACCGGCGGTGCATGAACGATGACGAGCCAAACGCGCCCTCCATCTGCTGCAGCACCGGTCCGAGCTCGGCCGCGCCTCGAACAGCTCGGAAGGGCTCGGCTGCAAGGGTGCCCGGGAGCACCACGTGGAGCTGCGGGTGCCCGGTGGACGGGTGACCTTGGCCAAACCGGCCCGCCTGATCAGCACGTCGGCCATGCCGGTGGACGCGTCGATCCCCAGCGAGGCCCCGACGGTGGGAGGCCGCAGATCGAGATCGACCAGGAGGACGTGCTGCCCCGCCTGGGCCAGCGTCCACGCCAGGTTGACCGGCACCTGAACGCCGTCGCCGCTCTCCCCCACAGAGGCGATGACAAAGCTGCGCTGGTCCTCGGTCTCCCGGAATCGCACGTCGGTCCGCAACGTGCGGTAGGCCTCGGCCGCGGCACCTCGCGGCTGTCGCGCCACCAGTCCGCGCTGTTCGGCGCGACGCAGAGGCGGGAGCACAGCCAGCAAGGGTGAGCCGGTGAACGAACGAACGTCATCGACGCGCCGGAATCGCGTGTCCAGCGACTGTGCAGCGATCGGGGCATCGGGGCCGATGCACAGCCCGACAATGGTGCCCAGCGCCAGCGTCCGCTCGACCCCGGGCGACTCGCTTGGGCCTGCTCTCGATGGCTGGGTGCAGTGTGTCGACCGGGATCGAGGGTCGATCCGATCGCCCCGCCTTCATCCTGCGGGAGAGGAATCCTGCCTCGCGCTCTGGGCGGCGTGATTGTGACCCTGGTCACCTCCTGCTGGATCTGATGCGATGATTTGATGTTGATGAAGGTGGTCTCGGCGCGGGACCTGCGCGGGCAGCGCACCCGGCGAGGTCTTCGACGCCCGGCCGAGGCTGGAGGGTGGCTTGCTGCTGGCGTCAGCTACCACCGAAGAATCGATCAGCTCCGCATAGGTGTCGACAATCGTGCCGGCGAAGGAGCGACCGAAGGACAGATCTGCGAATGTTGATGGATGGTCAGGTGACACGTACACGACGGCGTGCGCCTCGTAGTGTTTCCGCGCCAGTTGGAGGTGAGCCGTCAAGTTCCGATGAAACATCAACGCGATCGGAATGATTAATGAATCATCCGCGGCGGAACATGCCCGATGTATTCCCGTATCCCCACCAGAACCCTGGCCTTTGTCGAAACAGATGAATCGATCTGTTTGGCGTGAACCGAGGTTCGCGCCCCTCCCCGACGGAGCACTCAGAGATCAACCTTATTTGCATCAGTATCAGAATCGAGCGTCGCTGTGTCTCTTGGAAATGGGACAACCTGGTTGTGCTGTTGTCTTGAAGTTACAATGATGTGAAGATATTGGTGATTGTTATTTGATTGTATATGGATGAAGTATTGTTGCATATCTCATCTGTGATCGGTTTTATTTAATACTTTATTTGTGATGTTCACTAGATTATTGATACTTGCACATATTTATGTTCTGAGTTGCCAGAATAGATCGATGGGATCGCTCTGACAGAACGCCAGAGCCTGTTGGGCGTACCGATGGATCGCTTCTTCCGTGTGTCCTTGATCACAGTGTTCACCGATGTCATGCCCGGCCTTCGGATCGCTGACATCGTCAGGCGAACATCGAAACGGTTACGACGCGAGATACATATTGAGGCGAAGCAGTCGCCGCCTCGTCGGTCTGGCTTGTGCCGTGGAAACCGGAGAAGCGAAGGCCCATGTCCTGTCGGTGCACCCTCGGGTGAGGGTTGGGAG
>CAWFIO010000014.1:0-25832 GCA_963815905.1 uncultured Actinomycetota bacterium | reverse complement strand
GCATGTCTGTCCATGCCGACCTGGTCGACGCGTCTGTGTTCTCAAGAGGGCGCTGCGACAGCGCTGCCACCGCCGTACGACCTCGGGCCTCATCGAATGCCGGCGGGGTCGTCACCGCGCGCTCGCGCCTCGACTGCGACGTCCGTGGCGATGCCCGTCTCCAGCTCGACCCGGCCGGCCTCGGGCGCCGCGGTGGTGACGACCAGGTGCTGACGAGCATCGCCGTCGGAGCACCGGACCGCAGAGGTGGTCCTGGGTCGTCAGGCGGGTTCTGGGCATGACGAGCGCCCGGCTGAGCCCGGCGGAGATCCCCGAAGAGCCCGCGCCACGTCCGGCCAACGGATCGCGTCGGCGTCGCCGCCTGCCCATCAGCTGGCCCCGCGTGCAACTCGCCGGCATCGCCACCGATCTGCTCGAGGTCGACGACGCGATCGGGCTGGTCATCGATCACGCCCGCCAGCCGTCCGACGAGGTTCTCGCCGTCGTGTCGGTCAACCTCGACCATCTGCATCACTTCGGGTCGGGCCGGACCTCGGCCAAGCTGCAGCGACGCACGATCATCGACCTGTCGATCGACGGACACGTGCGGTGGCTCGCCCTCCTCGACGGGTCGCCGCTGGTGCACCGCGCCGGCGAACTGACCGGCCGGCCGTGGCCGCGGTTGGCCGGCAGCGATCTGATGGAACCCATCGTGGACCAGGCGGAACGGCACGGTCTGTCGATCGGCTTCCTGGGCGGCTCACCCGACACGCACGAAGAGCTGAGCACCATCCTGGCCAACCGCTGGCCCCAACTCCGCGTCGGCGGTTTCTGGTCCCCGAGCCGTGGCCAGCTCAGTGATCCTGCGGCGTCGGCGGCCCTGGTCGCCGAGATCCGCGCGGCCGAGGTGGACATCCTCGCGGTCTGCCTGGGCAAACCACGGCAGGAGCGGTGGATCGCCGAGAACGGCCGCGATTCGGGGGCGAAGGTCTGCCTGGCCTTCGGAGCCGTGGTCGACTTCCTGGCCGGGCGGGTCAACCGGGCACCGCGTTGGGCCTCCGACCACGGGCTGGAGTGGGCGTGGCGGCTGGCCATCGAACCCCGGCGCCTGGCTCGCCGTTATCTGATCCAGGGTCCGCGGTCGTACGTCGCCCTGCAGCGCGACAGCTACGTCAAGATGCCGACCACCTACTTCGCCGAGCCGGCCGTGTCGCGCCACCCCACGACAGCCCCCGCCCCCTCGCGTGGGCGATTCGCCGATGCCGACGAGCCGGTCGACGTCGCCGTCGTCGTGATCACGCACAACAACGTCGACGACGTCGACAACCTCATCGATTCCGTCCGTCAGCAGCTCGCAGACCAGCGAATCCGGGTCATCGTGGTGGACAACGCCTCCGCGGACGCCACGCTGGACCGACTCGCGATGCACGACGACGTCATCGTGGTACGCGCCGGCGCGAACCTGGGCTACGCCGGGGGCATCAACCGGGCCCGCCCGTACGTCGGCGACGCCGACTCGGTGCTGATCCTCAACCCCGATCTCGAGATCGCGCCCGGCGCGATCCGACTGCTCCGCGAGCGCCTCCAGCACGACGGGGTCGGCGTGGCCGTTCCCCGTCTGCTCGACGCCAACGGTGAGGTGCACGCGTCGCTCCGGCGCGAACCCACCCTGGGCCGCGCGGTCGGTGACGCGTTGTTCGGTGAGCGCTTGAGCGGGCGAAGCACCCGGTTCAGCGAGATCGAACTCGCGCGACACCGCTACCGGCACCCACACAAGGTGGACTGGGCGACCGGTGCCGCGCTGCTGATCTCGGCGAACGTGCAGCGCGACGTGGGCGACTGGGACGAGCAGTATTTCCTCTATTCAGAGGAGATCGACTATGTGCGTCGGGTCCGAGCCCACGGCTCCACCGTCTGGTTCGAGCCCGAGGCCACCATGCAACATCGCCGCGGCGGTTCGGGTAGCTCGGATGAGTTGTCGGCGCTGATGGCGGTGAACCGGGTGCGCTACGCCGAGAAGTGGCACGGCCGCGGCCGCGCGGCCCCCGTTCACGGGGCGGTCATCCTCGGCTCGCTGCTGCGGATCAAACAGCGGCGTCACCGAGTCGCTCTCGGTTATCTGGTCCGTCGGAGTCGGTGGACCGAGCTCCCACGCGCCCACGGAGAGGACGAACAATCTCCTCCGACGAGCCGGTGGGTCGATCTCATCATCCCGGCGCACGACGAGGAAACGCTGATCCGTCGGACGCTGGCCGCTTTTGCGGACACGGACCCGGCCGATCTCGAGGTCATCGTCGTCGCCAACGGGTGCTCGGACCGGACGGCCGCGCTGGCTCGCACGGTCCCCGGCATCGTAGTAGTGCGCGAGATCGACGAAGCCTCCAAGACGGCCGCGCTGAACATCGGCGACAGCTACGCCACGCACTGGCCCCGGCTCTATCTGGACGCCGACATCGTCATCACGCCCGAGGCGGCCAGCGCCGTCTTCGCGACGCTCAACAAGGGCGAGGTGCTGGCCGCCCGGCCACCGTTCGCCTACGACATCGCCACCTGCAGCCCGCTGGTTCGGGCTTACTACCGTGCGCGCAGGCGGATCCCCGCCATGTGCAGCCAGCTGTGGGGCGCGGGGGCCTATGCGCTCAGCGAGGACGGTCACGCGCGCCTGGGTCGCTTCCCCGCGTTGATGGCCGATGACCTCTACGCGACCAGCTCTTCGCCCGCACCGAGATCGCCGTCGTCCCCACCGACGAGGTCGCCGTGCGGTGCCCCTTGACGCTCCGGGTGCTGCTCAGGACGCTTCGGCGGGTCTACAGCGGCCAGGCGCAGGTGACGCGCGCGCAGGGTGAGGTGGCCCCGGTGGGCGGCGAACGTGCCGTTCTCGCCGGTGCCCAGGACCCGGCCGCCCTGGCCGACGCACTCGTCTACATCGGCATCGCCGTGCTGGCCCGTGTGCTCGCGCACCGGCAGCCCGGGGCCTGGCACCGAGATGACACGAACCGGGTCGCTCAGCCGCTCGTACTCGAGACCCGCTGACGCGGTCCTGAGGCGTCGAACCCGTCTGCGCGTCACCGGCTCCGGCCCCGCCCGCGCGGCGGGGCCGGCGTACGGGTGCCCGCGGCTTGGTCGGTTCGTACGCCACCGCCGCACCGGCGGGCGTTCGGGAAGACCGGTGCCCCCGCAGTGACCGAGACCCCGCCGAGCCGGCGTCGGCTCAGCTGGTGGCGGTACCCGAGTTCTCGAATTCGGCGAGTCCGGCGCTGGTGGTGCCGGGCGTACGGCGGTGGCGGTGAAGCGGGCCCAGGTGACGGTGCGGTTGGCGAAGGCGACCGAGACGGCGGAGCCGTCGTTGGTGAGGGCGCCGACGGCGACGGAGGAGCCGTCGGAGAAGGTCAGGGTGCCGCCGGTGATCTGGTCGTTTGCGTTGGGTCGGTCGTAGAGGACGACGCGGTCAGGCTGACCGAGCGGTCCCAGTTGAGTTGGATCCAGGCGCCGACGCCTTCGCGGTTGGTCACCCATTCGCGGGAGTAGTCGGCCGGGTAGCCCAGCGGTGATCCGTCGATGGCCTTGGCGGCGGTCTGGCCGTCGCCGGTGTTCTGGGTGGAGGCGGTGGCGGTCGCGTTGAGGGTGCGGGCGACGTTGGCGGCATTGGCGGCGGCCACGGTCACGGTCACGGTGTCGGCGGGGCTGTTCAGGCTGCCGTCGCGGACGACGAGGGAGAAGGTAACCGCGGTCCCGGCCGCCGGGGCGGTGAAGGTCGGTGCCGCTGAGGTGGCGCTGGACAGGCTCACGGTGGGTCCGGCGGTCTGGGTCCAGGCGTAAGTCGGAGTGTCGCCGTCGGGGTCACTGCTCGCGGCGGCCGACAGGGCCACGGTGCCGCCGGGTGTCGCGGACAGGTCCGGTCCGGCATCGGCCACCGGCGCCCGGTTGGGCGCAGCGCCCGCCGCCGCTCCCCAGGTCTCGAATTCGGCGAGTCCGGCGCTGGTGGTGCCGGCGCGTACGGCGGTGGCGGTGAAGCGGGCCCAGGTGACGGTGCGGTTGGCGAAGGCGACCGAGACGGCGGAGCCGTCGTTGGTGAGGGCGCCGACGGCGACGGAGGAGCCGTCGGAGAAGGTCAGGGTGCCGCCGGTGATCTGGTCGTTGGCGTTGGGTCGGTCGTAGAGGACGACGCGGTCGAGGCTGACCGAGCGGTCCCAGTTGAGTTGGATCCAGGCGCCGACGCCCTGGCGGTTGGTGACCCATTCGCGGGAGTAGTCGGCCGGGTAGCCCAGCGGTGATCCGTCGATGGCCTTGGCTGCGGTCTGGCCGTCGCCGGTGTTCTGGGTGGAGGCGGTGGCCGTTGCGTTGAGGGTACGGGCGACGTTGACGGCGTTGGCCGCCGCGACGAAGACGGTGACGGTGTCGGCGGGGCTGTTCAGGCTTCCGTCGCGGACGACGAGTGAGAAGGTCACCGCGGTCCCGGCGGCCGGGGCGGTGAAGGTCGGTGCCGCTGAGGTGGCGCTGGACAGGCTGACATTCGGCCCGGCGGTCTGGGTCCAGGCGTAGGTCAGGGGATTGCCGTCGGGGTCACTGCTTGCGGCGGCCGACAGGGCCACGGTGCCGCCGGGTGTCGCGGACAGGTCGGGTCCGGCGTCGGCCACCGGCGCCCGGTTGCCCGGGGTCGGTGTCGCGGTGGGCGTCGGTGAGGGAGTCGGTGTCGGCGACTGCGTGGGTGCCGGCTCGGTCAGGATGTAGCGGCGGCGCACCATCGGCGCGACCCACGGGTCCGCCGCCCCGGGATCGTAGGCCGAGGCGGCCTGCAGCGCGGCCTGCTTCGCCGTCAGCTGCGCACCGGTCACGTTCTCCGGGCGGTACTGGCTCTGGTAGCCCTGGTAGGGCAGGGTCGTGTGCGGGAAGGCGTATGCGGTGCTGGCCGCGTTGGCGAAGGCGGCCGCCATCAGATGGTCGGAGTGGTCGGCGTCGGAGACCGGGGACACGTAGTCCTGGGTGCGGATGATCGACGGTTCGTAGTTGGTCATCATCGCGGCGATGGTGTCGATCAGGCCACTGCGGGTGTAGGTCTCCGACGAGTCGACTGCTCGCACCGTCGGGATGGTGCCCTGCCACAGCTTCTGCAGGCTCTGCCCGGAATACGTGGACGAACCCGATCCCGACGGGAAGCCGTCCGGGAGGCGCAGGAACGCCAGGGTGACATTCGGTCGGCCGTTCAGGGCCCGCACGGTGAGCGATCGATTGGCCACGCCATCGGCGACCGGCGTCCAGTTGTCGGGCACCCCGGCCATCTGCGCGTACGCGGCCTCGGGGGCGTTCTCGCGTTGCAGGCTGTCGGGATAGGCGTTACCGGCGTCGCCCGCGGTCACGAAGAGCGTGCGCGTGCACCGTCCCGCGGCGATGTCGTTCAGGATGTCCGGGTTGATGAAGATCAGGTCGTCGTCCTCGTGGGCGACGATCGTCAGAATGGTCTGACTGCATCCCGGTGCGGCGGTCGCTGCCGGCGCATTCACCACGGTGGCACCGATCATGGCGAATACGCCGACGATCAAGGCAAAGCGACGTGCTGCGAATCCTGTGGACACCATTCCCCCGAATGAGCCTGAATGGCGTCGCCGCCGACGCCGAAAAAGGAATCGGCTCGACAAAATCCGATTCCGGCGCAGCTTAACGAAGGAAAAGACGGGGCGATCGGATTGTCAAAAAGTAACCCTTGGGGCCGTTTAGAGGTTCGATCACGGCCGCCGCCGAGATCCGGCGTCGTCAATCACGCTCGTCCAGCGCCGGCTCGTCGGTCGGCGTCGCGGTCGCGCCGCCACGGCGGGTGGGCAGGTGGGACCGGATGTCGGCCCACGCCGAGGGAACGAGGAACCGTACGACGACGAGGTGCACGGCGAGCAGGACGACCCCGGTCAACCCGAGCACCACCAGCGTGGGGGCGCCGGCGAGCACATGCATCGCTCCGAGACCGGCGGCCGCCGACAGCAGGGCGGCGGGAAAGACCGACAAGAACGGGCGCGCGGAGGCCAGGAACGGCAGCTCGAGAAGCCGCCCGACCATCAGCCAGCGCCCCGTCGCCTCGATCACCGCGGTCAGCACGAACGCGGCGGCGACCGCGACCACCCCGTAGCGCACCGCGATCGCGGTGAACACCACCGAGAGGCCCCAGACGGTGGCGATGAAGGCCAGCCACCGTCCCGGTCGACCGACACCGTCGAACAGACCGTGGTCGAGCGCCGTGCCGAAGGTCAGTGCGGCGGCCACCGCGAGCGGCTGAGCGATCTGCGCGCTGACCGTCCACTCGCTACCGAAGACGAACGGCACGAGAACCGGTGCGGCCACCGCGATGTAGAGCATCAACGGACTGACCACGGTCTGCGAGACCGCGGCGGCTCGAGCGTGGGCCACCCGCAGGCGAACGAGTGAGGACTTGACCTTGGCGAACGCCACGGTCGACACGGGATGGAGTGCGGCGCCACTCAGCTCGGTCGAGGTCTGCACCAGACGCTGCGCGATCGTGAAGTAGCCGAGTTCCCGCAGCCCGAGGCCGGCGACGATGATCGCGGTCTCGGCCCAGCCGCGGGCCAGATAGACCAGCCCGGTTCCGACGACGTGGAGGCCGAAGCGGGACATGGTCGAGAACGCCGCTCGGGAGAATTCCCAGGTCGGGCGCCGCCGGGCGTTCCGCCAGACCGCGATCGACGCCACCAGCTGCCCGACCAACAGCTGGACGACCAGAGCCCAGACCCCCCACCCGCCGAAGGCGGCCGCGATGGCGGCGATCTGCGCGAGCACCGCACCGACGGAGGCCTGCAGTGCGAGCAACCGGAACGCCATCTTCCGGCGCAGCAGGGCCAACGGCACCGAGGTGGCGGAGATCAGCAGCACAATGACGGTCATGGCCCGGATCACCGGCACCGACTCGGGCACCTCGAGCAACCAGGCGATCCCCGGCGCACCGAGGAAGATGGCCACGCCCAGGAAGAGGCCACCGAGGAGCGACACGTAGAACGCCGTGCTCAGCGACCGCCGGTCGATCTCGACCGCCTGAACGACGTAGGTGGACAGACCGAGATCGGACAGCACATAGGTCAGAGTCAGCAACGTGGAGGCGATGGCCAGCAGCCCGAAATCCTCCGGGGCCAGCAACCGGGTGAGCACCGCCATCGTCACCAGCCCGCCCGCGCGGGCGAACCAGGTCTGAGCCGTCATCCACAAGACACCGCGGGCGGCTTGCGTACCCACCGACGATGCGGCGTCGGGGGTCGCGGCCGTCTCCGGCTCGCGGTCCTGCGGCGAACCCACGTCCTTCTCCTCTCGCACCCCGGTCCGGCGCCGATCAGCGCGCTTCGTCGGCGTCGGACTCGAAGGGCCGGGTGTACGCGCCCAGATCCGCTCGGATCTCGTCCAGGTCGAGTTCCCACCACCGCTCCTGGAGGAGCCGTTCGATGGTGTCCGGGGTGAAACGGAAGCGGACCACACGGGCCGGGTTACCGACGACCACCGCGTACGGCGGGACGTCCTTGTTGACCACCGCTCCGGCGGCCACCACGGCGCCGTCGCCGATCCGCGAGACGCCCGGCATGATGATCGAGTTGTGCCCCAGCCAGACGTCGTTGCCGATGCTGAGCGGCGAGAACTCCGACGGTTCGTCGACGACGCCGAGCGCGGGATTGAAGAAGAAGCCGTGCATCGACTTCAGATGCATCGGGTGGTTGTCGGTCGCGGCGAACGCGGTCGCCGCCACCGAGGAGTAGCGACCGATCGTCGTGTCGCGGCCGAACGCGAACGGACGGAAACAGCCGCCGTGGGTGTACATGCCGATCTCGACCCCGTGATGGACCCGGAAGATCTCGCGCAGGGTCGGTGAGTAGATCTCCCCGCCTTCGCGCTTTCCGATGTATCGCAGCAGGAGATCGCGGACCGACCCTCGGCTCGCTCCGTAGCGATCGACCATGCGCCGGTTGGCGGCGTTCGAAGTCATGGTGAAGCTCCCTGCGTTGGTCTGTTCGCCGGCGACGAGGCCGGCCCGGTGTCGGGGACGGGGCGGATCACACCAACTGGTGGGCGATCTCTGGTACGTCCTCGACCAGATCCGGCTGGAAGTGCAGGTAGGCGGTCGACTTCCGCTTCTGGTCGATGTCGCGGAACACCCGTCCGACCTGCTCGACCGTGAGACCCGTCGCCTCGGCGATCTGCTTGAGCGGAACCTTGTTGTTCTTGCCGTAGATGCACAGATCCATCCGCTGGTAGGGCAACGAGAAGTAGAACTCCTCCTGCGACTGGGCCAGCGTGTAGGTGTCGGTGGTCGACGGACGGCTGCGGACGCCCTCGGGCACACCCAGGAACTCGGCGAGAGCGTAGACCTGGGACTTGTAGAGATGGGCGATGGGCTTGACGTCGGCCGATCCGTCACCCAGTTTCACGAAGAACCCCTGGTCGTACTCCAACCGGTTGGGCGTTCCCGTGGTCACATAGTTGAGTCGATCGGCGTGGTAGTACTCCATCATCTTGCGCACCCGCTGCTTGAAATTGGTCGCCGCCACGATGCCCAGGTACGCGTCGGTCGACAGGCGGTACCGGTCCTGTCGTCCCCTCGGGGTCCTCGACTACGACCGAATACAGCCGCAACACGTCCGAATCGGTGACGCTCGGAAGCACGATCTTCGACTTCCAACCGGGCCCGTACGCGGGAACGACCCGGCGTACGGCCTCGTCGTAGCGCCGATAGCAGCCGGCGGCTTCGAGCACCGGGGTGATGTCCTCGTGGACCGAGTCAATCCCGAAGGCGTCGGAGACGGCGGTGCTCAGCCCGATGGTCTCCGGTGACGACGCCTGCTCGGGCATGTGCAGGCCGAAGACCCGCTCGGCGCCCAGCGCGTGGACGCACAGCGCCGCAGTCACGCTCGAGTCGATGCCGCCGGAGAGGGCGACGACCGCCCCCTTGCGCTTGGTCTGCTGGACGTAGCGCCGGAGGCGTCGAGCGATCCGGTCTGCTTCGGCCGGCAGGTCGAGGTCCAAGCTGCTGGGCCCGAAACGGTCGTCGGTCACGTGAGTACTCCTTGATCACTGTTGACGAGGTCGAAGATCTGAGTGGCCGGGTCGGCGCGTACCCGCGACGGCGCCGGTCGGTCCGCGATGAAGCGTTGGTGCAGCAGTTGGCTGGACAGCACGGCGAGCACCCGCATGTTGTCGGTGTTGCCGAGACGGTCACCGCGGCGCCGGGCCTTGTCCATCAGGAAGCCGACCTGGGCGGGGTCGAAGATCCCGGCGTCGGTCACGGCCCGGGTCGACACCGTGTCCTCGAGCCAGTCCGGAGCCGTCGTGGCGAAGAAGCTCGCGGCGTCCGGAGCGCGGTAGGGCTGCTTGGGCCGGAAGAGGATCTCTTGGGGCACGAGGTCCCTGAACGCGTACTTCAAGAGGAATTTCTCGTCGAGCCCGAAGAGCTTGTGGCGGGCCGGGAGGGCATTACCGAAGGCGACGACCTCGGGGTCCAGGAACGGGAACCGGCCCTCGACCGAGTTGCCCATCAGCATCCGGTCGCCCTGTGAGGCCAGGATGTAGCCAGGGAGCAGCGTGGTCATCTCGAGCCACTGCGCCCGGCTGAGCCGATCCCAGGCCCGACTCTCGACCGGCATCGCGCCCACCAGGTCGGTGCGGGTCAGCTCGGACACCCGGGAACGCAGATCCGGTGACAGCATCGACCGGAGGGTCGCGGTCCCGTTCCAGCGCGGTCGGTGCGACATCGCGAGATCCGCCGGATCGAGATCGAGGCCGAAGAACCCGCGGGCGAAGGCCGGTGCCTGACTCGGGTTGCGAGCCATCCAGGGGTAAAGCAGTTCTGCCGCCCGGCCCCGGAGCGCCGACTTGGGGTTGCGGGTCCAGAATTCGCGGACCCGGGCCTCGCGGAAGATGTCGTATCCACCGAGCACCTCATCGGCCCCCTCGCCGGTCACGACCACCTTGTATCCGGTGTCGCGCACCAGCCGCGACAGCAGGAACAGCGGCGCCGGCGCGGCCCGGAGCACCGGGGTCTCCGCGTGCCAGACCACCTCGGGGAAGATGTCGGCGACCTCGCGCGCGGACACCTCGATGTCGTGGTGCACCGTGCCCAGCCGCTCGGCCATCAGCCGTTGGTAGCCGCTCTCGTCGAACTCCGCCTCGGCGAAGCGGACCGAGAAGGTGTCCAGCGGTGCATCGGTGAAATTGCTGATGACGGCGGCCATGATCGAGGAATCCAGACCCCCGGACAGATAAGCGCCGACCGGTACGTCGCTGCGCTCGAACCGGAGCCGGGTCGCCGCGATCAGCCGTTCGCGCAGACCGGCCGCGTTCTCGTCGAGGTCCTGGCCGACCTCGTGGCCGCGTGGGGGAAACTCCGGACGCCAGTAGGGCTCGATGGTGAAGCCGTCACGGTCGTGGATCGCGTAATGGCCCGGAGGCAACTGCTCGACTCCGGCGAAGACCGTGCGCGGCGCGACGGTCGACCAGTAGGTCAGGACCTCGTCTATGCCGGCCGGGTCGAGCGACCGGGGCACCTCGGGATCGACGAACAGCGCCTTGATCTCGGAGGCGAACACCAGTTTGCCGGGGGACCGGTGGAAGTACAGCGGGCGTACTCCCATCCGGTCACGAGCCAGGACCAACCGCCGCCGTGTCGAATCCCACAGGGCGATCGCCCACTGCCCGTTGAAGCGGTCGAAGCACCTCGGCCCCCACTCCTCCCAGGCGTGGACGATGGCTTCGGTGTCGCTCGCCGTCCGGAAGGTGTGACCACGGCTGCGCAACTCGGCGGTCAGTTCGACGTAGTTGAAGATCTCGCCGTTGAACGTCAGCCAGACCGTCCCGTCCTCATTGCACAGCGGCTGGACCCCGCCGACCGGATCGATGATGGCCAGGCGGGTGTGACCGAGGAGCGCCGTCCGGTCGCGGACGTAACCGCTCCCGTCGGGCCCCCGGTGGCGGAGCGCCGCCAACATCGCCGACATCGTCGCCTCGTCGGGACGCGGGCCGTTCGTGACGATGCCGCAGATGCCGCACATCAGGAGGACGGAAAGGACTCGGCGACCAGCCGCCCGAGTGCTTCGGGATCGCTGAGATCGATGTCGGTGATCTGGTCGTCGCTCAGCACGATGCCGAAGACGTCTTCGACCAGCACGGCCTGCCGCAGTTGCTCCAGGTCGCGGTCCGCGGTCCGGCCGCCCAGAGCGCTGCTTTCCCGCAGGACCTGCTCGACCGACACACCGTTCATGCAGCGCTCACTCCGGCGGCGGACTTGGACCGGACGAATCGAGCCAGTCCGTCGATACTGCCGAGATTGCTCGGAACGGTCTCGGTGTCGGCGACCTCGATGCCGAAATGCTCCTCGAGGAACTCGATCAACTCGAGCACCCCCGTGGAATCGAGAACGCCGGTCTCGAGAAGCGATGCGCTGTCGTCCGGCATCTGCGACTCGTCACCGAACAAGAAAGCCGAGGCGATGAATGTGCGCAGCTCCGCCACCACATCTGAATCCACTTTGCCCCCAATGCAATGCGTATGACTTCGGCCCGTCGGGGCCGGATAACCGAGCCTCAGCGTAGTGGCTCGCAGCCGGCTTCGCTGGAAGTCTGTGATTGTCGGCGAGCAATCGGATAACACTTCGGCAGCGCCTGGAGAGCGAGGCACGCGGGGTGCGATGGTGCCGAAGCAGCGGGGGTCGGAACGGCGGGCGCGGTCACGGTGACACGCGATAGATGTGGTGGGTGAAGTCGGCGCGGAAGTCGTCGGTGATCTGGTTGCCGGTCACCGCGAGGGTGCGGTTTTCGCCGATGACGTCGATCTGGGTGGCGGTGGTGCCGGGGGGAGGGTGAGGGTGCGGGTTCCGGTGCCGCCGTCGGTCATGGCGAGGATGTAGAGGGTGTTGTTGTGGTTTTTGAGGCTGGTGTCGAGGCCGGGTCCGAAGTTCCAGGTGAGGGTGGGGCTGTTGAGGACGGGGGCGAGTTGGGTGATTTCTTGGTTGAGTTGGGTGACGGCGGTGCGGGCGGTGGGGCAGTCGATGAGGGAGTAGTTGCCGCAGGTGCGGTTGTTGTTGTGTTGGAAGTAGGCGATGCCGGCGGCGCCGTGGATGAGGGCGTTCCAGGCGGCGCCTTTGATCTGGTCGGGGTTGATGGTGGTGGCGCCGGCTTCGGTGAGGTAGGGCTTGGCGGTTTCGACGAAGACCCAGTTGGGTTTGGTGGCGGGGGGTTGGGTGAAGGTGGCCATGCGGTCTTGGAGCCACCCGTACGCCTGCGCGCTCGCCGGGTTCTTCCCCGCCGGCCAGTGGCTGCTCTCGGTCAACAACTGCTGCACATGAGGGCTGGTGTAGGCGTATTTGTCGACGCTCGACACGTCGACCAGTGACAGGTGGTCGTCCATCGTGGTCGGGGCCCAATGGGTGCCGAGGACGCCGTTGCCGAAGTTGGCCTGGAGGAAGCGCGTGCCGCCCTTGGCCCGGGCGGCTTCGGCGTACGAGCGCTGCTGGTCGAGGCGATCCGTCTCGGTCTCACCCGTGCACTCGGAGTAGCCCATCTCGCACTCGTCGCTGAGGTTGTACCCGACGACCCGTTGATCGTCGCCGATCTCGGCGGCGGTCCACTCGTTCTGGGCCAGCACCGACATCCCGGTACGGGTGATCGTGCTCATCGCCGACCCGTCGTGCTCGGCGCCCATGTAGGTGTTGATCCCGATCGACCGGTAGGACGAGGCGTGCTCGGGCTTGCCCATGAACACCGCCAGCGGGAAGAAACCCGGATCGGTCCATCCCGAGGCTTTGGCCTCAGCGAACTTGGCGTAGTACTCGGGTCCGCCCCACCATGGCTGCTGGGGGAGCTCGGCCGGACCGGCCGCCGGCGTCGACGACGGCCCCGACAGTTGCAGCGGCTCGCTTTCCTGGGGGGTGCCGCACGCCACCAGGGCGACGGACAGACCGAGGCCGATCACCCAGATCGCCGGTCGCCGTGATCGCCGCTCGTGCCTGCGGAATCGAGCCGGTCGTCGGAATTCGAGTGCCATGCGCGCTCCCACACATCCTCGGACGCCGGAGGGCGCCCGATCCCCATCGGATTCGGGTCAGGCTAACAGCGCCGACCGGCGGCCGGGCCGAACTCGTCGAAGTGGTCGCTATCCCTGGCGGGCAATGGCCTCCACGAGATAATCGAGAACAACGGCCGGCGTATGCGTATTGGACTGGACGAGCAGGGCCAGATCGGAATGCGGCATGGTGGACAGGAATTGCGGGGCGTCGTCCAGGGTCAACGGTTCCGGACCCCAGTAGGTGTGGCACAGGTTGTGATCGGACACGAAGCTGCTCTCGGCCTCCGTGCCGAGGGCGGACACGTATTCGCCGTAGAGGATGTATTCGGAGAATTCGCGCTGGGCGGCGAGAACCGTGGCCCACGACCCCCCGGTGGTGGCTTCGACCCGGGCGAGGACGGCCCGGACCGTCGCGGGCGACCAGCTCATCAGACCGGCTACGTAGTCGGCGTAGTCGGCGCTCGGGGCGTCGACACCGAGCAGTCGGGCGGCGGAACTGCGCCAGCGCAGGTGCCGGGTCATCGTCGCGTTCAATCCGTGCGGCACCCGGTAGTGCCGGACCGCGGGGCCACGCCGGAACATCGACTCGGACAGCTCGCGGACGAGCAGGACCTCCGAATCGAGGATGACCGCCACGTCGACGTCCAGGCTGGCCACGAAGGCGAGCTTGACGAGTTGCTGCAGGATCCAACCGCGGACCGGCGGCCAGGGATGCCGCAGATTCACCGCGGCGATCCGGTACCCACGGGGGATGCGCGGGATCCGGGCCAGCGGGGTCGTGGGCAGGAACGACCCGGGCAGGACGTCGGTCTGACCGAGGACGGTGAGCCGCGTCGACCGGATCGTGCTGAATCTCGTGATGTCGGACGTCGGCACGAGGACGTAGTGCATGACGTCGTCCGAGGTGTGCGCGAGCACCGAATCGTGCAGCGCGCGGAACTGGGGGAAATCGGGAGCGTAGCTCGGCGTGACCAGGGCGAGTGTCATCGGTGCGCCTCCTCGGCGGCGGGTGCGCGGAGCCCGGGGTCGACGAGGGAGGCGTGGGGAAGCGCGCCCCAGCTCCGTTCCGACAGGACCGCCCGCAGGGTCTGCCGGTGGTCGGGCTGGGTCATCCGGATCGCCTCGTGCAGCACCACGGCGCCGCGGTAGGCGGTCGCGACGAGTCGGTGATGGTGCTTGCGGACGTACCGGATCCGGTTGACCGCCATCAGGGTGTCGAGGGCGACGGACTGGCCCGAGGCGCCCTGGGCGTGATGGACCACGGCCTCGGGTTCGTACCAGATCTCGGCGCCCGAGGCCCGGACCCGTCGGAAGAAATCCGTCTCCTCCGAGTAGAGGAAGAACCGGTCGTCCCAAGGCCCGACCGCGCGCGCGGTCTCACCCGCGATCAACAATGCCGCCCCGGTCGCCCAGTCCACGCGGTGCGGCTCGCGGTAGTTGGCCGGGCGACGCACGATCTCGCTGAGGGCCGCCGGCCGTCGGGCGACATGGTGACCGAAGGCGGCGTCGCCGAGGGCGCGCAGCAGCGTGGGCTCGCGGCGCAGCGACGGGTAGGCGGACCCGTCGGCGGCCAGTATCCGGGGCACCACGACACCGGCGCCGCTCGTCCGCCGGCGACGGCGCAGATGCTGCACGCACCCGGGCTCGAGCCACAGGTCGGGGTTGAGCACGAGGAACTCGTCGGTGGCCCCGGCTGCGGCCATGGCCACATTGATGCCGGCCGCGTAGCCGACGTTGCCTCCGGACTCGACCGCGACGACATCGTCGTGGGCCCGGGCCAGGGCCAGCGTGCCGTCGGAGGAGGCGTTGTCGGCCACCACCACCCGGAGCCGGAGGTCGCGGGCCTCGTGTCGCAGCGAGGCGATCAGACGGTCGAGGTGATCGGCGCTGTTGTAGGTCACGATCAGGGCGACGAGATCCGCCGGGTGGCCGGAGCCGACGAATCGCGGATTGCTCGACATGATGCGCTCATCATGGCTCAGATGGCGCTCGGCCGTGGGCCGTTCGCGAGCGAAAAATCCGCGCTGAAGACGCCGATGGTCAGGTGCTGGACCCGGTCGTCAGCGCACCACCCGGTAGACGTGGTGGGTGCTCCCGCTCGGGAACGAGTCGGAGAAGGTGCGACCGCTGACCCGCAGGGTGCGGTTTTCGCCGATGACGTCAATCTGGGTGGCGGTGGTGCCGGGGGGGAGGGTGAGGGTGCGGGTTCCGGTGCCGCCGTCGGTCATGGCGAGGATGTAGAGGGTGTTGTTGTGGTTTTTGAGGCTGGTGTCGAGGCCGGGTCCGAAGTTCCAGGTGAGGGTGGGGCTGTTGAGGACGGGGGCGAGTTGGGTGATTTCTTGGTTGAGTTGGGTGACGGCGGTGCGGGCGGTGGGGCAGTCGATGAGGGAGTAGTTGCCGCAGGTGCGGTTGTTGTTGTGTTGGAAGTAGGCGATGCCGGCGGCGCCGTGGATGAGGGCGTTCCAGGCGGCGCCTTTGATCTGGTCGGGGTTGATGGTGGTGGCGCCGGCTTCGGTGAGGTAGGGCTTGGCGGTTTCGACGAAGACCCAGTTGGGTTTGGTGGCGGGGGGTTGGGTGAAGGTGGCCATGCGGTCTTGGAGCCACCCGTACGCCTGCGCGCTCGCCGGGTTCCGGCCGGCCTTCCAGTACGGGTTCTGCCGCAGGAGGCCTTGGACGTGGGGACTCGTGTACGCGTACTTGTCGACGCTCGACACGTCGAGCAACGCCAGGTGGTCGTCCATGGTCGTTGGGGCCCAGTAGGTGCCGAGGACGCCGTTGCCGAAATTGGCCTGCAGGAAGCGACCGTCGTTGCGCGCCCGGGCGATCCGCGCGTACGAGCGCTGCATGGCCAGGGACTGGCTCTCACCCTCGGGGCAGCCGGAGTAGCCCATCTCGCACTCGTCGCTCAGGTTCCACCCGACGACGCGTTGATCGTTGCCCACCTCGGCCGGGGTCCACTCGTTCTGGGCCAGCACCGACATCCCGGTACGGGTGATCGTGCTCATCGCCGACCCGTCGTGCTCGGCGCCCATGTAGGTGTTGACGCCGATCGACCGTAGCGAGGTGGCGTGTTCCGGCTTGCCGAGGAAGACCGCGATGGGGAAGAAATCAGGGTCGGCCCAGCCCGACGCCCGTGCTCGGGGGAACTTGGCGTAGTAGGCGGGGCCACCCCACCACGGCTCGCGGTCCAACTCGGCCACGGGGTCGGGGTCGGTCGGCGACGCCGACGGGGTGAACCGGACGTCGACCAGATAGTTGGTCGCGCTGTGCCGGCTGGTCGGTCGCACGCTCGTCGTGGTGATCTGGGAAACCCCACCGTTCGCCGGAACCGTCAGGCCGCTGCGGCTGTACGAGGCGGCGAACCAGTCCCGGCTGACCGGATAGCGACCCTCGGTGGCCAGGTTGGACGCTACGTAGGTCTGGCTGGCCTTGACCGGAACCGGGGGCGCGAATGTCGTGGTCTGCCACCCCACGGTCGTGGACGCCGGGAAGTCGACCCGAGCCAATCGGGTGCCGTTCTCGTCCCACAGCGATCCGGTGTAGCCGGCCTTCTGCTGCGCCCCTCGGTAGAACTGCAAGGCGCTGATGGTGCCGGCCCGGGCGGTGGAGAACTCCACGCCGACCTCACGTGAGCGAGAGCTCGGACTCGCGGCCAAGCTGGGGACGAGTGAGTCGGCGAAGAGGTCGACCGCCGACGCCGCGTTCGCCGGCGGCGTCCATCCGAGCAGACCCGTCATCACCACGGCGAGGACCACGGCGACGGACACCTTCGAGCGACCCGGGCGGCGCCGAGTCGAGAGCGGAGCCGAGCCGGCCAGCGGTTCATCCAGGTGGGGGGTCATCGGCGCTCCTGCTCGGTTGAGCACAGAGGTCCTCGGGGGGCGTGGCGACCCTGCACTCCGGCCGACTCTAGGAAGGGGTAACGGCGCTCGTCAAGGGTTCTCGATCCAGGACGTGTCCGGATCGTTAGCGGCCTCAACCAGGGCGAATGCGTCGAATCCGCCCCTCGAGGCCGACGAGCCGGTCATAATGACTCGATCCGGACGCGGGGGCGACCGGTCGTGATCCGCCCGAGAGTGGGGCGGCGCGACGGGGGAAAACGGAGGGGAGTCCTGAGATGAGCATGACCGGGATGAGCGATTTCCTGCTCTCGGCGGGTCACCCCGACGACATCGCGGTCGTCGACGGCACCACCACCCGCACGTACGCCGAACTCCGGTCGGCGGCCGCTCATCTGGTCACCGTCCTCCACGAACGCGGGGTGGCGCCCGGGGACCGGATCGCTCTGCTCGGTCCGAACTCGTTTTTCTGGATCGCCGCCTACCTGGCGGCGATGCGGGTAGGGACGGCGGTTCCGCTGTCCGATGCGACCGTCCCCGACGATCTCGCCGGCCAGCTCGACTGGGTGGACTGCGCGACCGTGTTCGTCGACCGTCGGGCGCTCCGCCGCTACGGCGATCAGCTGCGCGATCGGGTGACGGTCACCGACGCCGTCCTAGCCGAGGCGGGCGGGGCGAGCTGGGTGGACGCCGACTCGGAACCCGAGCCGGACGCCGTGTGGATGTTCACCTCGGGAACGACCGCCCGGCCCAAGGCGGTCCGCGTCACCCATACGAATCTCCGCACCAACACCGCCTCGATCCTGGCGTACCTCGGCCTGCAACGGACCGATCGCACCCTGGTCATCCTGCCATTCCACTACTGCTTCGGCGCATCTCTGCTGCACACCTCGCTGGCGGTCGGTGCCCGCGTGGTGCTGTGCAACAGTTTCGTCCTCCCGCAGAGTGCGCTGGAACTCCTCGAGCGCGAGGCCTGCACGGTGCTGGCCGGGGTGCCCTCGACCTTCCAACTCCTGCTGCGGGCGAGCAGCTATCCGACCCAGCCGCTCGCCTCGCTGCGGCTCGTGCAGCAGGCCGGCGGCCGTCTGCCACCCGCCACGATCGAGGCACTCGTCACGGCGCAACCGCAGAGCCAACTCTTCGTGATGTACGGCCAGACCGAAGCGACGGCGCGACTGTCCTACCTTCCGCCCGACCGGCTGACCGACAAGGCGGGCTCCATCGGTCGTGGCATCCCGGGAGTCGAACTCTCGGTCGTCGACGAGTCCGACCGGCCCGTGGGCCCGGGGGAGCAGGGTGAGATCGTCGCTCGGGGGGCGAGCATCTCCCCGGGCTACCACCGCGATCCGGAGGAGTCGGCGCGCAAGTTCCGGGGTGGAGTGCTGCGGACCGGTGACCTGGCCACCGTCGACGAAGACGGTTTCATCTTCATCGTCGGACGCTGCGAGGGCTTCATCAAGTCGTGGGGTCACCGCATCTCGCCCCAACAGATTGAGACCGCGGTCCTCAGTCACCCCGGCGTCGCCGAAGCGGCGGTCGTCGGTCTGCCCGATCTGGAGGCGGGTGAACGCATCGTGCTGGCCATGGTCGGTACCGCGTCGACCACCCCGACGGTGCCCGAGGTGCTCGCGTACCTCCGGACTCGGCTGCCCAAACACCTGGTGCCTCACACGGTCGTCGAGCTGGAAGCACTGCCGCTCAACGCCAACGGGAAGGTGGCGTTGCCGCTCCTGCGGGCCCGCCTGCTGGAGGCGGAGCGGATCGCTGCCGCCGATCGAACGGAGAAGGGGAGAGCGTGCGTAGGTTGATTCGGGGGGTGGCGATCGCCACGGTGTTGGCGAGTGTGGCCGGCCTGACCGGCGCGGTGGTCGCCGGCGCGCACCGGCGAAGTGTGGCTGCGGCCGAACCGGTGGCCCCCGCGGTCGAACTCGGTGAGCCGGACCTGGCCGCCGTCGCGGGAAAGCGACTCTTCTTCGCCCACATGTCGGTGGGCTACAACATCCTGAACGGGATCGACGCGGTCTACGCCGAGGCCGCCGCGCCGTCGATGCCGGTGGTTGACCTCGCCGTGGACGGCTCACTGGAGGGCCTGCCCGATGCGCCGATGGTGATCAGCACCGAGATCGGACGCAACGGCGACCCTCTGGGCAAGCTGCGCAACTACGACCGGATGCTTCGCTCGGGCGTGGCCGCACAGATCGATGTCGCCCTGATCAAGTTCTGCTACGTCGACGTGGGTCACGGCAGCGATGTCGACGCGCTCTTCGCGGCGTACCGGTCGACCCTGGACGGGCTCGAGCGCGACTTCCCGGATGTCGTGTTCCTGCACTCCACCGTGCCGGTGACGGTCGGTCCGCGGAGCGCGAAGGACCACCTCAAGGTGTTGCTCGGCCGCGACCACAATGCCTACCGTCAGCGCTACAACGCGCTGATGCGGGAGCACTACGGCGCGGACCGGCTGTTCGATCTGGCCGCGGTCGAGGCGACCAGCCCGACCGGACGCCCCTCGACTGCCTTGTACGACGGCTACAGCTCCGACGAGGAACATCTCAACGAGGTCGGCGGCAAGCTGGCGGCCCGATCGCTCCTGGCCCTGATCTCCGACCGGGTCTCGGTCGGATGACCGGACCGGTGACCCGACCGGTGACCCGCGGTGGCTCGATCCGCGGGGTCGGGATCGACACCTCCGACGTCACCCGCTTCGAGCGGCTGTACGCCCGTTACGGACAGCGGTTCGTCGCCCGGTGGTTCACGGCCGCGGAGATCGCCCAGTGCAGCGCGACCGAGGCCATGGCCGCGGAGTACGCGGCGCGGTTCGCGGCCAAGGAAGCGATCTGGAAGGCACTGCGGCTGGGCGGATGGCCCGGAACGGTCCCGTGGCCGATGATCTCGGTCGTCCGGTTGTCCGACCCCGGCTCCGCGCCCCGCGTCACTCTGACCGGTGCGGTCGAGCGGGCGGCCCGCGCCGCCGGGGTGACGCGCATGCACGTGGAATTCGGCACCGTCGGATCGGTTTCGGTGGCGACCGCGGTGACCGAATGTGGCTGACCCGACGGCGCACCGCGCATCCGGAACGGTCCCGGGAAAGGCCTTGGCGCTCGCGCCGGATGGTGTGGGTTTCCGCCGGTGTGACAGGCCCGTTCTTCTTATGATGGAGCTTCGCTCGCGAACGATCTGGAGTCATTGTTGAAGTCGAATGTGCGAGGGCTCGTTGCGGGGATCCTGGTCGCCGCGACGGTGGTCAGCGGGTGTTCGACGGCGGGTGGCGGTGCGACCCCACCGAGCCCGAGCGCCAACCCGACGACACCGCTGCCGTCCGCTCCGTCGTCGACCTCGAGTGGCTCGGGCCAGCAATCGGACCTGACGTTCCCGCTGCCGGTCCGCCGTCAGGTGCAGGCCGGGTCGGTGACCCTCAACGTGTCGTACTCGTCGAGTCTCCCGGCCAACGAATGGCGGTCCGGGGCCATCAAGCCGATCCGCGTGGTGGTCAGTGCCTACAACCCCCGCAACCGGGGTCAGGACGTCTACCTCCAGCGGTTGATGGTCACCGCGACCCCGCGCGACCCGTCCGGTCCCACCGAGGCGGCCAAGCAATCGGTCGACGCCAGCGAGATCAATCCGGGCTACTACTTCCGGTCGCCGACCACGTACAACCAGATCTTCGTGTTCCCGGCCGTCGACTCGGACCCGACCTTGATGTCGTTCAAATTGACCTACGAGATCCTGGTCAAGATCCGAGCACCGCGGGACTATGCCAAGCAGACCGGTGAGGACACGCTCACCATTCCGCTGAATCTGCGCTGACGCCGGACTCGTTCCGCCCGGTCGTCGCCATCAGGCCGGCGGGAGCGCCTCGCCGGTGACCGGGTCTGCGGGCGTCGATCCACGGACCGCCCCGCAGAGACCGAACAGCAAGAAGGTCATCCCGGCGGCGATGGGGAAGGACATGGCGTCGAAGAAGGCGAAGACGACGGCCAGCGAGAAGACCGAGGCGGCCATCGTGCGCCCGATCATCCGAAGTTGTGGGTCGGAGGAGCGGCCCGCCTGGATCGCACTGAACAGGGCGGTGGCGAAGAGAGCGCCGAACGCGAGGGCGCCCAGGAGTCCCAGCTCGACCAACATCAGTGCCCAGGCGTTGTCGAAGATGTAATAGCGCGGCAGGAAGGTCCCGAAGCCGTTGCCGTACACGGGGGACGACGCGATGAAGTCCGGGAGCCGATCGAGCGCGTCGGTGCGTGACTTCGTGCTGTTGTCGCCCCCGGGGGCGAAAAGATTGCGGAAGACGCCGAACAGCCCAGGGGTGGCGGCCACCGCGCCGGCCGCGGCGAAGAAGCCGGCCGCGATGAGCACAACGCGCAGGCGCCGGGGGACCGCGATCAACGAGGTCGCGGCGGCGACGCCGAAACCGATCAACGCCGAGCGGGACACGGCCAGGATCGATGCCACCGTGATCACGCCGATGATCGCCCAGCCGACGAACGGACGGACCGAGCCCGGTGTGCGGCGGGGCAGCAGGGCCATCGTCACGGCGAGCGGCAGACCCGCCGAGAGCGCCGCGGCGTGCTCGAGTGGATGGATCGCCGTTCCGGAGGCGCGAACGAACGCTTCGCGGACCTGGACCCCACCCTCCTCGAGTTCGAGACCCGGGATGCCGCTGATCCAGTCCAGCAGGCTCTGCCGGGTGACGAATTGCACCAGGCCGAGCACGGCCAGCACCCCGCTGCCGATCGCGATCCGCCGGCACAGAGTGATCACCTCGGTGCGCGAGCGCAGGCCGTCCAGACCGACGAGCAGCACGCCGCCCCACGACAGCATCCGGAGGATGGACGTCATCGCCGGGCTGACCTGGTCGGGGGGCTGACCACGTAGCAGCGCCGCAGCCAGGCTCACCAGGGCGATCGCGAGCAGCGCGAAGTAGGCGACCCGCACCGGCTGGCGTACGCGAGGGAGATCGGGTGCGCGTGCGGTGAGCCGCCACAGCACCCACCAGGCGAACAACACCAGACCCCACAGCAACGACGGCCGGCCGAGCGAACCCAGGGCGGCGATCCGCACGTTCGAGGGGACCGCCAGCAGCAGGACCAGATAGATCGTCACCATGGTGACGGCGCTGTTCCGGTCGCGCGGCTCGGGATCCCGCTCGCGGCCGGCGCTCGCGTCGTGCAAGAGGTCGCCGACCGCGGTCATGACGACTCGACGCGACCCGCCCCCGATGCCACCTTGTCCGGTGGCGTCGCGGCGGCCTCAGCCTGATCGGGCATCAGCCAGTCCTTCCACTCGATCCGACCGGTGTCGTCGGCCGACCGCGGTCGCACCGAGCGGGTGCGAGAGCGGTTCCGGACGATCTGCAGGACCGCGGCGATGAATACGACGAGAACGGCGCTGAAGCCGGCCAAGCCCACGGTGGCGACCAGCCGGGTCCGTTGCCGCACCGTGCTGTGGTCGTCGATGGTGATCGGTCGAAGCTGGATCTGGTTCGATCGGGCCACGCGGTCCGACACCTGCAGGTTGAGCAGATCGGTGCGGGTGCGTTCGACCATGAACTGCAACGCGGCCGCGGTTTCCGCGTCGGTCGCGCCGTCCACGACGACGAGGATCACCGGGCCCGCCGTGGTCGGGTCGCGCGACACCTCGACCTGCACCCCGTCGAACTGTCGTTCGACGTCGCGGGTGACGTTCTCCGACCCGACCGCGCGGACCACCACGTCGGCGGCCTGGGTCAGCCCGCTCAGATAGAAATAGGGGTTGCCGCCCTCGTCCGGAACGGTGCCGACGCCGGGGACGAGCAGCAACGTCGCGGTGCGCTCGTAGGTCGGGCCGACGAGGAACCAGGCCGAGACCGCGAGGGCGGCCGGGATGACCAAGGCCGGTACGACGATGTACCAGCGCCACAGCCATTTGAGCACCAGCGAGACGTTCATGCGACCCCCACCGGAGACCCCGCGGTCGGGATCGAGTCGAGATACGCCCGGGCCCGTTGTGCGGCGCGGCGGGAGACGGCGAGATCGATACGAACCGCCACCCAGCCGCCGACCAGGAGGCTGGCGATAAGGATGAGCAGGAAGGCCACGCCCTGCTGCGCTCGTGAGGCGCTGATGTGGTCGACGGTGGCGGTTAGCGGCGAGACGATGGTCCGGATGCGCTGGTCCTGGTTGTTGTAGATGGGTCCCTGCAGCGACCGGGAACTGTCGAACACCTTCTGGACGAGTTCGCGCTGACGCTGCTCGACCCAGTCACGGGAGCGCCCGACCACCTGGATCTCGATCTCGGCGCGGTTGTAGCTGGTCAACCACTGGCCGCCCGAATCCGGCAGCCCGACCAGCACTCCTTCGCGGATCCCGGCTCCGTAGAGCGGGGCGTCCTCCCAGGCGTAGCGCGAGATCGGTCGACCGTTGTTCACTTCGCTCGCGACCGCGCCGGCGAAGGCGATGAAGTTCTCGTTGTCCGAGCCGATGTCGGGTCCGATCGAGACCTGGGTCGGCTGGAGGCGGATGAACTGGATCACCGTTCGGGTGCTGTAGACGCCACTCCCGGACGCCAGGAATCCGGCGAAGACCATCGCGCCGACCAGGGAGATCCCGATCACGTACCAGCGGCGCGCGAGCGCACGCGCGACTTCCTGCGCGGTCATCCAATCGGCCCCCCTTGGCCCCCGGTGCCTGTCCTGCCGAGTCGGCCCACTTCCGTGACCTCGACCGCGCACGATGCTACCGGCCGGGGTCGGTCGTGACTGGTGATTCGAGAATCTGCTTCCGGCGTACGGTGGCCGGGTGGCTTCGACGACTCCGACCGCCGGCGGCTCCGAGAGCCTGTTCACCGTGCTCGTGGCCTTCGGGGCCAACCTGCTGATCGCGGTCGCCAAGTCGGTCGCGGCGGTGATCACCTCGTCGGCCTCGATGCTGGCCGAGGCGGCGCACTCGTGGGCCGACGCCGGCAACGAGATCTTCCTGCTGGTCGCCGATCGGCGCTCCGACCGCGGCCGCGACGACCGGCATCCGATGGGTTCGGTCGGGAGGCGTACGTCTGGTCGATGTTCGCGGCGTTCGGGCTGTTCACCGCCGGCGCCGTGGTGTCGATCTGGCACGGCATCACCGAGTTGCTCGAGCCCGAGGAGGCCACCAACTATCCGATCGCGTACATCGTGCTCGGCATCGCCTTCGTGCTCGAGGGCATCTCCTTCACGCAGGCCTTCGCGGCAGGCCCGCAGGGCGGCGCGGGAACGCGACCGCGGGTGTCTTCAGCTACATCCTCAACACCTCCAATCCCACCCTGCGGGCCGTCTTCGCCGAGGACGCCGCGGCGCTGATCGGAATCCTCATCGCCGTCGACCGGCGATCGCTCTGCACCAGCTCACCGGTTCGCCGACTGCCCGACGCCATCGGCTCGTTGCTGATCGGCGTCGCTGCTCGGGGTGGTCGCGGTGTTCCTGATCGACCGCAACCGCCGCTTCCTGGTCGGCGAGGCCGTCCGCCCGAGATCCGCGCGCCATGTGCTGCGGCGGCTGCTCGAGCGGCCCGAGATCGACCGGATCACCTATCTCCACCTGGAGTACGTCGGCCCGGGCCGGCTCTATCTGGTCGCGGCGGTCGACATGGCCGGCGACGACGCCGAACACGACCTCGCCGTCCGGCTCCGTCGGGTCGAGCGCGAGCTCGAGCAGCACGACAACATCGAGGAAGCCGTGCTCACCCTGGCCACCCCGGACGAACCGGCCCTGCTCCCCGGCGACGACGCCACCCCCACCACCCGCTGATCGCCAGCGCCGGGAGCGCGGCGACGACCAGGAACACCGGCCACAGCGGCTCGGCCCCGGAGGGCTCGGCCGACACTGCCCCGGCGACGGGTCGGCTCCGGGCCCAGGCCAGGAACGCGTCCCCGACGGGAAGCTGGCCGAATCCGTAGCGTCGGGCCCCGTCCCACTGCCACGGCAGGCCGAGCAGCTCGGCCTCGCGGTCGAGGGCGCGGGCGAGCGAGGCGTCGCCGACGGCGCGCGCGGCGGCCAGGGCGACCGCGCTGGCGCTGGCACTGACCCCAAGGACGAGCGGGCCCGAGTCGACGTCGCCGCGCGCCCGCCGATCCGACCGGATACTCGCGTACGCCGACCAGGCCGAGCTCGCGAACGACGAAGGCCGACCGGAAGCCAGACCAGCTCTCCGCGTCGGGCCGGCCGTCGAGCGCGATGGTCAGCTCGGGCCAGAACGCCTGGATGATCGACTGCGAGCTACCCCGCGGCCCGTCGAGCGCCCGGCCCTCGGCGTCGACCCGGTGGGGGAGCAGCTGGAGGTGCGGGTCGTACGCGGTGATCGCCCGTTCGCGCCAGTCGCGCACCGTGGCCAGCCAGTCGGGCCGGTCGAGCAGGACGGCCGCCCGGGCCAGCGACGACGCCGCGACGACGGTGTCGCAGGGCCAGTACTGCCCGGGATACCCCTCGAGGAAGCCGCTCCGCGAGGTTCGCAGCGCCCGGTCGACGACCTCGGCCCGCCGCTCCAGGGTGACCCGATCCGCCGGATCCCCTCCGCCCTCGGCCAGATCAGCCGCGGTGGCCAGACTCCAGCCGGCCGCGAAGATGCCGTGCTCGGGGACCATCCCGGCGCCGAAGGTGGCCAGCAGTTCGGGCGACTCGAGTCGCTCGCTCAGTTCGCGGGCCCGCACGTGATCGCCACCCGGGGTCCGCGCGGTCGCCATCGCGGTGAGCGCGAGGGTGAAGAACGCACCCTCGGGGAACACCTGTTGCATCCGCTCGGCGGCACCGTCGTCGATCGCCGCCGACAGGAAACGCACCTGGGCGCCCACCCGGTCCGCCGGTGGCGGCGCGTACGCGACCCAGCCGATCCGGCCGGCCACGAGCAGGCTGAGACCGAGCACGATCACCGCCGCGATCCGACCGAGGCTCCGCATCAAAAGCTGAGCAGCCGGTCGGCGGCCTCGGCCACGTCGTCGACCAGCGCGATGACCTCGCCGAGCCGGCGCCCC
>CAWFIO010000013.1:0-759077 GCA_963815905.1 uncultured Actinomycetota bacterium | reverse complement strand
CGGACGTCCGGTGACCAGCGACGGCGGCGCCGGCTCGAAGGCGGTCCGGGGCTTGTCGGCCAGGTACTCCTCCATCACCGGCTTCCAGATCTGCTGGCCGGCGTCGCCGCTGCCGGTGCCGGACAGGTAGACCCCGGTCGAGGGGACGCTGTAGTTCTTCACGCCGCTGGACTTGTAACCGGCCCGACCGCGGACGAACGGGGCCCGGGTGTTGTCGATCGAGATCATCGCGGCCCCGGCCACCTCGGGGGTGTAGCCGACGAACCAGACGGCCTGGTTGCTGTCGATGGTGCCGGTCTTGCCGGCCTGCGGTCGACGGTCGGCGGTGGCGGCCCGCTGGCCGGTCCCGCGGGTCATCACCCCGCCGAGCAGGTCGTTCACCGCATTGGCCGCGTCGGCGGTCATCACCCGTTGACAATCCGCGCTCGGCGAGTCGTACTGCGTCCGTCACCGCCGGTGATGCTGTCGACGATGATCGGCTTGCAGTGGATCCCGCCGGAGGCGAAGGTCGCGTACGCCTCGGCCATCGACAGCGGGTTGACCTCGACGGTGCCCAGGGTGAACGACGGCTTGTCGTCGTAGGAGCTGATCGGGGCGTCTGCGGTGCTGCTCTGCACGCCGAGCTTCTCGGCCATCTGGGTCACCGGACACATCCCGGTCGCCAGTTCGAGCTCGACGAAATAGGTGTTGACCGAGCGCTGCGCGGCCAGGTTCATGTCCATCCGCCCGTTGGTGCCCGTGGAGTTGCTGACCTGGAAGTCACCCACCCGACTGGTGCCGTCGCAGGTCTGGAAACTCCGCCCGGTGAAGTCGATGGTCCGGCGGGCGTCGATCCGCTCGGACAGCGGCGTACCCGCTTCGAGGGCAGCAGCGGCGGTGAACGCTTTGAAGGTCGAGCCGGCCTGGAAACCCTGCGCGCCACCCATGGCGGGGGAAACCGAGTAGTTGTAGTAGGTCTCCCCGCCCCTGGTGTCGGTGCCCTTGCCCGGCCGGCTCTGGGCCATGGCCACGATCAGCCCGGTGCCGGGCTGCACCATGTTCATCGTCGAGATCAGCGGATCCGTCGCGCCGACGACCCGGTTGACCGCCTTCTGGGCGATCTTCTGGGTGGCCGGGTCGATCGCGGTCGTGATGGTCAGCCCGCCGCGGTTGATCAGGTTGACCCGCGCGGTCTCGTCGCCACCGAGGCTCGGCGACTGGGCCAGCGTCCGGTAGACGTAGTCGCACATGAACGGATAGCGCGAGCCGATGCAGCCGTTGCGCTTCTCGGTGACCGCCTCCTGGTCGAACTCGACCTGTTTGGCCTTGGCCGCCTTGGCCGCGGAGACGACCCCGACCTCGACCATCCGGGTCAGCACCTGGTTGCGACGAGCGATCGCCGCGTCCGGGGCCACCGTCGGGCTGAGCGCGGTCGGGTTCTGCACCAGCCCGGCCAGCATCGCCGCCTGGGTGAGGGTCAGTTTCTTCGCCGTGGTCCCGAAGTAGTGCTCGGAAGCCGCCTCGACCCCGTAGACCCCGTCGCCGTAATAGGCGATGTTCAGGTAGCGCTCGAGGATCTGGTCCTTGCTCAGCGAGCGTTCGAGCGAGATGGCGAAGCGGAGCTCGGCGATCTTGCGCTCGTACGTCCCGGCTTGCGCCGCCTTGACCCCGGCCTCGTCCCCACGCTGCTTGGCGTCCTCGATCTGCACCATCTTCACGTACTGCTGAGTGATGCTCGATCCGCCCTGGGTCACCCCGCCGGCCGCCTGGTTGCGCAGGAACGCCCGCAGCGTCCCGGTCAGATCGAGCGGTCCGTGCTCGTAGAAGCGGTGGTCCTCGATCGCCACCTGGGCCTGCCGCATCGCCGGAGCGATCTCATCGAGCGGCTTGTAGACGCGGTTCTCGTCCCACAGGTAGGCCACGACCTTGCCGTTGGCGTCAAGGATCCGTGAGCGCTGCGACTGTGCGGGCGGATCGAACGACACGGGGAGGTTGTCCAGTTGCTCGACCGCGACCTCGCCACCCCGGTTGGCTGCGCCGATGACCGGAATGAAGAGCGCCGCGATCAGCAGTCCGGACAGCGCACTGACCACGACGAACAGAGCGAACGCGTACGCGGTCTTGGCAGGATGTCGTCGGGGAGCCACCCTGTAGAGGGTATGCAGCCAACCTGTCACACCCAGGATCCCGGGGTGCGTCGGTGGGGTGGGTGGGCCTTGGGTCCGATCAGGTGGGTCGGCGATCGGGCGCGCTCTCCGTCGTACGGTGTACGTCATGCCACATCCGGCGGTCCCGGCGGCAGTCTGATCCGCATCACCCCGAGCCCGAACGAGGAGACCGCGAGCATGTCCTTGACCACGGACCCCCGGCGTCCGCGCACGTCGCCGACAGCCACGACATCATCCGGGTACTGGGCGCCCGCGAGAACAACCTCAAGGACATCGACGTCGAGATCCCGAAGCGGCGGTTGACCGTGTTCACCGGCGTCTCCGGATCGGGGAAGAGCTCGTTGGTCTTCGCCACGATCGCCGCGGAATCCCAACGGATGATCAACGAGACCTACAGCGCGTTCCTCCAGGGCTTCATGCCCAACCAGGCGCGGCCCGATGTCGACCGGCTCGAGGGGCTGACCACCGCGATCATCGTCGACCAGGAACGGATGGGGGCGAACCCGCGCTCGACGGTGGGCACCGCCACCGATGCCAACGCCATGCTGCGGATCCTGTTCAGCCGGCTCGGCCAGCCGCACGTCGGTTCAGCCCAGGCGTTCTCGTTCAACGTCGCTTCGATCAGCGGCGCCGGCGCGGTGACCATGGAACGCGGCGGGACGACGACCAAGGAGCGCCGAGAGTTCAGCATCACCGGAGGCATGTGTCCGCGGTGTGAGGGGATGGGCGCGATCAACGACATCGATCTGACCGCGCTCTACGACGACTCGTAGTCGCTCAACGAGGGCGCGCTCACCATCCCCGGCTACTGCATGGAGGGCTGGTACGGCCGGATCTACCGCCAGTGCGGGTACTTCGACCCGGACAAACCGATCGCGAAGTACACCAAGAAGGAACTGCAGGACCTGCTGCACCGCGAGCCGACGAAGATCAAGGTCGAGGGCATCAACCTGACCTACTCGGGTCTGATCCCGCAGATCCGCAAGTCCTACCTGACGAAGGACGTCGACTCGTTGCAGCCGCACATCCGGGCCTTCGTCGAGCGCGCCGTCACCTTCACCACCTGTCCGGACTGCGGGGGTACCCGGCTCAGCGAGCTCGCCCGGTCATCGAAGATCCGGGGCAGAAACATCGCCGAGCTCTGCACCCTGCAGATCAGCGATCTCGCCGCGTGGGTTCGCGAGCTCGACGAGCCGTCGGTCGCTCCTCTGCTCAAGGGGCTTCGGCACCTGCTCGACTCGTTCACCGACATCGGTCTCGGCTACCTCTCGCTCGATCGACCGGCCGGCACGCTGTCCGGCGGCGAGGCGCAGCGGACCAAGATGATCCGCCACCTCGGATCATCGCTGACCGACGTGACCTACGTCTTCGACGAACCGACCATCGGACTCCACCCGCACGACATCGAGCGGATGAACCAGCTGCTGCGGCAGCTCCGGGACAAGGGCAACACCGTGCTGGTGGTCGAGCACAAGCCCGAGACCATCGCCATCGCCGACCACATCGTCGACCTCGGGCCCGGTGCCGGGACCGGCGGCGGATCGATCTGCTTCGAGGGGACCGTCGAGGGGCTGCGGGGGAGTGACACGATCACCGGCCGGCACCTCGACGACCGGTCGACGATCAAGGAATCGGTGCGGTCGTCGTCGTCGGCGTTGGAGATCCGCGGGGCGAGCACGCACAACCTGACCGGGGTCGACGTCGACCTCCCGCTCGGCGTGCTCTGCGTCGTCACCGGAGTCGCCGGGTCGGGCAAGAGCTCGCTGATCCACGGCTCGGTCGCGGGGCGCGACGGCGTGGTCGTGGTGGACCAGGGCGCGATCCGCGGGTCACGTCGGAGCAATCCGGCCACCTACACCGGACTGCTCGATCCGATCCGCAAGGCCTTCGCCAAGGCCAACGGAGTCAAGCCCGCCCTGTTCAGCTCGAACTCCGAGGGGGCCTGCCCGACCTGCAACGGCGCCGGCGTGATCTACACCGATCTCGGGGTGATGGCCACGGTCGAGTCGCCGTGCGAGGACTGCGAGGGCAAGCGTTTCCAGGCCTCGGTGCTGGAGTACACCTTCGGCGGCCGCAACATCTCCGAGGTGCTGAGCATGCCGGTCGCCGAGGCCAAAGACTTCTTCGAGACGGGCGAGGGCAAGGACCCCGCTGCACATCGGATCCTGGTCCGGCTCGCCGATGTCGGACTCGCGTACCTGACCCTCGGTCAGCCGCTGACCACGTTGTCCGGTGGCGAACGGCAGCGGCTCAAGCTGGCCACCCGGATGGGGGACAAGGGGGGGATCTACATCCTGGACGAGCCGACCACCGGGCTGCACCTGGCCGATGTCGCGCAGCTGCTGGCCCTGCTGGACCGACTGGTCGACTCGGGCAAGTCGGTGATCGTGATCGAGCACCACCAGGCGGTGATGGCGCACGCGGACTGGATCATCGATCTGGGTCCGGGCGCCGGTCACGACGGCGGTCGCGTGGTGTTCGAAGGCACTCCGGCCGATCTGGTCGCCGACCGGACGACGCTGACCGGGCAGCACCTGGCGGCCTACGTGGGCGCATGATCATCCGGCCGGCCCGCGACAGCGACGCCGAGCACCTCGCGCCGCTGCACGTCCAGGTCTGGAACGAGTCGTACGCCGGACTGATGCCCGCCGACGTGCTCGCGGCCTGGAGCACCTCGCCGATGAACGGCCGCGTGGCCCGGTGGCAAGACTGGATCGCCAGCGGATCGATACTGGTCGCCGAGGACGAGCACGGGCGGATCGTCGGCTTCGTGGGCGCGGCGAGCGACCCCGACGACCCGGCGGCGGGTCTCGAGGTGCGGATCCTCTACGTCGTCGCCGAGCTGTACGGGACCGGTCTCGGCCATCGCCTGCTCGTCGCCGCTATCGGCGACCGACCGGCCCACCTGTGGGTGTTCGAGGGCAACGACCGGGCCGTGACGTTCTACCAGCGACACGGCTTCGTGCTCGACGGCGGCGTACGCGAGGACCAGTACGGTCGCGACTTCCACATGATCCGACCCTGAGCAGCTCCGGTCACCGCGATCCTGGATCGACGCGCACTCAGGGCGACCGCAGCGGTGGCGATGGCCCAGCCCACCCGCCCACCCGTTTGCGCACACAAGTGCCGAAACGGCCCGTCAGCCGGCGTATCCAGGGCCGTTTGCGCACACAAGTGCGGAAACGGCCCGTCAGCCCGCGTATCCGGGGCCGTTTGCGCACACAAGTGCCGAAACGGCTCACCTCGTCGGCGCTGCTGCGGCTGTTCGGCGTGCATGCCCGCGATGATGGTCAGGCGACCAGGAGCCGCCCCTCTCGTACGCCTCGTCAGCTGTCCGATAAGCAGCATTATGTCAAGTAGCGCGGAGATGACCCAGGTTGAGGACTTCGTGTGGAAGGGTTCGACGCATGACAACCAGCGCTGATCGCGGCCCGCTGCAGCGGTTCGGACAGGTCATCACGCTCGATCCGGAGAGCATCGCCCGCTACAAGGAATTGCATGCGTCGGTGTGGCCGGATGTGCTGGCGATGATCCGATCGTGTCATCTGACCAATTACACGATCTTCCTGCGCGAGCCGGAGAACCTGTTGTTCGCGTACTTCGAGTACGTCGGCGACGACTATCGCGGCCGACATGGCCCGGATGGCGGCGGATCCGGTCACCCAGCAGTGGTGGGAGATCACCATGCCGTTGCAGGAGCCGCTGGCGAGCCGGGCCGACGACGAGTGGTGGGCCGGTACCGAGGAGGTCTTCCACCTCGACTGAGGCGGACCGTCGCCACTGGTCGGAGCGATAAGCCGGCGCGATGCCCTCGCGCTCGGTCGACTCGTACGCGGCGTCGACCAGGGCCATCGTCTTGTAGACGTCCTCGACGCTGGTCGGCAGCGTGTCGATGCTCCCCTCCAGGAAGCGGTGCACGACGCCCATCGAGCCGATGAAGGCGTCGGGAAACCACGACCCCTCGAAGGCCAGCGGCCGCCAGCGCCGGTCGGCCGCCACCTCACCCGCTTCGGCGTCGAGCTGGTAGTCGAGCCGATCGGGGGCGCCGGTCGGGTAGTTCATGTTGAGCCCCATCTGGGCCCGCACCGCACCCCTGGTGCCCTCCCACTTGAGGTAACTGTCCTGGTACGTGGGACCGAAGCGGTGGTCGTGGTTGGTCGAGATGACGACTCGCAACGGCCGGTCGCGGTAGCGCAGCAGGATCACCGAACGCGAGTTGGCATGGGTCGTCCCCGGGTGCCGCTCGCTGACCGCGGAGACTGTGTCCGGATCGCCGAGGAAGGATCGGATCAGATCCAGGTAATGCACGCTGTGCATGTTGATCTCGAGCCGATCGAGCGTCAGGACCTGCGGGAACAGCTCCCACGGGGTGTTCACGTTGACGTGCACCTCGAGGTCGTAGAGCTCCCCGATCGCCCCGGACGCGATCAGCTTCCGCGCCGCAGCGATGTAGGGCGCGAACCGCAGCTGGGTGTTCACGGCCGCAACCAGTCCCTTGCGGCGACAGATCGCCAGCAGCTCCCCCGCCTCGGCCAGGTTCTGCCCGAACGGCTTCTGGATCAGCACGCCGGATCCGTCCGGTACCGCCTCGAGCGTGGCCGCGAACTGGTCCGGCATCAGCGCGATGTCGAAGACCGCACCCGCCGGGGCGGCCGCCACGGCCTCCGCGAGATCGGTGTGCACCGCGGCGATCCCGTACGCCTGGGCCAGCTCCTCGGCCTGGGCCCGGTGCGGCGCCCAGGTGTAGAGCGAGGCCACCTCGAAGCCGGCCTTCGCGTACGCGGGCAGGTGGGCATCGCGGACGATGCCACCCGCGCCGAGGATGACGATCGGCCGCGGCCGCTCGGGCAGACCCTCGGTGTAACCGGCCTGCGGGTGGAACTCCGGGAAGGACGTCTGGGTCACGGGACCATCTTCATCCCTTGACCGCACCCACCGTCTGACCCCGCATCAGGAAGCGTTGCGCGCCCAGGAAGACGATCAGCAGCGGCAGCATCGAGATGAACGTCGCCAGCGCCAACTGCGGCATGTAGAGCTTGACGTTCAACCCGGCGGCGACCGTCGGGTTGAACAGCGGGCTCGCCCCGATCAACTCCTGCAGGCCGATCGAGACGGTCTTCGCCGCCTGGTTCGAGCTGAGCAGGGCCAGCGGGAGGAAGAAGTTGGTCCAGTTGGCCACGAAGGAGAAGAACGCGACCAGGGCGACCGCCTGCTTGGAGATCGGCGTGGCGACCCGGAAGAAGATCGCCACCTCCCCCAGCCCGTCGATCCGTGCCGCCTCGACCAGTTCCTTGGGCAGCGTGGTCATGAAGTGGATGTAGGCCAGATAGGTGCCGAACGGGAAGAACCCCATGATCACCACGACCGGCCACAACTCCCCCACCGCCCCGATCGCGGAGACCTCGAGGAACAGCGGGATGACCAGCACCGTGTTGGGCATCACCATCGCCAGCAGCGTGATGAACAGCACGGTCCGACGGAACCGGAACCGCAGCCGGGCCATCGCGTAGCCGGCCGGGAGCGCCGCGACGACGGCCAGCAGTCCGCCACCGACGGCCAGGATCAACGAGTTGATCATCCACCGGGTGAACAGTCCGCCGCTGCCGGGACCGAAGCCGTTGACCTGGGTCCAGGAGAAGGCGAAGTGGGTCAGCGACATGCCGCCCAGTCCCAGGAAGCCGCCCTGACCGGCGGCGACCTCGTCGGCGTCGCGGAACGACATGGCGATGAAGCCGATGATCGGGAAGATGAAGATCACCCCGACGAACAGCATGGTGGCGATCCGGGCCAGCCGACCGACGGTCAGCGGTTTGCGGCCCACCCGCGCGAGCTTGGGACTCTCGGCGGTCGCAGCGGTGGTCATGGTGGCCATCAGTCCTCCTCTCCGAACAGTCCACTACGGAAGACGATCAGCAAGCCGATCCCCAGGGTGATGGTGAGCAGGATCAACGACATCGCCGCCGCGGCCGGGAAGTTGTAGTTCGAGAAGGCGAAGGCGTAGCCGAGCTGGCTGGGTGAGTACTGGTCGGGCAGCGCGTTGGAGGCGACCTGGTCGAGCAGTTGCGGCTCGAGGAACAGCTGGAACCCGTACGCCAGGTTCATCAGCGCCGCGTAACCGATCCACGGCCGGATGATCGGCAGCTTGACGTTCCAGGCCACCCGCCAGGCTCCGGCGCCGTCGATCTCGGCGGCCTCGATCACCTCGTCGGGGATCCCGTTCAGACCCCCGTTGACGATCACGATCCAGGTGCCGACGCCCTGGAAGAACAACATCCCGGCCAGGATCACCGGCAGGTTGGAGTCCGAGGCCACGACGGCCTTGATCGTGGTCAGGTCCATCGCGTTCAGCAGGGCGCCGATCGGCGACTGGGCCGGATTGAGCAGATAGACCCAGAGCACGAAGTTGGCCACCCCGGCCAGCGCACCGGGCAGGTAGTAGACGAACCGCATGATCGACCCGAAGCGGCCGGGACTGGCGTGGATCAGCAGCGCCAGACCGACGATGCCGAGCATCATCACCGGTAGCCAGACGGCCAGGACGGCGAAGATGTTGCCGAACGTCCGCAGGAAGCGGAAGTCGGTGATCACGGTGACGAAGCTCTTGGCCCCGCCGAAACCGACCGCCGGGTTGAGCGGGGTGGGCGGCGTCTGCAGGGCGGTGACCACGGCGTATCCGATGGGGATGATGCCGGCCACCAACAGCAGGATCACGTACGGGATCATCAGGACCCAGGCGCCCCGGGCCTCCGCCCGTTGCAGCCGATGTGACCGGCCGCGGCGCCCCGAGGGGGCCGGGCCGGTCACCTCCTCCGGCGAGGTGTCGATCATCGTGGCACTCACTGCGTGGTCTTGACCTCGTAGCCCTGCGACTTGGCCTGGTTGGTCAGTTCGCTGCTGAACTTGGTCCAGGCGCTGTCGAAGCTGTCCCCCGCCACCAGGTCCTTGGTGACCGTCTCGGTCCAGATACCGCCGGTGTTGTAGAGCGTGTACGCGTGGTCACCGGGCACGTACTTCGCGGCCTCCTTGAAGGCGGCGAAGGTCGCGTCGTCGTCGGCGAAGTACTTGGCCGACTTCTGCTTGGCGATCCACTGGTCCTGAACCGGGCCGTAGGCCGGGAGACCGGTGGTCAGCTCGACCTGCCACGCCGGGTCGGTGGCGACGAAGGTGGCGAACTTGAGCGTGTTCTCGAGCTGCTTGCCGGTGATGTGACTGGAGACGCCCCACAGGCCGCCACCTTCGTTGCCGGTGGAGGGTTGCGACTCGCCGGCCCAGGTCAGCGGTGTCGTCGCGGTCATGGTGCCCGCGTCGATCTTCCAGGTCTGGTGGAACAGGTAGTCCCCCCACCACAGCGCACCCGGGCTCATCACCATGTCCTTGCCGACCTTGGCGGCGTCGGCGTCGAAGATGCCCAGGTTGGACACCGCCTTGCCGGTGACCATCTGGTTGATCAGGGTCTTGGCCCGCTGGCACTTCGGGTCGTCGAGGTTGATCAGCACCGACGACTCGGACAGGCGGTGGTTGGTCGGGCAGCCGCTGGCCCACAGGTAGCGGTCCGGGGCGTACGCGTCGCCGAGGAATCCGCTGACCTTGTCGGGGTGCTCATTGGCGATCTTGACGGCCAGCGTGCCGTAGTCCTCCCACGTGGTGGGTGGGGTGTAGCCGTTGGCCTTGAAGAACGTGGCGTTGTACCAGAAGACATCCGGTGCGGCGTCGTTGCGCAGACAGCGGATCTTGCCGTCGATGTTGCACGGAGCCAACACGGCCGGGTCGTAGCCCTTGATCACGTCGGGCAGCAGGGTCGTCAGGTCGGCGGCATAGTTGATCTGCGCGCCGGCGGCCCAGGCGATGTCGTCGTTGGACGGGAAGAACAGCGCGTCCGGCCAGCCCTTCTTGGCCTGGTTGAACTGCGCGAACTGCTGCGAGAGCGCCTTGCTGCCGACCGTGCCGTCGATCTGGTTGATCGTGGTCGGGATGTCCGGGTTGGCCTTCTTCCAGGCTTCCGCGGCCGGGACGCGGGGCGGGTCCACCCAGATGGTGATCGGACCGCCCGAGTCGGTCTGCTCCGATGCGGCGCCGCCGGGGGCGCTCGTGCCGCCACCGCCTCCGCAGGCGGACACCAGGACCAGGGTGAGTGCTGCGCCGGCGAGCGCCAGGACGCGTGGGCGCCGGAAAAATTCTGTCCTCATTGACACTCCTTGTGATGATCCCCCAGCGCGATCCGCCCGGGGGGTCGACCTCTTGCGCAAACGTTAGCTCACGGCGACCCGATAGATCAATCGTTTGCGCAGATTTGCTCAAAAGAGTCCGCGGCGGCCCGGTCCACTACCGCAGCGCGGCCAGCCGGGACGCGGGAATCCGGTAGAACTCGATGGCCGTTCCGGCGAGAACCGCCGTCCTCTCGGTGTCCCCCAGTTCGTCGAACAAGGGCCGCAGGCCCCGCCACACGACGTCGTAATCGCCGGCCAGGACCGAGATCGGCCAGTCTCCCCCGTACATCAGGCGGCTCGCCCCGAAGCACTCGAGGGCGTGGGCGACGTACGGCCGGACGGTCTCGGTCGACCAGTCGGTGGGGTCGTCGCTCGGGTAGAGCCCCGAAATCTTGGCGTAGACGTTCGGGCTCTCGGCCGCCCGTGCGAGGAGACTCCACCACGGCTCGCGGTCCCGGGCTCCGATCGGCGGTTTGGAGAGGTGGTCGACCACCAGCCGCAGCGTGGGGTGCCGTTCGGCCAGGATCGGGACGTGCTCGAGATGGCGCGGGAGCACCGACACCACGTCGTACGTGAGCCCGGCCTCGGCGATCAGGGCGAGGCTCTCGTTCACCTCACGCCGGAGCAGGAAGTCGGCGTCGGTGCGGTCGTGGATCAGGTTGCGGATGCCGACCACCAGCGGCTGGCCGGCGAGCTCGGCGAGCCGGACGGCCACCCCGGCCGGATCTTCGAGTGGGACGTGGCCGACGACGGCGACCACCTCCGGGTACTGCTGCGCCGTGGCGAGCATGTAGTCGGTGTCCTCGCGGTTGTCGGCCGACTGCACCAGCACGACCGCGTCCACCCCGGCCCGGCGCAGATGCGGCAGCGCCTCCTCCTGGGTGACCGTCCGATGGATCGGCCCGAGCGCGGGCCCGAGCCAGTCGTAGCGGGCCCGGGTCAGGTCCCAGACGTGCTGGTGCGCGTCGATGATCATCGTCTCTCCTTCAGTCGGTGGCCCGCGGAGCCTGTGTGGAGAGGCGGAGCACCAGGCGCGGGGCCGGTTCGCGGACGACGTGGTCGAAGCCGGAGTCGCCGCCCAGTCTGGCCGCCAGACCGGCGACCGCAGCCCGTCCGAGCTGGTACATCGGCATCTTCACCGTCGTCAGCGGCGGCCAGGTGTTCTCGGCGGTCCAGGCGTCGTGGACCGAGATCAGCGACAGGTCCTCGGGCACCCGTAGGCCCAGTTCCCGAGCTTCGCTGAGGGCACCGATCGCGGCGTTGATGTTGGCGATCACCACCGCCGTCGGGGGCTCGGGTTGCTCGATCAGCTGACGCAGGGCGGCCCGGCCCTGGCTCGGGTAGTAGCCCAGGCGGGTCACCAGGCCCGGCGGCACGGGCAGGTGCGCCTCGGCCATGGCAGTGGAGAATCCGGCCAGCCGCCGCTGGGCGGTGTAGGACTGGGGCAGCCCGCCGATCAGCCCGATCCGGCGGTGGCCGAGGTCGATCAGGTGCTGGGTCGCGAGTTTCGCCCCGTCCTCGTCCTGCAACACCACCCCGGCGCTGCTCCCGGCCCGCACCGAGTTGATGAAGACGATCGGGTAGTTGGCCTCGATCAATTCCTGGATGTCGGCCTCGCTGCTCTGGTCGGCGGCCTGGACGAGCATCCCGTCCACCCGGCCCTCCCCGATCAACCGGCTGATCATGTCGCCACCGGGCTTGAGGTCTTCGGTGCGACCCAACAGCACCATGTAGTCGCGCTCCCGGGCCTCGTCCTCGACTCCCATCATCAACTCGGTGACGAAGGCGTTGGTGAGGTCGGGAACGACCAGGGCGATCACATTGGTCCGGGAGAACTTGAGCGCCCGGCCGGCGAAGTTGGGCCGGTAGTTGAGCTCGGAGGCCGCCTGCTTGATCCGATCGCGGGTCTGCTGGCTGACCCGTGCACCGGGGGCGTCGCTGAGCACCCGCGACACCGCCGAGATCGACACCCCTGCCCGCTTGGCCACATCGCTCAGGGTTGCCACCGCAGCACCCTAGTGGCTCGGGCGTTTGTTGGTCAGATACAGATGGGTCAGCACGAGCACCACCTCGTGGCGTTGGTTCGTGACCGTCACCACCTCGTGCACGTAGCCGAGCTCGGCCGGTCGCTTGCGGTGTTCGGAGATCTCGGTGATCTCGGCGGCCACCGTGATGGTGTCGTTGATGAAGACCGGCTTGACGAACCGGATCTTGTCGTAGCCGTAGCTCATCGCCTGCGGGTTGATGTCGGTCGCCGTCATCCCGACCGCGACCGAGAGCACGAGCGTGCCGTGCGCGATCCGCTGACCGAACGGCTGGGTGGCGCACCATGCGGCGTCCATGTGGTGCGGGAAGAAGTCGCCGGTCTGGCCGGCATGCATCACGATGTCGGTCTCGGTGATGGTCCGCCCGGTGCTGACCCGCCGCTCGCCGAGCGCGTAGTCCTCCAGCCAGCGGTCAACGGTCTGCATGGTGTTCCCCTTCGAACAGCTCGGAAGTCATCGGTGCACCAGCAGGCGCTCGGCCAGTGCGTCCAGCCGTCGCACCAGCTCGGCGTCGCTGAACTCGCGCCGCAACACCGCGGTGACCAGGGGCGACGCGGTGTCCTGGAATTCGACGAAACCGGGCAACCGGGGTCGGACGTACGCCCCGTCGAAGGTCGCCCGGGTGCCGGTGAAGAAGTCCAGGGTCTCGGCGTTCAGCCGCTCGTCGTCCCAGGCCACGGCGTTGCCGGGCTGGCCACCGCTGTCGAAATAGACCCCGCGCTGGACGTCCGCCGAGGCCAGCCAGAGCGCGAAGGCGCGGGCGGCGTGCAGATCGACCGCGTTCGACGAGACGGCGATCCCGGCGCCGGCGAGGATCGAGCCGGTCAGCACCCCGTCACGCGACGGCATGTCGGTGTACTTCAGCCGACCGGGTCGGAACCCGACCCGGGAGTAGTTGGTGTAGCCGAACAGCAGCGGCGCGTACCACCACTCGTCGCTGGTGCTCAGCTGCTCGGACACCTGGATCGGGTTGTCACCGAGGTTGCGCTCGGGCACGTACGTGGTCAGCCGGTGCAGCAGGTCAAGGGCGGACAGCACGTCGTCCTCGGCCAGGAAGACCCCGGACTCGGCATTGGCCGGGGCTCCGCCGTTGGCCGCCACCGTGAGCAGGCTGGAGAAGGCGTCGATCGGCTTGGCCGGCCAGAGCACCCGACCCTTGGCCGCGAGTTCGAGCACCTCGTCCCAGGTGCGGGGTGGTTCGGACAGCAGGTCGGGCCGGTAGACGGCCACGTGCGCTGCGGCGTCGCTGGCCAGACCGTACTGGTGGCCGCGGTAGGCGTAGCTGTCGTGTGAGGCACCGACGCTCTGCTCGGCGAGCCGGGCCAGGTCGGCATCGAAACCGGCGCCGTCGAGCGGAGCCAGCAGACCGGACTCGGCGGCAAGCGGGACGTGCGGGTGATCGATCACCATCAGGTCGTAGGCGGCCGACAGCTGGGCGATCGGCGCATCGCCGAAGGCCTGCAGCGACCGGTACTCCCAGGTCACCTCGACATCCGGCTCGATCTCGGCGTACGCCTTCGCCGCCCCGACGACGCAGTCGTAGCCACGCGGGTGTTCCCAGGTGATGCCACGCAGCGTGGTCAACGCGCCGCCTCCTTCACGAACTCCGGCCACACGCTGGCGTCGTGCTGACCGAGCTTGGGCGCCGCCCGTTCACTGGTCAGTCGTTCCCCGTCGATCCGAATCGGGCTGCGGGTGGTCTGCAACGTCAGCGTCAGGCCGTCGTCGGTCACCTCACCCGCCCGCCCGACCGGCTGGGTCATGGCCACCGCGGCGAAGCCGTCGTGCTCGACGAGCTGCTCCAGGGTGAGCACGGGCGCGCACCAGACGTCGGCCGCGTCGAGCACGGCGAGCCACTCGTCGGTGCTCCGGGTGGCGAACCGGGCAGCCAGTAACTCCTCGATCTCGGACTGGGAATCCCACCAGGCCTGCGGGTCGGTCAACCCGGCCAGGTAGGGATCCTCGAGCAGGGTCCCGATCTTGTCGATCGGGTTCATCGCCAGCGCCAGGTAGCCGTCGCTGGTCGGATAGGTCCCGTACGGCGCCGGCAGGAAGGCGTGGGCGGAGTGCGGACCGCCCCGCGCGACCGTGACCGTCGCGTCGTTGAGGTGGGTGGACAGCAGCTCGAACTGGAGGTCGAGCATGGCCTCGAGCAGGCTGGTCTGGACCAGGCCGCCGACGCCGGTACGCGCCTTGCGGACCAGCAGTGCGGTGATCCCCTGAGCCAGATGGCAGCTGGTCAGATGGTCGGCGATCGACAGGCCGACCGGCACCGGACCCGCGTCGCGGCCGCCGCTCAGCCAGGGCAGTCCGGAAACCGACTGCGCCAACAGGTCCTGACCGGGGCGATCGCGCCACGGGCCCGAATCTCCGTAGCCGCTGGCGCTGCCGTAGATCAGGCCGGGGTTGATCTTCTTGACCGACGCGTAGTCGAGCCCGATCCGCTCCATCACGCCGGGTCGGAAGTTCTGGATCAGGACGTCGGCGTGGGTGATCAGCTCTCTCACCCGGACGAGGTCGTCGGGGTTCTTCAGGTCGGCGGTGACGCCTTCCTTGTTGCGGTTCATCGCGTGGAACGAGATGGTGTCGCCGTCGGCCGTCCGCCCGGCGAAGGCCAGTTGACGTCCGATGTCGCCACCCCCGGGTCGCTCGATCTTGATCACCCGGGCCCCGAGGTCGGCCAGTCGCATCGCCGCCACCGGACCGGCCAGGAACTGGCTGAAGTCCAGCACGAGAACGCCGTCCAGCGGCTTCACGTGTTCGTCCACGTCGTGTGCTCCTGTCGATCCAGCTGCCTCGATGGTCGCCGTCGGCTCAGGGTAACTACAGGAGACGCCATTGCGCAATCGTTTGTTCACGTCATAGGGTGACGACATGGCCGGCACCGACCGGCAACAGACCAAGGGAGGTCGCGGGTGCCCATCATCACCGCCGTGGACGTCGTGGATGTCCGGTTTCCGACGTCACTGAACGCCGACGGCTCGGACGCCATGAACAAGGACGGCGACTATTCGGCCGCCTACGTCATCCTGACCACCGACGATCCCGCGCTCTCCGGCTTCGGGCTGACCTTCACCATCGGCCGGGGCAACGACCTCTGCGCCGTCGCCGCGCTCCAGCGGGCGGAGAACCTGATCGGGTACGACGTCGACGAGCTCGCCGCCGATCTCGGCGGCACCTACCGGCGTCTGCAGTCGGATTCGCAGTTGCGCTGGCTGGGACCGGAAAAGGGCGTCGTGCACCTGGCGCTCGCTGCGGTGATGAACGCCGCGTGGGACCTCGCTGCGCGTCGTGCCGGTCTGCCGCTGTGGCAATTCGTGGCCGACATGCCGGTCGAGGCGTTGGTCGACACCCTCGACCTCAGCTACCTCAGCGACGTGCTGACCCGCGACGAGGCGGTGCGCATGATCAGCGGTCTGGCCACCACGAAGGACCGCCGGCTGGGCGTCCTCGAGGACAGCGGTTACCCGTGCTACACGACCTCGGCCGGCTGGCTGGGCTACTCCGACGAGAAGCTGCGCCGGCTCTGCCAGGAGGCGGTCGACGCGGGCTACACCTACGTGAAGCTCAAGGTCGGCGCGAACCTCGCCGACGACCGGCGCCGCTGCGCCATCGCCCGCGAGGTGCTCGGCCCGGACCGCCACCTGATGATCGACGCCAACCAGGTGTGGGACGTGGGCACGGCGATCGACTGGGTCGGTGAGCTGGCCGACTTCGACCCGCTGTGGATCGAGGAGCCGACCAGCCCCGACGACGTCCTCGGCCACGCCACCATCCGCCGCGCCGTCAGCCCGATCGGGGTCGCGACCGGCGAGCACGGAATGAACCGGGTGCTGTTCAAGCAGCTCTTCCAGGCCGAGGCCATCGACTTCTGCCAGATCGACTCCTGCCGGCTGGGCAGCGTGAACGAGATCCTGCCGGTGATGCTGATGGCCGCGAAGTACGGCATCCCGGTCTGCCCGCACGCCGGCGGGGTCGGCCTGTGCGAGCTGGTCCAGCATCTGTCGATCATCGATTTCCTGATCATCTCGGGCAGCACCGAGGGTCGGGTCGCCGAGTACGTCGACCACCTGCACGAGCACTTCGTCGACCCGTGCGTGGTCGAGGACGCCGCGTACGTGGTCCCCCGTCAGCCCGGTTACAGCGCCGAGATGCACGAGTCGTCCCTCGCGGAGTTCGCGTTCCCGGACGGCACTTACTGGCAGTCGAGCACGGTGCTCGGATGAACGAACGAAAGGTGCGGCGATGAAACTGGCCCGCGTAGGACCCCGGGATCAGGAGCGACCGGTGGTGATCACCGATGAGGCGGCCTACGACCTGACCACGCTGACCCCGGATCTGACCGGCGCGTTCTTCGCCCGCGGTGGGATCGCACGGATCGCCGCCGCACTCGCGGCCGACGCATTGCCGCAGACCGACGTAACCGGTCTGCGTATCGGCGCCCCGATCCCCCGGCCCAGCTCGGTGATCTGCATCGGGATGAACTACGCCGCGCACGCCGCCGAGTCCGGTTCGGACCCGCCGACGGTGCCGGTGATGTTCCTCAAGACGGCCAACACCGTGAGCGGGCCGAACGATCCGGTGCAGATCCCGCGGGGCAGCCTCAAGACCGACTGGGAGGTCGAGTTGGCCATCGTGATCGGCCGACGGACCTCCTATCTGGACTCCCCCGCCGACAGCATCGACCACATCGCCGGCTTCACCGTCTGCGACGACCTGTCCGAAAGGGCGTTTCAGCTCGAGGTCTCCGGCGGCCAGTGGAGCAAGGGCAAGTCGTGTGCCGGCTTCACCCCGACCGGGCCCTGGCTGGTCACCCCGGACGAGATCGACCATCGCCACGTGCGGCTGCGTAGCTGGGTGAACGGTGAACCCCGGCAGGACTCGATGACCGCCGATCTGATCTTCGGGGTGGACGAGATCGTCCACCACCTCAGTCAATACCTGGTGCTCGAACCGGGTGACCTGGTGCTGACCGGGACGCCCGAAGGCGTGGCCCTGTCCGGTCGGTTCCCGTACCTGGGCGAGGGCGACGTGGTCGAAATCGAGATCGAGGGGCTGGGCCGGCAGCGTCACGGTTTCGTGGGTTGGTCCCATGAGGAGGGTGCAGCATGAGCGCAGAATTCGACGGCCTGGTCGCCATCGTGACCGGCGGAGCATCCGGGATCGGAGCGGCCATCGCTGCCGCGCTGACCGGGGCCGGGGCCAAGGTGGCCGTGCTCGACCTGAACACCGAGGGGGTGCCGGAGGGCACCCTCGCCGTACGGACCGATGTGGCGTCCGACGAGTCGGTGCGGAGCGCGGTGACCGAGGTCGCGGAACGCCTGGGTGGCATCGACATCGTCATCAACAACGCGGGGGTCGGCGCGGCCGGCACGATCGCCGACCACGCCGACGACGAGTGGCGTCGGGTGTTCGAGATCAACGTGCTCGGCCTGGTGCGGGTCACCCGTGCCGCACTTCCTTGGCTGGTCGAATCCTCGGCCGCCGCCGTGGTCAACACGGCCTCGATCGCCGCCTCGGCCGGACTGCCGCAGCGCGCGATCTACAGCGCCTCGAAGGGTGCGGTGGTCGCCCTCACCAAAGCCATGGCCGCCGACCACCTGGCCGACGGCATCCGGGTCAACTGCGTCAACCCCGGCACCGCCGACACCCCGTGGGTGCAGCGGCTGCTCGCCGCGGCCGACGACCCGGCCGCCGAGCGTGCGGCCCTGGAGGCGCGGCAACCCCATGGTCGACTGGTGTCCGCCGACGAGGTCGCCGGGGCGGTGCTCTACCTGGCCAGCCCACGATCACGCTCGACCACCGGGACCGCCCTGGCGGTGGACGGCGGGATGCAGGAACTGCGGCTGCGACCGCGACCGGCCACGAGCTAGTCGCCGCGGACACACGTCGGATCCCACCTCGCCGAGGCGGGGTGGGATCCGGTGGCGCGGAACTTCACGGAGGTCAGCTCCACATGGTCTTGCCGGATTCGTCACGACGAACCTCGTACGGGCGGTAGACGGAGTAGCCGACGCAGACGTTGCCGCTGAGCAGTGACCGTGATGCGTGGGCGCTGCCGCCGAGCCGGAACGGGTCGGAGCTCCTCCCCCGTCGGACTGCTTGACCGTCCCACCCGCCGGGTACCACGGACATGCGTTGCCGATATACGGTGCGCTGGACGACTCCCCTCGTACGTGGGGCGCCCGTTCGCCGAAAACACCGCGAAGGACCTTGATGATGAACCGACTCCAGGAGCTGGCTGAGGCCGGCGTCTCCATCTGGCTGGACGACCTGTCCCGTGAACGGCTCACCACGGGCAATCTGGCCCGGCTGAAGACCCACGCCGGGGTCGTCGGGGTGACCACGAATCCGACGATCTTCGCCGCCGCACTGGCCAAGGGGCGTGCCTATGACGATCAGATACGCGAACTCGCCGCGTCGGGTGCTTCCGTCCACGGCGCGATCCGTGCTCTGACCACCGACGACGTGCGCGATGCTTGCGACGTGTTCGCCGATGTCTTCGCTGCGACCCAGGGTTTCGACGGCCGGGTCTCGATCGAGGTGAGCCCCGGTCTGGCGAAAGACACCGACGGAACGGTCGGCGAGGCGGCCGAGCTGTGGAAGACCGTCGACCGTCCCAATGTGCTGATCAAGATTCCCGCGACCGAGGGCGGGCTGAGCGCCATCACGGCCACCATCGCCGCCGGGATCAGCGTGAACGTCACGCTGATCTTCGCGCTCGATCGTTATGAGCGGGTGATAGACGCCTACCTGGACGGGCTCGAGCAGGCCGCGGCGAACGGTCATGACCTGAGCACCATCCACTCGGTCGCCTCGTTCTTCGTCTCACGGGTGGACGGGGAGATCGACAAGCGCCTCGACGCCATCGGTGGCGGGGAGGCGACCGCCCTCAAGGGCCAGGCCGCGATCGCGAACGCCCGTCTGGCCTTCGCGCTCTACGAGCGCGCCTTCGGCAGCCGGCGGTGGGCAGCACTGTCCGCGCAGGGAGCCAATCGACAGCGACCGCTCTGGGCCTCGACCGGAGTCAAGGATCCGACTCTGCCGGACACGCTCTACGTCACCGAACTGGTGGGGCCGGGAACGGTCAACACGATGCCGCAGACGACCCTCGACGCGTTCGCCGATCACGGCGAGGTGCGCGGGGACAGGATCAGCGGCACCGAACCCGACGCCCGCCGCGTCCTCGACGCGATCGCCGCCGTCGGCATCTCCTATGACGAGGTGGTCGAGGCCCTGGAGAACGAAGGGCTCGAGAAGTTCGAGAAGTCGTGGGACGAGTTGGTCGACACCGTCCAGGCGGCCCTGAACGGTGACAACAAAGAAGAGGCTCGTCAAGACGGCGAGCGCGACGCCTGATGAGCCCTCGAAACGGCGTGGTCACGCGGGGCCAGCAGGCCAGCCTTTACCGCGAGCTGACCGACCAGGTGACCGCGGCCGGGCTGATGCGGCGGCGGTACGGGTTCTACTGGGGGGCCTTCGGCGTGGCCATGGTCGCGCTCGGCGGGGTGTGGGCGGCCGTCGTGCTGCTCGAGCACAGCTGGCTGAAACTGCTGCTGGCCGTCGCCCTTGGGGTGATCTACGCCCAGCTCGGTTTCCTCGGTCACGAGGCGTGCCACCGGCAGATCTTCCGCTCGGCTCGCTGGAACGAGTGGGCCGGCCGGGTGCTGTCGGGGTTGCTCGTCGGGATCAGCTACGGGTGGTGGATGAGCAAGCACTCGCGTCACCACGCAGCCCCGAACCAGCTCGGCAAGGACCCTGACATCGAGAGCGGTGCAGTGGCCTTCAGTGCCGAGGCCGTCCGCGAGCGCCGAGGCCTGAGTGCTTGGTTCGCCGCGCGGCAGGGGTGGTTCTTCCTCCCGCTGCTGCTGCTCGAAGGCCTCAGCCTGCACGTCTCGTCGTTCACCCGGGTGGCCGGCGGGCAGCCGATGAAACATCGGGTGACCGAGATGGTCTTCCTGGTCGTCCGGGTCGGCGGGCAGCTGGCGCTGGTCTTCCTGCTGCTCCCCCCGGGTCTGGCGGCGGCGTTCATCGGGGTCCAGTTGGCCGTATTCGGCTTCCTGCTCGGCGGCGCCTTCGCCCCCAACCACATCGGCATGCCGTTGGTCGACCGGGGCGTCTCGATCGACTTCCTGCGCCGTCAGGTCCTGATGTCGCGCAACATCAGCGGTGGGCCGTTGGTCCGCTTCCTGATGGGAGGACTCGACACCCAGGTGGAGCACCATCTGTTCCCCGGCATGCCGCGACCCAACCTGCGGCGGGCGCAGACCCTGGTCCGACGCTTCTGCGAGGAACACGACATCTCCTACACCGAGACGTCGATCCTTGACGCCTACCGCAACATCCTGGGTTATCTCAATCGGGTCGGGCTCGGTGAACGGGACAGCTTCGCCTGCCCGATCACCCAGCAGTTCCGCGTCTAGACGCTCGTCATAGTGCTCGGGTCCGAGGCCGGCCGTGGAGTTTGCGAACATCGCCGTACCTGGGCCACCCGGCATGGAACAGTGGACGGCATGACCACGAGCGGCCCCCGGGGCCTCGACCGCGCGACGATCGTCAAGGCGGCGCTGACCTACATCGATCGGCACGGTGCGCAGGGCCTGACGATGCGTGGGGTGGGCCAGGAGGTCGGTGCCGAAGCGATGTCGCTGTACCGCTACGTCTCCGGACGCGAGGACCTGCTCGAGGCCGTGGTCAAGTATCTGCTCGAAGGCCTGCAGAACGAGCTCGACGATCAACTGGCCGAGACCTGGCAGGGATATCTGCAGAGCCTGGCCCACGCCGTACGCCGGTTGGCCGTCGAACACCCGTCGGCGTTCCCCCTGGTGGCTACGCGACACCCCGCGGCCCCGTGGCTCCGGCCACCGCTACGCAGCCTCGAGCTGGTGGAGCACTTCCTCCACACCCTGCGGGCGCACGGGTTCACCGACCCCCAGGTTGTCGACACCTACCGGTCGTTCACGAGTTTCCTGATCGGCCACCTGCTGCTGGAGTCGGCCTTGTGCGGCGGCGAGACCTCGCCGGTCGAGCTACCACTCGATGAGGGCGATGCGCAGATCTCCCATGCCGATGGTCAGGTCGATCTGAGCGGGAGCCCGACCGTGGCCGACCTACGGGAACTCCTCAGCGAGGACCGCGGCCAGGAGGAGTTCGAGGTCTCGCTCGAGACACTGCTGGACCGGCTGGAAATGGAACTGTCCCAGTGAAGCGGCGCTAGCCGATCCACTGGGACAGTTGCGGTCGAGCTGGGCCGAGCCCGTCGGGCTCGGCCCGCCCGGTCAGCTGACGTGCTGCTGAACGGTGCTCGTTGACTCGCCGACCTGGCCCTGGACCTGGTCCTTGGCGGCAAGGCCCTCGTCCTTGACGTGGGCAGCACCCTCGCTGGCGGTCGACTTGACCGACTCGACGGCGTCGAGTGCCGGCTCCTTGAGCTGGCCGGCGATCTCCTTGGCCGCTTCGGCCGCCTTGGCCTTGAGCGGCTCAAGGTTCTCCTGGAGACCCGAGACCGCGTCCTGTTCCTTCTGCGACGACGGAATCAGCGAGGAGACCAGCAGGCCCGCGCCGAAGGCGATGAGCCCGGCGGCCAGCGGGTTGCCCCGGGTCTTCGCCTTGGCTGTGTCCGGTGCGCCGGTGACGGCGTCCCCGACTGCCCCGGCACGGTCCTTGACCGAACCGGCCGCGTCCTTGACCGAACCGGCCGAGCCGCGGACGGCGTCGGCGGCATCAGAACCAAAGACCCGGTCCTTGAGCCCGACGACCGCATCCTTGGCGCTGTCGACCTGACGCTTCGCGATGTTCTTCGGATTGGCGGTCTCGGTCAGGGTGTCCACGTCATTGCTGAGCGCGGCCCGCGTACGTTCGATTTCGGCCCGGATCTCGTCCGGGTCATTGGTGGTCGTCATCGGTTGTCCTCCTCGTTGCCCTTGAGGGCGTTCGGAACCTTGCCCAGAGTTTCAGTGGTCTTCGGCAGCCCGCGTACGCGCTGCAGTTCTTTCTTGCCGGCCGAAGCCAGGACCAGCGCGACGATCACCCAGATGGCGGCGATGATCAGTCCGGACCAGTCGTTGCCGATGTGCTTGCCGATGCCCCACCAGGCGCTGATCGACAAGAACACCAGGAACAGCAAACCCGCGACCGCGGCGCCGGCCAACAGGCCGATGCCCTTGCCGGCCTGAGTGCCGGACTGCCGGACCTCCGCCTTGGCCAGCGCCACTTCCTGCTGGAGCAGGGTGGAGACGTTGCGGGTCAGGTCACCCATCACCTCGCCGATGCTGCGACCGTCCTCGGCCTCCAGCGCGGCGCGCTTGTGGGACTCGTGCGCGATGGATTCGCTCATCGGATGGCGCTACCCGGTCCGGTCTGCGGGTACCCCGAGCCGGCCGGATCGGTCCAGGTGGTCCCGGCGGTGAGGCCGGAATCGATGGGCTCCACCGGAGCCGCATACCCGGTGGACGGGTAGGTGGCGGCGGGCTCGTAGACGGCGGCCGGCTGGTAGGACGGTCCACTCTGCAGCGCCGCGGTGTTCGACCCGGCGGTCTCGGGCGAATCGACCGAGGTGTTGACGGCGACGGCTCCGCGGGTGACGCGGCCGGCGGCGACACCGGCGAGCGCGCACAGCGCGAGGAAGGCGACGGGGCGACGACGCGCGAAGCGCCGGACCTCGTCGAGGACGTCGGCGGGCTCACGGTTCTCGAGCCAGGAGGCGACCTCGGACGACTTCTGCGCGGCCTGGTGGACCAAGTCGGTCAGCGGACCACCCGATCCGTTGCCGTCGACCAGACCGTGGAGCTCGTCGGCATAGCCCGACAGAGTCGAGGCGATCCGGGTCTGCTGCGTCACGGCCTGCGACTTCAACTCCGTCGATGCCGTGTCGAGCAGGCTCTTGACCTGGGCCCCGGCTTCGGCCGTGACGTTCTGCGCCTCTTCCTTGACCGTGCCGGCGACGTTCTTGCCGGCGTCGAGGGCGGTGTCCTTGACCTCGGCGGCCTGGTCCTTCGCCACATCCGCGGTCGAGCTGCCGCCGAGATCGGACGAACCGTCAGAGGTGGAATAGGACTCGGTCGTGGCGTACGACCCGGCCGCCGGGTAGGACTCCGTGGCCGGGTAGGCCTCGGTGGCCGGATAGGTCGAGGCGGCGGGCTCGGACGCGTACGGGTCGGTCACGTACGGATCGGCCTGCGACGGATCTGGACGATACGGAGAATTACTCATAAGCACCCCACTATTCAGACTTCGCGGCACCTCGGAGCGGTGTCAGCGACGGCTTACAACGTAAACTTACACCGTAAACGGTAGCGGGCAACGGTGACCCCCTATCGAGAAATAGCGTTTGATTCTGCGAAAAGTGGGAAGGCCCGGTGGCCCTCCGACCGGCTGCTCCAACGACCCCCACGCGCTCGGGTGGGATGGGTCCGAGCGGGTCAGCCCGCGATGGCCAGCACGCCGACCTCGATCGGCGTCCGAAGGTGATCGTGGGCCTCGAGCACCGCGGCGTCGGGTGGGCTCATGGTGCGAGCAACCGGATGGTGCGCTTGGAGGCTCGGCGGATGCCGCCGCGCTCGTCGAGCCAGCCGCCGATCAGGCCGACCACCGGGACCTTGCCGATGGCCCGGAAGACCATCGGGCCACGCGGACGCTGATCGAGGACCGAGTTCAGGTCGCCGATCGTCCGGGCGAGTCGCCACACGGTAGAGGCGGCGCGGCGTACGCCGGACGTGGTCGGCTCGTCGTCGGACGGTGCGGCCGTCCCGGTCACCTCGACCGCCTGGGTGGAGTTGAGGTCGCGGCCGAGGATGACGCTCCCCAGCAGGGGCACCCATTCCTTCGCCTCGGTGACCCCGTGCTCGCGGGCGGTGGCGCAGACCGCAAGTCCGGCCGCGGCGGCGCCCAGGCCGTCCTGCAACGGGAGGCGATCAGCGAGCGCGCCGGCCAACCGCGGCGCTGCCGCCGCCAGCCCGGCACTCACGGCGATCCGCCGCAGCCACCAGTCGACCCGCTTGCGGACCGGGAGCGCCCCCCACGACGATGAGGCCGGGGTGGTCTCGCCGAAGGCCCGGTCGCGTACGGCGTCGAGCACCTTGATCGGGAAGCGAGCCGTCGGCGGGGGATCCTCGTCGAGGCCGAGCCACCGTTGGGGGTCGGCCAGGACCCGGTGGACCAGATCGGCGTAGCCGCCCAGCGCGGCGACCACCACGTCGTCGGAGAGACCGCCGGACCGGGCGGTCGCCGGGGTGCGGCGGCGAGGTTCGAGGGCAGGCATGAAGGTTCTCCGGCTCGTTTCGGTGAAGGGACTGCTCGGGGCGGTGGGCCTGGCTGGCGGTGTCAGACCCTGACGCGATCGGACCGGGTTGTGGTGATGCCGAGACCTGGTGCTGCTGCCCGTCCTGGTGCTGACCGGCATCACCATCGCCCCTTCGATCATGCAGCAGTCGCTGCTCGACCGCTGTGCCCCCATCCGCTCCTGGACGTGGCTCGTCGCTCCCCGACCGGTCGAGCGTCGACGAGATCCTGTGCGGAGCCTCGCGCTGACCGGTGGTGTCGTCGCCGTCAGAGGGCTTGGTCGGCCGCCGCAGCGGCTTCCTGGCTCCGGGGCCCGAACGCGCCGGCGAGGGCGATCATCACGACCCCGAGGGCCGCGTGCAGCACGTCGTCGGCGGTGTTCAGCGGGACGAAGTTGGCCGCCGTGTCCGCTCCGACGATCAGACCGAAGAAGAACAGCAGCAGGTACACCGCACCGCCGCAGACCAGATAGGTGGCCGCGCCGGACGGGCTCCGCGACGCGACGAGGCCGACCCCACCGAGCGCGAGGTGGAGCAGGTTGTGCAGCACCGATACCTGAAAGAGCCCGAACAGCAGTGCCTCCGAATGAGGCGACCAGAACATCAGCGAGCTGTATCCGCTGGTCAGGCCGGGTACAAACCCGAGCACGCCGATGACGAGAAACGCAAGACCTACTACGCGCGCCGCCCGCTGGACCGGCGTCAAGACGGTGCGGGTCCAGGTGTGGGGACTGGTCATCGATCATCACTCCTTCGTCGGAATCGACCTCGATTACCCACTGCGAGACGTTTCACACACGACCTTCCGCCGGCGGGTTTCGATCGCTGGTTGAGCACCCGCTCGACCGCTGGAGCAGAGGGAGAAGGGGTGCTCGCACGCCTGAGTGCCGCCCGCCCGTGATGGCGCTCCGGGCGCGTCACCTGGCTCCGCCGCGTCGATGACGACGAACGCACAGATGTCCCGGGGCCGATCCGGCCCCGGGACATCGGTTCACGCTCTACTCAGGCACGGGTGAACGCGCGCTTGGCCGCAGCGGCCAGGTCACCGGCGCTCAGGTCGGCCAGACCGCCGACCCCGCGCTGCTGCTCGCCCTGCACCGCACCCAGGACCAGGGCTACTCCGGTGAGGGCGGGGATGGCCCACTGCACGACCTGCAGCTGCTGCTGACTGGCCTGCAGCTCGTCGCTGGTGCCCGCCGCGGGCGTCGTGGTGCCTTCGGTGCCCTCCTGCTGGTGCTTGGCCAACTTGGCACCGAGAACGCCGGCGTAGGCGGAAGCGGCGGCGGCGGCCACGGTGACCACCAGTTTCACCGTGGTGGCCGATCCGGCACCCGGCTGAACCACGAGACGTTTGCGGTTGGCCAGGATGAGACCGATACCGCCCACGGCGTGCGCACCGATCGCGGCGACCTGCCAGGGGGTCCACAGCGCCCACCCGGCGCTGGACAGGCGAAGCCGCTCAGTGGGGTCCTTGGCCATCGATGCGGCGCGGTTGAGACCGGCGGCCCCCATCAGGGTGCCGCCGAACCAGGCGGCCAGCCCGACATCGTGCAGGGATCGGACCAGGGTGTTGCGTTCGCTCATGGGTGCTCCTTCGAGGGGGGTTACTGCGGGGTAACTAGCCATCCGGACCCAGGGTCAAACCGCTCCGGTCGTGCGGCTCCCCGTCCGCCCGAACACGCACGTGATCCGGCCGCTTGCGTACCCTGGGTGGTTGGGCTTACCGTGAACGAGAACCCACGTCAGCGGGTTTCAAACCTCTTGTGGTCCGGCAGTGCGCCACTTCTTCACTGAAGTGTTAGGTGGCGCCACCGTGACAACCCGATTGTCTCAGTCCCATGCTCTTTATGACCATGCTGATGACGAGATGCGGCGTGAACTCCGCGAAGCCCGAGCCGGTGATCCGGCAGATCTGCGCCGGGTCGAACACGCCATCGTGGCGGAGCACCTCTGGCTGGCGGACCGGATCGCCCGTCATTTCGCCCGCCGCGGCGAGGATCTGGACGATCTGACCCAGGTCGCCCGGACGGCCCTTGTCGAAGCCGTCCAGCGATACGACCCCGACCAGGGCCCGCTTCTGGCGTACGCGCACCCGTCCATCTCCGGGGTCATCAAGCGGCACTTCCGCGACTTGGGTTGGCTGGTGCGTCCCCCTCGGAGCACCCAGCAGCTCTCGGTCCGGATCAACCAGCAGTGGTCGCGGATGGCGCAGGAGCGGGGTCACTGCCCCACCGACGCCGAGATCGCCGCAGACCTGACCGAGCCCGTCGACCGGGTCCGCGAAGCTCGCGCGGCCGGTCTCGGCTATCGGGCCGTCTCGTGGGACACCCCTGCCGGGCAATTCGACCCGCCCGGTCCGGATGACGACGTCAACCGGTGCGAGGCCGGTCTCATCGCCGACCAGGTGTGGGACGTGCTGACCACGTCCGAGCGTCAGTTGCTCCAGATGCGCTTCTGGGAGGGCCGGTCTCAGGCCGACATTGCCCAGACCATCGGCACCTCGCAGATGCAGGTCTCGAGGCTGCTGACCCGCACGATCAACCGCATCCGGACCGAGTTGTCCGTCGAGTACGCCACCGGAGCCTGATTGAACCGATCACGCACCGCCGAGCGAGGGTCGTCGGCCGGCTTCGGCGGGTCGCCGGCTCCTGCGCCCGAATGGTCGTCGGACGGCGTTATCGATCGGCGGGTTTTCGTCCTCGGCTGTGGGGTAGAAGCCCACCATGAGCGCAACGGTCGCACCTGCTGCGGAACGCCGTCCTCCCAGCCGACCCCGTCGATGATCCTCGATCGGCGTCGCGACTACCACCCCGACCGCATCAGCGTCGTGGCGTGGCTGATGAGCATCACCCGACACGCGATCGCTGCCCACGATCGCCAAGGCGTCACCTCGGTGACGTCGATCCGGCGTCACCTCTGAACGTCGATGCGAAGGACACCACCTCCACGATGAAGGAGCTCACATGCTGACCGATCACTCCTGGTCCGGCACCGCGCCGTTCGCGCCCGCCCTCGATGACGTCGGTCGGCCCCAGTGGCTGCCCGAACCGTCTCGATCGAAGCCGTTGCCCGCCGAGACCCTCGACCTGCTGACCGAAGCCGTGGCCTGCCCCGGTGACGCGTCCCTCCGCGCTGCCATGATCAGCCGCGTGGTCGAGGAGATCCTCGACTCGATCACCTGGCTGCACGGATCGCACCCGCATCTCGCCGAGATGGACAGCCTGTTGCGGCTGCGTCAGGCCGCCTTCGACCACCAGCAGGCCATGGCCCGCCTGGAGTCGGGGGCGGCCTAGTGGCGGCGACGACTGGTAGAAGTGGCGGTATGGATCGACACGCTTTCGGTGACACCGGCCTCCTCGTCTCCCGGATCGGCTTGGGGGCCGGCCAGATCGGCGCCGCCGAGGTCAGCGAGGCCGAGGCCGCCGAGGTGTTGAACGGCGCGCTCGACCTGGGTCTCACCCTCGTCGACACCGCAGCCAGCTACGGCGCGAGTGAAGAACGGATCGGTCGGCACCTCGCCCACCGCCGCGACGAATTCGTGCTCTGCACGAAAGGCGGCGCGGCGATCGACGACCGGATGGCCGACTGGTCGCCGGCCAGTCTGACGGCGAGCATCGAACAGTCGCTCCGCCGACTGGCCACGGACCGGCTGGACGTCTTCCTGCTGCACTCCTGCCCCACCGAAGTGCTGCGCCGCGGCGATCTCCAGGACACCCTCGATGCCGCGGTCTCCGCCGGCAAGGTCGGCGTGGCCGGCTACAGCGGCGACAACGGGCACTTGGAGTTCGCCGTCGACTCGGGACGCTTCGCCGCCGTCGAGACCAGCGTCAACATCGCCGACCAGTGGAATCTGCGCCAGGTGATCGGCCGGCGCGCGGAGCTGGGCGTGATCGCCAAGCGCCCCCTCGCCAACGCACCCTGGCGGTTCGACGAACGTCCCGTAGGTGACTACGCCGAGATCTACTGGACCCGGCTGCGCGAAATGGCGCTCGACCCCGGCGACCTGGACTGGGCCGAATTCGCGCTGCGCTTCACCGCGTACGCGCCCGGTGTGCACGTCGCGATCGTCGGCACGGCGAAGATTGCCAACCTCCGCCGCAACATCGAAGCGGCCACCCGGGGACCACTGCCCCCCGAGGCGCTCGCCGGCCTCGACGCCGCCTGGCAGCGCGTCGGGTCGTCCTGGCCGAGCTCGACCTAGTGGTGCCAGCACCGCGGTCGGACGTAGCGTCCACGATGCTCCAGGTCACCCGCATCTATGCCGAGCCGGCCGCGGCCGCTTCTCCCCGCGGCCGCCAGATCATCGCGCGCTGGCCCGACGCCGCCGTGGTCGAGGTCGCCAGTCACTGGCAGATTCCTGAGCTGCACGGCGACCAGGCCAATGTGTCGCGATGGGTGCGCATCAAGCGCGAGGCACTGGTTCTGGGCGAGAAGAAATCTCTGTCGGCCCGGCCCAACGGTCGTTCGGCCGATTTCATCGCTCCCTCCACCGCCAACGGCTGCGCGATGGCCTGCGCCTATTGCTACGTCCCTCGCCGCAAGGGTTACAGCAACCCGATCACCGTCTTCACCAACATCGACCAGATCACCGGGTACCTGGCCCGGCACGCCCGCCGGCAGGGACCCAAGACCGAGCCCAACCAGTGCGACCCGGTCGACTGGGTCTACGACATCGGCGAGAACAGCGACTGCAGCGTCGACGCACTGGTCAGCGACAACGTCGCCGATCTCATCGACACGTTCGCCGTGGTGCCGAACGCCAAGGCGTCGTTCGCCACCAAGTACGTCAACCGCGACCTGCTCGACCTGGACCCCAGGGGCGGTACGCGGATCCGGTTCTCGCTGATGCCGGCCGCCACGGCCAAGCTGCTCGATCTCCGGACCTCCACCATCGCCGACCGGTTGGCCGCGCTGGACGACTTCGTCACCGCTGGCTACGAGGTGCATCTCAACTTCTCCCCGGTGGTGGTGTTCGACGGATGGCTTGACCGGTGGGCCGAGTTGCTCGACCAGATCGCCGACGCCACCACCGCGCAGACCCGCCGTCAGCTGGCGTGCGAGATCATCTTCCTGACCCACAACGAGCAGCTGCACGAGGTCAACCTCGGATGGCATCCGAAGGCCGAGGAGCTGTTGTGGCGGCCTGAGCTGCACGAGACCAAACGCTCGCAGAACGGGGCGATCAACACCCGCTACCGCTGGCCCGACAAGCAGCGTTACGTGGCCGATCTGCTCGCCCTGATCACCGAACGCGCGCCGTGGTGCCGGGTCCGGTACGCCTTCTGAGGCACGGCTGCGGTGCTCACGGGCTCGATCGTCGGGCCGGTTCCGGCATCCATCGGACCGGTTGGAGGAGAACGGAGACTGATGACTTCCCCGATGTTCGCCCCGCTCCCGCTCGCATCGACCCCCCGCTGGACGGGTCCGACCACGCTCGACGCCGACGAGCTCGTCACCAAGGTCCGACGATGGACCCCGCGGCGGGTGCTGGTCACGAAATCGGCGGCCGAGCAGCCGCACGCCCAGCAGATCATCACGCGATGCGAAGCGGCGGGTGTAGCCCAGATCGAGTTGCTGGCCAACGACCGGCTGACCGGACTGCGACGCGAGACCGAACGCGAGGAGTACGCGGCCGCCAAGTCGACGATGGCCGTGGTCGTGGCGCCACCGAGCGCCCTCAAACCGCAGCCGATCCCGCCGAGTGCGGACTGGCGGATCGACCTGGCCCGCGGGTGTCCGGCGCACTGCCAGTACTGCTACCTCGCCGGGTCGCTGAGCGGGCCGCCGATCACCCGGGTGTACGCCAATCTCGACGAGGTCCTGGCCGGGATCGGCACCCACGCCGGGCGCGGCAACGTCACCAGCAACACCGCTGAGCGCGGACACGAGGGGACCACGTTCGAGCTCTCGTGCTACACCGACCCGCTCGGGATCGAGCACGTCACCGGGAGCGTGGCCGAGGCCGTACGCCGGGTCGGCTCGGGCGCGTACGGGGACGGCGTGCAGCTGCGCTTCACCACCAAGTTCGACGACGTCGCCGACCTGCTGACGATCGATCACCAGCGGCGTACGCGGGTCCGGCTCTCAGTCAACGCCGCCGCGGTGGCTGGGCGCTTCGACGGCGGGACGGCACCGATGGCCGGCCGACTGATCGCGCTCCGGCGACTGGCGCTGGCCGGCTACCGGGTGGGCCTGACCATCGCTCCGGTGATGCCGGTGCCGGATTGGGAGCAGGGTTACGGAGAGCTGCTCGGCGACGTGTCCGATGCGCTGCGCGGGATCCCCGAGCTCGATCTGACCACCGAGATCATCACCCACCGCTTCACCCCGAACAGCAAGGATGTCCTGCTCAGCTGGTATCCGAACACCAAGCTGGAGATGGCGGAAGACCTCCGTACCCAGAAGCGCTCCAAGTTCGGCGGGGTGAAGTACGTGTACCCACGCGAGACCATGACCGCGATGCGCAGCTGGTTCGCCGCCGAGCTGTCCCGCCGGCTGCCCGAGGCCTCGCTCCTCTACTGGACCTGAACAGCTAGGCCGCCGGTGGCCACCCATAGAGCAGATCGTCGCGTTCCGGCCGAGAGGGGCCCGTCACCGTGTCGCGGAGTGGTCGAGCACGGTGCGCAGACAGGCTGAGACGGCCCGCGAGTCCAGCGGCTTGGTCAAGGTGGCGGCGGCGGTGGGTTGGTGACCGGTCGGATCCGCGCCCGGGATGCTGCGCGAGGCGTCGAGCTCCGCGATCCCGGTGACCAGGACGAACGGCATGCTCAGCCCGGCCCGCCGGATGCCGAGGAGCAACTCGTCACCCGTCCCGTCGGGCAGCTCGAAGTCGGAGAAGACGAGGTCAGGGACCCAGGCGACCGCGACGGCCAGGCCGCCGGCGACGTCCGGGGCCACCTGCACCTCGTGCCCGAGCCGGGTCAGGATGCGTGACAACACGAGCCGGGCCACGGGGTCGTCGTCGACGACCACCAACCGGTGAGTCACGCCGGTCACGGCGCCGACGCGTCCAGCATGACGAAAACCTCGTCGAACTGGGTCAGCCGGAAGATCCGTAACGCCTCGGAGTGGCGCGGTTTGACGAACTTGAGGTCGAGGCCGGCATCGGCGCACTGCCGACGCAGCCGCACCAGCGCAGCGAGGGCCGCGCTGTCGACGAACACGACGTCGGACAGATCGATGAGCACGCCCTGGGCGCCACCGGCGGCGGCCACCACCAGGTTGTCCAGCTCGGCCCGCAGCGGCAGGGCGCGCAACGCGTCGAGCCGTCCGGACAGTGCCAGGGTGACGACCTCGTGGGCGTCCGGGATCAGCGATGGGTGCGGAGCAGCCATACGTTCGTTCCTTCCTCGCGGGTGTAGCGGAGTTCGTCGACCAGGCGGCGCACGATCATCAGTCCGTATCCGTGGATCTGCGGGGTGTCCGGGTCCGGCTCGTTCGCGTCATCCGGATCGAACACCGCGGTCCCGGTATCGCGGACCTCGAACTCGATCATCTCGACGTCGACCCGGGAACGGATGGCGATCCGGCCTGGACCGTTCGCGTACGCGTGGGTGACGACGTTGACGCAGACCTCGTGCAGCGCGAGCTCGAGCGAACCCTGCAATCCGCCCAGACCCGCTGCGGCCAGGATCTCCTCGAGCCAGGGACCCAGTCCGCGCAGCTCGGCGAGGTCGGCCCCGAGGTCGAGGCGATCGGTCAGTACATCAGACATCGTGGTGATTCCCCGCCCGGAGCACGACCAGGGTGCGGTCGTCCGCCGCCGGGGTCCCGTCGGCGTGCTCGTCGACGAGTCGGAAGAGTTGCTCACCCAGCTCGCCGGCGTGATCGATCGGGGTCGCACAGGTCTCGAGGAAGACGTCGTAGCCCAGCATGTCGCCCGCTGGATCGGGCTGCTCGACCAGACCGTCCGTGCCGATGACGAGGGCGGCCCCGGGCGGGAGCGGCAGCACGACCGTCCGCGGCGGACGGGGGACGATCACCCCCAGCGGCGGCGAGCTGGGCCCGATGCTGCGGGGGGCCTCCCCCGCGCCGGGGACGTAGACGACGGGCGAGTGACCGGCGTTGCTCAGCGCCACCGTGCCGCTGCCGGGCCGATGGGCGGCGACGGCGAGGGTGATGAACGACTCGACCGAGCACAGATATCCGCCCAGGTCCGCCCCCATCTCGGTCAGGGCGGCGGCAGGATCGTCGGGGTCGCCGTTGCGCAGCGCGACCCGGACCGCAGCCACGGCCTGGGTCATGATCATCGCGGCCGGCAGTCCTTTTCCGGCGACATCGCCGACCGCCACCCAGAGCACCCCGTCGATCTCGGCGAAGACCATGAAGTCCCCGCCGGTCAGCGAGGCCGGTGAGCACCGGGCGAAGAAGTCCACCCCCGGCAGCGCGGGGTGGACGCTGGGCAGCACGGCCTGGGCCAACCGCGAGGCCAGCTGGTGTTCCTTCTTCACCGTGGCCTGCCGGACCACCTCCTGGTGCAGCCGCGACAGCAGGCTGAGCTGCTCGATGGCCAGGGCTACGGTGTGCAGCATCCGGATGTCTCCGGTGGTGTACGCGGGCCCGCGCAGCCGGCCGACGGCGATCCCGACCTCCGGGTACGAGGGGAACGGCACCACCGTCCAGGACATGTCGTGACCGGACCCCAGACCCAGCTGCATGGTCCGCAGCTGTTCGTCGAGCACCCGCTGGAGTGTCTCGACGCCGACGACGGCGTGCGCCGCGCGTTGGTTGGGCCGACCGTGGTCCCAACTGAGCACGACGGCGTCGGACTCGGTCAGCTCGAGTGCCTCCTCGAGCATCTTCAGGGTGAGCTCGTCGAGATCGAGGGTGTCGCTCGACAGCCTCATCAAGGCGACCAGTGCACTCAGCCGGTCCTGGGCCGCCACCAGGGCGTCGACCAGCGCGTCCCGCTCCTCGAGGCACGACGGGTCGTCGGCGTAGGTGAGCGTCATGGCTCAGCCGAGGTTCGATCCGGTCGACGTCGCGACGGCGAAAACCGAGTCGAGGCCGGTCAGTTCGAGGATCACCCGGACCGGATCCGACACCGGCTCCAAGATCAGCTGGCCGCCGGTCTGCTGCAGCGCCATCCGGGCACGGAGCAACTCGGCCAGGGCCGTCGAATCGAGAAAGCGGACCGCGGCCAGATCGAGCCGTACGACGGCGCCGGGTTTCACGACCGCGTCGACGGCCGCCCGGAACGCCCCGACCTCGTGGGCGTCGAAGCGATCATCCAGGGCGAGGGCGGAGACGTCGTCCTCGGTCCGGCTGCTGATGTTCATCTGGCTCCCTTCGGATCGGCGTTCATGGTGGAGGTCGCAGCCAGACGCAGTCGCCTGGCCCTGTTGTTGGTGACGACGGCTCCGACGGCGGCGCGTGACCCGGTCGCCACGGCGTATCCGTTGAGCACGACCCGGCTGAGCAGCGTGTCGAACTGCTCGATGGGCGTCGACTGTGCGGTATCGGCGAACCCGATGTAGTCCCCGCGGGCTGCCAGCATCCCCCGGCGTACCGCACTACATGGGCCACCGTTGCGCTTGGCCACCAGCACCCGCAGGTTGGCCAAGTCGAGCTTGTCGAGCAGAGCGACCGTGCCGTCGGCGGAGCCGTCGTCAGCAACGATCAGTTCCCACGGCTCGCCCCGCTGCGACAGGTGCAGCGCGGTCGCCCCGACAGTGGGCAAGGTTCGGATGTTTTCAGGGTAACTCGTGATCATCACGAAGAGGCGTGGCTTCTCGGTCAGCGCCGTGATCAGGGGAAATCGGTCCTCGTCGAGGCCGGCCCACCCCTGGGGCCAGGCCGACAGCACGGCAGGGCGGAGCGCCCGACCGGCCGAATTCGGCTCGGTGGTGGTGGGACGGGAGGTCACGGTCATGAAGGGGGAAGCCTGTCCTCTCGGCGTGCTGGGTTCGATCGTGTCGGTCGCACCCGGAGGTTGCCGTATGCCTGGGATCAAGAAACGGTCAAGAAGAAATGGACGCGGATGGTGCTGACGCGGTGGATCCAGGGCAGAATGGGCCTCGTCGGGGCGTGGACTCGTCGGCTGCTGGTCGGCCGGTGGAGTCGCTCGGGGACCATTGCGCGATTGCTCGGGGACTGAGTAGATCCGTAGGGGTTCTATGTTTCAGCCTGCGACGAGCGGTGCCGACCCGATCCCGGTGTCGGTCCGTATCCTCGCGCCCGTGATCTCCATCGTGGTGATCGGCTGCGCTGTGCTCGGATTGCTGGTCCCGCCGCTGCCCGGGCCGGGCCCGGTCGCCGTCTGGCTGGGCCACGCGATCCGTCCGCTCCCCGGGGAGACCCCGGTCGCTGGTCGTCCGGACATCTGGCTGCTCCCGCTGCTGCAACTGCTGGCCCTGGCCGTGCTGGTCTGGCGGGTGGTCGCCGTATCCAGCGAGCGACGGCTGTGGCTGCTGATCGCCCTGGGCGGCCTGGTCACAACCCTGGCCCAGCTGGCCTACCGCTGGTTGCTGCCTTCGGCCATGGCCGGCGAGCTGGAGCTGAGCGTGACCCAGCTCGGCTTGATCATGTATGCGGGCGAGGTCACCTTCTTCGGCTCGACGTTCTTGGCCCAGAGCTTGATGTCGACCCGCCGGGTCGGGCTCCCCTCCCCCGGGCTGCGCCTGGACGGGCTGGTCGGTGCCAGCGGCGTTCTCACCGTGGGGACCGCGCTGCTGGTACCCGATTCGATCGTCTACGCGATGAGCGGTCCGGTCGAGGTCGGTGCGGTGGTGGTGTCGATCACCGCCCTGGCTCCGCTGGCGTTGCTCATCGGCATGGTTCCGATCCTCGGGCGGAATCCGAGCCGGAACTGGTGGAGCATGATGGCCGGTGTCGTCCCGGCCACCGTCGCGGCCGGCCTGACCATGCAACCGTTGGCGTTCGGCGTCGATGCCCGCACCTCGCCCGGCTGGCTGCTGTGGCCGACCGCCTTTCTGGCCCTCGCCTGGACGGCCTGGCACATGGGTCCGCCGCCCCCGCGGATGACCGCCCAGTTCCCGCGCAGCGTCGTGACTCCCACGGTGCTGTCGCTGGCCGCCCTGGTCGTGCTCGGAGTCGATCGGATCACCCCGCAGCCGCCGGTGGTCATGGTGTTGGCCTTCATCACCGTGCTGACGTCGCTGGTCCGGTTGATCTTCGCGCTGCGCTCGGCCAAGCGCCTCAACGCCCAGCACGTCGTCCAGCAGGAGCACCTGCGGGTGGCCCGCGACGAGGCGCTGGCCGCCGGGCGGGCCCGGGCGGACTTCTCCGCCACCCTGAGCCACGAGATCCGTACGCCGCTCAGCGCGGTCATCGGGATGAGCGAACTGCTGCTGAGCAGCCGCCTCGACTCCGTCCAACGCGAGCAGGCCGACCATGTCCGGCGCAGCGCCACGCTGATCCTCGGCCTGGTCAACGACGTCCTCGACCGGGCCAGCATCGACGCCGACCAGTTGTCGCTCGACTACCAGCCGCTCGAGCTGGGCGAGGTGCTCGGCGACGTGGTCGAACTGCTTCAGGTCAACGCCAATGCCAAAGGGATCCGGCTGCAGGCCGACCTCGACCCCGCCTGCCCGGAGTGGGTCCGCGGCGACGCCACCCGGCTCCGCCAGGTGCTGATCAACCTGCTCGGCAACGCGATCAAGTTCACCGATTCCGGCGAGGTGACCATTGAGATCTGCCCGGCGGCCCGGCTCGAGGTGCCGGAGGCCATCTACTTCCAGGTGACTGATACCGGCGTCGGGATCCCGGCCGGCCAGCTCAACCGGCTGTTCCAGCCGTACAGCCGGGTCCCACAGAAGGGGGCCCGCAAGGCCGGCGGCACCGGCCTCGGGTTGTCGATCAGCCAGGCCCTGGTCCACCGGATGGGTGGTGCGATCACCGTGACCAGCCAGGAGGGCGTGGGTTCGGTGTTCGGGTTCGAGTTGGTGCTGTCGCCCGAGCCGATGCCCGAGTCCGTGGCCACCGCACTCGAGGGCCGCTCGATCGCCGTCCTCGATCCACAACCGTCGCGGGCCGAACCGCTGGTCGACCGACTCCGCCGCTGGGGGGCCACAGTCAGCGTCGGCACCGAAACCGAGGGTTGGGTCGATGCGCTGGCCGACACGGTGGTGATCCGCGAGGACCACCCGGACGCCTTGGCCGTCATCGGCGAGCAGCTCGAGCGCCGGACCGACCAAGCCCGACCGCGTCTGGTCATCATCACCGCGAGCGGGCACGCGGTCCCCACCGAGCACGTCCGCGACAACGATCTGGTTCTCGGGGCGACGGTCAGCTCGGGACGGCTCCGGGCCGCGTTGGTCGCCCTGACCGCCGACGAGGAGGCTGCGGACGCCGAGCCCGAGGATCGTCCGATGCGGATCCTGCTGGCCGAGGATGATCCGGCCGCCCGCCGGGTCGGCCAGCTGATGATCCAGCTGTTGGGCCATGAGGTCGACGTGGTCGCCGACGGTGCGGCCGCGGTCATCGCCGCCTCGTCCACCGCGTACGACCTGGTGCTGATGGACTCACAGATGCCCGAGCTCGATGGGGTGGAGGCGGCCCGGGCCATCCGCGACCAGGAGTCACCCACCGATCGGGTCCCGATCATTGCTCTCACCGGGTCTGCGTCGGCCGTCGACCGCCAGCGGTACGCGGAGGCCGGGATGGACGCGACGTTGGTCAAGCCGATGAGCCGCGCCGCACTGCAGCAATTGCTGGCCGGTTTTCCCCGCCGTCAGGCGGCCAAGATCTACATCCGGAAGATGGTGGCCCGATGACCCGCTCGTACGCCCTGGTCGTGGACGACACCGAGGAGTGCACGATCATCGGCCGCCGGCTGCTCCAAGGTGAGGGCTGTGAGGTGCTGGTCGCCTCTGACGGGTCGACCGCGCTCGAGATGGCCCGCTCGTACCGGCCCGAGCTGGTGTTGCTCGACGTCGGGCTGCCCGACATCGACGGTCACGAGGTCTGCCGCCGGCTGCGCGAGTTCACCGATGCGTACGTGGTCATGCTGACCTTGCGGGACAGCGAGACCGATCGGATCCTCGGGCTGGGTTCCGGCGCCGACGACTACGTGACCAAGCCGTTCTCGGTGCCCGAACTGACCCTGCGGATCCGGGCCATGCGGCGGCGCCCCCGGCCGCGGACTGACTGCGTGCGGACGTTCGGCGAGCTCCAGATCGATCCGCTCGCCCGGGAGACCCAGGTCGACGGCGTACACGTCGAGCTGACCCGGATCGAATTCGACCTGCTCGAGACGCTGAGCGGAAGCCCGCGGCGACCGTTCACCCGGCATGCGCTGATGCAGGCCATCTGGGGCAGCAACGCGTACGGCGATGACCACCTGGTCGACGTGCACATGGGCAACCTGCGGCGCAAACTCCGTGACTGCGCCTCCGACCCGCGTCACCTGCGGACCATGCGCGGGGTCGGCTACCGGTTCGACCCGTGACGCTTCACGGTGCGGCGAGCCAGTCGGTCAAGGCGAACTCGGTCTCGGTGCACGAGCGGGACCAGGTGGCGAGCAGCGGCGCCGCGGCCAGTGCGGGTCCGGTGAGCCGGCAGGCCTCGAGCTCACGGCACAGCCCGAGCAACTCGACCGCCCCGACGATGGCGCTGGCCGAGCCGAGGGTGTGGGCGGCCCGCCGCACTCCGAGCAGGTCGCCGGCGGCGGCAGCATCGAGCACCGCGGGTCTCCGATGGCTCAGCTGCTCGAGGAACAGCTGAACGACTTCGCGAACGACCTCGCGGGCGCCGAGGTCGCGTTCGAGCCCGGCCAGGACTCCGTGGTCGACCACGCTGACGAACGGTTCCCCGAGCGGACTGTGCACGAGCACATCTTGACCTATCAGGACCCCAACCGCCCGCATTCGACCGGTCTCGGATCAATCACCGATCGCGCGCGCCCCGGTCACGGCCGACGCCAGTCGTCCCCGGTCAGGTGCGGGCCCGCCTGCTCCACCAGCCCTTGCTGACGCGGCTACGTCCGTTCGTGTGGGGGAATCGGCGTTCGTGGGTCCAGTTGGCCGCCAGGGCCCCTCAACCGCCCCGAACGCCCATCTGGACCTGCTTTTGCCGACTACGTGACCCCGGGTGACCAGCGGCCCGGGTGTGGGGTCGGAGAATCCAGACAACGAACCGGAAGGGAAGACTAGGCATGGCCGACGAGCATGACGACACAGAGATCTACCCCGGGATCCAGCGCGAACGGGTCCAGGTGCTCAACGAGCACAGCCAGGAGGCCGACGATCTGACGGGCGACTACGTCCTCTACTGGATGCAGCAGGCACAACGCTCCGAGCTCAACCATGCGCTCGAATACGCCGTGCACCGGGCCAACGAGCTCAACCTCCCGCTGCTCGTGGCGTTCGGGCTGATGGACGACTACCCGGAGGCGAACCGGCGGCACTACCACTTCATGTTGCAGGGGCTGCGGGACGTCGAGACCGCGCTGACCGACCGCACGATCACCTTCGTCGTGCAGCGCGGTGCGCCCGACGAGGTGGCGCTGCGGCTGGGTGAGCAGGCCGCGCTGTTGATCTGCGACCGCGGCTATCTGCGTCATCAGCGCCAGTGGCGCGAGCACGTCGCCCGGGACGCGCGTTGTCCGGTCATCCAGGTGGAGAGCGATGTCGTCGTCCCGATCGAGCTGGTCTCGGACAAGGTCGAGACCGCGGCCCGCACCATCCGACCGAAGATCACCCGGCATCTCGACCGTTTCCTGGTCCCGCTGCGGAAGACCTCCCCCACGGTCACCGAGCTCGGCTCGAGCGTCGACAGCGAGGACCTCAGCGACGTCGATGCGCTCCTGGACACGATGAAGCTCGAGCACCAGGTCGACCCGGTCCCGCTGTTCGAGGGGGGTACGACAGCGGCGAAGAAGATCCTGCAGAAGTTCTTCGCCGACCGCTTCGCCACGTACGCCGACCACCGGATGCACCCCGAGACCAGCGACGTTTCGCACATGAGCAAGTACCTGCATTTCGGCCAGATTTCGCCGGTGTACATCGCCCTCGAGGTGCGCAAACACCAGGCCGACGGAAACGCCGATTCGTTCCTCGACGAGCTGATCATCCGCCGTGAGCTCCCGATGAACTACGTCTACTACGAGCCCGACTACGACCAGTACCAGGCGCTGCCCGACTGGGCCAAGGACACGCTGGCCGATCACCAGTCCGACGAGCGCGCGCACATCTACACCCGCGACCAGCTCGAGCAGGGCGGGACCCACGACGAGTACTGGAACGCGGCCATGGCCGAGATGAGGTCGACCGGATACATGCACAACTACATGCGGATGTACTGGGGGAAGAAGGTCATCGAGTGGTCCACGGACCCCGAGACCGCGTACGAGACCACGCTGTACCTCAACAACAAGTACTTCCTCGACGGACGCGACGCGAACTCGTACGCGAACGTGGCCTGGGTGTTCGGCCGGCACGACCGGGGCTGGACCGAGCGCGACGTGTTCGGCAAGGTCCGCTACATGAACGCGGCCGGTCTGGAGCGCAAAGCCGATCCCCAGGCGTACGTGGCCAAGGTCGCCGAGCTGGTCCGCTCGGTCGAAGAGGGCTGACCGGGCTCAGCGGCTGCTGGTACGGCGGCGCTTCTCGTAGAGCCACAGCGGGATGCCCAGCACCGCCAGCGTGATCAGGAAGGCGACCACCCCGGGCCCGACCGCGCCGGTCCGCCACACGACGACCGCCCCCACGCCGGCGCAGATCAGCGATAGCAGCCAGAGCCGCGACTGCTGGCTCAGCTGTCGTGCGATGTCAGGGTCGAGCGCCACGCGTACTCCTCCGGTCGTCGGTCGACCCAGTGTGCCCGCCCCTGCGGCTCGACCCGGCCGACTGGTCGGTCGTGGGCCACGCCGTCCCTCGGAAACGGGCCGACCCCAGTGCTGTCCGGCCGTCATACTGTCGCGGTGACCACCGCCGCCTCCGAGCGCCGGCCCGCCCGGGCCTGGCGAGGATTGCTGCTGGTGACCCTCGCCGGCGTGGTCTGGGGAACGATCGGGCCGGGCGTGCACCTGGTCCACCAGCGTTCCGGATTGTCGCCGCTGACCATCAGTGCCTACCGCGCGGTGGCCGGCGCAGGGGTGCTGCTGCTAGCCGCGCTGGTCACCGGACGGATCCGCTCGACCTGGTCCTTGGCTCGCAGCCAGTGGCGACGGGTGCTGGCGGTCGGCGTGCTGACCGCCACCTTCCAGCTGCTCTACTTCGTTGCCGTGATCGCCACCGGGGTCAGTGTGGCCACGGTGGTGTGCCTGGGGTTCGCTCCGGTGCTGCTGCTGGTGCTCGACAGCGTGCAGCGACGTCGCCTCCCGCCGCTCACCCGCGTCTTCACCGTCGCCATCGCCGTCGCAGGACTGCTGCTGGTCAGTCTGATCGGTGGCGGTGCCGAACAGGCCGCCCACCCGACGCTCGGGGTGCTGCTGGCGCTGGGTTCGGGCGGTGCGTACGCCCTCGCAGCCGACATCGCCGCCCCGCTGACCCAGCGGCTCGACACCCTGACGGTCACGGTTGCCACCATCACGGTGGCCGCGGTCGTCCTCGTGCCGGTCGGGCTGATCGCCACTTTTGTCCGCGGCGACGGCTTCGCGGTGGGCGACCCGGCCTCGTGGGCGTTGATCGGCTACCTCGGTGTGATCACCATGGCGGTCGCGTACGCACTGATGTACACCGGGCTGCGCACGACCCCGAGTGGCACGGCCGTCCTGGCCACCCTGATCGAACCGGTGACCGCCGTGCTGATCGCCGTCGCCTTCCTGGGTGAGCAGCTCAGCGGCGCTGGGGTAGTCGGATCACTCCTGGTGGTGACGGCCATCGCGAGTCTCGGGCGACAAGCCGGCGAGCCCGCGCCCCAGTAGCGCGCGAGGTCAGATCGCCGGGACGTCGTCCCAGCGGCCACGCAGGTACGCGGTCGGGTAGGGTGCCTCGCGCCAGCCGAGGCCGAGCTCGGCTGCGGCCCGCTGCGGCCAGGACGGATCCCGGAGCGCGGCTCGGGCCAGCAACACCACGTCGGCGTCGCCCCCGGCCACGATCTTCTCGGCCTGCTGGGCATCGATGATGAGACCCACGGCGCCGGCCGCGACCTGTGCCTCCTGCTTGACCCGGCGCGCGAACGGCACCTGATAGCCCGGCTCGACCGGGATGTCGGCCAGCACGTTGCCGCCGGTGGACACATCGATCAGATCGACGCCGCGGACGCGCAGCGCGGCCGACAACTGCACGGTCTGGTCGCCGTCCCAACCGCCGTCGGTCCAGTCGGTGGCCGACAACCGGACGAACAGCGGCTTGTCGGCGGGCCACACCGAGCGCACGGCATCGGCGATCTCGAGGATCAGGCGGGTCCGGCCAACGAAGTCGCCGCCGTAGCCGTCGGTACGGTGGTTCGACAAAGGGCTGAGGAACTGGTGGACCAGATAACCGTGGGCCGCATGGATCTCGACGACGTCGAACCCGGCGGCGTCGGCGCGCCGGGCGGCATCGGCGAAGGCCGTCACCACACCGTCGATGTCGGCGGCGCTGAGCTCGGCCGGGTCGCGGTAACCGGGGAAGGCCTCGGCCGACGCGGACACGGTCGGCCAGCCGCCCTCGTTCTCCGGCACGCTGCCGGTGGGCTCACCGGGGAAGCCGCGAAACGTCGACGCCTTCCGGCCGGCGTGGGCGAGCTGGACTCCGATCGCCGTGTCCTGGGTGTGCACGAAGTCGACGACCCGGGACCAGGCCGCCTGCTGCTCGTCGTTCCACAGCCCGGTGTCCTGGGGGCTGATCCGGCCCTCGGGGACCACGGCGGTCGCCTCGGCCAGGATCAGCCCGAAACCACCCTGGGCGCGCGCGCCGAGGTGAACCAGGTGCCAGTCGGTCGGTACGCCGTCCTGACGCTCGACCGCGTACTGGCACATCGGGGCCAGCCAGATGCGGTTTTTGATCGTCAGCTGACGCAGGGTCACGGGCTCGAAGATTGCGGTCACGGTGGGACAACCGCGTACCCGCGCTCAACCTTCCCCGTCCCCGACGTCGGCTGAGTCACAGTGTCATGGGGCGACCCCCCACGCTCCCCGTCTGGGTCCGGCGACGGCGATGCTGTGGGCCCGGGGGCGCACCTGGGGAGCGACTCCGGACCCGGGCTCGGGTCCGACCCCCGCGGCAATGGCATGATCGGCAGTTCGAGGAGGCACCGATGTCTGATTTCTTGTCCCGGCTGCGCAAAGAGACCACGACCGAGCGACTGGCCCGTTTCCGGCTACGCGAGGACACCCTGGCCGCAGCGCAGTCCATGGTCTCCGACCGGCGTTCCGATCCGCAGATCGTCGCGCTCGAGCAGTCGTTGACCGCCGACGAGACGGTGTTGCGGATGGCCGACGGGCGGCACAGCCGCCAGCGGGGCCTGGTCGTGCTGACCGATCACCGGATCCTGTTCCGATCCAAGGGTCGGCCGGGACAGGTGGTGTTCAGCGTGCCGATCACCGATATCGCGTCGATCGAAGGGTCGACCCGCCGCTCCACGGGGACCATCGTGATCTCCGCGGCCGACGGGCAGTTCGTGGTCGATGAGATCCTGGGACTGCAGGGCGAGTGGATCGCCACCCGGGCGCGCCAGGTCATCGCCGGCGATCCCGGCGAGCCGACGCGCGATCCGCTCGAGTTACTCGGCGAACTGCGCGAACTCCGGGCCAAGGGCGCCATCACCCAGGCAGAGTTCGAGACGCGGAAATCAGCGCTCTGGGGCGACCTGTAGCCAGGCGCGGCGACCCCCTCGCCCCCGCACGCCCGTGGTGGCAGCAGCCTCCACGGGCGTCGGGCGTCCTGGTGGCCCGTACTGGGTCACCGGATCTGATGGAGCCTCAGTGGGCGCGGGCCTCGTCGTTCGGGACGTTGTCGAGGGCCTCACGTAGGCCTGCGCGCGGTCCCGGGCATAGCGAAAGCCGACGGAGAATGTCCGAAGAGTCGGACACTGTGGTCAGTCTTCTTCGAGCTTCAGCGCGACACCGAGGGCGAAGAAGGTGGGAGCCCAGTGACCGACAAAGATGCCCCAACGATCGGACTGCGCCTTGTCATCACCCTTCTTGGCCCGGCTGATGAAGTAGGACACGAACGAGAGAACGATCGACGCGAACCCGCCCATGTAGGCGTACTCACTACGAACCCCGAGCTCGTTCAACTTCTTGATCATGTCTTCTCCTTGTGCGGTGGTGGTGCGAACACCTACTGTTCCCCCGCCCTGGTCGGGCGGAGGCACTTCGACCCCGAAGCCCCGACGATACCGTTTACGCTGTAGACACGGCCGAGTGGTAGCGCCATTCACCACCGGTGCGGACGAAGTGACTGTGCTCGCGCTGCTCGCCGAGCTCTCGCCCACGGACGTAGTGGGCACAGAACTCGACGGTCCCTTCGGTGTGGAACGGTCCCCCGCCGGTCGTCGCCAAGACGTCCAACCCGGTCCACCGCACCTGCGGATCGAGATCGACGACCCGCGGCCGCTGATCGGGGGCCCAGGTGCGCAGCAGATAGCCGGGATCGCCGACCGCGAAGGCCGAGTAGCGCGAGCGCATCAGCTGCTCCGGGGTCGAGGCGGTCCGGTCGCCCCGGTGGAGCGCACCACAGCAGTCGCCGTACGGGGGGCCGAGTCCGCAGGGGCACGGTGCGGATCGACGGATCACGGCGCACTCCTACGACCGACTCAGAAACCGGCCGGGAGCTGCGGCACGTACGGTGCCTCGAGCTCGGCGACTTCGTCCTCGGTCAGCTCGAGATCGAGTGCCGCCACCGCGTCGGCGAGGTGGTGCGGCTTGGTCGCCCCCACGATCGGCGAGCAGACCACCGGGTTGCGCAGCACCCAGGCCAGGGCGACCTGGGCCATCGCGATGCCGCGAGTTTCGGCGATGCGCTGCACCGCGCCGATGATCTCCGGATTGCCCTCGCCGAAGAATCGCGCAGCGACCGGGTCGTCACTGCCCCGGGCGGTCCTCAGGTCACCGAACGGGCGGGTCAACCGGCCCTTCGCCAGCGGCGACCACGGGATCGACCCGACTCCCTGGTCGGCGAGCAGCCCGAACATCTCGCGTTCCTCCTCGCGTTGCAGCAGGTTGTAGAGATCCTGCATGGCGACGAACCGGGTCCAGCCGTTCGTCGCCGCGGCGTGCTGGAGTTTGGCGAACTGCCAGGCCCACATCGACGAGGCGCCCAGGTAACGGACCTTGCCCGCCTTGACCACGTCGTGCAGCGCCTCCATGGTTTCCTCGACCGGAGTCTCGGGGTCGAAGCGGTGGATCTGGTAGAGGTCGACGTAGTCGGTGCCGAGCCGGGTCAGCGAAGCGTCGATCTGCTCCATCACCGCCTTGCGCGACAGGCCCGACCCGCCCGGCCCGCTGTGCATCGGGAAGAAGACTTTGGTCGCCAGGACCACGTCCTCGCGACGTGAGTACGCCCGGATCGCACGACCGGTGATCTCCTCGGAGCTGCCGCGCTGATACGCGTTGGCCGTGTCCCACAACGTGATGCCGAGCTCGACCGCCTGCCGGTAATAGGCGCCGGCTTCCTCCTCGCCGAGCGACCAGGTGCTGAACCCGCGCTGCTCGCCGAAGCTCATGCAGCCCAGCGCGATCCGGCTCACCTTCAGCCCGGAGGCGCCGAGTCGGGTGTATTCCATGATGTGTCCTTGTCGTCGGGTGCTGGTCAGGGCCGGGAGCAGACGGCGACCGTTGAGATGATCGCGTCGGTGGGCGGATGGAGGGTCGGATCACCTCGATCCTCGACCCGGACGTCGCCGGGCCCGGACAGCGGGGCTACCTGCGGGGCTGACTCCTCATCTTCGTACGTGCGCGTGCGACGCGTCTCACCGTGTCGGCGCTCACTCCCATGCCCGGTTCGACCGAGCGGTCCAGTAGGCCCAGGCCGGCTCGGCCCGGGTGATCAGCTCCTGCACGAGGTCGGCGGGCAGGTTCACGGCCGCGGCCTCGACGTTGCTGGCCACCTGGCCCGGGGTCACGGCCCCGGACAACACCCAAGCGGCCCAGGGCTGCTCGAGCGCCGCGGCCAACGCGAGCCGGTCCAGCGGTAGACCGAGCTCGGCGGCCGCGGTGGTCGCCGCGCGGACGACGGGGTGCGGATCGGTGCTGCCCGGTGCGAGTCGCCCGTTGGCCAGCCCTTCCTTGACGACCACCGACAGCCCCGCTTCCGCGGCGTCGGCAAGGGCGGGTCCGGCCGAGGGCTCGAGCAGGTTCCAGGTCGACTGGACCACAGCGAACAACGGTTCTCCCCCGACCCGGAGCGCGAGCGCCGCCCGGATGACGGCAGCCTGCTCCGGTCCCGACGTCGAGAAGCCGACCCGCACTCCGGCGTCACGTAGTTCGCCCAGCCGGCGGTGCAGCGCCCGGTCACCGAGCGCCGGACTGTCGGGGGTCAGCGAGTGGATCTGATAGATCGCCAGCCGATCGCCGAGTTCGGCCCGGGTGGCGGCGAGTTGCTCGGCGTACGCGGTCGCGCTGTGGTCCTTGACCTCGTGGACCGCGGCGGCGCGCCGCCAGTCGCCGACGTAGCGGTACCCCCATTTGGAGGCGATGACCACGTCGTCGATTTCGGGCCGGGCGCCTAGCCAGTGGGCCAGGAATCGCTCGGACAGACCGTAGGATCGGGCGCAGTCGAGGTAGCGCACCCCGGCGGCGTACGCCGCGTCGAGCACCCGCGCAGTCTGCTGCTGCAGGTCCGCGACGCTGCGGGTCCCACCGAGGTCGTCGGCGCGACCGACGGTGATGTAGACGGGGCGACCGAGCGCGGCCAGCCCGAGACCGACCCGCTGGGCTGGGTTCGCCGTCATCGTGAGCGGCTCCTTTCGTGAAAACGGATCGACCTCGGCACGCTATCCGGGGTCGACCCGAGACCGGTCCGCCCGGGTGGGTCGCGGCCCGGAAGAATGCTGCGGTGGACGCGATCCGATTCAACGGTGTGGCCGGACTGCTCATGGACATGGACGGCACCCTGGTCGACTCCGAGCACGTGTCGGACCGCTGCTGGGCGGAGTGGTGTGACCGCCGGGGCCGTGATCTGGCCTCGGTACTGCCGCAGTCTCGCGGCCGCCAGGGCGTCGAGGTGATGGCCCAGGTCGCACCCGAGCTGACCGCAGCTGAGCTCCGCGCCGACGCCGACGCCTTCACCAGCGCGGAGATCGCCGACACCGACGGGGTCGTCGGCACCCCGGGCGCCGATCGGCTGCTGGTCGGGCTTCGTGAACAAGGAGTCCCGTTCGCCCTGGTCACGTCGGCGATCCGGCCGCTGGCCACCGCCCGGATGGTCGCCGCCGGGCTCGGGATGCCGGTGGTCGCCATCTGCGGCGACGAGGTCACAGCGGGCAAGCCTGATCCCGATGGCTACCTCCGCGCCGCGTCGGCCCTCGGCCTCGACCCCGCCCAGTGCCTGGTCCTCGAGGATGCCACCTCGGGGATCGAGGCCGGTCAGGCCGCCGGGGCCCGGGTCATCGCTCTCGGATCGGGCCCGCATCCGGGGGCCGACGCGTGGATCCGGACCCTGGACGAGCTGCGCGTGCACCGTGACGAGGTCGGATTCGTGGTGGACCTGCTCCGCTCCGACACCCTCGACTGAGGTGGGTTCCGCCGATGCGGCCGTTCAACCGCTCCGCAGCGAGCCCCAGTCGCCGAGCCCACCCTCGAGCGCGCCGAGCGCGGCCTCGACCAGCGGGCCGCGGTCGTCGGACGGGCAGCCACGCTGGACCCAGTCCTCGGCGGCCGCGCCGAGGTGACCCAGGAATCCGACCACGGCCAGCCGGTTGCGCCGATCGTCGGGGTCCCGCAGCCGTTCGGTGAGCCGGGCCACGAGCTCGGAGCGCGACCGGAGCCGCAGGTGCTGCACCGACTCGGGCTCGTAGGCGCCGGTGAAGAAGGGTGAGGCCCAGCCGACGCGCCGGCCTTCGACGTGGTCGAGGAGCGCGTCGATCGTGCGGGCGACCTCGTCGCGGGCCGAGCTGTGCGGCGGCAACGCCGCGGTCACCTCGATGATCCGCCGGGTCAGTTCATTCAGGTCCTGGCCGACGACCGCGGCGTACAGACCGGCCTTGTTCTCGAAGTACTTGAACACCAGGGCCTCGGAGGCGCCGCAGGCCGCACCGACCGCACCGAGGGTGACCCGGTCGTAGCTCGTCGAGGTGAATGCGGCCAGGGCGGCGGCGAGGATGGCCTCGCGGCGGGCTTGCGGGGTCAGCCGTCGACGCACCCGCTCCTCGCTGTCCACACTGGCCATCGTAGCCGTAGTGAGCTAGCCTCACTAGGGATACCCGAGCAAGGAGTGGTCGTATGAGCTGGACCGACACCGTCATCTGGTGGCACTGCTATCCGCTGCGTTTCGTGGGCGCCGAGCGCGACGCCACCGACTCCGTCGAGCATCGACTCCCGCGGCTGCTCCCCTGGCTCGACCACCTCCTCGATCTCGGAGCCAACGGCCTCCTGCTGGCGCCGATCTTCGCCTCGCGCACCCACGGTTACGACACCCTCGACCACCTGCGGATCGACCCTCGGCTGGGCGATGACGGCGACGTGGACGAGCTGATCAACGCGGCACACGAGCGCGGGATCCGGGTCGCGTTCGACGGGGTGTTCAACCACGTCAGCCGGGACCACGAACTGGTCCGGCGCGCAATGGCGGGCGGTCCTGACTCCGACGACGGCCGCTGGCTGCGTTGGGAGGGTGAGTACCCGCTGGTCTTCGAAGGCGTCTTCGACCTGATCGAGATCGAGCTCAACCACCCGCCGGTGCAGGACTACGTGGTCGAGGTGATGAACCACTGGCTCGACCGCGGTATCGACGGCTGGCGGCTCGACGCCGCGTACGCCGTGGGCGCCGACGCCTGGCGCCCGATCATCGACCGGGTCAAGCAGGCCCACCCCGACTGCTGGATCGTCGGTGAGGTCATCCACGGCGACTACGCTGAATTCGCCGAGAAGTCCGGCGTCGACTCGGTCACCGAGTACGAGTTGTGGAAGGCGACCTGGAGTTCGCTCAACGACCGCAACTTCCACGAGCTGGCCTGGACGCTCGAGCGGCACGCGACCTTCACGCAGACCTTCCAGCCGCAGAACTTCGTCGGCAACCACGACGTGACGCGGATCGCCACCCGGATCACCGACGAACGACACCTCCCGCTCGCGGTCGCCCTGCTGCTCCTGCTGCCGGGCATCCCCACCATCTACGCCGGCGACGAGCACGGCTTCACCGGCGAGAAGACCGACGGGACCACCGGTGACGACGCGGTCCGGCCCGCGTTCCCGGAGACCCCCGCCGAGCTCTCCCCGATCGGACTGCCGACCTACCACCTCCACCAGCAGCTCATCCACCTCCGTCGGACCCACCCGTGGCTGTCGACCGCGGACCTCAGCGTCGGCGACACCACCGAGCAGACCATCGCCATCCACCTGGCCGGTCCCGAGGACCGGCTGACCCTGGCCCTCAACCTGTCCGACGAGGAGGGCGAAGTCGCCGGCACCGACGGACCGATCACCATCCCGCCGCACAGCTGGGTGCTCGCCTGAGCGGTCGGCGCCGATCTGACACACTGAACCGGTGGTGGCGGCGAGCTGGACCGGACAACCGGTGATCGCGGGGGCGGCGGCCGGCCCGGTGCTGCACGCCGACGTCGGACTGAGCTTCATGGGCGGAGTCGACCCGGCCACCGGGGTGATCATCGACACCCACCACCCGCTGCACGGTCGCAGTGTGGCCGCCACGGTGCTCGCGCTGCCCAGCGGGCGCGGCTCGTGCTCGGGCAGCGGAGTGCTGTTCGAGCTGCTGCTCAACGGCCTGGCTCCTGCGGCGCTGGTCTTCTCCCACCACGAGGCGATCCTCACCCTGGCGGTCAGTCTGGCCACCGAACTCTTCGACACCGCGATCCCCGTCGTGCAGCTGAGCCCAGCAGACTTCGCAGCCCTGCGCTCCGTGTCCTACGCGCGAGTCGAGGGCGGCCTGGTCTGCGCGGCCGACCCGGGTGATCCGGCGCCCCCGGTTCCGGCCCTCGCGGTGGCCCCCGCCGACTTCGAGCTGACCGACGACGACCGGGCCATGCTGGACGGCGTACGCGGTGAGGCCGCCCGACTGGCCATGCGCGTCCTGGTCACCGCGGCGCGACTCGAGGGTGCGACCCGGTTGATCGATGTCGAGCGGGCCCACCTCGACGGGGTGTTCTACCAGGGTCCGGCCAGCGTCCGGTTCGTCGAGCGACTCGTCGAACTCGGCGGCCGGGTCTCGATCCCGACCACGATGAACGCGCTGTGCGTCGATCGCCGGCGCTGGCGCGAGCAGGGCGTGTCCCCCGCGCTCGGCGACCCGTCGGATCGGATCGCCGACGCGTACGTGGCCCTGGGGGTCGAGCCGACCTACACCTGCGCGCCCTACCAACTCGACGGTCCGCCGCTTTGCGGCCAGCAGATCGCCTGGGCCGAGTCGAACGCGGTGGTCTACGCCAACTCGGTGATCGGCGCCCGCACCCTGAAGTACCCGGACTACCTCGACGTGCTGGCCGCGCTGGTCGGTCGCGGCCCCGACGCCGGCCCCCACACCGACGCCGGTCGCCGGGCCACCGTGCAGATCGATCTCGAGCCGGAGTTCGACCAGCTCGACGACGCGTTCTATCCGACTCTGGGGTACGCGGTCGGAGCGCTCGCCCCGAATGACATCCCGGTCCTCACGGGGCTGGTCGCCGGTGCGGCCACTCTCGACGATCTGCGCGCCTTCGGTGCTGCGTTCGCGACCACGTCGGCTGCGCCGATGTTCCACCTCGTGGGGGTGACCCCCGAGGCGACCAGCGTGGCCGCGGTCACCGACGCCGACCGGCCGCCGTCGCCGATCCGGCTGGGGAAGCGCGAGCTGGCGCAGGCCTGGCTCGAGCTGAACAGTGCCGCCGCCCCGACCACCGAGCTGATCGCGCTCGGCAACCCGCACTTCTCGCTCGACGAGTACGCCCGGCTCGCCGCGTTGAGCATCGGCCGGACGAAGGCGCCCGACGTCGAGGTGATCGTCACCGCGAGCCGCGCCGTCCACGGGCAGGCCGAACGCGCCGGCCATGTGGCCGTTTTGGAAGATTTCGGCGTCCGGTTCGTCCAGGACACCTGCTGGTGTCTGGTGGGCGAACCGGTGATCGCTCCGCGTACGCGGACCATCACCACCAGCTCGGCCAAATACGCCCATTACGGCCCGGCTGCCGTCGGCCGCACCTTCCACCTGCGCAGCCTGGCCGACTGCGTCGAGGCCGCCTGCACCGGCGTCACCTCGGCGGTTCGACCGCCCTGGCTGACCTGACCCACGTTCCACCTATCCGAGCTCGGACTTCCGGAGAGTCAGAGGCTGCGGAGGATGTCCTCCACCCGGTCTTTGGCGTCACCGAAGAGCATCGCGGTGTTGTCGCGGAAGAACAACGGGTTCTGCACACCCGCGTACCCCGACGCCATCGAGCGCTTGAAGACGATGACGTCCTCGGCCTCCCAGACCGACAGCACCGGCATCCCGGCGATCGGGCTGGTCGGGTCCTCGGCGGCCGCCGGGTTGACCGTGTCGTTGGCCCCGATGACCAGGACCACCGAGGTGCGGGCGAAGTCGTCGTTGATCTCGTCGAGTTCGAGCACGATGTCGTACGGCACCTTGGCCTCGGCCAGCAGCACGTTCATGTGTCCCGGGAGCCGCCCGGCGACCGGGTGGATGCCGAAGCGGACGGTGATCCCGCGTTCGCGGAGCCGGCGGGTCAGCTCGGCCACCCCGTGCTGCGCCTGGGCAACGGCCATCCCGTAGCCCGGGGTGATGATGACCGACGACGCCGCGGTCAACAGCTCGGCGACGGCCTCGGGGGTGGTCTCGCGGTGCGTCCCGTAGTCGGTGTCGCTCGACCGGACCCGGCCTCGATCCCGAACCCGCCCGCGATGACCGACAGGAACGACCGGTTCATCGCCTTGCACATGATGTACGACAGGTACGCGCCGGAGGAGCCGACCAGCGCACCGGTGATGATCAGCAGGTCGTTGCCGAGCAGGAAGCCCGAGGCCGCCGCGGCCCAGCCCGAATAGCTGTTGAGCATCGAGATGACCACCGGCATGTCGCCTCCGCCGATCGAGGCGACCAGGTGCAGCCCGAGCAGCAGGGCCAGCGCGGTGACCACGACCAGCAGCCAGAGCTGCGGAGCGATCACGAACCAGACGGTGAAGGCGACGAACGCGATCAGCGCCGCGACGTTCAGCAGGTTCTTGCCGGGCAGGATCAACGGTCTGGCGTTGATCCGCGCCGACAGCTTGAGGAAGGCGATGACCGAGCCGGACAGGGTCACCGCGCCGATGAACACCCCGATGAAGACCTCGGCCGAGTGCACCCCGAGCAGGCCCTCGCGTGCTCAACCGGGCGGCTTCGGCGCCGCCGGGATCGTGCTCGACGTGCAGGTAGCCGTTCCAGCCGACCAGCACGGCGGCCGCCCCGACGAAGCTGTGCAGCAGGGCGATCAGCTCGGGCATCCCGGTCATCTCGACCACCCGGGCCCGCCAGAGCCCGATCACGGCCCCGATGGCCGTGGCGGCCAGCAGCAGCACCAGCCCGACGGGTTCGATGTCCGACCCGATCGCCTTGGCGATGGTCGCGACCAGCGCGATCGCCATCCCGGTGATCCCGAGGGTTGTCCCGGTGGCGGCCGTATCGTGCTTGCTCAGACCGGCCAGGGCCAGGATGAACAGCAGCGCGGCGACCAGGAAGGCGGCGTTGGCCGCGCCGTCGATGGTCACCAGGTCGGGGGTCATGTCGCTCAGCTCCGCGAGAACATCGCGAGCATCCGTCGGGTGACCGCGAACCCGCCGAAGACGTTGATGCTGGCCAGCAGGATAGCGACGAAGGCCAGCCCGGTGATCAGCCCGTCGCGATGGCCGATCTGCAGCAACGCGCCGACCACGATGATCCCCGAGATCGCGTTGGTGACCGACATCAACGGAGTGTGCAGCGCGTGGTGGACGTGGCCGATGACGTAGTAACCGATGACGATGGCCAGGACGAAAACGGTCAGGTGGACCTGCAGCCCGGGCGGTGACAGCGCGACCAGCCCGAGCAGCATCGCCGCCGCCACCAGCACCAGAGCGACCCGGCGACCGCCCGACATCGCGGGCCTGGCCGGCGCCACCTCGGCCTTCGGCGGTGCCACGACGGCGGGGACGGCCGAGACCGCGACCGGCGGCGGTGGCCAGGTGATCACGCCGTCGCGGACCACGGTGATCGAACGCTGCACGACGTCGTCGAAGTCGAGGACCAGCCGTCCGTCCCGGCCCGGGGTCAGCAGCTTCAGCAGGTTGACCAGGTTGGTCCCGTAGAGCTGTGAGGCCTGGGTCGGCAGTCGTCCGGCCAGATCGGTGTAACCGATGATGGTCACGCCGTTGGCCGTGGTCACCTTCTGCCCGGCCACCGTGCCCTCGACGTTGCCGCCGTTCTGCGCGGCCATGTCGACGATGACCGAACCGGGCTTCATCGCCGCCACCATCGCCGCGGTCAGCAGTCGTGGCGCCGGTCGGCCGGGGATGAGGGCGGTGGTGATGACAATGTCGGACTCGGCGGCCTGGGTGGCGTAGAGATCGGCCTCACGCTGCCGGTAGTCGTCGCCCATCTCCTTGGCGTAACCGGTGGCCGACACCTCGACCTCGGCCGAGGCGATCGACAGATATTCGCCACCCAGGGACCGGACCTGGTCGGCGACCTCGGGTCGCGGGTCGGTGGCGCGGACGATCGCGCCCATCGAGCCGGCCGCGCCGATCGCGGCCAGCCCGGCCACGCCGGCCCCGGCGACCAACACGGTGGCCGGCGGCACCTTGCCGGCCGCGGTGACCTGGCCGGTGAAGAACCGGCCGAATTCGTGGGCGGCCTCGACCACCGCGCGGTAGCCGGCGATGTTGGCCATCGACGACAACACGTCGAGCGACTGGGCCCGGGAGATCCGTGGGACCGCGTCCATGGCCAGCGCGGTGATCGGCAGCTGTCCGAGCCGATCGACCAGATCGGGGTCCAACCGCGGGTTGAGCAGGCTGATCAGGACGGCGCCGGATCGCAGACCCTGCAGTTGGACCGGGGACGGGGCGTCGACGCCCAGCACGATGTCGGCGGTCAACGGGTCGCCGACGGTCGCGCCGGCAGCCGCGTACGCCTCGTCGGTGAAGCTCGAGGCAACCCCGGCTCCCGGCTCGACGACCACCTGGTAACCGAGGCCGAGCAGCTGCGTGACCGTGGCCGGGGTCGCGGCGACGCGCGTCTCCCCCGCTCGGGCTTCCCGCACCACACCGATGATCACGACGCGCCGACCTCCCTCGACTCCCGCAGGAGATTACGCGAGCACTCAGCTGTGTTCGGCGGCGGCACGCTGGACCGGCAACGCCGCCACGTAGCGCTTCATGAAGGCGTTGAAGCCGGCCACGTCGCCCTGATCGGGCTCGACGGTGAGCAGCGCGGCGTCGACGAACACCTCGGTGTCGAGGTAGTCCGCCAGGCTCTGGCCACGGTCCGGGATCGGCGGCGAAGGCCGCCAGCACGGCCATCCCCCACGACCCACCCTCAGCGGCGACGTCGCCGACCGACACCGGGGTGTCGATGGCCGCGGCGAGAAAGTTCTGGGCCACGCCCTTGGTCTTGAACAGCCCGCCGTGGGCGAACATCTGGTCCAGGCCTACGCCCTCGGCGGAGAGCACATCCATCCCGAGCCGCAGGGTGGCCAGCGCCGCGAAAAGCTGGGCCCGGAAGAAGTTGGCCAGGGTGAAGGTGCTGTCCGGCGTACGCAGGAACAGCGGCCGGCCCTCGTGGGTGTCGGTGATCGGCTCGCCCGAGAGGTAATTGAAGGCCATCAGCCCGGCGGCGTCCGGGGCGCCCGACAGGGCCGACGTGAAGAGCGTCTCGAACACCTGGGTCGAGTCGGCGTCGGCACCGAGCAGGGCGGCGAACTCGCCGAACATCCCGGCCCAGGCGTTGAGCTCGCTGGCGCCGTTGTTGCAGTGCACCATGGCTACCAGATCGCCGGCGGGGGTGGTCACCAGGTCGAGTTCGCGGTGGACGCGGCTGAGCTCGTGCTCGAGCACGACCATGGCGAAGATGCTGGTCCCGGCGCTGACGTTGCCGGTCCGGGGCGCGATCGAGTGGGTCGCGACCATCCCGGTCCCGGCGTCGCCCTCGGGCGGCGCCATCGGGGCGCCGGGCTGCAGTCGACCGGTCGGATCGAGCCGCTGCGCACCCTCGGCGCTCAGCGTGCCGGCCGCCTCGCCGGCTCGCCTGACCGTCGGGAGCAGCGCGGGCAGGTCGAGCTCGACCCCGGCCTCGGTGCTCAGCTCGGCGAACCGGGCCAGCATGGTCTGGTCGTAGTCGCGGGTGGTCACATCGATCGGGAACATCCCGCTGGCGTCGCCGACGCCGAGCACCCGTTCGCCGCTGAGCTGCCAGTGCACGTAGCCGGCGAGGGTGGTCAGGTGGGCGATCGACCCGACATGCTCCTCCTCGTTGAGCACGGCCTGGTACAGGTGGGCGATGCTCCAGCGGTGCGGGATGTTGTAGCCGAACGCGGTGCTCAGCTTCTCCGACGCGGGGCCGGTGCTGGTGTTGCGCCAGGTCCGGAACGGGGTCAGCAGGGCGTCGTCGGCGCCGAACGCGAGATACCCGTGCATCATCGCCGAGATCCCGAGCGCGCCGACCGTGGTCAGCTCCACCCCGTACTGGCGCCGGACGTCCGCGGCGAGCCCGGCGTAGCAGTCCTGGAGTCCGCTCCAGACGGCGTCGAGCGAATAGGTCCAGGAGCGGTCGATGAACTGGTTCTCCCAAGCGTGACTGCCCACGGCGATCGGCTGGTGGTCGGGTCCGGTCAGCACGGCCTTGATCCGGGTGGAACCCAATTCGATCCCCAGGGCGGTCCGGCCGGCCTCGATGGCGGCTCGGGCGGCGGTCGTCGTCTCGCTGTCACTCATGGGGGTGACCTTAGTGCCGTCCGGGTGACCCCGATGACGCCGTCGCCGCGTCCGGCTGGGCCGACGGAACCGGCATTCCCAGGTCCAGTTGACCGAGAACGCCCGTTCCGACCCCGTGGGAGGTCACTGGACCTGCATCTGCCGACTGGGGACGCGACAACGCCCGCCACCTCGGTGATGGTGGCGGGCGCTGACTCGGTGTGGTTCCGGGTACGCGCCGGGCGGCTCCCCCTGATTGGACGCCCTGGCGGTGCTCCTGCGGACCCACAGATTTCGGATGACGGGTGGCCGCGGCGCTGGCTCCCCCTGATTGGACATCGCCGCGGTGTCTCGTCATCACGAGACTGGTGGGCGGAACGAGCGTGCCCGGCTCCCCCTGACTGGACGCACACGCCTGATTCCGCCGACCTGCTGTGGTGCGAGCTGCTCCCCCCGGGCAGCTCCCCAGCCGGTTCTTTCCCTCTTCCGGGCTGGTGAGTAGAACAATGCCGGTCCGACCTCCGCGCCGGCTCAGCATCTTTGATCATGTCGGACCAGTATCGGCGAAAGATTGATGCTTCAACAAACGTGGTTCAGCAGCGGCTCAGGAAATCCTCTGGTTCGGGGCTCATCCGGGCCCGACGGATGGACGCTGCTCGTTGCGGCCGGAGATCAGGCGCTGACGTGGCCGCTGGCCACCAGTTCCTCGGCGCTGCCGAGGGTGTGGACGGCCAGGGCGTCACGGACCCGGGCGAGATCACGACTGGACAGCGCCTCGACGATCTGCTCGTGCATGTCGTGGTTGCGCCGCGGGTCGTCGTGGACGACTCGATCCTGGGCGAGCGCGAGGATCAGGTGGGCCTCGGTGACGGGCCAGACGCGGATCAGCACTCTGTTCTCCGACGCTGCCCAGATCTGGCGGTGGAAGGTGATGTGGGCGGCGTGGGCATCGGCGGGATCAGCGTCGAACGGCAACCGGTCGAACTCCCGCCAGGCGGCTCCGACCGCCTCGAGCCTGCGGCCGGTCGGATCGGCCAGGATGTCCTCGGCGGCCAGCAGGTCCAGGGCCATCCGGGTCCGGGCCAGGTTCATGATGGCGGCGGGGTCGAGTTCGGCGACCCGGAGACTGCGATAGGGCTCCTGGATCAGCAAACCCTCCTGCACCAGCTGGGCCAGCGCCTCGCGCAGGGTCGGACGACTGACGTTGAGCGAGCTGACCAGCCGGCTCTCGGTGAGCTTCTCCCCCGGCTGGAGATGTCCGACCACGATGGCTCGGCGGATCTCGCGGATGGCGCCGTCTCGTCGACTGACCGACTCGACCCGGGTCAGTCCCGGGGTCGCGGTCACCCCACCGTGTCGATCTCCAGCACCGTCCGGCGCAGCCACGCTCATCGCTGGATCCTGTCGCTCGGTCTGACAATCAGACGTCGAGATTACCAGCGTCCGACTCGTCGTCCCCGGTTCTCGCCGACCTCGTCCGACCGCGTGGCGCAGGCGTACGGCGCCGGGACGGCTCAGAGACTCACCTGGTCGATCCCGCGGTAGTCGGAGAGGCGGTAGGAGTGGAGGGCACGCTCGGACATCACGTAGAGGTCGTCGCCGATGACCAACGAACGCACAGCGGGTCCGGCCGAGCGGCGCGCGGTGACCCGGGCGTCCTCGCGGAGACCGCGGGCGTCGGCGTGCAACACGATCAGCCCGTTGAAGCCGAGCCGCCCGCGGCCGTACGAGCTCACGGGGGCCATCACCAGGTCGCGCGGCTCCCAGGACAGGAACGCCCTCGGATCGAACTCGGCCGCGGCGTTGCCCCAACCGTAGGCCTGGGTGTCGATCCGACGTGGGGACCGTGGGTCGCTGACATCGAACAGCGAGAACTGGATCTTGCCGCGCCCACTCTGCCCGGCACCGAGCAGCAGATCCGGGCCGATCGGGTGCAGGTATCCGGAGTAGCCGGGGATCTTCAGCTCACCGGTGATCCGGGGCTCGGCGGGGTCGCGCAGATCGATGACGTAGAGCGGATCGGTCTGGCGGAAGGTCACCACGTACGCCGAATCACCGATGAAGCGCACCGCGTGGATCGACTCGTTGTCCTCACGGCCGAGCCCGTCGAGGTGTCCGATCGGGTGCAGGCTGCCGTCCTGCTCGCGCAGCGTGGTGACCACCCCCTCGTTGACCGTCCGCGCGTTGACCCAACCGCGCCGCCCGGACAGCGTGGTGGCGACCCGCAGCACGCCGTCGCGTTCCGACATCGCGTACTGGTTCAGCAGGCTCCCCGGGACCGCTCCGGACCCGCGGTACGCGGTGGCTCCAGAGGGGGCCGTGACGAACTTGTGTAGTTGGGTCGTCGGCGCCGACCCGCGGTCCTTCCACTCGGTGGAGGTGACGTAGGTCGAGGTGTCGGTGGCGTAGAGCTGTTGACCGTCCGCCACCACGCCCACCGTGCGACGGTTCCCGAGGGCTGAGGTGAGGTCGAACGCCGAGACGGCCACGGTCGCGATCCCGGAGAAGGTTCCGGGCCGGGCCAGATCGGGGCAGTCGACCAGCCGTCCGCCACCCACCTCGGCACCGGAGCCATCGGTCAGGGTGTAGGTCGGCAGCCAGTCGTCCACTGTCGACTGGGCGACCGCCTCGCGCAGCTGCTGCTCGGACTCCTCGGCCAGACCTCCGTCATCGTCGAAGTACGGGGATGCGATGTCGAGGTCGGGTGAGAAGGTCGTGGCCACCCGCACCTGGGTACCGACCAGCCGGGCGTCCACCACCTCACCATCGACCGCCAGTGTGGCGACCCGTTTCGGTGACCGGAGCGTGGCGATGTCGTAGATGGTCAGGTACTCCCTTGGGCTCGACGACCGGGTCACGGGAGCGACCCCCAGCGGCCGCCGCCCGCTGAACACCAGGACGCGGGCGCCGGAGAGGAAGACGTTGCGCACCTCGGTGTCGGGCAGCGTGGCGCGCTTCGACAACCGTCCGTGATCGGCGCGGATCAGGTGGGCCCGACCGCGAGCCACGGCGACGATGATCTTCCCGTCGGTCTTGACCACGTCGGGTTCGTCGACCCCGGCTTCGGCGACATTGGTGGTCGAATGCTCCGGCGTCGCCTCCGATGCCGAGGCGGTGCTGTCCTCGGCTCGCGCGGCCACCGGTCGGCCTCCCGCGGTCACGCCCGCGCCCTCCCCACCCTGGGTGACCCGTTCGACCAGATAATCCGGGGCCTGCTCCTGGAAATAGCTCAAGGTGGCGTCGCAGTCCGCGAACGCCGTCAGCGGTCGCGCGGCGTACGCGACCCCGCCCGTTCCCCGGCCGTCCCCACCGACGAGCGCGGGTCCGAGCACGGCGGCACCGGCGACGAGGGTTGCCGCGGCCACCACCCGCGGACGGATCCACCGGCGGGGCGGACGCCGTCGCTGCCCGGCGCCGGCGGGATCGGAAGGGGTCGACTCGGTGGGGTCCGTCGAATCCGTCATGGTCATCCTCCAGCTGCCGGTGTTCGGTGCCTTGCTCTCACTGGTTCGAACGCTCGGCCCCCTGCCCGCTGTTGACCTGGCGGGGTCTGAATCACCCGGATCCGGGCTTCGCCACGGGACGGTCCGGCCCCGACCGCATCCAGGCCGGCCCCGGATGGCTAAAGAACGGACATGACCGTGACGCGCCCCACCCCGCCGGACGCCCAGGATGAGCGAGCGGCCCAGGAAGCGGAGGACCGCGGGCTGTTCGGCCCCGAATCGATCACCTGGCGGATCCACGGTGACCCGTCGATGCTGGTGGGCGGGTTCCGAGCCTTGCTGATCCAGGCGGTCCACCCGCTGGTGATGGCCGGGTTCGACGACAACTCGTTCTTCCGGGCCGACCCCTGGGGCCGGCTGCAGCGGACCAGCGAGTGGGTCAACACGGTGACCTTCGGGACGGTGTCCGAGGCCGAGCGGGTCGGGGCGATCCTGCGCAAGGTCCATGGTCGGCTGGCGGCGGGCTACGAACCGGAGACCGGGTTGACCTACCGGGTCGACGACCCGGAACTGTTGTTGTGGGTGCACTGCACCGAGGTCGAGTCGTTCCTGACGACCTATCGCCGGTGCGGGGGCGTGCTCGCCCCCGGGGAGGGCGACCGCTACGTCGACGAGATGCGGCAGAGCGCGCGGCTGGTCGGCCTCGACCCCGAGCACGTGCCCGCCTCCGAGGCGGACCTCCACCGCTATTACCGCCGGGTCCGCCCCCAGCTCAGGGTCACCGCGGTCGCCCGGCGCAACGTCGCCTGGGCCTTCGTGCCGCCGATGCCCCGATGGGTTCAGCTGACCACACCGGCCCGGCCGGCGTGGGCGGGGCTGGTGACCCTGGCCGGCATGATGCTGCCGCCGTGGGTCCGTCGGCTCTACGGGCTTCCCGGACTGCCCACCACCGACATCAGCGCGACGATCACCGGACGGTTCCTGCGTGCGGCGGTCCAGCGGCTGCCCGACGGTTGGCGGACGAGTCCGGCTCAGCGGGCGGCCGAGGCCCGCGCCGCCTAGGTGTACCCGGCCACCCGCAGCACGGAGGCCGCTCCTCGCCGGTCACGATTCGGCAAGTCGACGTCATCGCCGCGACGGCGACCTCCGCTTCGACGGGTCCGGCCGAGTTCGTCGACGCAGCGCCGTGATGTGATCGGCCGCCAACGTCATGAAGGCCCGGGTGGCGGGTGACAGCGCCCCGTTCTCCCGGGTGATGAAGGCGAAATGCTCCTCGGCCCGCGGCTCGAGCGACACCCAGCCGAGCTGGAGCCGTTCGAACATCGACTGACCGACCAGATACGACACCAGCGAGTCCCCCACGCCCTGAGCGGCGAGCTCGACGGCGTGGGTCTGGAACTCGACCTCGGCTATCGGCGCGATCGAGACCCCGGCCTGCTGCGCGCGGGCGGTGATCGACATCCGCAGCGGGTCGGAGTGGACCAGCGGGCCTCGGAGAGGATCAGCGGTCGCTCGGCCAGCATCTCCACGGTCACCGGTGCCGTGAGCCGGGACGGGTCGGCGCTGACGTAGACCACCTCGTCGACCAGCACCGGACGGCTCACGGCCAGCCCGCGGTCATCGACCGGCAACTGCACGATGCCCGGCCTCGAGCTCGCCGGCCCGGACCGAGTCGGCGACCTCGGAGGAGTTCAGACCCGACCACCCGGATCCGCACCCGCGGATGCTGGGCGTGGAAGTCGCGGATCAGCTCGGTCAGCAGGTAGAGGTGGGCGCTGTTGAACGTGCCGAACGAGACGACGCCCCCCTCGAGGTTGCGGGCCTCGCGTACCGCATCGATCAGCTGGTCCATCTCGGCGACCACGCGTTCGGCGTACGGGCGGAGCAGCCGGCCCGCCTCGGTGAGCTGCAGCCGTCGGTTGGTCCGGGTGAACACCGGGACGCCGATCCCCGACTTCGAGTCGACGGATCTGCTCGGACAGGCTCGGCTGGGCGATGTGTTCGGCCGCCGCCGCCGCCGAGAGCGTGCCGAGCCGCGCGGCCGCGAGGAAGTAGCGCAATTGCTGCACGGTGGGGGTGGTGGCCATAGGTCGAGCCTAGGGGAACCATAACGGACTGAGCCTTCACCTTGGGTCGGAATCTTCGTAGCGTGGTCCCCACCACCCGACCCACCGAGGAGCACGATGACCACGCCGCCCAGCCACTCACCGCGTACGGCCGTCGTCACCGGCGCCGCCAGCGGCATGGGTCGTTCCACCGCGACCCTGCTGGTCGGCGGACGGCTGGCGGGTCATCGCGCTCGACCGGGCCGAGACCGACGTACGAGGCGGCCGGGCAGCAGATCACCACGCTGCCGGTCGACGTCAGCCGCCGCGACGAGGTCGCCGCGGCCATCCGCTCCGGGCTCGGTGGCGGCTCGCTGCAGCTGGTGGCCAACATCGCCGGCATCTATCCCGCCGACCACGCTCGGCGACTTCACCGAGGACACCTACCGGCGGATCTTCGACGTGAACGTGCTCGGTGTGCTCAACGTGGCCGCCGAATCCGTGCCGTACATGGACGAGGGTGGCGCGATCATCAACTTCGCCTCGGTCGACGCCTTCACCGTCTCGCCCGGCCAGCTGCTCTACGGCGCCTCGAAGGCCGCCGTGGTCATGCTGACCAAGGCGCTGGCCCTGGAACTCGCGCCGCAGCGCATCCGGGTCAACGCGATCGCTCCCGGCTGGGTCGCCACACCCGGGTAACGCCGCTACCGGCCGGATGGCGGCCGCCGCCGCCGGGATCCCGCTCGGCCGGGTCGCCCAGCCCGAGGAGATCGCCCGCTGGGTCGCGCTGCTGGCCGGGCCCGACGCCGTCGTTCATGACCGGCGAGACCATCGTGCTGTCCGGCGGCGACGTCCTCCGTTGAGCTCCACCCCCACCTCGCACCACCCGTCAAGGAGACCCATGTCCACGTACGCCGTGATCGGCGCCGGAGCCGCCGGCCTGTCCGCCCTCGACGTCCTGACCAGCCGCGGCCACGCGGTCGACTGCTTCGAGAAGAGCGACCGCGTCGGCGGTCACTGGAACACCGACTACGAAGCCCTGCATCTGATCACCGCGCGGGACACGACGCACTTCGAGGACTTCCCGATGCCGTCGGACTACCCGCACTTCCCGCGGCGCGACCAGATCCGCGACTACATCCATGCGTACGCCGCCGACCGCGGCCACGACGCGCGGATCCAGTTCGGCACCGAGGTCGTGTCGGTCGCTCCGCTCGACACCGACGGACCGGTGGGCAGCGCCGGCTGGACCGTCACCACCTCGGCCGGCTCGGACCGCTACGACGGCGTCCTGATCGCCAACGGCCACCTCTGGGACCCGAAGATCCCCGAGGTCCCGGGCACCTTCGCCGGACCGCAGATCCACTCCAGCGCGTACACCAACACCGACGATCTCGCCGGTCAGCGGGTGCTCGTCGTCGGGGCCGGCAACTCCGGTTGCGATCTCGCCGTCGATGCGGCGCAGCACCGTTTCGAGGTCGACATCGTGATCCGGCACGGGATGTACTTCCAGCCCAAGATGTACTTCGGTCGGCCGCGGCAGCAGCTCGGCTTCATGGCCGAGTTCTCCCCCACCGATCAGGATCTGATCGCCCGACTCCTCGCCCGGGTCTCGATCGGGCAGAACTCCGACTACCCCGGGCTGCCCGTGCCCGAGCACGAGCGGCTCTCCGACGGCCCGGTCGTGGTCAACGACCTGTTGCTCTACTGGATCCACCACGGCCGGGTGAAGGTCGTCGGCCACGGTCTGTCGCGCTTCGACGGCAACACCGTGCACTTCACCGACGGGTCGTCGCGCGACTACGACACGATCCTCTACGCCACCGGCTTCCGCTCCTCGGTGCCGTTCGTCGACGACGCGCTGATCGCCCGCGGCAACGGCAATCCGCTGCGGTATGCCGCCGGGATGATCCCGCAGGGCCTGGAGAAGCTCTACTACATCGGCATGGCCGCCCCCCGCGGTCCGCAGATCCCCGTCTACGGGATGCAGACCAAGATCGCCGAACGGATGATCAGGCTGCATGAGCAGGCCGGTCCCGGCGGGGCCGGTCTGGCCGGTTACTTCGCACGGCTCCAGGAGGCCGAGCACCGGATCGACATCCCGCGTGACCTCTGGAACGAGCAGCTCGCCGACACCGAGCGGCTGCTCGACGCGTACGTGGCCAGTCAGCAGCACCCCCACGTCACCCCGGACCCCGACCACGTCGTCATCGCCGAGAGCTGAGGAGCTCCCCATGGGCAGCATCGATCTCTCCGCCCGCCTGGTCGGCCGGATCGCTCTGATCACCGGCGGCGCCCGCGGTCAGGGCGCGGCGCACGCCCGTCGTCTGGCGGCGGAGGGCGCAACCGTCGTCATCGCCGATGTCCTCGACGACGACGGCCGGCTGACCGCGGACCAGCTCACCGCGGAGGGGCTCGACGTCACCTACCTGCACCTCGACGTCTCCCTGCCCGAGGACTGGGAGGGCGTACGCGCGGTGATCGCCGAGCAGCACGGCCGACTCGACATCCTGGTCAACAACGCCGGAATCGTGCGGGTGACCGAGATCGTCGACGAGTCGCTCGAGGCCTGGAACCGGGTTCTCGCCGTCAACCTGACCGGCGCGTTCCTCGGTCTGAAGACCTTCATCCCGCTGCTGCGACTGGGCATCAACCCGTCGGTGGTCAACACCTCGTCGGTCTTCGGCCCCTCCGGCGCGATCGGCTACGCCGCGTACGCGACCACCAAGGCCGGGCTGCTCGGCCTGACCCGGACGGCGGCGCTCGAACTCGCACCGGACGGGATCCGGGTCAACGCCCTGGTCCCCGGTGGGGTCAACACGCCGCTCAACGCGGCCGAACCCGAGGGCGGTGTGGTCCCCGAGACCCCGATGCGGCGGCGGGCCGATCCGCCCGAGCTCGCAGCGGCGGTGGCCTATCTGGTCAGCGACGACGCCAGCTTCGTCACCGGCACCGAGCTCGTGGTCGACGGTGGTTTCTCGGCCCGCTGACCTTTCGCGGCGCCCGACCCCGACCCGTCGATCGGCGCCGAGTGCATCGTTGGGCCGCCCCGGGTGCGAACCCTCTTCCGAACGAGCGATCGCGCTCGAGGAGGGTGGAGCCATCATGACCGAAGGCTCAACACGCAACCGGCACCACGACGTCGTCATTGTGGGGGGTGGCAACGCCGGCATCTCGCTGGCCGCGCGACTGCGTCGCGACGGCTGCACCGACATCGCCGTCATCGATCCACGGACGGTCCACCGCTATGCGCCCCTGCTGTCCTACGTCGGCGGCGGTGAGGCTGAGCTGGCCGAGACGAAACGACCGCAGTACAGCGTGATCCCCGATGGTGTGCGGTGGTATCGCCATCAGGTGATCGACGTCGACCCCTCGACCCGGACCGTGATCACCGAAGACGGACTGGTGGTCACGGCCGGCGACCTGGTCCTGTGCCCGGGCGTGGTCGCTGACTGGGATCACGTCCCCGGGAGCCGCGAGGCCGTCTTCTCCGATCGTGGTGCGTCGAACTACGTCGACGAGCGGGCCCCGTACACCTGGGAGCTGATCCAGCGGTTCCGCGGCGGGCGGGCCGTCTTCGTCGTCGCGGACGGGCCCGTCCCCTGTGCCGGTGCTGCGCTCAAACCGCTGTTCCTGGCCGCGGACCACTGGCGCCGCCACGGCGTACTCCCCGACGTGACCATCACCGCCATCGTTCCGTGGCCGACGATCTTCGGCATCCCCACCGTCGACGCCGAACTGACGGCCGCCGCGGACCGTTTCGGCATCACCGTGCGAACCGCGACCCGGGTGCAGCGGATCCAGGTCGCCACCCGAACCCTCACGCTGAGCGGAGGTGCGGAAGCCGCCGCGGACGGGGGTGTGGGCGGGGGTGTTGCCGCCGGCTCGCTCGGCTACGACCTGCTGCACTACGTTCCTCGTCACCGTGCGCCCGACTGGCTGGCCGACGCTGATCTGGCCCGATCGGTCGAGGGCGCGACGGGCGACGGGACCGCGGTGACCGACTCGGTCGCCGGGATGATCGATGTCGACCCGCTGACCCTGGCCCACCGTCGACACCCGGCGATCTGGGGTCTGGGCGACGCAGCCGACGTCGCGGCGTCACGCTCGGGCGGGGCGTTGCGCAAGCAGGTCGGCGTGGTCGCCGACAACATCGCGCGACGCCGCAAGAACCGGCCCTACGTGCACTACGACGGCTACTCGACGGCACCCATCACCGTGGCCCGCGACCGACTCGTGCTCGCCGAGTTCGATCGGACGGGCACCATCACGCCGAGCGTCCCACTGGTCGATCTCACCCGGACCCGGTGGAGCACCTGGGCGTACGACCGCTACCTGCAGCCCCAGCTCTACTGGCACAACATCCTGAAGGGCCGGGTCCGCCGCTGAGGGCCGGGCTGTCGCGAAGCCCGCGGACGCGGCGATTAGGGTCGGCGGGTGACGACCGAGATCCCCGACTTCGACGCGCTCTACCGATCCGACCCCGACCCCTGGTCAGTCCGGTCGAGCGCGTACGAACAGCGCAAGCTGGGGATCGTGCTGGCCTGTCTGTCCCAGGCGCGCTATGCGAACGCCTGGGATCCGAGCTGCGGGGTCGGCGCCCTGGCGGGAGGTCTGGCCGCACGGGCCGACCGGGTGCTGGCGACCGATGCGTCGGTCGAGGCGGTCGCGCTGACCCGGGCGCACTGCGCGGACATGGCGAATGTCGACGTGGGTCGATTGGCGCTGCCGGCGGCGCCGGACCGGTCCGGGTTCGATCTGGTCGTGCTGGCGGAGTTCTGGTACTACCTCGATGCGGGCGCTCGCGCGCAGACTCTGGCGATGATCGAGGACCGGGTCGCCGCGGCCGCCGAGGTGGTCTCGCTGCACTGGCGGGCCAAGCCCCACGACGGCTGGTTCAGCGGCGAGGACGCCGAGCGGGAGATCGCGACCGACCTGGGCCGACGCGGCTGGACCCGGACGACGCAGCTGGTCGACCAGGAGTTCAGCCTCGCCATCCACCGTCGGGATCGGACATGAGCACGGCCCCGTCATCGGCTGGAACGGCGCCCCTGCTGGTCAGCGTCCCGTTGCCGCCGGCGCTGCCGGTGCCCGCGTACGACGGGACCGACGACGACCGGCTCCGCGAGCGGGTCCGCGAACTGGCTGCCGGGCAGGACTGGGCGGCGCTCGACTGGCGCTCGCTGATCATCCGACTGATCGCGCTCGGCCGGACGAACGTGCCGCTGTCCCGCTTGACCGAGGGCCACATCGACGCGGTGCGGATCCTCGATCAGGCCGGCCGGCAGCCGGAACCGGCGGCGCTCTACGGGGTGTGGGCGTCGAAGTCCGGGGCGACCGGAACCCGGCTGACCCGGACCGTCGGCGGCTGGCAACTCGACGGCACGCTGCGGTTCGCCTCTGGCTCGGGGGTCATCGACCGGGCGCTGGTCCCGGCGGCGCTGGAGGGCGGCGAGCAGGTGCTGATCGACCTCCCCGTCGGTGACCTGCCGGTCGACCGCTCGGGCTGGCGGACGGGAGCGATGGCGCAGAGTCGCAGCCATACCGTCACGGCCGCCGCGGTCGAGGTCGGCGACGACCGGCTGGTCGGACCGCTCGGCTTCTATCTGGACCGCCCCGGCTTCTGGCCCGGCGGGATCGGCGTGGCTGCGGTCTGGACCGGAGGCCTGGCCCGGCTCACCGATCTCGTGCTGGCCTGGCTCGGCGACCGCCGCTCCCCCGCCATCCAGACCCGGCTCGGGCTGCTGCGGATGCGGCTCGCCGGAGCGGCGACCACGGTCACGCACGCGGCGGGCGAGCTCGATCGACGACTGACCCCCGATGCGCGGCTGCTGGTCGACGTTGCCGACGGTGAGCTCTTCGAGCTGGCCACCGAGGTCCGCGCGGTCGTCGGCGCCGCCGTTCGCGACGGCATCGAGCAGGTCCGGGCCATCGCCGGGCCCGCGGGTCTGGCCTTTGCCGCCGACCTGACCCAGGCGGTCGACGACCTCGGCCTCTATGTCCTGCAGCAGAACGCCGACTCCGACGCCACCACGCTGGGCCAGAGCCTCGGCCGCTGACGGCCTCCGCCGAGGTGCTACTGAAAACCGACGTCCAGTCGTCCGCGCCATCGAGGACGCGCGGCGTTTCGCGGTGCAGCCTCCGACTGGACGTCGATTCTCCGCGCGCCGGCCCCGGAGCGGGCAGAAGTCGCAGCGGATCTCGCGGGCCACGTACGTTAGGGGCGTGCTTTCCCCGGTCCGCCCGCTGCTGTTCGGCGGCGCTTGTCTGGCGGGGACGGCGGCCACGTGGGCGGCGTTCGGGCCGAGGTCGCAGGTATTCGGGCGGTTTCCGCATCGGGCGGTGACGGGCGAAACCCGTCGGCAGGTCGCGCTGACCTTCGACGACGGGCCGAACGAGCCGTGGACCTCGCAGCTTGCTCGACACCTTGGCCGGCCGCGGGGTGCGCGCGACGTTCTTCCAGGTCGGACGGTGCGCCGAGCGGTTCCCCGCGGTGACGCGGCGGGTGGTCGAGGAGGGACATGTGCTGGGCAACCACAGCTACAGCCACGCGTTCCGCCGCTATCTGAGCGACCCGAAGCAGACCGCGGAGATCAGCCGCGGGCGAGCCGCACTGGCCCGCGTCGCCGGAGTCGAGCCGCTGCTCTACCGACCGCCGTGGCTGTGCCACACCCCCGCGATCCTGCGCACCATCGCCACCTCTGGAGCCACCCCGGTGTCGGGGACCTTCGGTAGCGCGCTCGAGGTGTTCCAACCGTCGGCGTCGCGGATGACCGCCTCGACGGTGGCCCGCACCGAGCCGGGGTCGATCATCATCATGCACGACGGTCGGGAGGCCCGCGGCGGTCCGCGCGGGCGCACCGTCGAGTCGGTCGGCCCGACGATCGATCGACTCCGCGATCGGGGTTATCGACTTCGTCACGGTCGACCAGCTACTCCAGGTGCCGGCGTACGCGTGAACGCCCGACCCCATCCGTCCCGAGCGCCGGCCACGATCCCGCCCGAGTTCCGTGATCGACGCACCGCGCTGGTGTTCGCCGCGCTCGCCCTGGGACTGCTGCTGACCGAGCTCGACCAGTCGGTGTTCGCCGCCGCCCTGCCCACCGTGGTCGGCGAGCTGGGTGGGGTCGGGCGGCAGCTGTGGGTCGGCACCGCCTTCGTGCTGGCCGGGGCGGTGACGATGCCGATCGTCGGTCGGCTGGGCGATCTGGCCGGTCGCCGCCGGGTCTTCGGCACCGCGATGGTCGTCTTCGTCCTCGGCTCGATCGTCGGCGGCCTGGCCCCCTCGATGGAGGTGCTGATCCTGGCCCGGGTGCTGCAGGGTCTCGGCGGTGGCGGGTTGCTGATCCTGGTCGAGGCGGTCGTCGCCGACCTGGTCGCCCCCCACCGCCGGGCCTACATCCTCAGCCTGATCGGCGCCGTCTTCGCGATCGCCGCGGTGTCCGGGCCCGCCCTCGGCGGCGGACTGACCGCGACGGTCGGCTGGCGCTGGGTGTTCTGGATCAACGTGCCGCTCGGTCTCGCCGTCGCCGTCGATCGCCTGGCGCTGGCTCCCGCCCTCGGCCGGGCAGCGGCGTGCCGTGCGGATCGACGCCACCGGCACGTTCTGCCTCGGGATCGCGGTGGTCGCCGGGGTCCTGGTCCTGGTCTGGGGCGGGACGATGTTCACCTGGACCTCGCCGGTCATCCTCGGCCTGATCACCGTCGCCGGGATCACCACGGCCACGCTGGTGGCGGCCGAGCGCCGCGCCACCGAGCCGGTGCTGCCACCACGGTTGTTCGGGGATCGGGCGTTCATCGCCACCATCGGGGCCGGTGCTGCGCTCGCCGTCGCCATGTTCGGCACGGTCAACTACCTGCCGACCTATCTGCAGATGGTGCACGGGCTCACCCCGACCCGGGCCGGGCTGTTCATGCTCACCCTGGTCGCCGGGCTCGGCGGGGCCACGGTCGCCTCGGGCCGGATCGTCCAGCAGACCCGCCGCCCCAAGGCCCTACCGGTGGTCGGCGCGTCGCTGGTCTGCGTGGCGCTGCTGATCGGTTCGCAGCTCGACCCGCAGACCCCGCTCCCGGTGGTCGGCGGCTGCCTGCTGTTCCTCGGAGCCGGCATCGGCTGCGCCTGGCAGGTGCTGGTCGTCGTGGCCCAGGATCTGGCTCCGGCCGACGACCTCGGGGTGGCCACCGCGGCCAACGGTTTCGTCCGCGAGCTGGGCGTGCTGATCGGCACCGCCTGGGTGGGCCGGATGTTCACCGCCGGGCTGGTCGATCGGCTCGGTCCGATGGTCACCCAGCCGGGCCAGCTCACCCCGGAGGCGATCCGGACGCTGGATCCGACCGCGCGGGCCATCGTCGCGCAGGCGTACGCGGACTCGTTCACCCCGGTCTTCGGCTGGCTGCTGCCGGTCCTGGTGCTCGCGACCCTGGCGCTGGTGCTGGTGCCCTCCCGCACCCTCGGCACGGGTCGGCCCCGCACCGCCCGGTCGAGCGAGACGTCGCGGGTGTCGGCGTGAGGTTCTCCGTCGTCGTCCCGGCTCACAACGAAGCCGACACCCTGCCGGCCACGCTGGCCTCGCTGGCCGCCCAGCGGGGCGCCCCGGCGTACGAGGTGATCGTGGTCGACAACGCCAGCAGCGACGCGACGGCGCGGATCGCCGAGGCCGCGGGCGTACGCGTGGTCGACGAACCGCGGCTCGGGGTCTGCCGGGCCCGGCAGACCGGGGTCGATGCGGCTCGTGGGGAGATCGTCGTCTCGACCGACGCCGACACCACCCACCCCGCCGACTGGCTCGCCCGGATCGACGCCGGATTCCGCGCGGCCGAGCGGGCCGGGGCGCCCCTGGCTGCGGTCGCCGGCCCGTGTCGCTACGTCGATGCGCCGTGGTGGGCCCGGGTCTTCCCGCCGCTGTACTTCGCCCTGCTCGCCCGGCTCGCCGCCGTCGGTCTCGGGGTCCGCTACCTCACCGCGACCAACGTCGCCTTCCGCCGCACCGGCTTTCCCGGCTACGACGTGACCCTGCACCAGGGCGGCGATGAGGTCCACCTGCTACGCACGCTGCGCCGCCTCGGGCCCGTCACCTGGGACCGCGACCTGGTCGTGGACACCTCGTCGCGTCGGATGAGCCAGGGCCTGCCTTACACGATTCTGGTCTCGTACGGCTACTACTACCTCGGCCAACGGCTGCGGCTGATGCCCGGCCGCCGCCGGGTCCGCCCGGCGCCGGCCATCCGGACCGACGATCGTGGCCGGTCGATGCGTCGCCGTCGGCGGTGGCGGCAGGCCAGTCTCGCGGTGCTGGGACTGCTGGTGATCGCCCGGGTCGCTGCCGGCCGACGCGCCCGATCGGGTCGCTGATGGCGCGGATCCTGCTGCCCTGCCCGCCGCTGCTCGGGCACCTGCAGCCCGTGCTGGTGATCGCCCGGGCCTTACGTCGTCGCGGCCACGACGTCGATGTGCTGACCGGACCCGCGTACGCCGAGCTGGTCCGGGCGTACGGGGTGGCCATGCGCCCGCTGCCGGCGGCCGCGATGTCGCGGCCGCTGCCGACGCCGTCGCCCTCCGCCCTTGCTCCCCGCTGGGTGCAGGCGCGACGTGACGTGCTGGCCCGCTTCATCGTTCCGCTGGCCGCTCAGAGCACCGCCTTGGGGGTGGCGCTCGCGTCGACCGACTACGACGCCGTGGTCGCCGACACCGCGTTCCTGGGCGCGCTCCCGCTGCTGCTCGGCACCCGCCGGCCGGACCGGCCCCCGGTGGTCGGCATCTCCGCCACCCCGATCTCGGCGGTCAGTGTCGATGCGGCCCCGTTCGGTTCGGGACTGCGCAACGCCGACACCCGGTTCGCCCACCGCCGCAACCGGCAGGTCAACTGGCTGCTGCGGCACGGTCCGATGCGCCCGGTGCACGAGGCGCTCGACGAGGCCTTGGCCGCGTACGGCGTCGCTCCGGGGACCGCGAGCTACTTCGATCTGCTCGGCCACTTCGACGTCACCTACCAGCTCAGCCTGCCCGAGCTCGAATACCCGCGGCGCGAACTCCCGGCGACCGTGCGGTGCGTCGGTCCGCTGCCGATCGAGGCCACCGACTGGGCACCACCGCCCTGGTGGGCCGGACTCGATCCGACCCGGCCGCTGGTGCACGTCACCCAGGGGACGGTCGACAACACCGATCTGCACCGACTGGTCATCCCGGCCGTACGCGCGCTGCGGGACCGCGACGTGTCGATCGTGGTCACCACCGGTCGTCCGCTGCTCCCGGCCGATCGCGCGATGACCGAGCTCGCACCCGGTCGGCTGCAGGTGGCCGACTTCATCCCGTACGACGCGCTGCTCCCTCGCACCGACCTGATCATCACCAACGGCGGTTGGGGCGGCGTCCAGCAGGCCGCGCGCTACGGCGTGCCGGTGGTCGTGGCCGGGGTTACCGAGGAGAAGCCGGAGGTGGCGGCCCGGGTCGCCTGGTCGGGCCTCGGGATCAACCTGCGGACCGGCCGTCCCCGCCCGGCCCGGATCCGTGCGGCCGCCGACGCGGTGCTGGGATCGAACCGCTACCGCGACCGCGCCCGGCAGATCGCGACCGCCGCCGCCGATCGCCCGGATCCGTTGCAGCTCATAATGGGCGAGATCGAGATACTGGCCGGTTCGCGCGCCCAGGACCACGCATCCGAGATCGACTCCGACGCCGGATCGTCGACCGTCTGACTCAGGAGCCGAGGGCATAGCCGGCCGCGGCCAGCGCCACCCCCGCGATCAGCATGCCGAGCCCGTTGAGCAGCCCGGGTCCGATCCGGCCGTCTCGGAGCAGGCGCACAGTGTCGATGCTCGCCGTGCTGAACGTGGTGTAGCCGCCCAGCAACCCGGTGCTCAGGATCGCCCGCAGCTCGTCCGGGAGGACGGCACTGCTCACCCACCCGGTGAGCAGCCCGAGCAGGAACGCGCCGCTCAGGTTGATCACGGTGATACCGACCGGGTACGCCGCGCCGACCCGATCCCGGATGGCCCCGTCGAGCACGAATCGGATCGCTGCCCCCAACCCGCCGGCCGCCGCGAGCGCGACGAACAGGCCGGCGGTCACCGGGCCACCGGCGTCCGGGCGCCCACGGCCATCCCGGCCAGACCGGCACCGGCCCCGAGCACGAGCGTGCCCACCGCGTACGCCAGACCGACGATGGGCCGGTCGTCGAGCAGCAGCGCCGTGTCGACGGCCAGCGCGCTGTAGGTGGTGAAACCACCCAGCACCCCGGTCCCGGCGAACAACCGCCACGCCCGCCGACGCCCGATGTCCGGTCCGCTCCGGCTCAGCGCCTCGAGCAGCCAGCCGAGGACGAACGCGCCGACGATGTTGATCCCCGCGGTGGTCAGCGGAATGCCCTCGATCGGCGGCCACGCCAGCGACAACGTCTCGCGGAGCGCGGTGCCGATCATTCCTCCGGCAGCAACCAGACCGATGGGGCGCCACCGCAGCGGGATCGGCCGTGGCCCGCTCGCTGAGGAAGTGGTGGTCATACTGCGGCTCAGTGTTCCAGCCCGGCCGCGTCGGGGGATGGAACGTCGGGGTGTCATGGACGAACCAGCCCGCGCACCCGTCGATCGTCCCTACGATGAGACTGCCCGGCAGCACCGAGCTGCGGCGGACGGAGGACATGGCGATGCGGCCGATCACCCGACGTACGGCCCTGCTGGGGTTCGTCGCCGCCGGTCTCGCCGCCTGCTCGAAAGATGAGCCGGCGCCCAGCACCCCGACGGTCTCCGCGCCGCCGGTCGAGCCGTCCGGCACCCCGACCCCGACCAGCAGTCCGACCCCGGTCGACACCCGGCCACGGTGGCCGCTGACCGGCAAGCTGATGAAGAACGCCAAGGACGGCCGGCACGCCGCGGTGGCGGTCAAGGTCCCGGACAATAAGTTCGAGCACCCGCAGCGCGGGATCAACGAGGCCGACATCGTCTTCGTGGAACTCGAGGGCTACCAGGACGCCTCGGGTCACAGCGCCACCCGGCTGGTCCCGGTGTTCCATTCCGCGTTCGCCGAGTCGGTCGAACCGGTGCGTTCGATCCGGCCGGTCGACATACCGCTCCTCAGCCCCATGAACGCCATCATCGGCAACACCGGCGCCGCCAAGTGGGTGGTCAACTACGTCAAGCACTACCGGCGCTACCTCGAGGGCATGCTCTCCTACATGAACACCCGCGGGACCGGCTCGTACGGGACCGATGCGTCGCGGGTCTACACCTACCAGGGCCAGACCTACTACGACCGCGCGACGGTCTGCCACCCGAAGGTGCTCGGTCAGCAGACCAAGCGGTTCCGCGACGGTCCGCAGGGGCTGTACTTCCCCTTCGCGACCAGGTACGACACGGTCAGCACCGAGAAGGGCAAGCGCGGTCGGTCGGTGACCATCCCCTACAAGGGCGACGACTACTTCATGGCCTACACCTACGACAAGGCCTCGAAGCGCTACCTGCGCAGCGAGCCGTGGGGCCCGCACGTCCTGGCCGACGGCGAGCGGGTGACCATCGACAACGTGCTGATCATCAAGGCCAAGCAGTCGTACGGGAAGGTCTACCGCGGTGGCGGCCACGACGAGCCGCTGCACGACATCATCGACGCCAAGGGCACGTTCTACTACTTCAACCGCGGCCGCTACGTGAAGGGCACCTGGACCAAGGGCCGGGTGAACAAGCCGTTCGCGTTCACTCTGGCCGACGGCCGTCCGTTCAGGATGGCCCCGGGCCGCACCTTCGTCGAACTCCCCGACGACGGCGCGAAGATCCGGATCAAGGCCTGACCGGACGGCGGTTCGAGGGCGACCAGACCGCGGTTACGCGGACGCGATCGTTCCCGGAGTAGGCCAACCGGCCCCGCGTACGTGCTCGAAGATCAGCTGGGTCTGGGTGGCGGCGACCTCGATGTTGGCCGACAGATGATCCTCGACGAAGTCACGGAGTCGGCCGGCGTCGGGCACCGCGACATGGATCAGGAAGTCGTCGGTGCCGGCCACGAAGAAGACGTTGAGCACCTCGGGCCGGGCCCGGGTCTGCTCGGTGAACGCACGGAGCCGGTGCCGCGCGCCGGCCCGGAGACGGACCGAGATCATGGCCTGGAGCGGGGTGGCCAGCGCGTGCAGATCGACGTCGGCGTGATAGCCGCGGATGGCGCCGATCCGCTCGAGCCGCCGGATCCGGGTCAGGCAGGTCGACGGGGCCACCCCGACCTCGGCGGCGATAGCGTTGTTCGGCGTACGCGCATCGCGGCGCAGCACCTCGACGATGGCCCGATCGATCGGCGCCAGCGCCTCGAGCGTGGGTTGAACATCCTTCGCCCCGCCCGTCGCGGGGGTTTGGCCCACCGAAGATCCGCCCGTCATCGCCCCTGATTCCCGCCGATCGTTCGATCCACCACCGCAGACCTGTCGCTTTGCCTAGATTGAGCGATGTTACCGAACATTCGTCACCGGCATTGCTGCCGGAAACACACGAGAGGGGCCAGGCCATGGCGCTGGTTGTGGGAGTTCCCACCGAGATCAAGGACAACGAGAACCGGGTGGCGATCCAGCCCGATGGCGTTGCCGAGCTGGTCCATCACGGCCACCAGGTGATCGTCCAGGCCGGCGCCGGGAACGGTTCCCGGTTCAGCGACGCGGAGTACGCCGAGGCCGGTGCCGTCATCGCCGCCGACGCCGACGAGGTCTTCGCCGCGGCCGACCTGATCGTCAAGGTGAAGGAGCCGATCCCGGCCGAGTACCACCGGTTCCGCGAGGGTCACCAGCTCTTCACCTACCTCCATCTGGCCGCGGACAAGGAGCTGACCGAGTTCCTGCTGGCCAAGAAGATCGACTCGATCGCGTACGAGACCGTGCAGACCCCCGACCGCAAGCTGCCGCTGCTCACTCCGATGAGCGAGGTCGCGGGCCGGATGTCGGTCCAGGCCGCGGCCCGTGCCCTGGAGAGCCCGGCCGGTGGGGCCGGCCTGCTGCTCGGCGGCGTCCCCGGCACCCCGGCGGCCAAGGTCACCATCATCGGTGGCGGCGTCTCGGGCACCGAGGCGGCCAAGATCGCCCTCGGCATGCGGGCCATCGTTCGGGTCTTCGACACCAACCCGTCCCGCCTGGCCTACCTGTCGGACATCTTCGGTGGCCGCCTCGACCTCGTCGTCCCCAACCGGGCTCGGCTCGCGGCGTACGTGGCCGATTCCGATGTCGTCATCGGTGCCGTCCTCGTCCCCGGGACCAAGGCCCCGAAGCTCGTCTCGCGCCAGATGATCGCCAGCATGCGACCGGGCAGTGTCGCCGTCGACATCGCGATCGATCAGGGCGGTTGCTTCGAGACCAGCCATGCGACCACGCACTCGGACCCGACCTACATCGAGGAGGGTGTCGTGCACTACTGCGTCGCCAACATCCCCGGCGCGGTCGCCCGGACCTCGACGCTGGCCCTCACCTCGGCGACCCTGCCGTATTTGACCACGGTGGCCCAGCACGGCGTCGCCGGTGCGGCCAAGACCAGCGCCCCGCTCGCGGCCGGCCTCAGCACCCTCCAGGGCAAGCTGACCAGCGCGCCGGTCGCCGAGGCCCACGGCCTGGCCTACACCGAGGCGAGCAGCCTGCTCGGCTGACCCGTGGGTCGTACGAGTCGGCCTCTGGTGGTGACAGAAATCTCTGGCACGATTCCGACCGTGACCGCTGAGACGATCGCCGACCCGGCCACCGGGCTGGGCGAGACCGAAGCCGCCGAGCGATTGCGGCGGGGCGAGGCCAACACCCCGGTCAGCGGTACGTCGCGAACCTACGCGACGATCCTGCGGACGAACGTCTTCTCGTTCTTCAACATGGTGCTGTTCGTCATCGGGGTCGCCCTGCTCGCGCTCGGCCGTTACAGCGATGCGTTCATCAGTGTCGGGCTCGGGCTGGTGAACGCTCTGATCGGCGCGGTCCAGGAGATGCGGGCCAAGCACCAGCTCGATGCGCTGCAACTGCTCGACCAGACCTCGGTGACCGTCATCCGTGACGGTGCTGCGCAGCAGATCGCGCCGGATCGGATCGTCCGTGGCGATGTGCTGGCGATCGAGGCCGGTCAACAGATCGTGGTCGACGGTCCGTTGCTCGACGGGGGCCCGATCGAGGCCGACGAGTCGCTGCTCACCGGCGAGTCCGACGCCGTCCTCAAACAACTCGGCGACGACCTCCACTCGGGCAGTCTTTGCCTCAGCGGCCAGGGACGCCAGCTGGCCCGCGACGTCGGTAGCCACAGTCACGCCGGTCGGCTCACCCTCGATGCCCGGCGCAGCACCACCGACCAGACCCCGCTGCAGCGCCGGATCGACTTCGTCGTCCGGCTGGTCATCGCGCTGACCGTGCTGATGAGTGGAGCGATCCTGGCCCAGGCCCTGCTCGAGGGCTTCACCTTGCTCCGCACCGTCCAGATCACCGCCGTGCTCTCCGGTCTGGTGCCCTACGGCCTGTTCACCCTGATCGCGGTGGCCTACACCGTCGGTGCCGTCCGGATCTCGAGTCGGGGCGCCCTGGTCCAACAGGTCAATGCGGTCGAGTCGGTCAGCAACGTCGACGTGGTCTGCACCGACAAGACCGGGACCCTGACCACCGGCCGGTTGACCCTGGACGGGATCGTGGCGCTCGGCGGTCGGAGCCAGGACACCGCACGAGCGGCGCTCGGCGCGTACGCGCACAGCGTCACCGTGGGCAACCTGACCAGCGCGGCGATCGCCGACGCGCTACCGGGTCCGACCTGGCCGGTGCGCGACGAGGTGCCGTTCAGCTCCGCGCTGCGCTGGTCGGGGCTGACCACCGCGAGCGAGTCCTGGGTGCTGGGTGCCCCCGACGCCATGAGCGACCGGCTCGGGAACCCCGGACTCGACGACCTGGTCGCCGAGCGGGCGGCCCGGGGTCTGCGGGTGCTGATCCTCGCGTACGCCGAGGGTGCGCTTCGCGGACCGGACGGTGACGCCCTGCTGCCCACCCGGTTGGAGCCGGTCGCGCTCATCGCGCTGGCCGACGAGCTCCGCGACGACGTCGTGGCGACCATCGCTCATTTCCAGGACGAGGGCGTGGCCCTCAAGGTGATCTCGGGAGACGACCCGCGTACGGTCGCGGCGTTGGCCACCCGGGCCGGGCTTCCGCCGACCCCGCCCGTTCGTGGCGCCGATCTCGACGGAATCGGCGAGGCCGAGCTCGACGAGCTGGTCGAGCGCACCTCGGTTTTCGGCCGGGTGGCGCCCGAGCAGAAGGAACGCGTGGTGCAGTCGTTGCGCCGGCGGGGTCACTACGTCGCCATGATCGGCGACGGGGTCAACGATGCCCGCGCACTCAAGGCCGCCCAGGTCGGCGTGGCCATGCGCAGCGGCAGCACGGTCACCCGCGATGTCGCCGACATCGTGCTCACCGAGGATTCGTTCGGCGCCCTGCTCCCCGCCCAGCAGGAAGGGCGCAAGATCGTCAACGGCATCGCGTCGTCGATGTATGTCTTCCTCACCCGGGTGACCACCCAGGGCATCATCATCATCGCCGTCACCATGCTCGGTCTCGGGTTCCCGTACTCGCCGACGCAGGTCGGACTGACCCTGTTCACCGTCGGCGTGCCCACCCTGTTCCTGACCTGGTGGGCCCGACCGGATCGTCCCGACCCTCATCTGCTCAGTTCGATCGGTCGCTTCGTCATGCCCGCCTCGATCATCACCGCAGGCTTCGCCACCGCCATCTACACGCTGCTCTACACCCGGATCGCGGCCATCTTCGCGAGCGGACGGATCCCCGCCCGGGTGCTCAGGGATTTCGAGGTCTACACCGGGCTCTCGTCGAGCAACGCCGACTTCAACACCGCGGCCGCGACCATCGGGGCACAAACCGGTCTGACGACTTTCGTCAGCTTCGCGTCGGTCCTGCTCATCGTGTTCATCGCCCCACCCCACCGACTCCTCGGCGTGTGGACGTCGCCGAACGGTGACCGGCGCCCGCTGCTTCTGGTCGCCGCCCTCACCGGGATGCTGATCGCCGTCTTCACGGTGCCAGCGCTCTACAGCTACTTCGGCCTGACCCAGGCCGCGCAGCCGGTGTTCGAGATCGTGCTGCCGGGGCTCGGATTGTGGTTCGCCGCGCTCCACGCCGCCTACCGGTTCGAGGTGTTCGACCGGCTTCTGGGCCTGGACCGAATTCCCCCGGACTGATCCGTGAGGTCACCGGGCCAGCAGCCCGCGGATGGTCTCGATCTCGGCCTGCTGGGTCTCGACGATGGTCTCGGCCAGCGACATGGCGTCAGGATGAGCTCGGCTCGGCGGCGGTGAGCACGTGGCTGGTGGCGGCGCAGGGGCGGGGTCGGGTCAGTCCGCAGGTGGGAGTCGGCGACGGCGGACGTTCCCGACGATCACCACGGCCGCACCGGCAACCACCAGCAGGGCGGTCAGGCCGAGCAGGGGTGAGGTGGTTGACGCGGCCGGGTCGGCCGGAGCGATCGGCACCGCCGACTCGGTGGGCAGGGTGCCGGGCGCAGCCCCGGCCGAGGTGAAGGCGAACTGCCCGGTGATCGGATGTCCGTCGGCCGAGGTGACCCGCCAGTCGACCGTGTAGCGGCCGGCGGGTGCACCTGGCAGGAGGGGCTGACTCACCGTCGAGTCGAGGAGCTCGGGCGCCCCTGCGTTCATCCGCCCGGTCGGTCCGGTGACGACGATCTGGGTGCCCAGGGCGATGGCCGGCTCGTCGAAAGTCAGCACGATGGCCGCCGGAGTCCGGTCGAGCGCGGCGCCGGTTGCCGGCACGGTGGACACCAGACCGTTGTGGGCCGACGCCGTCGGCAACGCGACGACCGCGAGGACCAGGGCCACGGTGGCGACGGCCAGCAGCCGCCACCCCGACCTGCAGACCGGGGGCGTGTGGACCCGGGGCGCGCGGACCCGGGGCGTGCGGACCCGGGGCGTCAGGGCGACCGCACCTGGCTCCCGGCTCACGTTCGACGATCCATCCGGGCGAGCTCGGCGAGCCGCTCGTTGTGCCGGCGGAGCTCGGCGTCGCCGTCGCGGTCGGCCTGCCGGTCGTGCTGACGCGCCCGGCGCGAGTCGTCGGTGACCCAGCTGACGATCAGGGACAGACCGAGCAGCAGCGAGGGCAGATCACCCGCCGCCCAGGCGATCGACCCGCCCTTCAGCTGGTCGGCCAGCAACACGGTCTCGTCGCGCAACCCGAGCGAGGACCACCAGTCGGCGGCCAGCACCGTCGTGGTCGACATCATCGAGATGCCGAAAAAGGCGTGGAAGCCCAGCGATGCCAGCAGGATGATCATGCGGAAGGGGTAGCCGGGGCGCTGTGGTCCGGGGTCGATGCCAACCAGCGACCAGACGAAGAGATAGCCGGCACCGAGGAAGTGCGCGGTCATCAGCACGTGACCGGTGTGGGTCGACAACCCCAGTTCGAACAGCCGGCTGTAGTAGAAGACGACGAGGCCACCGGTGAACAGCGCCGCCGCGACCACCGGGTGACCGAGGAACACCAGGAACCGGGCGTGGACCATCCGAAGCAGCAGCTCGCGCGGTCCGAAACTACCGTCGGTGCGAGCCCGAAGCGCCCGCAGGGCCAGGGTGATCGGCGCGCCGAGCACCCAGAGCAGCGGCACCCCCAGCATCAGCACCATGTGCTGGATCATGTGGTCGGAGAACGACAAGCGGGCGTAGACCCCCGGGCCGCCGCTGGTCACGTAGACCAGCAGGACACACCCGGCCAGCCACGGCACCGACCGCCGTAGAGGCCAACGGTCACCACGACGTCGTAGCCGGGCCACACCGGCCAGATAGAGGCCGACGCCAGCCCCGGCTACCCCGAGCCAGAGGACATCGGGAGAGAAGGCCGAGAGGTAGGACGTCGTGGTCCGCGGCGGCGGGACCGGGAAACCGAGCAGTGCCGTGACCGGGTCAATGATCACCTGGGCGGCCGGCGTGGGCGAGCGGGCGAGCGCCACGGCCAGCCCCATGGTCGCGCCCATCACGACCAGCTCGACGGCGGCAAGCCGCAGAAACAGCCGTGGCCGCTCGGTCAGCCCGCGGATGGTCATCCGTCGGTGGAGCATCCCGGCCACGCCGAGCACGACCAGCGCCACCGTCTTGCCGATCACCAAGAAGCCGTACTCGCTGCCCAGCTCGCGGATCGAGCCGAGCCGCAGCCAGGCGTTGAGCACGCCGGAGGTGGCGACCAGGACGAAACAGCACAGCGCCAAGGTCGAATACCGGCCGACCACGGCGACCAGCACGTCCTGGCGCGCCAACCGCCCGGCCAGCAGCAGGATCGCGCCCAGACCACCGACCCACAGACACGCACTGACCAGGTGCACGGCCAGGCTGTCGACCGAGTTCATGTGATCGGCCGCGCTGGCGGCGTGCCCCGCCAAGGCCAGCGGCAGCAGGGCGACCACCGCGAGGATCGCAGACCAGGCCAGCGTGGCGATCCGGGTCGCCGAGTGGGCGATCACCGTGGCCACCGCGACCAGCAGTGCGCTCACCCCGAGCGCCCGCCCGAGGTCGATCTGGGCGACGAAGGAGAGGAGGACCGCGGTGTAGTCCGGCGACCCGACCGGGGTTGCCGAGACCTGGGCGGCAGTGAGGACGAGCACGATCAGCGCGGTGACCAGCCAGAACACTCCGGCGGTTGCCCCGAGACGGGCCGCGGTGCGGCGTACGCCACCGAGCTCCTTGGCGTCGCGGCCACGGGTCGGTGGGACCAGAAAGGCACCGGTGACGAGCAGTCCGACGGTGAGGGCTGCGGCCACATCGTGGCCGGCGCGGGCGATCGGGAGCCCGTAGCGGACTGCGGCTCCGGCATCGAAGGAGTTGAGGGGGACCAGCTGCCCGGTCAGGCCGAGGACGAGCAGCGCGACCGCGATGGCGCCCGTCGCCGCGAAAGCGACCGGCAGCGCGGAACCGGGCTGACCCGACCGCACCCGCGACTCCTGACTCGACATAGCCGACAGTCTAGGAACCACCACCGACAACTTCCCCGACGTCCGCGCCGCAGGCATGCCGCCGCGCCTTCGGATCAACCCGCGGTGAGCCAGACCGTGGTGTCCCGGGGGACCGAGCCGTCGACGTCGTCGCTGGCCAGCAGCACGGTCGAGCCGCTGGGCAGCGGGACCGCGTCACCGGACACGTTGACCAGGCATTGGATCCCGCCACGGTCGAAGCGGAGCACCTCCGGGGGTGAGTCGAGCCAGACGAAGTCGTCGCCGGTGAGCAGATCCCGGCGTAGCCGCAGGGCCTCGCGGACCAGGTTGAGGAACGAATCCGGGTCGGTGAGCTGCGCCTCGACGGTGTAGCCGGACCAGTCGTCCGGTTGCGGCAGCCAGGTGCTGACCCCGGCGGGGCTGAAGCCGTACGGGGCACGATCGCCCTCCCACGGCAGCGGCACCCGGCACCCGTCGCGACCGCGCATCTCACCACCGGTGCGGTGGAAGATCGGATCCTGCAGGACCTCGTCGGGTAGGTCGTCGACGTTCGGCAGGCCCAGCTCCTCGCCTTGGTAGATGTACGCGCACCCGGGCAGGGCCAGCATCAGCAGGTTCGCCGCCCGGCTGCGTCGGGTGCCGAGCTCGAGATCGACCGGCTCGCCCTGCCCGTCGGCGACGTGGGCCGACGAGGTGGTCCGGCGGCCGTACCGCGAGGCCAGCCGGATCTCGTCGTGGCTGCTCAGCACCCAGGTGCCCGGTCGGCCCGAGCCGGCCAACGAGTTGAGCGTGTCTTCGATGACCCGGCGGACCTTCGGGGCCTCCCAGGCGGACTTCAGATACGGGAAGTTGAAGGCGCTGTTCATCTCGTCGTCGCGGAGATAGAGGCTCAACCGCTCGGCCGACCCGACCACGGCCTCGGCGACGAACACCTTGTCGGAGCCGTACTCGTCGGCGACCCTTCGCCAGCGTTTGAACACCTCGTGCACCTCGTCGACGTCCCAGTGCGGGTTGTCGGTCCACTCCACGGTGGTGAAGCGCGGATCGGCGCCGTAGTCGGCATCGGGCAGTCCGACACGCTTGCCGATCGCCGGTGCAGCGTCCACCCGCAATCCGTCGACTCCGCGGTCGAACCAGAAGCGCAGGATGTCGTCGAAGGCGTCCAGCACCTCGTCGTTGCGCCAGTTGAGGTCGGGCTGCTCGGGCGCGAACAGGTGCAGGTAGAACTGCTCCGGGGTGCCGTCCGGCCTGATGATCCGGTCCCAGGCCGGGCCGCCGAAGGCGCTGATCCAGTTGTTCGGCAGAGCGTCGCCCGTCGGACCGCGACCGTCGCAGAACAGGTAGCGATCGCGCTCGGGTGAGCCGGGCCCGGCGGCGAGTGCAGCCTGGAACCACGGATGTTCGATCGAGGTGTGGTTGGGAACGATGTCGACGATCACCCGCAGTCCGGCCTCGTGCGCGTCGGCGACGAAGGCGTCGGCATCGGCGATGGTGCCGAACATCGGGTGGATGTCGGTGAAGTCACTGACGTCGTAGCCACCGTCGGCCATCGGCGACGGATACCAGGGCGACACCCAGACGCCGTCGACCCCGAGATCGGCCAGATAGGGCAGCCTGGCGCGCATCCCGGCGATGTCACCCTCCCCGTCGCCGCTCGCGTCCGCGAAGCTGCGGGGATAGATCTGGTACATCACCGCGTGGCGCCACCAGTTCGAATCCTGCATGCTGCTCAACCCGCTACCTCGCTTCGATCGGAGCCCGACGCCGACCCTAGCGAAGCCGTTCGCTCGGGTTATCGGCCCGTGGCTGTGTCTCAGATGGACTCTGGCTTCCGGATCCTGCTGACCGGGACGTAGGGCCGGGTGCCCGCCATGATCGAGCGACTCGCGGGCCGGTCGCTACCCGTCGAGAGAGGACCGGACCGCGCTGATCAGCTCGGCCCAGCGTGGATCGCCCGCGGGCCCGATGGTGGTCATCCGGCTACAGATCCAGCCGAACCCGATGCCGTGATCGGGGTCAGCCAGACCCAGACGCCCGCCGGCTCCGGTGTGGCCGAACGAGCGCGGTCCGAAGCCGGGCATGCTCGGCGACCGAAACGGATGTCCGGGCCGGCCGTTCCGCTCTCGATCAACGTTTCGACCGCGTCGGTCCGCGGTCGGGTGACCAGCTCGCGGGTCTCGGGCCGGCTCGGCCCAGCGCCCGGGGACGACGCGGTCCACCAGCTCGCCGGGCAGACCCACCCAGGCATCGACCCCGAGCGGGTCGGCGAGCAGCTCACGGACGTGGTCGCTGATCGACCGGCCGCTGGCCCGACGAACGATCTCGTCGAGCAGGGTGCCGTAGGTGACCGGGTGGTAGGCCATCGCCGTGCCCGGCTCCCAGAGCGGCTCGGCCGCGGCCAGCGCGGCGGTGACTGCCGGTCCGCGGTGCAGATCAAGGCCCGTGAGCCCGGTGCCCAGTGGTGGATAGGGCAGGCCGGCGGTGTGCGAGGCGACCATGCCGACCGTGGTCGCAGCCTTGCCGGCCGCGGCGTACTCGGGCCAGTAGTCGGCAACCGGGGCTTCGGGATCGAGGACGCCGCGCTCGACCAGCATCGCGATGACGGTGGCGGTGACCCCCTTGCTGCACGACGCCACGACCATCAGGTCGTCGCGCCCCATCCCGGCCCACAGGTCGACCACCCGTCGACCATGGTGGAACACCGTCAGGGCGGCGGCGTCCCCTTCCGTTCCGTCGAGCTGCTCCGCGAACGCATCGGCGACGGCTCCGAATCCTTCGCCGACCCCGGCGTCATCCACCCGTCGAGGATGTCACGGAGGTGCCAGACCAGACAGCCGACGACCAGAGCGGCACCCCGCGCCAGAATGCGTACACGACGAGCCCGATGAACAGGTCGACCGTCACCGGGACCAGAGCTTCTCAGGCGTAGGGGTCGGTGATCTCGCGCAGCCGGAGCAGGGTCGCGTGCAACTCGGTCATCGCGTCGGCGCCCAGATGGGCCCGCCACTCGGCCTCGATCTCGAGCTCGAAGGTCCGGGCGGCCGCCTGGGCGGTCTGACCGCGTTCGGTGATGGTGATGAGCCGGGCGCGGGCGTCGACAGGATCGGGGCGGCGTTCCACGTAGCCGCCCGCCTCGAGCTGGTCGACCAGGAATCCGGCTGTCTGCTTGGTGACCTGCGCGCTCTCGGCCAGCTCGGTCAGTCGCGTCCCGGCCGGTCCGATCCGGGCGAAGATCCGGCCTTGCGCCAGGCTGCCCTGGAACCCTGCGGCGCGTACGCCGGCGAAAATCCGGCTCTCCATCGCCCGGTAGGCGACCAGCATCAGCACACCGACGCCAGGTACGCCTGACGGCAACGATTCGGGGGTTGACATTCAGTCAGTCTATCTGACTAATATTGGTCAGAGAAGCTGACCATCGCCGGCTTCCACACAGACTCCCGGAGGGGCGACATGGAGCGCGAAGCGGGCTGGCAAGTGATCGACCAACAGCGGCTGCGGGTGATCGAGGTGCTGACCCGGCTGCGACCCGAGGATTGGCAGGCGCCGTCGCTCTGCGCCGGGTGGACCGTCCGCGACGTGGCCTCGCACCTGAGTCTCGCGGCGCTGGCCCCCCCGGTCGGCACGATGATCAGAACTCTCATCCAGGCCCGGGGCGACTTCGACCGTTCGATCGACCTGATGACCCGGCGTCGGGCCGCCGCGAAATCCGACGACGACATCATCGAGGACCTGCGCAGCATCGTCGGTTCGCGGAAGCTGGCGCCGACCACGAAGTGGCGCGACCCGCTGATCGACATCCTGGTCCACAGCCAGGATCTCGCTCGGCCGCTGGGGTTGGTCATCGCCACTCCGGTGGACGCTGCGGTCGAGGCGGCGGAGTGGGCCTGGCAGCGCGGCGCACCGTTCTGGCCCGCCCGGCGGCTCGGCGAGGTCCGGCTGGTCGCCGACGACGCCGACTGGCAACGAGGGGCGGGCGCGGAGATCCGGGGCCCGGTCGAATCGCTGCTGCTGCTCAGCACCGGCCGGCGGTCGGTGCTCGCCGACCTCAGTGGGCCCGGGATCGACCGGCTCCGCCACCAGCAGACGACGGCCGGCTGAGCAACTCGACCAGCTCGGCCCGCTCCAGATGGCGAGCCCGCTCGATCGGGGTCCCGCCGAACCGGAGGTCACGGATCGTCGGGTCGGCACCGAGGTCGAGCAGGAGGCGGGCTAGGTCAGATACATCAGCGGAGGCCAGTCCAGCGGCCCGCCGGGGGTGTTGGCTGCAGTGGGGTCCGCGGCCAGGTGGTCGCGGAGGGCTACCGGATCCGCGACGGCTGCGGCCACGTGGATGCTGTCGGCCGCCAGATCCGGATGCCGGGCCAGGACGCTCGCCGCCGGCCCGGCGATCGGGCCCGTCCGGGCCGTCGTAGCGCAGCACGGCGTACGCCAGGAAGGTGTCGACCCGGGAACCGGTCACGAGCCGCAGCCTAGGCCCCGCGTCGGCATCGACACCCGGGAGCCGGAGGCGACCGATCGGTGGGTCCGCGCCGGTTCCGCTACCCTGCTGCGCATGGTCAACAAGGTCGCATTGCTCACCGCCGGCGGATTCGCGCCGTGTCTGTCCTCCGCCGTCGGCGGGCTGATCGAGCGTTACACCGAGGTCGCTCCCGACGTCGAGATCATCGCCTACCGCTACGGCTACCAAGGTCTGCTGCAGGGCGATTCGATCACCGTCACGCCCAAGGTGCGCGAGAAGGCCGCGCTGCTGCACCTGTTCGGCGGATCGCCGATCGGTAACTCCCGGGTCAAGCTGACCAACGCGGCCGACCTGGTCAAGCGCGGTCTGGTCGCCGAAGGCGTCGATCCACTGCAGGCCGCGGCCGATCAGCTGACCGCCGACGGGGTCGACGTGCTGCACACCATCGGCGGCGACGACACCAACACCACCGCGGCCGATCTGGCCGCGTTCCTGGCCAAGAACGACTACGCACTGACCGTGGTCGGGCTGCCCAAGACCATTGACAATGACGTCATCCCGATCCGGCAGTCGCTCGGCGCATGGACCGCGGCCGAGCAGGGCGGCAAGTTCGCCAAGAACATCATCGGCGAACACAACTCGGGCTCCCGGATGCTGATCGTCCACGAGGTCATGGGTCGTCACTGCGGCTGGCTCACCGCCGCCACCGCCCAGTCCTACCGCGAGTGGCTCGACAGCCAGGAGTGGCTGCCCGAGATCGGGCTCAGCCGGGAAGCGTGGGACGTGCACGCGGTGTACGTCCCCGAGGGCGTCTTCGATCTCGAGGCCGAGGCCGAGCGACTCAAGAAGGTGATGGACGAGGTGGGCTCGGTCAACATCTTCCTGTCCGAGGGCGCCGGTCTGGACACGATCGTCGCGGAGCTCGAGCGCTCCGGCGAGGAGGTCGCCCGCGATCCCTTCGGCCACGTCAAGATCGACAAGGTCAACCCCGGCGCCTGGTTCGCCAGCAAGTTCGCCGAGCTGCTCGACGCGCAGAAGGTGATGGTCCAGAAGTCGGGCTACTTCTCCCGCTCGGCCGCGGCCAACTACCAGGACCTGCACCTGATCAAGTCGATGACCGACCTCGCCGTGGACTCGGCCCTGCGCGGCGAGCCCGGCGTCATCGGCCATGACGAGGAGCGCGGCGACGAGCTGCGGGCCATCGAGTTCGACCGGATCAAGGGCGGCAAGCCCTTCGACATCACCACCGACTGGTTCACCGACCTGCTCGCCGGTATCGGTCAGCCGACGCCGCAGGCCGCCACCGCACACTGAGCTCGCGCGCGGGGCCGGGTCCAGCAGCCGCTGAAAATCGACGTCCAGTCGCACCGGGAAAGGCGACACGCCGCCATCGGTGCTCACCGCTGACGACTGGACGTCAACTTTCAGCGGCGCCGGCTACTGCGCCCGGTCATTCGAAGGGGGCGGGGTCCCCGGCGCCGACGCGGACGACCTCGGGCTCGCCGGAGGAGAGGTCGATCACGGTAGTGGGCTCCTCGCCGCACTCGCCGGAATCGATGACCGCGTCGAGGACGTGATCGAGCTCCTCCTTGATCTCCCAGCCCTGGGTCATCGGATCCGGGTGGCCGGGGAGCAGCAATGTGCTCGAAACCAGCGGCTCGCCCAGTGCGGCGAGCAGCGCCTGCGCGACCCGGTGATCGGGAATCCGTGCGCCGACCGTGCGCTTCTTCGGGTGGAGCATCCGCCGCGGCACCTCCTTGGTCGCCGGCAGGATGAAGGTGTACTGACCGGGGGTCGATGCTTTGACCGCGCGGAAGACGTTGTTGTCGAGCTGGACGAACTGCCCGAGCTGCGCGAAGTTGTGGCAGACCAGGGTGAAGTGGTGCTTGTCGTCGAGCTGCCGGATGGTGCGGATCCGGTCGAGCCCGGTCTTGTTGCCGAGCCGGCAGCCGAGCGCGTAACCCGAGTCGGTCGGATAGGCGATCAACCCGTCGTCGTGGAGCAACTCGATCACCTGGCTGATGCTCCGCGGCTGCGGGTTGTCCGGGTGAACGTCGAAATACCGGGCCATGCCCGCAGCCTACGGGCCGCTCCGCTCCGCTTTCGGTCACCGACCGCCTGAAGTTTTCGGCGGACGGTGACCGGAAGGGGAGTTGACTCCTCCTCCCGCCGGAGGAGTCAGGACTCGTCGGTCGCGGAATCCATCTCGGGATCGCGCTCGGAGGGGGTCAGCTGCAGCCGCGCGATGATGGTTCCGGCGATCTCCTTGGGCGTGTGCGCGATGTCCACGACCAGGCCCTCCTCGTCGTCGGTGAGCAGCTCGAGTGTGGCGAGCTGCGAATCGAGCAACGACGACGGCATGAAATGGTCGCGCGAGGTCATCCGGTCGTGGAGTTCGTCGTAGGTCCCGGTGAGGTGGACGAAGACCACCTCCGGGCGACGCAGGATGTCGCGGTAGACCTTCTTCAGCGCCGAGCAGGTCAACACGCCGGGCCGACCGGCCAGCTGCTGCTGGTCGATCCAGTCGGCGCACTTGCCCAACCAGGGCCAGCGGTCGTCGTCGGTCAGCGGCGTTCCCGCCGCCATCTTGGCCACATTGGTCGCCGGGTGCAGATCATCGCCTTCGGCGATGTCCCAGCCGAGGCGGCCGGCCAGCAGCGCGGCCACCGTCGACTTCCCGCACCCGGACACACCCATGATCACCAGCACGGTGGGTAGTGCGGACATCAAACTTCTCCTCGTCGAGTGTTCAAGGGTGGTCGGCCACCGGGTCAGACGAACAGGCTCAGCAGCAGCACGGCGATCAGGCCCGTCACCGAGAGCAGGCACTCCATCAGCGTCCAGGTCTTGAAGGTCTGGACGACGCTGGTGCCGAGGTACTGCTTGACCAGCCAGAAGCCGGCGTCGTTCACGTGCGACAGGAACAGCGAGCCGGCCCCGATGGCGAGCACCATCAGCGCCACCTCGGGTGAGGACAGGCCGGCCGCGACCGGGGTGAGCAGACCGGCCGCGGTGACCGTGGCCACGGTGGCCGAGCCGGTGGCGACGCGGACGAGTACGGCGATCACCCAGGCCAGGAAGAGCACCGACAGTCCGGAGCCCGACACCGCGCGGGTGATGACGTCGCCAATACCGGAGTCGATCAGCACCTGCTTGAAGGCACCACCGGCACCCACGATGAGCAGGATGCCCGCGATCGGCGGGAGGCTGGCCTCGAGCGACTTCGCGACGGCTTCGCGGTCCATCTTGGCCCCGCCGGCGAGCAGGGCGATACCGGCGAGGACGGCAATCAGCAGCGCGACCGGCGGGTTACCGACGAAGTCGAGCAGCGCCTTGAACGGGCTCTCCGAGCCGGCGGCGAAGACATCGGCCAGCGCCTTGGCGAGCATCAGGATCACCGGCAGCAGGATGGCGGCGAGCGCGGCACCGAAGGAGGGACGCGACTTCGGCTGCGCGTCGTCGCCGACCTCGTCCTCGGCGGTGGTGAACAGCGCCGGAACCGGGACCGGCGCCCACTTGGCGGCGAACGGGGCGAACAGCGGGCCGGCGATGATGATGGTCGGAATCGCGCACAGGACGCCGAATCCGAGGGTCAGACCGAGGTTGGCGCCGAGGGTGGTGACGGCGGTCAGCGGCCCGGGGTGCGGGGGGACCAGACCGTGCATGGCCGACAGGCCGGCCAGCGTGGGGATGGCGATCTTCATCAGGGGCAGTCCGGACCGCCGGGCGACCAGGATGATCACCGGGATGAGCAGCACAAGACCGATCTCGAAGAACATCGGGAGGCCGATGATCGCTCCGACCAGCGCCATCGTCCAGGGCAGCGCCCTGGGGTTGGAGCGGGCGACCAGGGTGTCGACGATCTCGTCGGCACCGCCCGAGTCGGCCAGCAGCTTGCCGAACATCGCGCCGAGACCGATCAGGACGCCGACGCCACCCGCCGTGGCTCCGAAGCCCTTCGCGAAGCTGGCCAGCGTGTCGATGGTGCTCAGGCCGGCACCGAGACCGACGCCGATCGACCCGATGGTCAGGGCGAGGAAGGGGTGGACCTTGAGGACCGTGATCAACACGATGATGACGGCGAAGCCGGCCAGCGCGGCAATGATGAGTCGGGCGTCGCCAGCAGCAGCCATGGGAATCAGCTGGGGTATCAGCGCCGGGATGGACAGGGGAACAACCATGTTTCCTCCAGATCAGGATGACGTTTGAGAGACTCTAAGGCTATAAGTACGACGTTTGCAACCCTGGGGTAGAATTCATACGACCCGAATCGCGGGTTGCCCAGATTCGTCGGCATGATCGTCTACCATCGCGACCATGGCGTCACCGATCGAACCACTGGACGTCGGCGGCCTGCACAGCGCGGTCGTCGACCGGCTCGGTCGCGACATCGTGACCGGTGGGCTGCCGGTCGGCAGCACGATCGCCGCTGAACCGATCGCCGACGACTTCGGCGTCTCGCGCACCGTCATCAGGGAAGCCGTCCGAGTGCTCGAGTCGCTGGGTCTGGTGACCGTACGCCGTCGCGTGGGCATCACTGTGCAGCCGGCCGCGCACTGGTCGCCGTACGACTCACGGGTCCTGCGCTGGCGGCTGGCGGGTCCGGACCGGGTCCAGCAGTTACGCCACCTGAGCGAGATCCGGGCGGCGATCGAGCCCATCGCCGCGCGGCTGGCCGCGCAGCGCGCCGAGCCCGATCAGTGCGGGGCGTTGTCGGCGGCGGTGATCGGGATGTCGGTGACCGCCCGCGCGGCGAACGCCTCCGACTACCTGGCCCACGACATCGCGTTCCACACCACCCTGCTCACGGCGTCGGGCAACCCGATGATGGCCGGTCTGGTCGACATGGTCACGGCGGTGCTGACCGGGCGGACCGCCCACGACCTGATGCCGGTGATCGCCGAGCCGGAAGCCGTACGCCTGCACGGCGTCGCGGCGGCGGCGATCCAGTCGGGTGACGCCGACGGCGCCGAGCGGGCCATGGCCGCCATCGTCACGGAGTCGAGCGAAGCGATCCAGGCGCTGGCCCGACCGGATCGATCCGGCTAGCGGCGCCGACCGCGTACGGACTTCGAGACCAGCCAGGCCAGAGCCGCACCGAGCCCCACTCCGGTGGCGGCGCCGGTGACGTAACCCGCACCGAGTCCGACCTGGACCGAGCGGGCGGCGACCTGTTGAGGCACCAACACCGGTTCGGAGGCCGCTTCACGTGCGTCGGCCTCGCGTTCGGCGGCCGGTTGGAGCGCGAAGCGCACGTTGTCCTGACCGGCCGATACGGCGGCGTGCTCGGCGGTGGCGATCCAGGCGGCAACGAACAGGATCAGCTGGGCGAACAGGTTGAAGAACAGCATCAAGACGATGACCGGGCCGAACAACTGGGCCGCCTTGTTGCTCTGGAACGCGCTGAACAGCAGGCCGGTGCCGTACTGCAGGACGGCCAGGCCGACCGCCCCCATCAGGGCGCCGCGGCGGACCACCTTCCACGGCTCGCGGTGCTCGGGCAGGGCGGTGTAGAGGAACATGAACAACAGCCAGCCCGCACCGATCGAGAACACGATCGGGACGAACGTCAACACGGGCTCGAGCCAGCCGATGTCGGACAGCCCCAGCCAATCGACGATCGTGCCGCTGAGAGCGGTCGACACCGAGGCCAGCGCGAACGTGATGACGATCAGGGCAAGCATGCCGAGCAGCGTGGCCAGGTTGACCAGCGTCTTGACCACGATGTTGCCCTGAGCCTCCTGCAGATCGAAGTCCGGCCGCCACTGGGCCCGGACCGCGTTCTTCAGATTGCCCATCCACCCGGCGCCGGAGTAGAGCGCCGAGATCAGCGCGACGACACCGACGCCACGCCAGTTGTTCAGGTAATCCACGACGAGGCCGCTGATCTTGGCCTGGGTGTCCGGATCGGCGCTCCCGAGCGCGTCGGTGACCGCGGTGCTCACCTGGGCGATCAGGTCGGGCCGCAGGACGGTGAGGACGAAGCCGAGGATGGCGAAGGCCAGCAACAGGATCGGCACCAGGGCGAGCACCGAGAAGTAGGTGATGGCCGCGGCGAACTGCGATCCGAGCCGATTACCGAACCGCTCGACCGCCCGCATGAGGTGAGCGACCCACGGCTTGTTCTTCATCCGGGCCAGCCATTGCTTCATGGTCTCGACGCTATCCGACCGAGCCGCCACAACCGCGCAACCACATCGTCAGCTTGGACAGCCCGACGACCAATGGCACCAGTGCGGCGCCGTGGAGCGCGAACCGGCCCCAGGAGACCGAGACCCCGCCCCCGGCGAACGGCGACTGCAACCACGACCCGTTGAACTATCTGGGGGCAGATAGCTGCCGGATCGGCGATAAAGCCGCTATCTGCCCCCAGTTGTTCGATCGAGGTGAGTCAGTCCTCGTACGCCTCGGGCGGCGGGCAGGTGCAGACCAGGTGGCGATCGCCGAAGCCCTGGTCGATCCGGCCGACCGGCGGCCAGTACTTGTCGAAGCCGTCGGCGTAGAGGGGGCCGGTGTGCAGGCCCGCGGGGAAGGCCGCGATACGGCGGGAGTACGGGTGGGTCCAGTCGTCGGCCGTGACCTGGGTCTGGGTGTGCGGCGCGTTGACGAGCGGGTTGTCGTCACGCGACCACTCCCCCGACTCGACCTGGGCGATCTCGGCCCGGATGGCGATCATCGCGGCGCAGAACCGCTCGATCTCCTCCAGGTTCTCCGACTCGGTCGGCTCGACCATCAGCGTCCCCGCGACCGGGAAGCTCATCGTCGGCGCGTGGAAGCCGTAGTCGACCAGCCGCTTGGCCACGTCGTCGACGGTCACGCCGCTGGCCTTGGTCAACGGGCGCAGGTCGAGGATGCACTCGTGCGCGACCCGCTGGGCCGAAGGCGATCCGCTGCCCGACTGGTCGCGGCCCGCGTAGAGCACCGGGAAGTGCTCGGCCAGCCGGGTGGCCACGTAGTTGGCGGCCAGCAGCGCGTGTTCGGTGGCCGAACGCAGCCCGTCGCCGCCCATCAGCGCGATGTAGGCATAGCTGATCGGCAGGATGCCCGCCGAGCCGTAAGGGGCGGCCGAGATCGAGTGCGGGATGTGCGGTTCCAGGTGGGCGCGCACCGCGACCGGACCGACACCCGGGCCACCACCGCCGTGGGGGATGCAGAAGGTCTTGTGCAGGTTGAGGTGACTGACGTCGGCCCCGAACTTGCCCGGCCGGGCCAGCCCGAGGAGCGCGTTCAGGTTGGCGCCGTCGACGTAGACCTGGCCGCCGGCGTCGTGCACCTGGCCGCACAGATCGGTGATCGTCTCCTCGAACACCCCGTGGGTCGACGGGTAAGTGACCATGATCGCGGCCAGCCGATCGTGGTGCGTCTGGATCTTGGCGGCCAGGTCGTCGAGGTCGACCGCACCGTCGGCGGCTGCCTTGATGACCACCACCTGCATCCCCGCCATCACCGCGGAGGCGGCGTTGGTGCCGTGGGCCGAGGACGGGATCAGGCAGACCCGCCGGTCATGATCGCCGTTGGCGTCGTGGTAGCCCCGGATCGCGAGCAACCCGGCCAGCTCGCCCTGGCTGCCGGCGTTCGGCTGCACCGACACCGCGTCGTAGCCGGTGACCTCGGCCAGCCACTCTTCGAGTGTGCCGATCAGCTCGGCGTATCCGGTGGCGTCCTCGGCCGGGGCGAGCGGATGGAGATCGGCGAAACCCGGGTAGGAGATCGGCTCCATCTCGGTGGCCGCATTGAGCTTCATCGTGCACGAACCGAGCGGGATCATGCCGCGGTCCAGTGCGAAGTCGCGGTCGGACAGCGCGCGCAGGTAGCGCAGCATCGCCGTCTCGCTGTGGTGGGTGTTGAACACCGGGTGGGTCAGGTAGCTGCTGGTCCGCTCGCTGCCGGCCAGGCCCCCGTACGCGGCGGATCCGACCCCAACGCCGAACGCCTTGCGGACCGCGTCGAGGTCATCGGTGGTGACGTCCTCACCGATCGAGACGCCCACGTGGTCGGCGTCCACCAGCCGCAGGTGCAGGCCCGCCTCGTTGGCCCGGCGTACGACGTCGCCCGCCCGGCCGGGGACCTCGGCGACCACCGTGTCGAAGAAGCCGTCATGGACCACGCGTACGCCGCCCGCCACCAGATCGCCGGCCAGAGCCCGCGCCTGCTCGTGCAGACGCTGCGCGATGGCCCGGATCCCCGCGGGACCGTGGTACACCGCGTACATCGCCGCGACCACGGCGAGCAGTACCTGCGCGGTGCAGATGTTCGACGTGGCCTTCTCGCGACGGATGTGCTGCTCACGGGTCTGCAGCGCCAGCCGGAAGGCCGCGACGCCGTCGATGTCTTTGGACAGACCAACGAGCCGGCCAGGCATCGACCGGGTCAGGCCCTGCCGCACCGCCATGAAGGCGGCGTGCGGGCCGCCGTAGAACAGTGGCACGCCGAACCGCTGGCTCGACCCGATGGCGATGTCGGCGCCCCATTCTCCGGGCGGCGTGGTCAGCGCCAGGGCCAACGGATCGGCCGCAGCGATGACCAGGGCGCCACGCTCGTGAGCCGCCTCCGCCAGCGCCCGCAGCTCCTCGGTCGGGAGTACGCGGCCGTCGGCCGCCGGGGTCTGGACGAGCACCGCGAATGGATCGGCCTGGGCCACCGCCTCGAGCAGCGACTCCCCGGCGACGACGATCTCGAGCCCCAGCGCCTCGGCCCGGGTACGGATGACGTCGATGGTCTGCGGCAGCGTCTGCGCATCGAGGACCAGCGAGGTTCCGGTCTTGGTCGCCCGGCGGGCCAGAGTCATCGCCTCGGCGGCGGCGGTGGCCTCGTCGAGCAGGCTGGCGCCGGCGACGTCGAGGCCGGTCAGATCGCAGATCATCGTCTGGAAGTTGAGCAGCGCCTCGAGCCGGCCCTGGCTGATCTCGGGCTGGTACGGCGTGTAGGCGGTGTACCAGGCCGGGGACTCCAGCACCCGCCGCCGGATCACCGGCGGCGTGATGGTGCCGTGGTAGCCGAGCCCGATCATCGCCCGCAGCGGTCGGTTGCGCCCGGCAAGTTCGCGGAGCAGTTCCAGAGTCTCCGATTCGGTCCGCGCGGGGGGCAGGTCCAGGTCGGCGCGGAGTCGGATCGCGGCGGGCATGGCCTGGTCGACCAGTTGCTCGAGCGTGTCGAGACCGAGCGTGGCCAGCATCGCGTCGCGTTCGGCGGCGCGGGGACCGATGTGCCGGTCGGCGAAGGTGGTGGCGGGGGTTGTGTTCATCGGGAGTCCTTCGGATGACGCGAGTGACGGTCGCCGTCGACCGCGATGTCGACGACACTCCCCCTCTGTCGTCGGCCCAGCGACCGGCTCCAGAGTCAAGGGCATCCCTGCCCACCCGGTCGCACGGTTCGGGTGCCTGAGAGGTTCCGGGGAGGTTGCCCCTTCGGCGCCGCACCACAGGGGATGTCGGTCTCTCCCGCGCTGCCGGTTTCAGCAGGGCCACCCTACTGCCCCGGCCACCCCGACCTCACACCCCCGAAAACGACTCAGCCCCTGTGCACCCGGTCTGCGAGGCGCTCAGGGGTCTGAGGATGTGCGGGTTCGATCGACTTTGCGGTCTCAGCTCGCCGCGCGGCGGCGGCGGCGAGCCGACAGGTCGTCCTCGGAGGAAGCGGTCCCGGGCTGCTCGACCTCGGCGCGCTCGGCCGGGAGCTCGAGCAACGTGCCGGCCAGATCGCGCCAGACCCCGCCGAGCGCGATACCGAACACTCCCTGACCACCGTGGATCAGGTCGATCACATCGTCGCTGGAGGTGAACTCGTAGACCGAGACACCGTCGCTCATCAAGGTGACCTCGGTCAGGTCTTCGACCCCACGGGCCCGGAGGTGATCGATCGCGCTGCGGACCTGCTGCAACGAGATGCCGACGTCGAGCAAGCGCTTGATCACCCGGAGCAGGAGGATGTCGCGGAAGCTGTACAGCCGCTGCGATCCGGAGCCCGCCGCGCCACGGATCTCCGGGACCACGAGCCCGGTCCGAGCCCAGTAGTCGAGCTGGCGGTAGGTGATGCCGACGGCGCTGCAGGCCACCGGGCCGCGGAAGCCGAGATTGCTGGGCAGCGGTGAGAAGTCACCGTCGAACAACAGTTCCTGCGCGACCTCGGTCGCCTCGGTCCGGTCGTCCTCAGGTGCGGGAACCTCGCTGCTCACGATCTGCCTCCAACTTGTTCACCCCGGTGTAATTCCACAGTCGGTATTACCTGGGGAACGCTACGACCCGGCACAGTCGAGGGTCAACGACACGCCGATAGGAGCGGTCAGATCGAGTCAAGTCTCGACGAGAGCTTGACCTCAGCCAGTCCATGATCGAATCCAGCCCAGGTCTCACTCTCAGGTCAAGACTCCAGGAGGGCTTTGACTAGGCCTTGGGCTCTTCCCCGGTGACGAAATCATCGGGATTCACCTGGTCGAGGAACTCGCGGAACTTCTCCACTTCGTCCTCCTCTGCCTCGGGGATCTCGATTCCGGCCTCGTCCAGCACGCCTTCGGCGCAATAGATGTCCGATCCGACCCGCAGGGCCAGGGCGATCGCGTCCGACGGCCGCGCGCTGACCTCGATGCCGTCGACCAGGAGGACCGCGTAGAAGGTGCCGCCCTCCAGTTCGGTGATGTGCACTTCGGTCAACCGGTGGCCGAGCGAGGCCAGGGTGTCGACCATCAGATCGTGGGTGAGCGGGCGGGGCGGCACGACACCCTCCTGGGCGTTGGCGATGGCCGAGGCCTCGTTCGCACCGATCCAGATCGGCAGATAGCGACTGCCGCCGACCTCTCGCAACAACACCATGGGGGCGTTCGACGGCATCTCCACTCGCACTCCCACCACATCCAGCTCACGCATGGCTTCAATCTACTTGCCGGGGCGACAGATCCCGAGGGCCCCGGCGTACGCGAGCGGTCGGCGATCTGCTCGGTCAGCGCTCCATCGCCGAGCGGACCAGCGCCGCGTGCAGGCTGATCACCAACTGGGTCACCTCGCCGGCCACGTCCTTCCCGGCGCCGGCTCGCCGGGCGTGCGGGGCGATGGCCTGCTCGACCAGCCCGACCTCGCGGTCGGCCGACATCTTGAACGCGCGCAGGTGCCGCTCGTCCAGGCCGAACTCCGACAGCCGTCGGGCCGCGATGGCGATCGTCAGGGCGTCGCGGCCGTAGTGGCTGGTGCCGGGACGGGCGGGCAGGATCTGAGTCCGTTCCAGCTCGGCCAGCGCCGTCTCGGACAGGCCGCTGGCATCGAGCAACTCGATCCGTGACAGACGGATCGGACGCTTGGCCGCGGGCGGCGGCGGCGTGGGGGGCGCGACGGCCGGAGCGGGGGTCGTCGGGGTCTCGCCGTTCTCCGGATCACCTGCACCCTCACCGCGACGACCGTCCAACGGCGGCGGGGTCAGACCGCGGTCGACCTGGTCCAGGTGGTCGCGGATGACCTTCAGCGGCAGGTAGTGATCGCGCTGCGCGGTGAGGACGAAGCGCAGCCGCTCGACATCGCTGTCGGCGTAACGGCGATAGCCCGAGGGCGCGCGTACCGGGGTGATCAGGCCCTCGGATTCGAGAAAACGGATCTTGGAGATGGAGATGTCCGGGAAGTCCGGACGGATGACGGCCAGCACCTGGCCGATGCTGCGCGTGGTCGACGGCACGTTGGAGGTCCCGCTCGCCTAGTCCTGCGCGCTCCCGAAGTACACCAACCGGAACTTGCCGATCTGGACCTCGTCCCCGTGCCGCAGCAGGTGCGAGTCGACCAGGTCCCGGTTGACGTAGGTCCCGTTCAGACTTCCGAGATCCTTCACCACGGTCCCGCCGTCGGTGCGGCTGAAGCTGGCGTGCCGACGCGACACCGAGATGTCGTCGAGGAAGATGTCGGAGTCCTGGTGTCGACCGGCCGTGACCAGGTCGGTGTTGAGCAGAAACCGGCTGCCCGCATTGGCGCCGCGCTGCACGATCAACAACGCCGAACCGTGCGGGAGCGCGCTCACCGCCGCCTCGTCCTCGTCGGTCAGCAGCTCGGCGTCCCGTTCGTCAACGACGGCCGGAATGGTCTTGGTGGTGTCACCGGTCGGCACCCGCTCGGAGCTCTCGGCGCCCCGGGGCGCGTTGGTCAGCGAGGTCCCGCACTGGGCGCAGAAATTGCTGCCCCCCGGGTTGTCGTGACCGCAGTTCGTGCAGAACGGCAACGGTCTCTCCTTCGATTCGAGCGTCTGACTGCAGTCAAGACGCAGTAGAGAGTTTAGACTGCCGCAGACGCACCGCTGATTACCGTGTCAGCTGTCGAGCTGTTCGGCGTACGCGTCGGCGTCGAGCAGGTCCTCGAGGTCGGCGTCGTCGGCCAACTCGAGCTCGAACAACCACCCGTCACCGTAGGGATCCGCGTTGATCACCTCGGGGCTGGCCTCGAGCGCCGGGTTGATCGCCCCGACCACTCCGGCCACCGGGGAGAAGATGTCGGACACGCTTTTGGTCGACTCGAGCTCACCGCAGGCGTCGCCGGCGGCAACCGTCTCGCCGACGCTCGGCAGCGACGCGAAGACGATGTCGCCGAGCTGGTCGGCCGCGTACTCGGTGATCCCGATCCGCACGGTGGAGGTGTTGCCTGCGCGCACCCACTCGTGCTCGACCGAATACTTCAGGTCCTCGGGAAAGTCCGTCATGTCGGGCTCCTGGCGATGGGAGGTGGGTGCGGGGAAGGGCGCCGCTCAGCGCGGTGTCTGTGGCGACGCTGGCCGAGCGTACTGATTGTCCGGCGCCGCATGCAAGGACTCGACGACCAGGCGGTCCACCTGGTCGATCTGGACCTGGCCGCCGATCTTGGGACCGGTGATCTCGGACACGATACCCCCGCGGAAACGGGCGGCCTCCTCGAGGCTGTGCGGGTCACCGATCACCTCGAGCACGATGGGCCCGGAGATCGGCTTCCCGTCGATCAGCAGCCCGGAAGCGTCAGCCCCGAACCACGTGGATCCGACCACCCGGATGGTGTCGTTCACCTCGATCACCTCAGCCCCCGCATCGCGCATCTCCTCGACGGCGTCGAGCAGCACGCTCGCGTCGACCTTGCCGGCGGGGTCGACGACCCGCATCGTGATGCCCGGACCCTCGGCGGGCGCGGTGCCGGCCAGGATGGACAACTCGCTGATCCGGCGTTCCGCCTCGGCCCGGGCCACGAGTTGGGTGTCGGCGCCAGAGCGCAGCTCGGCCCGGGTGCGCTCCAGGTCGGCGATCTCGCTCTCCAGTCGGCGCGACTCGGCGCCGAGCCCGTCGAGCAGCTGGATCAGGTCCTCCCGGCGCGCGGTGGTGTAGGTGTCGTCGGCGGTGTTGATCCGGATCTGCATCACCCCGGCCATCCCGACGATGAAGAAGATGACGGCCGCGATGATCTGGCCGCGCCCTGGATGACTCAGCGACGCCTTGAGCTTCGGCCATCCGGTGGTCGACCACCCGCGGGCCGGCGTACGCGGCGCCCCGGTGCTCTCGGACTCCTCGCCCGGCGTCGGTTCCGCCCGGTCCGCGGCCAGCTTCTGCTGACTGCGGCGCAGCGATCCGATGCGTCGTGACATCGCCCCGCTCCCCCGGAGTCGGCGCTCAGGCATGGATCAGCGATCGTCGGATGGCCGCGGCGTTGGTGAAGATCCGGATCCCGAGCACGACCACGACGCCGGTGGACAGCTGCGAGCCGACGCCGATCTGATCGCCGACGTACACGATCGCCGCTGCGATCAAGACATTGGACACGAACGAAACGACGAAGACCCGGTCGGTGAAGATGCCTTCGAGGTAGGCCCGGAACGCGCCGAACAGCGCATCCATCGCCGCCACGATCGCGATCGGCAGATAGGGCTGGAGGAAGAGCGGGACGTTCGGTTCGAAGATCAGACCGAGGATGATGCCGGCCAGCAGGCCGATCAGCGGGATCACGGGCAGCTCCGTCGGGGGTACGGGTTCAAGGTCATAAGCTGGGCTCGCTAACCCGCGGGTCGCGCATGACGGAGGGTGATGCCAGGGTCGGCCGCCAGCTCGAGCTTGTCGTCGTCAGTCATCGCAAAAACCATTTTCCGGCTCCCCGACAGCTCGGTCCACCAGGATCCGGCACTCGTCTCGGCAAACCGGGCCGGCAGCGTCCGCGGATCGCCGATCGCCTCGACCCGGTAGGGCCGGGTCAACGAGCGGTAGTCGACGGTGATGGCATCGCCGGCGCTGCGGATCGCCGTCAGGTTGGAGAGTCGGTGCCCGTTGATCGCGACCGCCTCAGCCCCGGCCTCCCACAACCCGTTGGCCAGGATCTGCAGGTCCAGATCGAGCACCCGGTCGGCGTCGGTCCCGTCGATCGCCGGCGCATCGTCGACCACGATCAGCACACCGGCTCCGGTGACCGGCACATCGCCGACCGCGGGGGCCAACGCGTTGATCCGCGCCTCGAGCTGTTGGGCGGTGCTGTCGCTGCCCAGAGCGGAGGTCCGGAGCCGGGTGATCTCGGTGCTGAGGGTGGTGACCTGGTCGCGCAGCTCGTCGGAGTTGTCCTCCGCCGCCTGGACCCGGCTGATCAGCTCGGTCCGTTCGGTCTCCAGCGCCGGGGCGGACCGGTTGGTCTGCACGGCGGCGATGGCGAACATCGCGCCGATCATCACCGCGACCACCCCGATCCGGACCCGGGCGCGAGCGGGGGCCCCGGTGGCCGCCACCCGCGCATAGTCGGGATCGATGGGCTGCCGGATGATCTGGTTGAGCAGATCCATGCTGGCGTCGGCGGCCGGCCGCGGACGCCCCGCCGAGGCGGGTCGCGTCTGCTGGTCCGTGCCGGTCACGGCCGACAGCCTATGTTCGGTGATCGGCCATCTCGAAAGGCTGAGCCTCCGCGTGTCGGCCGGGCGTCCGGCCGGCCGCCGGTCGACCCGTCCGGACCGCGCTGACCGCGTCGTTGTGCAGCCGACGGGCCAGCCGGACCCGGTCGGCCCCCAGATCGGTGTGGTCGGCCGACCCGGATCGCCGCAGGACCAGGCTGAGGTCGCTCTCGGCCCGCTCGCGTTCGGCGCGACTCAGCCCGGGCTGCAACGCCGTGGTCGCCGCGCGGTCGAGCTCGCGGGCGGTCCGCGCGTCGACGTCGGCGGCCCCGGCCCAGATCGCTGCCCGCCGGGCCCGCTGGATCAGCGCGGCGTCGAGCGCGGCCCAGGTCGCGGCAGTCCGCGGGCCGGTGGCGCCGTGCTGTCGTGACCAGCTGGCCTGAGCGGCGGTGTAGACCTCGAGGATGCGCGGCCCGACCTGGGACCAGTCGTACGCGGCGGCCGCCGACCGCGCCGCGGCGATCTGCGCAACGTTCGGCGACCGCACCGCACGGACCACCGCGCCGGCCAGCGCGTCGACGTCGCCGGCCGGGAAGACCCGGCCCAGCGAACGGGAGGTCCCGGCGCGCAGCACGTCGTGGAACGCCGGAATGTCGGAGGCGACCACCGCGGCCCCGCTCGCCATCGCTTCGAGCAGCACGATCCCGAAACTCTCCCGGGCGCGGTGCGGTGCAACGAACACGTCGGCCGAGGCGAGCAGCTCCGCCCGTTCGGCATCGCTCACCGCCCCGACCGCCCGCACTCCGGCCGGCAAGCCGCGCTGCCCGCCGCCGGCGACCACGATGTCGACCCCGGGGAGGGCCGCTCGGATCGTCGGGACCGCGGCCAGCAGCACGTCGAGGCCCTTGCGGGGTTCGTCGAGGCGACCGAGGAAGACCACCCGGGGTCCCGCGCCGCCCGGGCGGCGCGGCGGGAAGTCGGTCAGCCGGATGCCGTTCGGCACGACCAGCGCGTCGCGACCGAGATGCCGAACGACCACGTCGCGGGCCGACTCCGACACCGCGATCCCGGCATCGATCCGCTCGATCAGCGCCCGCATCACCACGCCGGCCAGGTGCATGGTCCGCGACCGCGGCGTCGCGGTGTGGAAGGTGGCCACCACCGGCACCTCGGCCGCTGCGAGACCGAGGATCGCGATACTCGGGGTGATGGGTTCGTGGAGGTGGACGACGTCGAGGTCGAGCGAGTCCAACCATCGCCGTACGCGGCGCGCGGCCAGCGGTCCGAAGTTCACCCGGGCGGTCGATCCGTTGTAGGAGACCGGGACGGCCCGACCGGCCGAGACGAACCGGTCGGCCGGGATGATCTCGGCCGCCGCCGGGCTCAGCGCACCCGGAGCCAGCACGTACGGCTGGTGGCCCTGGGCGAGCAGGTAGCGGGCCAGCCCGAGCACGTGGTTCTGCACCCCGCCGGGGGCGTCGAACGAGTAGGGACACACCAGCCCGACCCGGAGGCGGGCGATCACGCCTGTTCCGGGTCGAAGAACGGCTGCAGCATGTGCCAGTCCTGCGGCGCCTGCCGGAGCAGGATCGAGAAGACGTCGGCGAGTTGCTGGGTCATGGCGATGAGTCCGGCCCGACCCGGCTGTGGCGGCACGGGCTGACCGAAGACGATGGTCATCCGCGGACCGGTGTAGCGGCAGACCGCCGGGATCAAGGCGGCACCGCTGCGGCGGGCGACCATCGCCGGTCCGCCGGGCATGGTGATCGAGCGGCCCGACCAGGTCACCGGGACCCCGGTCCCGGCGAGGTCGCGGTCGGCCAGCAGGCAGACCAGCCGGCCCCGGCGCACGGCGTCGATCAGATCGGCGACCGCGTGCGGGTCCCGGTGCGAGATCACCTCCATGCCCAGCCGCTCGCGGAAGGCGACGAAGTCGGCGAACTCGCCGTCGGCCAGTTGCTCGGCCACCGTGGTCACCGGCATCCCGGTCACACAGGCCCAGGCCCCGGCCAGATCCCAGTTGCCGCTGTGCGGCAGGGCCACCACGGCCCCGCGTCCGGCGTACGCGGTGCGCAGCACGCTCTCGTTGGCGGTGGTCACCTTGTTCGCGATGGTCTCCTCGGACCAGCCCGGCAACGCGAGCACCTCGGCGACGCAGCGCAGGTACGACTCGACCGCACGACGGGTCATCGCCTCGTCCGGTTCGGCCCCGGTCAACACCTCGAGGTTGGTCCGCAGCGTGGCGAGGTGGCGGCCGCTCAGCCGGGCGCCGACCCGGCCCGCGGCCGTGATCAGCGAGGCGGTGGCCCGATCCGGCAGCCGGGACGCCGTACGCCAGCCGGTCCGGTAGAGGTGTCGGACGACGAGGTCGCGGACGCGGTCACGCCGGCTGGACATCGGCGGCCTTGGCCTGGCGGCGGACCTGGGCGATTCGCTGCAGCACGGTGATCATGCTGGTCACCGCGAGGGTGGCGACGGCGATCCGCAGCACGTACGGCACCCCCAGACCGGCGAGCAGCGTTCCGACCAGAATGATCACCAGCCGGTCGGCCCGCGCGGCGAGCCCGCCGTGGCAGGCGAAGCCGAGGCTCTCGGCCCGCGCCTTGACGTAGGACGTCCATTGGCCGAACACCAGCCCGGCGAGGGCGATGCCGGCCCACAGCGTGGAGTCCTCGCGGTAGACGAAGTAGAGCAGGATCCCGCCGAAGACGGCCGCGTCCCCGAGCCGGTCCGAGCTCGAGTCGAGGAAGGCGCCCCAGTTGCTCGAGGTGTTGGTGATCTTGGCCATCAAGCCGTCGATCATGTCCGACGCCACGAAGAACGTGACCGCCACGGTGCCCTGCCACAACCAGCCCTGCGGGAAACAGATGAGCGCGCTGACGGCGACGCCGAGGGTGCCGATGATCGTCACCAGGTCCGGCGACACGCCGAGACGGATCAGCCCGCGCGCGATCGGGGCGAGCACGAGGTGGGAGAGGGCGCGGAAGCGTTCGAGCATCAGCCGGCGTCCGCGGCCCGGTCGGCCCAGGCCGCGCTGAGCACGTGCCAGGTCTGGTCGAGCAGTTGCGGCAGCGCCTTCGTCTGACCGATCACCGGCAGGAAGTTTGCGTCGCCGGACCACCGCGGCACCACGTGCTGGTGCAGGTGCGCCGCGATTCCGGCCCCGGCGACAGCACCCTGGTTCATCCCGAGGTTGAAGCCGTGCGGTGCACTGACCCGCCGGATCACCCTCATCGCCTGCTGGGTCAGCGTGGCGACCTCCTCGGTCTCCTCGGCGCTCAGTTCGGTGTAGTCCGCGACGTGCCGGTAGGGGCAGATGAGCAGGTGGCCGGGCGAATAGGGATAGAGATTGAGCACCGCGTACGCGAGCGAACCCCGGTGCACGATCAGGCTGGGCCGGTCATCGCCGGACTGGATCATGCAGAACGGGCAGTCCCCCGCCTGCGTGCTGGTCGGCTTGTTCTCCCCACCGATGTAGACCATCCGATGCGGGGTCCACAGGCGCTCGAACCCGTCCGGGGTTCCCGGCAGCCCGCCGGGCACCTCGTACTCACTCACCCCGTCAGCCTAATGCCCCGGGTACGCGCGCCCCGGCGCCGCGCGGCGCCGGGGAGGTCCTCCTGCACTCAGACCTGGATCCGGCGCGTGATCGCGTCGGTGATCTCGGCGAGGGCGTCCTCGATGGGGACGCCGTTCTTCTGGGTGCCGTCGCGATAGCGGAAGGAGACCGCGCCGGCCTCGGCGTCCTGTCCCCCGGCGATCAGCATGAACGGCACCTTCTGCTGCTGAGCGGTCCGGATCTTCTTCTGCATCCGGTCGTCGCTGGCATCGACCTCGACCCGCACCCCCGCCCGCCGCAGCCGGTCGGCCACGTCGTAGAGATAGCTGACGTACTCCTCCGCCACCGGAATGCCGACGACCTGAACCGGAGCCAACCACGGCGGGAAGGCGCCGGCATAGTGCTCGACCAGGACGCCGATGAACCGCTCGATCGAGCCGAACTTGGCCGAGTGGATCATCACCGGCTGCTGCCGACTGCCGTCGGCGGCCTGATACTGCAGCTCGAAACGGTCCGGCTGGGTGAAGTCGTACTGGATGGTGGAGAGCTGCCAGGTCCGGCCGATGGCGTCCTTGGCCTGGACCGAGATCTTGGGCCCGTAGAACGCGGCCCCACCCGGATCCGGCACCAGGGTCAGCCCGGTCTCGCGGGCCGCGGTCCCGAGGACCTCGGTCGCCACCGCCCACTGCTCCTCGGAGCCGACGAACTTGTCCTTCTTCGAGTCGTCGCGGGTCGACAACTCGAGGAAGTAGTCGTCGAGGCCGAAGTCGCGGAGCAGTCCGAGGACGAAGCCGAGCAGGTGCTTGATCTCACCGGCCGCCTGCTCGGGGGTGACGTAGGAGTGCGAGTCGTCCTGCGTCATCCCGCGGACCCGGGTCAGTCCGTGCACCACGCCGGACTTCTCGTAGCGGTAGACCGAGCCGAACTCGAACAACCGCAGCGGCAGCTCGCGGTAGGACCGGCCGCGCGAACGGAAGATCAGGTTGTGCATCGGGCAGTTCATGGCCTTGAGGTAGTAGTCCGAACCCTCGAACTCCATCGGCGGCCACATCGTGTCCTTGTAGTACGGCAGGTGCCCTGAGGTGTGGAACAACCCCTCCTTGGACAGGTGCGGGGTCCCGACGTACTGGAACCCCTCCTCGAGGTGCCGGCGACGGACGTAGTCCTCCATCTCGCGCTTGATCACCCCCCCCTTGGGGTGGAAGACGGCCAGCCCCGACCCGAGCTCGTCGGGGAAGCTGAACAGGTCGAGCTCGACGCCCAGCTTGCGGTGGTCGCGCTTGCCTGCCTCGGCCAACCGGAACTGGTAGTCCTTGAGTGCGTCGCGGCTCGGCCAGGCCGTGCCGTAGAGCCGCTGCAATTGGGCCTTGGCCTGGTCACCGCGCCAGTACGCGGCCGAGTTGCGGGTCAGCGCGAAGGCCGGGATGTAGCCGGTGTGCGGGACGTGCGGGCCCCGGCACAGATCCTTCCAGGCCACCGAGTCGTCGCGACGCAGGTTGTCGTAGATGGTCAGCCCCCCCGCACCGACCTCGGCGCCGGCGCCACTGTCGTCGTGGGTGTCGATCGAGCTCTTGGCACTGATCAGCTCGAGCTTGTACGGCTCGGCGGCCAGTTCCTCGCGCGCCTGGTCGTCGCTGACCTCACGGCGGCGGAACCGCTGCCGCTCCTTGACGATCCGGGTCATCGACTTCTCGAGCGTCTTGAGGTCGTCGGGGGTGAACGGCTCGGCGAGGTCGAAGTCGTAGTAGAACCCGTCGACGATCGGCGGCCCGATGCCGAGCTTGGCCTCAGGGTGCAGCGACTGGACGGCCTGCGCGGCCACGTGGGCGGCCGAGTGACGCAGGATGCTCAGCCCGTCGGGCGAATCGATCGTCACCGGTTCGACCGTCGCCCCGTCGGGCAGGTCGCGCTGCAGATCGCGCAACTCGCCGTCGACCCGCACGGCCACGATGCTGCGGTCCTCGCCGAACAGATCGAGTCCCGAGGTGGTGGTCTCGGTCACCCGCTGCTCGCTGACGCCGTCGCGTAGAAGGGTGATCGATTGGCTGGGCACAGGTGCTCCTCGGTACCTCGGAAAACAGACCCGCCCAGACTAGTGGTGCCCCCACCGCGGGCGGCACCCATTTCCGTTGGCGCGGTGTCGACCGGCTCGGCCAGCATGTCGTGCCAGGCGGCGGCTCAACCGAGGACCGTCACCAGCCGGTCGATCTCCTTCTCGGCGGCGGCCAGCGCGGCCGCGGCATCCGTCCTGAACGGCGCCAGGTCCTCGACCCGATCGGACAGCGTCAGCTCCGCCAGCACCGGGTGCAGCGTCATCTGCATCGAGCTCGCGAACAGCTGGCTGAGCGCGGCCAACTGATGATCGACGTTGCCACTGGTGCCCCCATACGGCCCGCCACGGGCCGACACCAGCACCAACGGCTTCTCACCGAGAGCGGCGGGTTGGGTCGGACTGGCCGGTGCGGTCGTGCCGGCCACGTGGATCCAGTCGATCCAGGCCTTGAGCGTGGACGGAACCGACCAGTTGTACATGGGCGCGCCGATCAGCACGACGTCCGCGGCGAGAAGTTCGTCGATCAGTTCCTGCTGGTAGCGCTCGTCCGCTTCGGTCACCGATGTCCCCGCGGTCCGGAGCTCTGCGGCCCAGTGCAGTTCGTGGTTGGGCAGGTGCCTCGGCTGGTCCAGGAACAGGTCACGGCGCACGATCGTGTGGCCCGCGGCCGTCCACCCATCGGCGAATCGGGCGGTCAGCAGGCGGCTTACCGAACCGGTGAGATCAGCCGAGGAATCGAGCCGCAGCAACGAAGACATGGGCTGACGCTAACGTCCCGCCGAGGTCGACGGATGGGTGGTCGACTCCCGGGACTGTCTGCACAGGTGGACGACACCCGGGCCGGGACTGGGTGACCCGCTCGCGAGCCCGAAAATTCGAGCAGCCTTGCCGTCGGACGTGAAAGGCCTCCCGGGGCGTGGAGCGGCAGACTCATCAGCTCCGCCCCACACCGGGAGGCCTTCCTTACGTCAGCACCCGAAGACTCGAGGTCCGCGCCGCGATCAGTCAGCTCTTGGCGGCAGTTTTGATCATCTTGCCGTCCGGAGCGACGACGTACCAGACCTTGCCGACGCCCTGTCCGGTCACGTCGCCCGGGGCCTTGTCGTTCTGCCAGAGGTAGACCGGCATTCCCGCCACGGTGACCTGCTTGCTGCCGTCATCGCGGGTGATGGTGCCGAGCTTCGCGGTGATGCCTTCGCCGGTGGGGGTGTCGGAGCTGGCCTCGACCGCCGGCCAGGCCACGAGACACTCTCCGGAGCAGGCGCTCTTGCCCGAATCGGCCTCGTCCTTGGTGAAGTAGTAGACGGTCATCCCCTTGCTGTCGACCAGGACCTTGCCCAGCGCGGTGTCGGCGACGGCGAGGTCACCCGAAGCGGAGGATGAGCTGGCGGCCGACGAGGGAGCAGCGGCGCTGGACGCCGGAGCGGCCGCGGACGACGGAGCCGAGGCGGGGGTGGGGGTGGTCGACTCCGAGCCGCAGCCCGCGGCGGCGACGAGAACCAGAGCCGCGGTTGCAGCGTGGATGAGCTTGATGAACATCGGTATCCCTTCCGAGTGGTGGTGCCCGTGGATACGTCAGAGCCGCCGGGAAGGTTCAATCGGCAGGCCCCGGTTATCGAGCGAGCGCGTCGTCGCTGATCGCACACCCCCCATGCCACGGTGCTCCACGGACTCGCGTCGACGTGGGTGGGCACGGGGCCCCGCCCCGGAGGCGAAGTATTCTCCGACCAAGGGGAATTACTTGTGGGCGATACTGGGTTCGAACCAGTGACCTCTTCGGTGTGAACGAAGCGCGCTACCACTGCGCCAATCGCCCGTGCGAGGCAATACTGTAGCCCATCCGCCGGTGCCGCTCGCACCATCGCCCGCCTGGAGTCGGTCAGGGGTCGAGGTCGTCGGCCGAGCGGCGGGCGAAGATCCCGGCGATCCGCTCGGTGACCCGGCTCGGGGCCGCGTACGCGACGTCGTCCCAGCGGGCAATCGCTTGGACATCGCGTAGCGACGAGGTGATGAAGACCTCGTCGGCGGCCCGGGCCTGCTCCAGGGTCAGGTCCCGCTCGACGATCGGGGCCCACTCCAGCAGGAGTTCGCGCGTGATCCCGGCCAGCGGTCCGGCGCTGAGCGGCGGGGTGACCACCTCGTCGCCGAACACGCAGAACAGGTTCGTCCCGGTCCCTTCGCAGACGTGGCCGATCGTGTTCACGAACAGCGCCTCGGTGGCCCCGCGCTCAGTGGCCCAGGCCAGCGCCCGGACGTTCTCGGCGTACGAGGTCGTCTTCACCCCGGCCATCGCACCGTGTTCGTTGCGGGTCCACGGGCTGGTGGCCAGGGCGCCGACCGCCGGCGGTGGGACCGTGGGTTCGGCCGCGACCACCACGGTCGTGGGACCGTACGCGGGCTGCGAGCCCAGCGGGCCGGCGCCACCGGTGTAGGTGAGGCGGAGCTTGCCCACCTCGAAACCTCGGGCGGCGACGACGGCGTCGATGCCCGACCGGATCCACTCGTGGTCCGGCGGCGGCAGCCCGAGCGCGGCGGCCGACCGGCTCAGCCGGTTCAGGTGCCGGGTGACCGCGTACGCCCCGGCCGCGATGATTTTGGTCGCCTCGAACACCCCATTGCCGACGACGAGCCCGTGGTCGGTGGCCGACACCGTCGCCGCGTCCGGGTCGAGCAGCTGACCGTCGACCCAGACCAGGCGGCTGGCCGGTGGTGACGAGGGATGAGGACGCACCCGATCAGGTTAGTCAGACGGCTCCGGACGATCGTCGCGGACGCCGGCGCGACACGTCCACAGGATGGCCGGTTTGGACTACGGCGCTCGGCTCGGCTAATGTTCCTGATCGCGCCTGAAGCCGGTAACGGCAACGGAACGCATGCGGACGTGGCTCAGTTGGTAGAGCATCACCTTGCCAAGGTGAGGGTCGCGGGTTCGAATCCCGTCGTCCGCTCGGAGGGTCTCGACCACTTTCCATGGGAGGGGTTCCCACCCTGGTGGAGTGGCCGAGAGGCGAGGCAACGGACTGCAAATCCGTGTACACGGGTTCAAATCCCGTCTCCACCTCGGGCGATTGGCGCAGCGGTAGCGCGCTTCCCTGACACGGAAGAGGTCACTGGTTCGATCCCAGTATCGCCCACAAGAGAAAGCCCTAGCCAGACGCGAAGTAACGTTTCTCGGCGGGTTCGCCGACGTGCCCGCGAGCGCGAGCGCGACTGCTTACCTCGCACTCGTGGCTGCGCCCGTGAATAACGAGTCCATCGCAGCTGCCCCGCGGGTCAACACCGGTCGCAGATCCTTCCGATGCAAGCTCAGTCACTCGCGTGCTGGCGTGACCCACCAGGTGCGAAATGTCCTCGATCGCCATGCCCGACTCGGATCAGGCCCCGATCAGCATCGCCGGGTTGTCCATGGCGGGAGGCCCCGGGGCAGCATGCGTGCCTGTCAACGCAGGTCGCCAAGGAAAGCCGTCAGGTCAGAAGCGACCCGCGCAGGTTGCTCCCACAGGACGAGGTGACCGGTGTCGGGATAGACAACCAGCCGCGAGTCATCGATCGCGGCGGCGAGAGCATCACCATCAGCCCGCAGCAACAGTTCATCCTGTCCGCCCCAAATGATGAGCGTTGGAGTGTGGATTGTCCCTGTCTCGGTGGGAGGGGCCGCGTCGCTAAGGCCGGCCAGCGACTGGCGCCAGACCCGTGCCGGCATCTTCAGGCCGTCGTCTATGCGCGCCTCGATGTACCATTCGGGGACCTCATGGAATCGCGGGAACCACGTCAGGGAGTCCTTTACCCAGGCGCGGTCGATCGGATCTGTCAGTTGCTCGACCTCGTCGGCGAAGGGCGCCCGACCGTGAAGGCTGCGTGGGGCACCGACAAGCACCAGCCCGCGTACCCGTCCCGGGCTGGTGATCGCTACCTGCTGTGCGACATACCCCCCGCTGGAGAATCCGACCAACACCACGGAGGGCAGGCCCATCGCATCCAGGAAGGCGGTGACGTCACCAGCGAAGTCGGCGAGCGAGTAGGCATCCGCTGGCTTGTCGCTGGCTCCATGGCCACGCTGATCCATGGCCAGAATGCGGATCGTTGTGGGCAGCAGAGGGGTGAGGCAGTCGAAGCAGCCGATGGACTCACCCCAGGCGTGCAGCAGCAGTACCGGTATGCCCGAGGCCTCACCGTGGGCGACGTAAGCCACGTCTACCCCGGTGCTGAGGTGAATTACCTGACCAGAGCGGCTGACCCCCATCCACGCATCGTAGGAGGGATCCACCCGGGTCGTGAGCCCGAGGGGCCGGTGTTTGTCCGGTCTAACCGATCCGATCATGGTGGGCAGAATGCGCGACGAGCCGGGCGCGGACCTTGTGTAGCTGCGGCATCAGGCCGTAGATGACGATCGGGACCGCAATCGTGGTGAGCACCAGGGTCCGAAGCAGTGGCGGGAGGGTGACGAGCCAACCTCCGAGTGCGGAGTTGATCACGGTCAGGGTGGGAAAGACCGATAGCCAGATCATCAAAGCCAGTTGGTGTTTCGACGGCGGGTGGGGACGATGCTGAGCAGGCGGGTCGGCGAACTTCGTGGGGCTGGACATTCTTCTCTTCCTGTCGGATAGGGGTGAGCTGGCGGGCCGACGGTGATGGGCGATCGGCGGACAGTTGGCTGGAGCCGGAAGGTGGTTCAGGAAACGGTTCAGAGCATGGAGCCGTGACGGAGGTCGTCGCGCATGGCGTGGGCGACGTCGTCGTCGACGAGATCGGCGTTGATGGCGATGGCCGCCGCGGACCCTTCGCCGGCCGCGGTGATGACCTGAGCTCGAGGATTGGTCACGTTGCCCGCCACCCAGACACCCGCCACGCTGGTCGCACCGTTGACACCGGTGACCACCCAGCCGCGTTCGTCAAGATCGCAGCCGAGACCGACCAGCAGGTCGCTATTGGGCATGAATTGTGGGGGTACGAAAAGCGCGGCACGAGGAATGACCCGGCCGTCGTCCAGCTGCACGCCGGTCAGCTGGTCACCGTTGACGAGCACCTCGGAAACGGTGCCTTCGACGAGACCGATGGCCCGGGCCACGAGCTGCGATCGCTGATCAGGTGACAGGGTTTCGCTGGGGGCGAAGAGGACGACGTCGTGGGACCACTGACGGATGATCTGCGCATAGCGGACGGTGTCCGGGCCGTTCCAGACGACGCCGAGGGGTTGGTCGCGCACCTCCCACCCGTGGCAGTAGGGACAGTGCAGCACATCCCGCGCCCACCGCTCGGCCAGGCCAGGGATGTTCGGTAGCTCGTCGCGGAGGCCGGTGGCCACGAGCAGCCGCCGCGCCGCCACCCGCTCGTCGTCGGCCAGCAAAACCTGGAAACCATCCTCGCCACACCGCACCAGGTCCTCCACAGTGCCAGTGCTGAGGGTGCCGCCGTACGCGCGCACCTCCTCTCGCCCGGCGTTCAGCAGGTCGCCGGGCGGCATGCCGTCGCGAGACAGGAACCCCTGCAGGTGGGCGGCGGGTGCGTTACGCGGAGAGCCTGCGTCCACCACCAGGACTCGGCGGCGAGCCCGGGACAGCACGAGGGCCGCGGACAGACCGGCGGCTCCCCCACCGATGATCACTACGTCGTATGCGTTCATGTCTGCCACTGTGCGCCGCACCCATCCGGCTGGGCAACAAACGTTGCTGTTTACGGGAAAGCGGGGTGGAATGGGGTCATGGAGGACGGGCCAGACGCCATTGCGACGGCGCTGGACCAGGTCGGGCCGCGGCTGAAGCAGCTACGGGCCCGGCGGGGGGTGACCTTGACTGCGCTGTCGGAGGCGACGGGGATCTCGAAGAGCACGCTGTCGCGGCTGGAGACCGGGCAGCGCCGCGCAAGCCTGGAGCTCCTGCTACCACTCGCACAGACGTACCGCGTCCCCCTGGACGACCTCGTCGGTGCACCCGAGGTCGCCGATCCGCGTATCCGGCTCAAGGCGCACCAGGTCCACGGCCGTACGGTGCTGCCGCTGACGCGATCGCCCGGCGGTCTGCAGGCCTGGAAGATCATCGTCCCGGCCAGCAACAGCACGCCAACACCCAAGACGCACGAAGGCTACGAATGGCTGTTCGTCCTCTCCGGACGAATGCGCCTGATCCTCGGCGACCACGACCTCGTCCTCGGCGCCGGTGAGGCCGCCGAGTTCGACACCCGCGTCCCCCACTGGTTCGGCAGCACCGGCGCGGAGCCGGCGGAGATCCTCAGCATGTTCGGGCCCCAGGGCGAGCGCGTGCACGCCCGGGCCACCACCGGCACGAGATCGCCCGCGAAATGAGGCGGGTGTGACCCGGCCAGTGCTGGCCACCAAGCTCCACGTCCCCAGGCTGCGGAGGGATCTGGTCGCCCGTCCGAGACTCGTGGAACGGCTCGAGCAGGGAGCTGAGGCACGCTTGGTGCTCGTGTCCGCCCCGGCCGGGTTCGGCAAGACAACGCTCCTGGCGGCGTGGTTGCACGAGGGAACGGCGGCAACGACTCGCTGCGTGGCGTGGCTTTCGCTCGACGCCGCGGACAACGAGCCCCCGTCGTTCTGGACCTACGTGGTGACCGCACTCCACGATGCCTGGCCGGGCGCGGAGACGGCTTCGTTGCTGGAGCTCCTGACGGACGCCCCCTTCCCGACCGAGCTGGTGCTCACCACGCTGCTCAATACGCTGGCGGCCGGACCGGAAGACGTGTGGCTGGTTCTCGACGACTACCACCTGGTCGGCAATCCCCAGGTTGGCCTCGGGGTCGCCTTCCTGCTGGACCATCTCCCGCCGAACGCCCACGTAGTCCTCAGCACCCGAGCTGACCCCGACCTACCACTGCCCCGGTGGCGGGCCCGGCGCGAGTTGGTCGAGATCCGGGCGGTGGACCTGCGTTTCACCGCCGACGAAACCTCCGCCTACCTCACCGGAGCGATCGGTCACGAGCTCACCGCCGAGGACATCGAGGTCCTCGACGAACGCACGGAGGGATGGATCGCCGCACTGCAGCTGGCCGCCCTCTCGCTTCAGGGCCGTGCGGATGTGAGGGGATTCCTCACCCGTTTTGCTGGAGACGATCGCTACATCGTTGACTATCTGATCGAGGAGGTGCTCACCCATCAACCGGACGCCGTGCGCAATTTCCTGATGGAATCAGCGGTTCTCGACCGGCTCACAGGACCGCTGTGTGATGCCGTCACCGGTCGCGACGACGGGAGCGCGATGCTCCTGGCTCTGGAGCGCGCCAACCTGTTCCTCGTCGCGTTGGACGACCAGCGTGAGTGGTACCGCTACCACCACCTGTTCGCCGACGTGCTGCGGGCGCGGCTGCTCAGCGACCAGCCGGGCCGGGTTCCGCTGCTGCACCAACGCGCCAGCCAGTGGTACGAGACCCGCGACCTGACCGAGGAAGCGATCACCCACGCGCTGGCGGCCCGGGACTTCGACCGCGCCGCCCACCTGATGGAGCGGGCCGTATCGGCGATCCGACGGCACCGGCAGGAAGCGACGATGCACAGCTGGCTGAAGGCGTTGCCCAACGACACGGTCCGCCGGAGCCCGGTACTCAGCCTCTTCTACGGATCCATGCTGATGGCCGCCGGCGACCTGGGCGGGGTCGCGCCCTGGCTGGACGACGCCGAACGCGCGCTCGCGGCCCCCTCCGAGGGGGCTGCTGGTCTGCCGCGGGCTGACACCTCAGACCTCCGGACGCTGCCGTCCACCATCGCCATGTACCGGGCCGCCCTGGCCCAGGCCCATGGCGATGCGACCGGCACAGCGATACACGCCCGCCGCGCCCTGCAGGTGGCCGGCCCGGACGACCATCTCGCGCGCGGCGGAGCGGCCGGATTCCTCGGCTTCGCCGCGTGGGCGCAGGGAGAGGTGTCCGGGGCGTTGGAGACGTTCACCCAGGCCGTCGCCAGCCTGCACGCCGCCGGCAGCCTCGTCGACGGGCTCAGTGGCACCGTGGTGCTCGCCGACCTCTGGCTGGTGGCCGGCCGGCCGGGTGAAGCACGCCGGCTCTGCGCTCAGGCGCTGACCGCGGCCGCAGCGCACGGCGCACCGGTGGCGCGGGCCGCCGCCGAGCTCCACGTAGCGCTCAGCGAGCTGGACGTCGAGGTCGGCGACCTGGACAGCGCCCGACACCACCTCGACGCGGCCGCCGCGCTCGCACACCGGGTGGCCACGAACGAGAGCCGCTACCGCTGGTTCGTTGCCGGGGCCCTGCTGTCCCGGGCCGGCGGAGCCTCTGACGAAGCGATCCAGCACCTGAACGAAGCGGAGCAGCTCTATCGTCCAGGGTTCTTCCCTCAGGTGCGTCCCATCGCCGCGATCAAGGCACGGACCTGGATCGCGCAGGGCAAGCTGTCGGAGGCCGCCGACTGGGCCCGCGTGCGAGGAGTGTCCGCCACCGACGAGGCCCGCTACCTGAGCGAGTTCGACCACCTCACCCTCGTACGACTGCTCCTGGCCCAGCACCGGGCACCTTCGGCAACCAGCGCCCTCGACTCCGCCGCCGCGCTGTTGGACCGGCTACACGAGTCAGCCCAGACCGCCAAGCGCGCCGGGAGCCTCCTCGAGATCCGCCTCCTGCAGGCCCTGGTGCAAGACGCGCAGGGACATCGCTCCCGAGCCCTGGAGACCCTGGCCCAAGCGCTGGAGCAAGCGCCCGAACCAGACGGCTACCTCCGTCTGTTCCTGAACGAGGGTGTTGCCATGGTGAGCTTGCTATGCGACGTCGAGTCTGATGGCCCCGCTGGCCACCAGGCGCGGCGCCTGGTCACCGGCGGCGCACCGGCCGCGGCCGCCACGGCTGCCACAACCCCGAACGCACGGCAGCTCGCCGCCCAGTCGGGCTTCGAATCCTTGACCGACCGAGAGCTCCAGGTGCTGAGATTGCTCGACAGCGGGCTGACCGGGCCGCAGATCGCTCGCGAGCTGTTCGTCACGCACAACACGGTCCGCACCCACACCCAGCACATTTTCACCAAGCTCGGGGTCACGAACCGACGGACGGCGGTGCTCCGCGCCCGCGCCCGCGGTCTCCTCTGACGGCTCGATCGAGGGCGCGCAGAGCGAGCACCCGCTGCTGCCGGCAGCAAAGTCATCCAGTCAGTCACATCGTTGGATGATGCCCACTCACCCAGCCGGTCCTTAGGTTCGACTCATTCCGCCGCGCTTGCCGCGGGACCCAGGGACCGAGGAGCCGGATATGACCATCACCCCGAAGAAACTCACCCGGGCGGCCGGCCTGGCCGCCGTCGCCGGCGGCCTGCTCTTCATCGCCGTCCAGATCAAGCACCCGCACCTGACCGCGGATTTCGTCACCACGAGGGAGTACGCGGTCCGCGAGACCATGAAGATCGCGATGGCCGTGCTGTCGTTGATCGGGATCACCGGGATCTACCTGCGCCAGGTTAGGCAGACCGGGGTGCTCGGCCTGGTCGGCTACGTCGTTCTCGGCCTCGGCTACCTCGCCATCTTGAGCAATCAGGTCGTCGCGGTGTTCGTGCTGCCCATCCTCGCTCCCCATGAGCCTGAGTACGTGACGGACGTGCTCGGAGTGGCCGTCAGCCGCCCTCCGGTCGGTGACATCGGCGCGCTGCAGAGCTTCATCCAGCTGGGGGGAGGCGCGTACATCGTCGGCGGCATTCTCTTCGGCATCGCTCTCTTCCGGGCCGGGATCCTCGCCCGCTGGGCCGCAGCGCTGCTCGCGGTCGGCGGCGTCGCCACCATCGCGACCTTCGTGCTGCCGGAGCTGGTCCAGAGGCTGTTCGCCTTTCCGGTCAGCGTCGCCCTGGTCGGCCTCGGCTACTCCCTGTGGCGTGAACAGCGCACCCAGGCCGTACGCGTCCCGCCCAGCACCGACAGCACCCAGCTCGACCCGGCCGGCGCACGATGACCGTCACCGCGGTCCAGCGCAGCACCCGGTCGACCGCGAGGACCGGGTGGGTGCCGTTCGCGCTGGTCGCCCTGGTCCTGCTGCCCCTCTTCTTCGGCGTGCTGCGCCTGGTCGAGCTCGCGGGCGGTCCGGTCCTGATGCCGGCCAACCCGCGGCTGAACGCCTCGCCGGTGCCGGTGGTCGCGCACATCGTCAGCGCGGCCGGCTACACCATTCTCGGCGCCTTCCAGTTCTCCGCCGGACTGCGTCGGCGCCGGCCCGGCTGGCACCGGGCCGCCGGGCGGGTACTGGTAGTGCTCGGGCTGGCAGTCGCCCTCTCCGCGCTGTGGATGACCCTGGGCTACGCCCGCCAGCCGGGTACCGGCGTGCTGGCCTACGTGTTCCGGCTCGGGTTCGGGACGGCCATGACGGCCAGCCTGGTCCTGGGCGTCGCCGCGATCCGCCGCCGCGACATTCCCCGGCACCGGGCCTGGATGACCCGCGCGTACGCCCTCGCCCTCGGCGCGGCCACCCAACTGTTCACCCTCGCCATCGGTCCGGCCGTCTTCGGCCCCGGTGTGCTCACCCATGATGTGAGCCTCGGCGCCGCCTGGATCATCAACTCCGCCGTCGCCGAATACGTCATCCGCCGCCGCCCTCACCGCGCCGCCGTGAGGGTCAGGTCCTGATGACCCACACAGAACACCCTCCCGCCGTCTATGAGCTGCGAGTTGCGGGCCGGCTCGACCAGCACTGGTCGGCGTGGTTCGGCGGTCTCAGCCTGACCCACGAGGACGACGGCAGCACCAGCCTCACCGGGACCGTCACCGACCAGGCCGAACTGCACGGACTGCTCGCCAAGATCCGAGACCTCGGCGTCACCCTGATCTCCGTGGAGGTCCTGGACGTGACGACCACGGAACCGGCACCACACCCGACCCGAGAGGCGACCTGATGCTGACCTCATCTGCCCGGAGGGCCAGCCCTGAAGACCTCCCCGCCCGGCCATTCCCGGCGGCCGGCCTCGTCGGTCGGGGGATCCACCTGCAGCTGGGAGAACGGCGTGTTCTGCACCCGGGCCGTGGGCGCTGGCTGCGGGCGCTCGGCTGGGCGGTGTTGCTGTTCTTCCTGACCGGGGTGGCGTTCGGACTTCCTGCACAGGCCGCGGTCGACCTGCTCCCGCCGGGAAACGCGGCGCTCCAGTTCGTCGGGCTGCTGGTCGCTGCCGTGGCCGCCCTCGGCTGCTACGCCTTGGCCGTCCGGTTGGGCGAGGGACGCGGTGCGTCCGAACTCGCGCTCCGACCGGCACTGCCCGGCCTCGCCATCGGCGCAGCCTTCGGTCTGCTGATGATGTCCATCCTGATGGGCGTCCTGGTCGCCACCGGTGCCTACAAGATCACCGTGGTCGGAGCCACCCCGGCCTGGACCGGGCTCGGGCTGGCCGTGCAGGCAGCGGTCACCGAGGAGCTGTGGATGCGGGCCCTGCTGCTCCGGCTGCTGTGGCGGGCGTTCGGACCCGTCCCGGCCTTCACCGTTGCCGCGCTGGTCTTCGGCGGCCTGCACCTGGCCAACCCCGGCGCCACCCCGCTCGCCGCGGCCACCGTCGTCATGGCCGGGCTGATGTTCTGCGCCCTCTACGCTCTCACCGGAAAGCTCTGGGTCCCGATCGGATTGCACCTCGCCTGGAACCTCGCCCAGGGCTACCTGTTCGGCGCCACCGTCTCGGGCGGCAACCTCGGCGGCTCGATCCTCCTCAGCACCGTCCGCCCAGGAGTGCCGGTGTGGCTGACGGGCGGCACCTTCGGCCCCGAAGCCTCCCTACCGGCCCTCATCCTCGTCAGCACGGCAACCCTGTGCGCGCTCGGGTTGGCCCGAAAGCCCGGCCGCTTCGCGGGCCATCCGACGCACCTACCCGAAGCTCTGGTCCGCACGCCTTCAGCAGAGGAAGATGCGGCACGGCCGCCGGGGTGAAGCCGGTCATTCCGAGAGGAACATGATGTCCGTGGGTTCGCGCCGTGACTGAACCGCCTGACGTGGCATCCGACGCGGCCGGGCTCGTAGAGCTCCGTGACGTGCAGCCACCGGTGACCGGGGGTTTCGTGGTGCTGTACCCCTCGCTCAGGTGTGCTTCAACGCCCTCCTCGCTGCACTCATCGCGGTGCTGCCGGACCAGGTTCCCGTCGCCCAGCGCGGCCGGGTCGCCGGTGTCCTGGGCATGTGCCTGCCCATCGCCTCGGTCAGCGGCACCTAGGTCGTGCAGTTGTTCACCGGCAACACGCTGACCATGTTCCTGGCGCCCTGCGCGATCGGCGGGTTCCTGATCCTGCTCTTCGCCCTCGTACTGAAGGACCGCCGTCTGGCCGTGGCCGACACGTCGGCTCGGACCTTGCGGGAATTTGTCAGCGCGTTCTACCTCAACCCGAGTAAGCACCCAGACTTCGCCTGGGCCTTCGCCAGCCGCTTCCTGCTCGTCCTGGCCTACGCCTTCCTGACCACCTACCAGGTCTACTACCTGCTGGAGAAGCTCGGCAGCGCAGCCGACGACGTCCCACGGCAGCTGTTTCTGGCCACCCTGGCCATGTCCAGCGTGGTGGTCGTCGCCTCTGTGCTCGGCGGGTGGCTTTCCGATCGAGCGGGGCGACGCAAGGTCTTCGTTGCCTCCGCGTCGGTCGTGTTCGGGCTGGCCCTGTTCGTGATCGCCCTCGCCCCCAGCTTCAACGGGTTCGTGGTCGGCATGGCCATCGGCGGGCTCGGGCTCGGTCTCTACACGGCCGTTGACCTCGCCCTCGTCACCGACGTGCTTCCCGACCCGAACAGCGCCGCAAAGGATCTCGGCGTGATGAACATCGCCGGCGCACTGCCTTCTTCGATCGCACCCGCGATCGCCCTCGCGATCCTCGCCCTGGGCCACGGCAGCTACGGGGCGCTGTACGCGGTACCTGGGGTGTGCGCAGTGCTGGGCGCCGGCGCCATCGTGCCCGTCAGACGTGTCCGATGAGTCCTAGGCGTGATGAACCATCCTCGACGCCGACCTCTGACCTGGTCGGTGCGGGGGCCTCGAACCTCCACGGCCGGTCCCGGAACCGCACATCAAGTGCTCAGGGCGAGCCCCGGTGACGCGCTCATCGGGCAATCGACGCTGTGGCGACGGCCGCCGGTCGTTCGAACTCCGTCACCCGCACCGCGGTGTTGATCCGCCATTCGCCGTCGGCAGGAATGGTGACAACGGCCCGGTAGGAACCGGGGGTGCCGGTGGTCTCTACCAGTGCCGTCAACGGCCCCAGGCTGAGGTTGGGCTCCGACACGCTCATCTCGGGTGGGGCAACCGGGATGACCGGCTGGTTCGCCAGGTCAGTCAGGCGGAAGGTGATGACGTTCTCACCGAGTCGCCCCGGGACCAGAGTGCCCTCGAAGTGGCCGGATCCCAGCTCGGAGGTGAGGGTGACCCCGCCGTCGCGCGTACCGGCCCCGTGGTCGGCCGGGTCGGAGCCGGGGGCCTGCATCCCGAGGACAGCGGTTGCCGCAATGACCAGGACGAGGACGATCGCCTCGGTCCAGACCGCCCTCGTCAGCCGCTGCCACTGCCGGGGGTGGGTGTCGAGAAGTCCGAGGTTGGGGATCAGGTGGAAGCGGTTCCACGCGGCCAGCCCGCCGACCAAAGAAGCGAGTCCCACCTTGACGAGCAGCACCTGACCGTAGCGGCTGTCGATCAGCGCCCCCCAGGAGCCGACCAGGGTGATGGCGAGCCCCGTACCGGTGACGGCAAGGAGGCCGACCAGACCGCCTGCCAGGGTGGAAAAGCGGCTCAGCACGACCGCCGCCTCCCGGGGCGAACCAGATGTTCGACGGGCCCAGTTGAGGTAGAGCCCGAGGGCGATGAGCCCGCCGAACCAGACCGCAGCGGCGGCGGCATGGGTCAGGTCAGCACCCACGACGAGCCAGGCGGGGCCGTACGTCCGGGTGTGCCCGACCGGCAGCACCGACCCCATCGCGAAGGCGACGCCGACGCCGTACGCGGTCCCGCGCGATCGACGACGGCGCAGGCCCGGAGCGAGCAGCAGCGGCACCGTCCCGCCCGCGCCGAGCAGCAAGGTCAGTGCGGCGGTGGAACGCCAGTAGTCCAAGAGTGCGTTCGGACGCAGCATTGCGGCAAGGGTGCCCTCGTCGCGTGCCACCGTGAGGGGCACCAGCATCGCGTAGCTGACCAGAGCAGTGGCGGCCGCCAGCCGCTTCAGCCGCGGCCCGAGCCCGCCGTCACCGGACTGCGCCCGGAGCACCACGGCCTCGAACACACTCAGCCCGATGAGCGTCATCAACCCGAGGTAGCCCAGACCGGTCGCCGCGGCGTACGTGGTCGAGACCGCCGCTGTCTGAGGCGGGGGCGCCGAGAAGGTGTCGGTGTCCGGCTGCCCGATGGCAAAGGTCAGCGCACCGCTCAGCGGGTGCGAGTCGTCCGAGATCACCCGCCAGGTCACGACGTAGCTGCCGTCGCGCAAGCCGCCGGGCAGGTCGGCGCGGACCGTGTTGTCTACTGCCCTCCCCACCAGAGCCCGGGCCGCCCCGGTCCGGTCGTAGAGCCGGAAACCGCCCGGGACCGGGCGCACAGGTTCGTCGAAGGTCAACACCACCGACGTCGGCGGCTCTGCCACCACCTCTGCGCCCGCCGGGGTCGAGGAGTCCAGCCGAGCGTGAGCGGCCGCCGGGCTCGCCAATCCCAGCATGAGGAGCGCCACGACGCTCAGCAGTCCCACCAGCACCCGCTTCACCCGGGCGGTGGATGCGTTCGACGTCGTCATCGCATTCCCTCGGCCCCCGGGCACGCTCGAGGCCTGCCGCTGCTGGTGACCGCCCGGCAAGGAGCACCGGAGGTCAGATCCTGCTCGAGTGGACATCTTCATACTCCCTCGAGAAGCGTGATTTCAGTCCGGTCCGACTGCCCGGAGGCGCCGTCACACCCGACTCATGGGGGGGCCGGGACTCCGTCGCGGTACGACGGAGTCCCGGGTGACGACGCCCGCGGTGAGAACGTGGCGCCGCCAGACATCCATCCGGCCGACGCGGGGGCTGCAGTCGGTCGCCGATGGATGCAGACTGGGCCTCGCGGTGTCGCATCCTGACCGGCGAGGATGCGACACCGTCGAGACGAGTGGTGCTTAGTTGGCACCCGTCGTGAAGTTCCACGTCACGGGCGCCAGCAGGTTGCCAGCGGTGTCCTTGACCCCGCTGGTGAGCGTCACGGTGTACTGGGTGTTAGCCAGCAGCGTGCCGCTCGGGTTGAGCGTCGCCACTCGCGTGGTGCCGTTGTAGCTGGCGACGGAGGTGAAGGCGGCCCCGGTGGAGGTCCGCTTGACCGTGAAGTTCGCGCTCGCCGCAGCGGTCGCCGGCAGACCGGTGACCGCCTCGCTGAAGGTCGCCGTGATGTTGGCCGTCCGACTGACTCCGGTGGCGTTGACCCCCGGTGTCCGAGCGGTGACTGTCGGGGCGGGACCAGTGATGAAGGTCCACGTCTTCGCCGCGATCGGGTTGCCGGCCACGTCCTTGACCGCAGACGCCAACGACAGCGTGTAGGTACGGTCGGCGAGCAGCGCGCCGTCCGGTGTCAACGTGGCGACCCTGGTCGTCGGGTTGTAGACCACCTTTGACGCGATCGTTGTCCCCCCGAGCTTCAGCGTGTAGTTGGCCGAACTGGTGGCGGTCGTGGGTAGACCGGTCACCGGTTCACTGAACGTTGCCGTCAGCGGGGTCCGTACGGTTGCGGTCCCCAACCCGACGCCGGTGGCTCCAGCGGCGGGGCTGGTGGCGGTCACGGTTGGGCTGGGTCCGGTAGTGAAGTCCCAGCTGGTCGCCGCCAGGGAACCGCCCGACACGCTCTTGATGGCCGTGCTCAACGAAAGGGTGTACTTCAGGTCAGCACCCAGTGGTGCCGCCGGGGTCAGCGTGGCCACCCGCGACGTCGCGTTGTAGGTCACCGCGGCTGAGACAGCCGTCGCACCCTGCTTCAGCGTGAACGTGGTGTTGGCGACCCCGGCGACCGGTTCGTTGAACGTCACCGTCATGGGCGTGCGGTTGGTTGTGGTGCCGAGCGCGACCCCCGTCGCCCCGGGTGCGGGGTTTTGAGCCGTCACCTTCGGCGTGGTGGGAGCGGTGTACGCGGGTGCGGACAGGGTGCTCCCCGCCGCATTCCACGCTGTGACCCGGTAGGCGTACTGCCCGGTTCCGGCGGTTCGGTCGACGTAGGTCGTCACATTGGCCAACGTTGTGGCGAGCGGGGCGTACGCGCCGAGTGTGCCATTGGTGAGCGGCGCCCGCTCGATCCGGTACCCGATCTCGTTCTTCGCGCTGCCCCAGGTGACCGGGTCCGTCATGGTGACGGGCGTCCCGTCGGTCCAGCTGAGCTGGACATCAGCCGTCGGTCGGGTGAAGCTCACTACGGACGCGTCGGGCAACGTCCGCGGGGCGCTGACCGAGATCGGCCGCATCATGTCCATCTCCTCGTGGCTGAGGATGTGGCAGTGCCACACGTACTCCCAGCCGAAGTTGGTCACGTCGTTGCTGATCGGGTCGATCGGGTCGCCGTTGGTGTCGGTGTTGTTGAACCCGGCCTCCGAGCCGTTCGGGCCGGTCGTCGAGCCCTTTGCCCCCAGCGGCATCATCGGGTTGAGCGGTCTACTGCTGTCCGGGATGGCGAAGGGGAGCTTCGGTAGGATCGGGCGTACGGCGACGATCGTGTCTTCCAGTGGACTGACCCGAACGGTGTCCTTCCAGCCGATCTCGGTCGGTTCCGGCGGGATGATGATGTTGTCCCAGGTGACCCTGTTCAGTACCTGGACGTCGTTGAGGTGGAAGTGCAGCGGGTGAGTGTCCACTCCGTTGTGGGTGATCTTCCAGATCTGGGTTCCGTCGGCGGCCGTCGAGATGGGGGTCACGTTGAGGCTGTTGGTTCCCTTGGTGCCGTCGAGCTTTTCCGTCGCCGGGTTGACGAACGGGTAGAGGATGACGTTCTGCAGCAGCGGAGTGGCCCCGGGCGCCTCCAGACCGATGTTGCCGCTCATCCGGCCCCATTCGTCGAAGTTGGCCGAGTTCATCTCGTCGTGCACGGACTTGCCTTCGATGGGGATGGTGATCTGGCTGCCCGAAACGGTGTCGAACTTGAACTTGTCACCGCCCTGCTCAGCGATCCGAGCGAACCCGTCGCACTTCGCGGAGGCGTTCGTGGCCGCGTTGCAGTAACCACTGCCCACAAAACTCGTACCGAGCGCCCGGTTGTAGGCGGCCTGGCCGACCACGACCGGGTTCTGGCCGGACTCGAAGACTCCCGCCGGCTTTCCGGTGGCCGCGTCGACGTGGTGGTCGAACGCCGCCATCAGCTTGCCCATCTGGTCGGCCGTGGTGTTCGGCCGGTCGAAGGCCAGTGCCGGGGCCACGTTGGCGACCTTGACCTGCATCACCGTACGCGTGTCGGGCCCGTAGCCGGGCAGGGTCGACGGGGCGCCACCCGGGCTCAGGTCCGGGCCACCGGCGCGGTAGTCGTAGCCGGGGATCCGGCCGGGGAACGCCGCCGGAGCGTCGTTGTAGAGGATCAACGTCTTGCCCTTGTAGGCGGAGAAGTCGACCACCACGTCAGCGCGCTCAGCCGGCGCCAACAACAGCGAGTGCTGGTCCACGTTGCCGACGTCGAAGCGGGTCGGATCGGTGATCCAGGTGGTCTCATGGGCGGGTACGACCGCGGGGGTGGGCAGGAATCCGCCCTCGTTGCCGATCTGGATCCAGTCCGGTCCCTTCGGGCTCTTGCTGGTGTCCGGAGTCGGGCTGATCGAGGTGTCGGTCAACGCGGCCGCCACCTCGCTTGCCTTCAGCGCGACCTCGGTGCCCGTGGCCGGGTCGGCCACGTACCACGACAGGTTCCAGAACCGGTCGTCGGAGCCGTTCAGGATCCGGAAACGGTACGTCTTCGGGTCCATCGTGGTGGTCGGGTAGGCCGTTCCATTGACGACTGGCGTGTCGTGGAAGGCCTCCATGCCGACCGAGTTGTTCGGCGTCGACGGCACCAGGGCCGGCTCGCAGAAGTCGGCGACGTTCGGGTCGCACGTCGGGTCGTAGTAGGGGTTGGCCATGGGCGGGTACTTCGCGTCCTTGGCCGGCGGCCAGAACCACGGACCGTAGAACCAGCGACCGAAGGAGCTCATGCCGCTCGGGTCACCCGGGTTCTGCGCGGGCATGTAGACGTGCGGCTGCCACAAGTTGCCCTCCCCGCCCCATTTCTTGGCGTCCCAGGTCGGGTCGAGCTGAGCCATCCGCTTCGCACTCGGCACGAACGTCTTGTCCTGGATGGTGAGCGAGGTCCCCATTCCGAGGCCTTCCAGGGCGCCACCGGGAGCCATCAGCTGCTTCTCGGTGTCGTCGGTGATCATGTAGCCGGCCTCTTCGCCGGCGTAGACGTTGAGTCGGGTGATCCCCCACGCGTGGTCGTGGTAGAACATCATCCGCGCGCTCTGCTGGTTGGTGTAGAAGAACGTCTCCGCGCCCGGCCCGGGGTCGGGCATGTCCGGCACGTTGCTGACGCTGACGCCCTTGGGGTAGGCGGTGTTCTCACCGGAGGGGGTGACCCACTGGTGCGGGGTGCCGTCGCTGATCCAGGGGGTGATGCCGCCGTGCAGGTGCAGGGTGGCGCGGTTCTCCGAATAGCAGGTCGTCGGCTTCGGAGTCTGCCCACACATCGGGTTGCGGACCCCGTCCAGCACGCTCTTCTGGTCCTTCGCCATGTCCACGGGGACCTTGGTGGTGGGGTTGAGCGTCATCATCTTCGGGCCCGCCCCAGCGCCCATCACCGTGGTGTCGACGGGGAGGAACAGGTCCCCGTCCACTCCGGTGGGCAGCAGGTTGCGGAACAGAACCCGCACGGGCTTGTTCTTGGTGGCGACGATCGTCGGGCCGAGGTAGTGCGGCTTGTCCACGCCGGTGAAGTTGATCGGGCTGTCGGGCTTGGTCGGGTCCAGGTTGGCGTTGCCGAGCACGACCTTCTTGCCCGGCACGACGCTGGTGGAGAGCTGCACGTAGCCGCGCAGCAGGGTGGCCGGCAGGTCGCGGTGGAACTTCATCCGATACTGCACGACCGCGATCTCGTAGTAGTCAGTTCCCGGGTAGGTCGTGGTGTCCGGCTGGGCGATCGGGATGTACTGACCCAGGTCGTTGGCCTTGGCCTCACCCTCACCCGGAAGGGTGTCCACGAACTTCTTGATCCCGGGCGTCAGGTAACCCGAACCGGGGACAGTCACCACGATGTCGGTCACGGATCCCTTGACGGCGACCTTGGCCGTGGCACTGGCGCCCTTGTCGGCGGTTCCCACGGTGTCGGCGACGGTCACCGTCGGCGCGGAGTCGTAACCGGCCCCACCGTCGGTGATGTCGATCCGCGTGACCCCGATGGTCGCCTTGACCGTGGCCTCCTGGTCCGGAACGGTCTTGCTGGCGTCGGTGACGGTCACCGTCGGGGCCGAGGTATACCCGCTACCCGCGTTGGCGATCTCTACCCCGGTGACCACGCCGCTGGAATTCATGGTGGCGCTGGCGGTGGCCTGTTCGCCGTCGGCCAGATCGGGCTTGGTGATGGTCACCAACGGCTGGGCCTGGTAGCCCTTGCCGCCGTCGGTCAGCTTGAGATCGTCGATCGCCCCGCTGGCCAGCGCATGGGCCTCCGCCCCCGCGGTCGGGTTTCCTCCGCTCAGCGTGACCTCGGGCGAGGTGAACCCGTAGCCGGTCTCGTTGACGTCGATGCTGGTGATCACGCCGGTGGCGATCTTCGCACTGGCCTTGGCCACCGTGGTCGGTGTGACGCCGGCCGTGGTGATCTCCACCGTGGGCGGCACCGCGTAGCCGGCACCAGGGCTGGTCACGGTCACACCCGAGATGGCACCGGTCTTGGGGTCGACGGACGCGGTGGCCTCGGCACCCGTGCCCGGGTCGGTGATGGTCGGGGTGACGTCGGCTCCGAAGGAGTAGGTGCGGTCGTGTGAGAAGTCGGGGTAGTTCGAGTCACCCAGCTTGACGGTGCTGTCCGTGGTCGGTGCAACGTTCGCAGCCAGCGTCGGGTCACTACTCGCCGGCGTGCTCAGCGTGTCACCGTTGGCCGGGACGTCGGTGTCGACCGGCACCCCTTGGCCGTAGAACCCGAGCACGTCGTCCTTCTGCACGCTGACGGGCGGGACGGCGTAGGTCTCCACCTCGCCGGTGTCCACACTCGGCTTCGGCACCTTCAGCTCGGCGCTGGCGTACACGACCGTGTACTCCCCGGCTGAAGCTCCTGGCCGCAGCACCAGAGCGTGGAAGAGACCGCCGGCCGACGTGGTCGGGCTCTTGCCCGCCGTGCCTTGGTTCCACGCCTGGAAGTTCTTCAGGGTTCCGGCCGGGAGCTTGGTGTGGTCGAGCACCACCAGCACGGGGGCCATCTCGCCGGGCGGCGTCGCGTAGTCGGTCGCGTACGTGCGTTCGGTCAGCGAGTTGCCGTAGAAGACCGGCGTGGGGGTCCCCAGGCTGATCGTGACCATCGCATCGGCCAGCGTCTGCGGACTGTTGGCCCAGTTCGGATAAGGACCGAAGTAGTGCGGAACCTTGGTCTCATCGGTCGTGCTGGTCGGTACCGCCGCCTCCGCAGGGCTGGGACGCAACCCGTTGAGCGCGCCGGCTGCGAACGCGATCAGAAGCAGCCCCAGTACGAGGATCAACGATCGGGTGAGGTAGCGCCTCACGCCGTGTCCTGCGACTGACGGCGTGCTAAAAGACTGCCACATGATTGCCCCCAAGGCTGTTCGTCGCCGCTCACCCCTGTGAGCGGCCACTGCTGGGATCGTGGCGGACCGGTATTAGAGAATATTTAACGTCTGATCGCAGTCTGGGCTTGACGGGTCGCGGACCTCACACCTGGCATCGGACACTTATCCCCGCCCGAGGCGATACCCGAGACCGCGGATCGTCTCGATCGCATTCTTGCCCAACTTCTTGCGGAGGTAGTGCACATAGAGGCCGACCGAGCCTTCGTCCTCCCCCTCGGGAAAGACGAGCTCCATGAGTTCGTCGCGGGTCAGGATTTGATGGGGACGGCGGGCAAGCACTTCCAGCATGGCGCACTCCCGTTGGGTGAGGGACAAGGACTCTTCGTTGGTGAGGACGATCTGTCGCGAGGACACCGTCAGCTGCCCGAACGGCAGCGCAATGACCTCCGAGGTCGCCGCATGGCGACGCAGCAGAGCACGGAGCCGCGCCAACAGCTCGCCGGCATCGAACGGTTTGGCCAGGTAGTCCTCCGCGCCGGCGTCAAGCCCGTTGATGCGGTCCTGGGGGAGCGCCAGCGCGGACAGGATCAGCACTGGCGTGATGACACCGCGCACACGCAGCCTCGTGAGCAGGTCCAAGCCATCGATCGCCGGGAGTGTTCGATCGAGCACGATCAAGTTGTAGCGGCGGGTCAACGCGAGATGCAGGCCGCGCTGGCCATCGAAGGCGGGGTCGACGACATAGCCCTGTCCGACGAGCAGGCGCGTAAGCACGACGGAAAGCGGCCTGTCGTCCTCGATGACCAGGACGCTTCCGGCGTAGTGCGCGATTTCCTCCACGGCCGTCCGTTCTCCTCGCCGTTCCGACTTTCCGACTGCCGCAATCCCACCCCGGCCTCGACGTGGTGCAGAGCATTCTGAGGCTAACCGACGTGGGCCGGGTCCGGCGGCGGCACGGGCGCGGTTGTGCGGGAGCCCGTGCTCTGGTCGAGTTTGTCCGACGGGAAGTGTGTTGTTTACTTCCCACCAGCGGCTACATTGCGGCCGGGTGCACAGCAGACTGGAGCAGGCGCCATGGCGGTCGACCACGCAGCAATGCGTACAGAGTCTGAACGGCGCGGCCTGGGGATGGGCACGGCGCTCTTGACCGCCACCCAGCCGAGTGACCGTCGAGGTAGCCTCCGGCGCGGCGGCCGGTTGGTCATCGCCGCGACCGAGTCAGTGCGGGCCAAGCGTGCACTCGCGATCGCCTGGCTCGCTTTCGTCCTCATCAACTTCTGGTTGATGGTTCACTTCGTCGGCGCTGAGACGATTCCTTACCACCTGATCTGGGCGAGCTATGCGCTCCTGTACGGCCTGTTCACGTGGTCACGCCAGGCCGCAACTGTGGCGTTCCTGGCCATCTCCGTTGCCACAGGAATCCCGCTGCTCGTGCACGCGCGGCTGGGCGCCATCGGGTGGTCCGAGTGCTCCGAGATCGTCCTCATGGGCGTCGTGGTCGCGGTGCTGATGTGGCATGTGGACAGACACCGAGCCGCCCAGCGCACCATCGCCGAGTTGCTCCAGGATGAGCGGGCGCGCGCCCGGCATCGTGAATTGACCGCGAAGTTCGGCTCTCATGAGGTACGGACGCGACTCACTGTCGCGCGCGGCCTCGTCGAGCTGATCCGCGATGCCACGCCCGACGTGAGGATTCACTCCGATACGGCCATGCTGCTCGAGGAGATCGACAAGGCGACCGCCACCGCAACCAAATTGCTGGACCTGGTCAGGGTCGAGACCCCCAACTCGCATGGGCCTGTGCACGTCGACAGCCTGGTACGCGTCGTCGTAGGGCGGTGGGCCGCCGCCCGCGAGCGCACCTGGGCAGCGTCGAGTTCCGTTGGCTTCATCCTCGCCGACGCCGAGCGCCTGGAGGCGGCGTTGGACGGCCTTATCGAGAACGCGGTGAAGTTTACCCAGGTCGGGGACGAGATCTCCGTGACCGCGGGGCTGGAAAAAGGCGACGTGTTCATCTCGGTCGCCGACAGTGGCACCGGCATTCCTCCTGGGGATCTCGAGCGGATCTTCGAGTTGTTTCAGACCGGCAGCACCGCAGGCGATCGCGGTGGGAGCGGGCTCGGGCTGGCCCTGGTGAGCGCCATTGCGCAGGCCCACGGCGGCACGCTGACCGTGACCAGCGATATCGGGGTAGGAAGTCAGTTCACCTTGAGATTCCCCACCAGTCAATCAGTGGGCCCCAACCTGACCGGGCCCGGAGTGATCACACAGCCCCGCAGGCGCTCCAAAACGGTCACCGGCTGATAGACCAGGCGCGGCCGCTACTCCGGCCAACTCCCAAGAACCTCTTGAGCGGTCGAGTGGGGAGAACAAGCTGCTCCAAGCGCAGCCTCTCGGCCTCCACGCAGGGATCTGCTGAGCCTACCGGCGGGATCGGGTATGATTGAAATATCAATTAGTCAACGAGCTACCCCGGGTCGCAACAACCGCCCACGTGAGGACCAGCCATGCCCGACCTCGAGTTCGGTCTCGACACCTTCGGCGATCTCCCGGAACACGACAACGGGGTGCTGGCCACGCACTCCGAGGCCATCCGTCAGGTGGTGGAGGAAGGGGTGCTGGCCGACCAGGTCGGCATCGACGTGATCGCCCTGGGCGAGCATCACCGGCCGGAGTACTCGATCTCGGCGCCCGAAGTGGTCCTCGCCGGCCTCGCCACGCGTACGTCGCGGATCCGGCTGGGTTCGGGAGTCACCGTGCTCAGCTCCGACGATCCCGTCCGGGTGTTCCAGCGCTTCGCCACCGTCGATGCCCTGTCGAACGGGCGGGCCGAGGTCATCCTCGGCCGTGGCTCCTTCACCGAGTCCTTTCCGCTCTTCGGCTACGACCTAAGCGACTACGACGTGCTGTTCGAGGAGAAGCTCGACCTGTTCGTGCGGCTGCTCGACGAGAAGCCGGTGACGTGGAGCGGCACGACCCGGGCGGCCCTGGACGACGCGGAGGTGTTCCCCAAGACTGCGGGAGGGCGGCTGCCGACCTGGGTGGGCGTCGGTGGATCGCCGCAGTCGGTGATCCGGACCGCGCGCTCCGGGTTGCCGATGATGCTGGCGATCATCGGTGGCGATCCCGCGCGCTTCGCGCCCTACGTCGAGCTCTACCGCCGGGCCGCCGACCAGTTCGGCACGGTCGCGCATCCGGTCGGGATGCACTCCCCCGGTTTCATCGCCGACACCGACGAGGCGGCGCTGGAGATCTTCTACCCCCGTTACAAGGTGATGCGTGACCGGATCGGTCGGGATCGCGGCTGGCCGCCGCTGACCCGGCTCGAGTTCGATCGGGAGGTCCGCCACGGGTCGCTCTACGTCGGGTCGCCCACCACGGTTGCCCGGCGGATCGCCGATGCTGTCCGCGCCCTCGGGGTCAACCGCTTCGACCTGATCTTCACCGCGGGATCCATGCCGATGAGCGCCCGGTTGCGCACCGTCGAGCTCTTCGGCTCGACGGTCGCCCCGATGGTGCAGGACATGTTGTCGGAAGTGGGCGTCGCGCGATGACCACCCTCGGCATCCTCGGCGCGGGCAAGGTCGGCACCGTGCTGGCACGGCTCGCGGCGGCCGCCGGGTATCGCGTGCTGATCGCCGGCTCCGGGGATCCGCAACGCATTGCCCTGACCATCGAGGTGCTCGCCCCCGGCGCCGAGGCCACCACCGCAGCCCGGGTCATCGAGCAGGCCGATCTGGTCGTCCTCGCCCTGCCGCTCGGCAAGCACCGGACCTTGCCCGCCGCCGCGCTGGCCGGCAAGCTCGTCGTCGACGCCATGAACTACTGGTGGGAGGTCGACGGCGTCCGCGACGATCTGAACGACCCGCGGACGACTTCCAGTGAGACGGTGCAGGCATTCCTGGCCGGCGCGCAGGTGATCAAGGCCTTCAACCACATGGGCTACCACGATCTGGAATCCGAATCCGTGCTGATGGGCGGCACCGGTCGGAAGGGCATCGCCCTCGCCGGTGAGGATCCGGCGGCCCGGGATCGGGTCGCCCAGCTCATCTCGGACCTCGGCTTCGATCCGGTCGACCTCGGACCGCTGGCCGAAGGCGTACGCCTGGAGCCGGGTAGCGAGCTGTTCGGGGCCAACCTGGCCGCGGACGAGGTGCGCGCGCTCGCGGATGCGTTCTCGGCCAGTGAGCGCGGTCGGCTGGTCGCGCGCGCCCGGTCCTGACTTCGCCAGCGCAGCCTCGGCGGTGCACCCGGTATGGCGTCTGCGAATCTTGCTCGGATATGCGGTGTCTGCCGAGGCCGCAGCGCCGAGCAGTGTCCGCAGACGCGCCGGGACGGATCGAAGCCCGGCATGATGCCGATCGGACTCATGGTCGATGGCGGGTCACCGGCGCGGGTCGCCGCCCGCTGGAAAGACCGCTCTCGATGACGTCGAGTCCCTGGAGGCCATCGGCGCAACCGTGCTGGCTGAACACTGCCTGGATCCAGAACCCGCCAAGGTCGTGCTGACCGATTCCCGAGGGCAACGAATTCTGTGTGGTGGAGCCCGTCTGGGCAACGTCAACCTGAAGGTTTAAAGTTGACCCCTCCTGTCAGGCCGGGATCACCCGCCTGACGTCCGGCGCGAAGGCTCACGACCATGGATCCACGGACACACGATGTCGATCCCATCCTGCTCGTGGAGGACAATCAGCTCAATCAGATGGTGGCCCAGGGGATGCTGCGTCTGCTCGGTCGCACCAGCGAATTGGCCGAGAACGGCTTGCAGGCGCTCGAGGCGATGCGCGCCCGCCGCTATCGCATCGTCTTGATGGATGTGCAGATGCCCGAACTGGACGGGCTCGACGCCACCCGGCGGATCCGCGCCGAATTCCCCCCCGATCAGCAGCCTTACATCATCGCACTGACCGCCAACGCGATGGCGGGCGACCGGCAGCGATGCCTCGATTCGGGAATGGACGACTACGTGGCCAAGCCGCTGTCCAAGGAAACCCTGGCCGAGGCGCTCGACCGAGCGGCACACCACGCGATCGATGAGTACCGCCGCGATCGCTGAAGTACCGCACGGTGATCGCTCCCGGCCGGTTTGTCGTATCCTGGTGCGGTCAGAACCGTTCGGGGGTCATGGCAATGTTCCGGCATTGATAAAACCAACCCTCGGGAGTGACCGTGCGGCAGCGGAGCGTAGTCCCTGATCGTGTGGCCGTCCTGGCCGGCGTCTGGGTCGTTGTGGTCGTCGCTGTCATCACCGTGATGATCTTCGCCGGGCCCAGCTCCAGCGTCGCCCAGATCAGTGGGAACGTGACCTTCCTCATTGCCATCGCCTTCTGTGTGGTGGCGGCCACCCGGGCAGCCATCAGGCGCCGCAACACACGGCTCGCCTGGCTGTTGATCGCTTTCGGATTCGGTATGGGCTTCATCGGGCAGGCCAGTTTCGTGGTCAGTGCACTCACCCACAACAACACTCCGGTCAGCCCAACCGCGAACGTGATCGCGTTCGTCGGTTACTACATACCGATGATCGCCGCCCTTCTCGCCTTCCCCCGACCGGGCGATCGGGCGATCTCGCGCTTTCGCGGGCTCATCGACGTCCTCGTCATCACGCTCAGCGTCATTCTGATCAGCGAGGGAACGGTGCTCCGCACGGTCCGGGACACCCTCTACCCCACCCCGCTCGAGAAGTGGTTGGCCATCGGCTATCCCGTCGCCGACATCGCCATCTGCGCCCTGGCCCTCTCCATCGGTGTCCGTCAGATCGCCGGAAACCGACTGGCGTGGGTGATGCTCGGCGGTGGGATGATTTCGCTGGCCGTGACCGACAGCATCTTCGTACGCCTCCAGGCCGGCGGCATTCCGGTGGCTGAGCTGACGGCCTCGCCGCTGATGATCGGGTGGCTGGCGGCGCCCCTGCTCACCGGACTGGCCACGATGATCCCCATGACCGGCGACCGGACCGTGGATGAGGATCACACCGGCGTGACTTTGGCGGTGCGCCTGGTTCCCAACGTCCCGGTCGTCGGCGCGATGATCATTTTCGGCCTGGGCGGCGCCCTTGGTGACCGGTTGCTGCTGATCGGCGGCATCGTGCTGTTGATCATCGTGACCGTCCGGCAGATCACCATCGTCTACGAGAACGTGTTGCTCACCCGCGGGTTGGAGGACAAGGTCGCGGCGCGGACGGCTGAACTCGCGACCCAAGGATCGATTATCACTTCCGCCACGGACGCCGTGATTGGCTTATCGATCGATGAGCGCATCATCACCTGGAACCCGGCCGCTGAGCGTCTCTACGGGTTCTCGGCCCCGGCGATGCTCGGCGAACCCGTGGATGCGGTCCCCGGACTCGACGAGGAGACGACTGCACGACTCATCGACCAGGCCCACCGTGGCGAGCCACTGCCGAGCTTCGAGGTCCAGTGGGAACGACCCGACGGCACCTCCGTGCCCATCGCCATGTCGTTGTCGCCGATCCGCGACAACAAGGGTGTCCAGGGCATCTCGGTCTACGCGCAGGACATCACCGAGCGCCGCCGACAGGCGGCCGCTCTCGAGCAGGCCCGCCAGGAGGCGCTCGAGTCGTCCCGACTGAAGTCGGAGTTCCTGGCCACCATGAGCCACGAGATCCGCACCCCGATGAACGGGGTCATCGGGCTGACATCGTTGCTGCTGGAAACCGACCTCACGCCGGACCAGCGTCAGTACGCCGACGGCGTCCGAGGCGCGGGTGAGGCTTTGCTCGGCGTGATCAACGACATCCTCGACTTCTCCAAGCTCGAGGCCGGAAAGGTCGTGCTGGACCCGACCGATTTCGACCCGCGACAGCTGGTCGAAGAGGTCGGAGCGCTGCTCGCCCCGACCGCGTCGGCGAAGCGTCTCGAGCTGATCGCCTATTGCCTGCCCGAGGTGCCGGCGACCCTTTGCGGCGACCCGGGTCGCATCCGACAGATTCTGCTCAACCTGGCCTCGAACGCGCTCAAGTTCACCGAGTTCGGCGAGGTCTCGATCAAGGTCCGCGCAACCGAGGTCAGCCAGGATTCCTATCGGCTGCGCGTCGAGGTGTCGGACACCGGCATCGGGATCGCCGAAGAGGACCAGACCCGGCTCTTCCAGTCGTTCTCGCAGGCGGACGCCTCCACCACGCGGCGCTTCGGCGGCACGGGACTGGGGTTGGCGATCAGTCGGCGATTGGTGGAGGTGATGGGCGGTTCGATCGGCTTGCGGAGCGAGGCCGGCCAGGGCAGCGTGTTCTGGTTCGAACTCCCGCTGCGCTCGGGGCGCGAGGCGGTCATCGCCCCGGCGGGCACGATCAGCCACGAACTGCTCAAGGATCTGCGGGCGCTGATCGTCGATGACAACGCGACCAACCGCACGATCCTGGAAGCGCAGCTGCGCTCGTGGCAGTTGCTCCCCGAGCAGGTCGCTGACGCCCGGACGGCCTTCGAACGACTCCGCGCAGCCGCGGGTGAGGGTCACCCCCACGATCTCGTCGTGCTCGACCTGATGATGCCCGACGTTGACGGATTGGAACTCGCCCGCCAGATCACCGCAGATCCCCTGTTGACCGGGATCCCGATGGTGATGCTGACCTCCGGCGCCGACGCCGAGCCCCACGTGATGACCGCGGCCGGCATCGGGCAGTGGCTGTCGAAACCGGTCCGCAGCTCCGAGCTCTACGATCGACTCGTCCGGTTGATGGCGCCCAAGGAGGCGGAGCTGGTGGCCCGACGCAGGTCTCGCCCCCAGCGACCCAGCGTACGGCCCGGGTCTCGCGGTCAGGTCCTGGTTGTGGAGGACAACGCGCTCAACCAGATGGTGGCCGAGGGCGTCGTGGCCCGGCTGGGCTTCGACGTGGACATCGTCGAGGACGGCATCGAGGCGCTGATCGCGCTCGAGCAGCACAGCTACCACGCCGTGCTGATGGACTGCCACATGCCGCGGATGGACGGCTTCGCCGCCACCCGGGAGATTCGGTTGCGCGAGGCAGGGACGCGGCACATCCCGATCATCGCCATGACCGCCGGCGCAATGTCGGAGGACCGGGATCGCTGCCTGCGGGTCGGGATGGACGCCTACATCTCCAAGCCGGTCGATCTCGACGCGTTGGAGGCCACCTTGGACGCGTGGGCCCACGCGCCGATCGGGCCCTTGCCACGGACGCTGACCGACGACGAATCCGACGTGGCCGTTGATATCGAGCCTATCGACCGGACCCGGCTCGCCGACCTCCGTGAGCTCAGCTCACCGGACGGCGCCAGCCTGCTCGAGCTGATGATCGAGTCATTCGTCGGACGGGCGCGCAACCGGATGGAGACCATCGAGGCGGCGGCCGGGTCCGACGACCACGACGTGATGGCGGCGGCGGCGCACGAGCTGAAGGGCGCGGCCGGAACCATCGGGGCGGTGCACGTCGCCGAGGTCTGCCGACAGCTCGAGAGCCGGGCTCGGGAAGGACGGCACGTCGACCGCGAACTCGTCGGCACCCTGGCTCACGAGCTCGAGCGCGCGAGCAACGCCCTGCAGCGGGTCGACGTTCAGATGTCCTGACGACCCAGACCGATGCCGTCGTCGACGACGTCGTCCTCGTCGACCCATTCCTGCTGAGAGCCGGGAATGGCGTGGCGGACCCAGATCGCCGGTTCGGCGTACGCGGCCCGGTCGGCTTCCCGGTCGACGCTCAACGGGGACAGACCGCCGTCGAAGATGTAGTCACCGGTGGCCGGCAGGCTCAGCCCGGCCCACTTCTCCCACTCCGACACTCGACCGCTCACCACGATCGAACGGGGCGCCACGCCCAAGACCGCGCCACCGTGCGCCGCGTGGGCCCGCAGGGTCGGGTCGAAGAGCTCTCCCGATTCCGTTCGCCAGCTCAGGAAGTCGCCCACCGGCGTCAGCGGATAACGGCTTTTCCGCAGCGGGCGGACCGGAACGAGCAGATCGGCGGCGCCGATCTGCTCCGCCGCGGCCTTCATCCCCCCGATGACGCGGCCGGCGAGACCGTGTCCCCGGGCGTGGGGCGAGATGGTGACGGTAAGGGCGCACACGGCGTTCGGCGTCCGTTCCTCCTCCAGCAGCTGGAAGCTCTGCTGAATCGCGTCGTCGCGGCCGGTCGGCAGTCCTTCAACCGTTCCGTCCCACCACAAGGGGATCGAGAAGCCCACCCCACACAGGCTGTCGTAGGCGTCGAAGAGCAGGATCTGCTGATCGGCGGTGCGCAGCATCAGCTTTTCGAGGTCGATGCCGTGGGCGGTCTGACCGAACAGCAGGTAGGCCGGCCAGCGTGCAACCAGAAGTCGGGAGATGTCTTCGACCATCTCCGGACGATCGGCCAACCGCTTCACCTCGTAGACATCGGTGAGGGCGGTCGTCGGGACCGACGCGACGTTGATGCCGCGGTAGTCGGCGGCGTAGTAGGTCTGGGTGTCGAGCGAGTCGATCCGGTCGCTCGCGCCGAGCAGACTGGCCATCCGTCGGCCTAGACCGTGCTCGATGTTGAACGAGCAGATGTCGAATCCGACCACCCCGCCGACCCCGGACAGCCGTTCGTCGATAGCGCCGGCCATGAGCTTCATCAAGTTGCGGTGCCGGTGGTCCTGGTCGATGAACATGTAGCCCAAGTAGAACAAGGCGTTGCGTCCGGCCGCATCGGGATAACGGGTGGCGTAGTGCCGCGGGTTGACCCACGGGATCGCGGACATGTCGTTCGTCAGCGTGGTCATGCCGGCGAAGACGCCGTCGTCGTCGCGCACGATGATCTTCTCAATCCGCGCGTCGAGCATCTCCTCGGAGAACTCAGCCTCGCTCAGTACGTGCCGCGCCGCCGCATGGATCAGCAGCTTGTCCCACGCCTCTGCGTAGATGGGATAAAGCTCGGCGAGCTCTTCTCTCGACAGGACGTATTCGACGCTGACGTGCATGCACACCTCGGGGTGACTCGTGGGCTGCGTCGACGCGGTCGCGACCACGCAGCCCGGATCGGGCACCCCCCGAGAGACAAGTACCTCCATCGCTCGTCGTGCGGTCCAACCGTAGTTGACTAGTGACCGCCGATGCCACCGACCCTCACTTGCTCGACCCCTGGGAGACCGATCCCTGCAGCTGTCGCTGGAAGATCAGGTAGACCACCAAAACCGGCACCACGGTGATCACCACTGCGGCGAACAACGCCCCGAAGTCGACCGAGTAGCCGGCCTGCGAGGCGAACGACGCCATGCCCTGGGTGAGCACGTAGTTGTCCGGGTTCGTGTTGAGGGCGACCGGCAGCAGGAACTGGTTCCACAGTCCGACGAAGTTCAGGATGGCTACGGTGGCCAGCCCCGGCCGAGCCATCGGCAGCATGATCTGGAAGAAGATTCGCCACTCCCCCGCACCGTCCATGGCCGCAGCCTCGGCGATCGACTTCGACAGCGAGCGGAAAAACGCGTACAGGAAGAACACGGTGAACGGGTAGGCGAACATCGCGTAGGTGATGATCAATCCGGGGAGCGTGTTGAGCAGCCCGACGCCGCGGAGGACGAAGAACAGCGGGACGATGGCGAGGAAGATGGGGAAGGTCAGCCCCGCCAGCATCAGGTAGTAGATCGCCCGGTTGCCGGGGAAGGAGAACCGCGCCAGCACGTAGGCGGTCATCGATCCCAGCAGCATGGTCAGGGTCAACGACCCGGCGACCACGATGACCGAGTTGACGAAGAAGCTGCCGATGCCGGCGGTGGTCCAGGCGTTGACGTAGTTGGTGAAACTCAGCCGGGACGGGAGGCCGAACGGTGAGGCGAAGATCTCCGAGCTGGTCTTGAACGACGACATCACCACCCAGAGCAAGGGAATGATCACCAGGGCCGACCAGATCGACAAGACGCCGTGCGAGAGGCCGCCGATGAGCTTGTCCGCGGTGCCGCCGGTCCCGCCCGACGAATTTCGGCCGCCGGACGTCGGCACGTCGTCGTGGTCCGTCGGCGTCGTCACCGTGCTGGTCATTCGCCCACCTCACTGCGGCCGCCGGTCAGGCGGTTGACCGTGAACACCAGGCCGGCGTAGATCAGGGTGACTGCGGCCAGGACCACGCCCATCGCGCACGCGTAGCCGAACTGCCCCTTGGTGAACGCGGTGGTGAAGAGCTGCTGCGACATCACGAGCGTGGTGTTGTTCGGGCCGCCGAACGGCTCCAGCGCGGACATGTACACGAAGGCGTCGAGCGCCAGGATGCCCATGTAGATGAAGGCGGTCTGGACGTTGTCGCGGATCAGCGGGATGGTGACGAAGACCGCGGTGCGGAACCGACCGGCGCCGTCGATCCGGGCCGCCTCGTAGATCTCGGCCGAGATGTTCTTGATCGCCGCGATGAACAACACCATGTAGAAGCCGACCAGACCCCAGACGATGACGAACATCACCGCGGTGCGGGCGGTCGACGGATCGCCGAGCCAGGCGAACGAGGTGAACCGGTCGAGACCCATCCCGGTCAGCAGACCGTTGAGGATGCCGCTGTTGGGGTCGTAGACCTGCGACCAGATCAACCCGATCACGATGGCCGGGATGACGTACGGGAAGAACGACACCACCCGATAGAAGCTCGAGTGCCGCAGTCCCCGGATGTTGCCGTGACTCGCGCCGCCCACGGTGACCAGTGAGGCGAAGATCAACGCGATGGTCAGGGTGACGATCGGCAGGATCAGCGCCAGCAGCACGCTGTTGCGCATCGACTTGAGGAAGGTCGCGTCGTGGAACAGCTTCTCGTAGTTGGCCAGCCCGACGAAGGTCATGTCGGGGCTGAAGCCGGTCCAGTTGGTCAGCGAGAAGTAGGTGGCCTGTGCGAACGGCGAGACCACGAAGGCGATGTAGATCGCCACCGGCACGATCAGGAAGACCAGGAAGAAGCTGATCCGGTCGAGGGTGAGGTTGCGCCGCCGCCAGTGGGGCGAGCCGAAGGAGGATCCTCGGCGCGCCGCCACCGGCGAATCGAGCGGGCCTGCCGAACCGACCGAGGTCACTTCACCTCGACCTTCTTGATCGAGTCGTCACCCGCGATGCCGTCGGTGATGTCCTGCAGACCCTTGGTCAGCTCGGCGACGGAGGAGCCGCCCTGCAGGAAGGCGTTCCACAGCACCAGCTGATCGGTGTTGGTGCCGTAGAGATCGACGAAGTTCCAGGAGAAGACGTTCTCGCCGGCCCCTTCGAGCATCTTCACCTGCGAGACGAGCGCGGTCGAGCCGAACCCGTCCTCGGGAATGGTGCCCTTGACGATGGTAGAGGAGAACGTGGTCTTGGCGAAGTTGACCGCGGCCTCCTTCGAGAGCATGGCGCGGAGGAACTCCTTGCCACCGGCGAGGTTCTTGCCCTGCGCCGGGACGATGTAGCCCTCGCCCGCGGTCGAGTGCAGAGCCTCCCACGGCAGGCTCGCCGAGGCGGTGTCGACCACGGGCTCGGGGGCGCCGGTCATCTGGAACCCGTCCTTGGTCTGCTTCTTCATCTCGTTCTCGATCCATCCACCGGAGGGGTAGAGCAGGAAGTCCTCGGCGTCACTCCACTGGGCCTGGGCGGCGGTGAACTGGGTGCCGGCGCCGCCGGGCTTGACGAATTTCGGCATCGATGATCTTCTTCAGCCCGGTGAAGACGTCCTGCACCGGCTGCAGCGACCAGCAGTCCGGCTTGAGGTTCTCCAGCGCCAGCCGGACCTCGTCGCCACCCTGCTTGATCGCCGAACAGATCGCCATCGTCTGGTAGTAGGTGGCCGCTTCCTTGCCCCAGCCGAGCAGGTACTTGCCCTTGGCTCTTGGCCTCGCCGCCGAGCGCGTACATCTCCTCGTAGGTCTTCGGCACGGTCCAGCCGTTCTCCTCGAACAGTGCCGCGGAATACCACAGCGCGTAGACGGTGAGCACGTAGTTGAGCTGGACGAACTTGCCGTCGAACGTGCCCGGCTCGGTGACCCCGGCGTACAGGGTGTCCTTGATGACCTCGCCCTCGTAGTTCTTGGCCTCGATCACGTCGGTCAGGTCGGCCAGCTGGTCCCGGATGGTGTTGATCCCGATGAGCCCGGCGCCGCTGTTGTCGATCACGTCCGGCGGGTTGCCGCCGACGAAACGCGGCTGCAGCGTCTGGGCGATGTTGGTGGCCGGGCTGACCTTGACCGTCGAGCCGGCCTGGACCTTCTCGACCTGCTTGCCCGCGAATTCGGCGTACGCGATGCCGTAGCCGCCGTTGAAGATGACCGCGTCGACGGCGGAGTTGGCCGCCATCCCGAACGGGTTGGTGTCGCTGGTGGCGCCGGTCGAGGACTGCGCCGCCACCGGGTGGCGTGGTGCCGGTGCCCGAGGTGGCGCAGGACGCCAGGAAGGCGCTGCCCGGGATCAGGGCGGCCGCCGCGAGCGAGCCGCGGAGGAAGTCGCGCCGCTGCAGCGGCCGGTCGTTGATGCTCATGTGGGTAACGCCTTCCCTACCTGGGGCTGATGGAGGTTTCGCTGTCGTGCTGGGTCGTACCGGGTCGTGCTCGTGTGGCGTGCAGGGTGGTGCTCAGGTGCCGCGGCGGATCCGGCCGGCGTAGCGGGCTTCGAGTTCGTGGTTGTGGGCGTCACCGCCCGGGATGTTGGCCGACAGGTAGAGCGGCGGGGTCTGCCGGTCGCGGCGATCCGCTCGGCCACCCCGATGGTGAGCAACTGGGCGATGAACGCGCAGGTGATCGAGGAGACCGCACCCGACCGGTACCCCGCCGGGCAGCTCGAGGGTGGCGTCGCCGTACGGGGCCAGGTTGTCGATGACCACGTCGGCGAAGTCGCGCAGCCGTTGGCCGCTCGGGTGCTTGGGCTCGACCCGCATCGTGTGCTCGATCGAGGTGACGGCGATCAGCGGGTGGCCATGCAGCTTGACCTGCTCGGCGAACCCGACGATCGATCCGTTGACGCCGGAGTTGGAGGCGATCAGGAAGACGTCGCCGGGCTGGGTCGGCACCAGCTCCCAGAGCTGGCGGGCCACGTCGGGGTTGCGCTCGAGCACCGAGCCACCGAGGACGTCGTCGCTTCCAGCCGCCGCGCAGCACCAGCTCGCGCAGCGCGATCTTGTTGGTCGGGATCAAGCCACCGGCCCGGCCCGCGATCTCCATCGCGAAGGCCTCGGAATGACCGGTGCCGAAGGCGTGCAACACGCCGCCGGACTGGACCGAGGTGGTCATCAGCTCGATCGCGGCGTCCAGTTCGCCGGCCCGCGCGCCGGCGGTCAGGGCCGCGAGCCGATCCGTGGTCTGGGTGGCGAACTCGTCGGTCAGGCCGGCGAAGGAGGCGGTCATCGAGGTTCTCCACTCGGTTGGTGTCGGCGGGGCCGCCGATGGGCGGCGACGGCTTGGGCAGAGGCCGCCAGCTTCGCGCTCGAACGGTCGAAATCGTCCTGGGCGACCAGCAGATAGAGCAGATCGAGCACCAGCATCTGACCGTGCTTGGCCGACAGGTCGTCGGGCTGCAGGAACTGCTCGTAGATCGAGGTGACGATGCTGTGGTCGGCCAGCTCGGCCAGCGGCGAGGTCGGGTTGTTGGTGATCGAGACCGTGGTGGCCCCGGCTCGTCCGGCCTCGGTGAGCATCTGGATGGTCTCCTCGGTGCGACCGGTGGTCGAGATGCCGAGCGCGACCGTGCCCGGACCCTGGATGGCCGCGCTGGTCAGCCCGGTGTGCACCTCGGCCCACGCGTACGCGGTGATGCCGATCCGGTAGAGCCGGCCCTGCAGCTCCTCGGCCAGCATCGCGCTGCCGCCGACGCCGTAGATGTCGACGTGGTCGCTGAAGGCGATCTGACGCGAGACCTCGCTGATCACCGGGAGGTCGATGGCCGCGGTCGCCTCGCGCAGGGTGCGGGTGTGGCTGCCGATCAGCATCCGCAACACCTCTTCGGGCGAGTCCCCCGGGCCGAACGAGCGGCCGATCTCGGTGGACCAGGAGTCGGAGGCGGTGCGGCCGGCATCGGTGGCGATGCTGACCCGCATGGCCACATAACCGGGGAAGCCGAGCAGCCGGCAGAACCGGGTGATGGTGGCCGGTGAGGTGCCGGCGCGCTCGGCCAACTCGCCGATCGAGAGGGTCATCGGGGCGTTCGGGTGATCGATCAGGTAATCGGCGACGCGGGCCATGGCCGTGGGCATGTCCGGCTGCATCGACCGGATCCGGTCCTTGACCGCCGGCACCTGTTCGCTGGTCTTCGCCGCGCGCTCCGAGGTGAGAATCAGTATCTCCTGACAGCTTCATTGCTGAAAATTTCTCTTACGGTAACCTATGGCCCCGCTTGCAGCAATGCCGACATCCCGGACGGGTGAGTCTCATGTTCCTCGCCATCGACGCCGGTGGGACCAGTACACGCGCGGTGTGTCTCGACCCTTCTGGCCGGGTCCACGGCTACGGCCGGTCCGGGGGCGGTAACCCGACGGCCAGCGGGATCGAGGCGGCCTCGGCGTCGGTCGCCGCGGCCGCTGCCGGCGCGCTCGGCAGCGGTGGTCACCGGGTCGACCGTGCCGTCTTGGCCATGGCCGGGGAGAAGACCACGGCGTACGCCGACCTGGTCGCCTCCCGGCTCGCCGCACTCGGGGTGGCCTCGGTCTCGCTCGACCACGATCTGCTGGCCATCTACTGCTCGGGGACCCACCTGACCGAGGGCTACGCGCTGATCGCCGGCACCGGAACGGTCGCGGCCCGGGTCCGCGACGGCCTGCTCGACCGGGTGGTCGGCGGTCGCGGCTGGCTCATCGGTGATACCGGGTCCGGATTCTGGATCGGCCAGCGGATCGCCCGGGCGGTGATCCTCACCCTCGACGGGCAGGCCCCGCCCACGGCATTGACGGCGCCGGTGCTGGACGCGTACGGGATCGCCGACGCTGCGGAGCCGCTGCCGGCCCTGGTCTCCGCGGTCTACGCGCGACCGCCGGTTCAGCTGGCCGGGCTCGCGCCGCTGGCCTTCACGGCCGGGGCCGACCCGGTGGCGCGGGAGATCCGGCTGGCCGCGGTCGATGCCCTGCTCGACCTGCTCGACACGGTGCGGCTGCCCGGTCTCGACGGTCCGGTGGTGATCGGCGGCAGCGTCGTCGTGCACGGCGTCCTCGGCGATCCCGAACTCGCCGGCCGGCTGGCCGCTCCCACCCCGGCGGGACTCGTCCCGGTGGCCGACGGGGTGGTCGGGGCCGCCGTCCTGGCTCTGCGGCGGGCGGGCATCGACGTCGACGCAGCACTGTTCACCCGGGTTCGCGACGCCATCACCGCGGCCCCGCTCGGCTGACTCCGGAGTCCCGACGACTCAGAAACGCTGCCAGTCGGGTTTGTTCGCGTAGGTGTGGCGGTAGTAATCGGCCAGGGTGAGGCGGGCGGCCGCGGCCTCGTCGATGATCACCACGGCCCTGGGGTGGAACTGCAGGACTGAGCCCGGCCACCGGCTGCTCACCGGACCCTCGACCATGGCGGCGACGGCGGCGGCCTTGGCGGCGCCCTGGGCGACCAGGACGACCTGCCGGGCGTCCATGATCGTGCCGAGCCCCTGGGTCAGGCAGTGCATCGGCACCTGCTCGGGGGCGTCGAAGAACCGGGCGTTGTCGGCGCGGGTCTGCAGCGCGAGGGTTTTCAACCGGGTCCGCGAGCGCAGTGACGACGTCGGCTCGTTGAAGCCGATGTGACCGTTGGCGCCGAGCCCGAGGATCTGCAGATCGACGCCGCCGGCGGCGGCGATCTCAGCCTCGTAGCGGGCGCAGGCCTCGGCCAGATCGGCCGCGGTGCCATCGGGGACCCGGACGCCGGCGGGATCGAGCCGGAGCGGCACGACCACCTCGCGGGTGATCACCGACGCGTACGACTCGGGGTGTTCGCGGGGCAGCCCGACGTACTCGTCGAGCGCGAAGCCGCGGACCCGGGTGGTATCGAGCTCACCGCGTGCGACCCGGGCCGCGAGGGCGGCGTAGATGGCCAGCGGCGACGAACCGGTCGCCAGTCCGATCACCGCATCGGGCTTGTCGTGGATGACCCGGACGATCGCGCGGGCGGCCAGCTCGCCGACCGCCGCCGGATCCGACTGGATGATGATCTCCATGGCGCGCCCAATCTAGATGCTGACCATCACGCAACTGGGGGCAGATGGCGTGAGAAGCAGGCTCGGCGTGGTCATCTGCCCCCAGTTGGTGAATACGGTCAGGCGGAAAGGTAGTGACGGAGTGCTCGCCGGATGACCGCCGACGAGCCGAAGGTGGCCAGGTCGGCGTAGCGACGGTCGGCCGACGGCCAGCCCAGATCGACGACGAGCACGTCGCGGTGGCCGGCTCGCAACCGGTCGATGCGGGCGCGGGCCTCGGGGTGGCGGTGCAGATCGCGGCCGACCACGACGACGGCCTCGCCGGGGTGCGGCTCGCGCGTCGCGGCGTCCGGGAACGGGTCCCACGGAGTCGGGCCGGCGGCGATGGTCGCCTCGGTCGCGATCCGGACCACCGCGTACGTGGTCCCGACCCGGTCGGCCCAACCGGCCGCAATCGGGCCGATGTCGAAGCCGGCGACGACCTGCTGGTCGGACCAGACGAGATCGGTGTCCGCCGCCGGTCGTTCGAGTGCCGCCAACTCATCGGCCAGCGCGCGTACCCGGTGCGCGGCGTCTTCGACCCGGTCCCGCTCGAGCTCGCCTGCCGCGATCGCCGCGCCCACCGCGTCGTCGATCTCGGTGAGCTCGGCATCACTCGTCCGGGTGCCGAGGCAGAGCAGGTCGCAGCCGCCGGCCAGCGCACGTACGGCGGTTCGACCCGCTCCCCCACCCTGCCGGGCCCCGGCCATGTCGAGCGCATCGCTGACGATGACCCCGTCGAAGCCCAGCTCACCGCGGAGCAGGTCGAGCAGCAACCGCCGGCTCATGGTGGCGGGTCGGTCGGGGTCGAGTTGCGGGACCATCAGGTGCGAGGTCATCACCACCTGCACCCCGGCCTGGATGGCGGCGACGAACGGCACCAGCTCGCGATCGGCGAGCTCGGACGCCGAACGGTCGACCACCGGGAGGGTGAGATGCGAATCGGTACGGGTGTCACCGTGCCCCGGGAAGTGTTTCGCGGTGGCGGCGACCCCGGTCGACTGGAGTCCGGAGATCCAGGCCGCACCGTGCCGACCGACCAGCTCCGGGTCGGCGCCGAAGCTGCGGACCCCGATGATCGGGTTGTCCTCGCAGGAGTTGATGTCGACGCTGGGGGCCAGATCGAGGTCGATGCCCACGTCGAGCAACCGACCGCCGATCTGTTCGGCGGACCGTCGGGTCAGGGCCGGGTCGTCGAGCCGACCGAGCAACGCGTTCCCCGGGTCGGGCGAACCCACCCCGGCGAAGAGCCGGGTGACGTCGCCGCCCTCCTCGTCGATGGCGATCAGCGCGCTCGGGTTGGCCGCCCGGACGGCCGCGGTCAGCTCGCTCAGCTGATCCAGCGCGACGATGTTCGGTCCGAAGAGACACACCCCGGCCAGCCCGGCCCGGAGCCGGGCGTCCAGCCATTCCGGGAGCTCGACACCGTCGAAGCCGGGTAGCAACGTCGCCAGCGTGGTCACCACGGCAGCTGCCCGTCGTACAGCTCCCAGCTGCGGCCTTCGCGGAGCAGCTCGACCGTGGCCCGCTCCAGCCGGGTCGTGGTGGGCAGTTCGTCGACCCCAACGGGGCCACGGCGGTGGAAGACGAAGAAGAGGGTGTCGGTGTCGCCGGGCCGGTGATCCCCGGTGAGTTCCCAGCGGCGCTGGAAGGCGGCCAGGTTGGTGTCGGGCAGCCGCACCGCGAGCTCCGGATCGAGCAGCCAGCTCCGACAGAAGAAACCCGTCACCGGCCGTTCGGGGAAGTGCAGCGGGAAGAACGCCCGGGCCCGTCCCAGCGCATCGTCGACCGCGGCCGGAGTGAGCGGGCCGGTGGCCGGGATGTGGACCGAGAGCAGGAAGCCGTCGGGTCCGGACGGATCGGCGATCAGTTCGAACTGCAGGCGACCGAGCGCGTACAGGCGGCCGGACCAGACGGTCATCAGCCACTCCTGGGTGTGCAGGCCGAAGACGCCGTAGGCCTGCCGGTGCACCCTCGCCTGCCCACCGAGATCGGCCAGGGTGGCCAGCGACACCTCGATGGGTAGTCCACGTTCGGCTTGCCGTGCGGCGACCTCCGATGCGGTGACGATGAAGGTCAGCATCGCGACGAGCCCCATCGGTCGCCCGGGCAGGTCAGGCTCGGTCCAGAACTTCGACGACGGTTCGGGCTCCCGGTCCAGCCGTGCGATGAGCGCCGCCGCGGCGTGCTCGACGGCGGCGAACTCCTCGGCCGTGACCGTCGACACTGCAGTCCGGAGGTCGGCGACGTCCTGCTCGTCGAATCCCATCCCGTCCACCCGTTCGACGAACTCGGGGTCGTCGAAACTGATCATGTGGGGCCCTCCAGCCAGCGGCCCCGCTGCATCACCCGGTGCAGCCGACCGCGGTCGTCGACCAGGCACAGGTCGGCCATTGCTCCGGGCTCGATCCGCCCGACGTCGTCGAGTCCGTACGCCCGCGCCGCGTTGGTCGAGGCCATCGCCGCCACCGCGGGCAGGTCGCCGACGATCTCGGTCATCGTCTGGAAGGCCCCGGCCATGGTCAACGTCGAGCCGGCGATCGAGCCGGGTGCGCCGGACTCCTCGACCAACCGGGCGATCCCGTCGGCCACCTCGACCGGGAGACCGCCCAGGGTGAAGCGCCCGTCGGGCATCCCGGCCGCGACCATCGCGTCGGTCACGAGCAGCACCCGTTCGGCGCCCGCGGCCCACGACGCCAACCGGAGGATCTCGGGATGCAGGTGGATCCCGTCGGCGATCAGCTCGACGAAGACCCGGGCCTCGTTGAGCAACGCCGCCACCGGGCCGGGTTCGCGGTGGTGCAGGCTGCGCATGGCGTTGAACAGGTGGGTGGCCAGGTCGGCGCCGCCCTCGATGGCGGCCCGGACGGTGAGCAGGTCGGCATCGGTGTGACCGATGGCGACGTGGACGCCGGCCGCCCGGAAGTCGGCAAGCGCGGCCATCGCCCCCGGGATCTCTGGGGCCAGGGTGACGGCCTTCACGGCGCCCCGCCCCGCGTCGAGCAGCCGGGCCACGGTAGCCGGGTCCGGGTCGATGAGCTGGGTCGGATCGTGCGCGCCGCGCTGCGCCGGCGACAGGAACGGGCCCTCGAGATGGACACCGGCCAGAAGGCCCTGCTCGGTCAGCCCGGCCAGCGTGTCGAGCTGACGGCAGAGGACGTCGATCGGCGCGGTGACCAGGCTGGCGAAGCTCGTCGTCGTGCCGTGACGGGCGTGGAAGTCCCGGGCCCCCAGCGCTTCGGCCCGGTCCTGGGTGGCGTAGTCGAACCCGCCACCCCCGTGCACGTGGGTGTCGACGAAGCCCGGGACCAGCCACCCCTCGGTGGGCTCGCCGTGGCGCTCGTCAGCGGCGTCGACCGAGATGATCCGCGCGTCCTCGACCTCGATGACCGCGTCGTCGATCACCCCGAGCGGGGTGACCGCGTGCGCGATCCGCAGCCTTTCGCTCATTCCGGCGCCGGACGCCAGGACAGGGCCGGGCCGAGACGGGTGGCGATGTCGGTGAGGATCTGGACGTAGTCGGCGTGCTCGAAGCTGAACGGCAACGCGAACGCCACTTCGTCGACGGCCTGGAAACCGGCGTGGGCGTACAACTGCTCGGCGATCTGGTCGGAGGTCCCGACCAGATCGGGGGCGAAGAGCATCCGCGCCGGACCCTGCGGGGATCGTGTACGCGGCAGCCGCTGTTCGGCGTACGCGGTGTACGTGGCCCGCTGCTCCGCGGTGGCCGAATCGGTCGGGATGACCACCAGTCCCTGCGAGACCCGCGCCGTCGTCGGGTCGGGGTGCGCCGCTCGGAAGGCGTCGATGTGGTTCCGCTGCAGGGTCGCGAAGTCCTCGGATTCCCCCTCGGCGCGGACGACGCTGCTGGTCAACAGGTTCATCGCGTGCTCGCCGGCCCACTGCGCCGAGCGGAGACCCGCCCCGCCGTACCACATCCGGTCGGCCAGTCCGGCGGAGTGCGGCTCGACCCGCTCGGAGAAATCCTCGATCCCGACCCGGCCCTGGAACGGACTTGCCGGTTCGCCGCGGAGGAAGCTCAGGAGCCGCTCGACCCGCCCGTACCCGAAGTCCTCGATGTCGCCGGTCTGCGGGTAGAGCGCGTCCTTGACGTCGTCGTAGCGCATCGGCGGACTCACGCTGACCCCGGGATGGAGACGGCCACCGGACAGCAGGTCGACGGTGGCCAGGTCCTCGGCCAGCCGCAGCGGGTTCTCCCAGCCGAGCGGGATGACCGCGGTGCCCAGCCCGATCCGCGTGGTGCGCTGACTGGCCGCGGCCAGCACGGCGATCGGCGAGGAGATCCCGTACTGCAGATGCCGGTGGCGCAGCCAGACGCTGTCGAAGCCGAGTTGTTCGCCGAGCTCGATGATGTCCAGGGTGGAGCGGTGGCCGGCGGCCGGATCCTGTCGGTCGAAGAGCCCGATCGTCAGGAATCCGAGGGAGCGCAGGGGTTGGCCCGGGAGCGGCATGCAGGCATTCTGCCCCTCGCGGAGCGGGATGGCCACGAACGGGCGAGTGACAAAGACCAGGTTGCCTACTCCGAGCCGGGTCAGGATCGGATCGACCACGGGGACCGGATTGCGGTCGACGAAGGCCCGAGATCCCACGCGGCAAGCAGTTGCTCAGGGTGGGCGCGAGCCGCGCGTACGCCCATCCGTCGAACCCGGCTCGAGCTGGTCACCCGGCGACCGTTGTTTCCTGTCGTACCCGCGGCTTACGGTGAGGCTGCGACCTGCCTGCTGGAGATCTCCGGGAGAGACCATGCGACTTCGCCGATCCGTGTCCGTCACCGCCGCTGCTGCCCTCGCGGTGACCATGTTCGCTGCTGTGCCGGCGGAGGCGAAGCCGGAGCACAAGCCTCGGCCCGACCCGTACGTCCAGGTGCAGATCCTGTCGTTCAACGATTTCCACGGGAACCTGCAGCCACCGACCGGCTCGAGCACCACCCTCGGCCCGCGGCTCGACCCGTCCGCGACCCCGGTCGGCGGGGTCGAATACCTCGCCTCGACGCTGTCGACGTTGCGTAAGCAGGTGCGCTACTCGCAGACCGTCGCGGCCGGCGACCTGATCGGCGGCAGCCCCTTCGTCTCCGGCGTCTTCCACGACGAACCGACCGTCGAGTCGTTGAACGCGCTCGGACTCAACGTGTCCAGCGTGGGCAACCACGAGTTCGACGAGGGCGTCAGCGAGCTGAAGCGGATGCAGAAGGGCGGCTGCCGCGCCGACGACGGTTGCTACGCCCCGTGGGGGCCGACGGGCTACCCGGGCGCGGACTTCACATGGCTCGCCGCCAACGTGGTCAAGGAGAAGACCGGCAAGACGGTGCTGCCCGGCACGGCGATCCGTAAGGTCGGCGGGGTCAAGATCGGCTACATCGGGATGACCCTGGAGGGCACGCCCAGCCTGGTCGCCGCCGAGGGCATCAGGGGCGTGCAGTTCAAGGACGAGGTGAAGACCGCCAACAAGGCGGCCAGGAAGCTCCGCCGCCAGGGCGTCAAGGCCATCGTGGTGCTGCTGCATGAGGGCGGACTGCAGACCGGCACCTACCAGCAGTGCGTCGGGATGTCCGGCCCGGTGGTCGACATCGCCGAGCAGCTCGACCCGGAGATCGACCTCGTGGTCACCGGACACACCCACCAGCCGTACGTCTGCACCATCCCCGACCCGGCGGGCAAGCCGCGGATGGTGACCTCGGCATCGGCCTTCGGCCGGGTGGTCACCGAGACCACGCTGAACATCAACCGCAAGACCGGTCAGGTCGCGCGCTACCGGATGCTGGCCACCAACCACCTCGTGCCGCGGACCACCGCCGACCCGGTCCAGACCGAGATCGTCAATCGCTGGACAACTGCCTCGGCCTCGGTCGGCAACCGCGTCATCGGCTCGATCACCGCCGACATCAACCGGTCGGCCGGGCGCAACACCGAGGGGCCGCTCGCCAACGTCATCGCGGACGCCCAACTGGCGGCGACCTCGACGGCGGAGAACGGTGGTGCCCAGATCGCCTTCATGAATCCGGGCGGAGTGCGCGCCGATCTGACCTTCGATCAGAGCTCCGGCGGCGAAGCTCCGGGTCAGGTGACCTACGGCGAGGCGTACGTGGTCCAACCCTTCGGCAACCTGTTGGTGACGATGAAGATGACCGGAGCCCAGATCGAAGCGCTGCTCGAGCAGCAGTACGCCCCCGGCCGGGCCGGCGGTGACCAGCTCATCTTCGGGGTGTCGAAGGGCTTCACCTTCACCTACGACAGCAGCGGATCCGTGGGGAACCGCGTCGCCCGCCTCCTCGATCAAACTGAACGGCGTGACCATCGACCCCGCCCAGACCTACTCGATCGTCACCAACAGCTTCCTGTCCGACGGCGGCGACGGCTTCTCCACCTTCACCCTGGGCACCGACAAGGTGAACCGCGGCGACGACCTGACCGCCTTCGCCGCCTATCTGGGCGCCGCTCCGGTATCCCCGCCCGAGGACCGCATCACCGGGATCTGAGTTTCAGGAGCGCCAGCGACGGAAACTCCTCGGGGGTGTGGGGGTCGCCCCCACATGGACACCGTCAGGAGCGCCAGCGACGGAAACTCCTCGGGGGTGTGGGGGTCGCCCCCACATGGACACCGTCAGGAGCGCCAGCGACGGAAACTCCTCGGGGGTGTGGGGGTCGCCCCCACATAGACACCGTCAGGAGCGCCAGCGACGGAAACTCCTCGGGGGTGTGGGGGTCGCCCCCACATAGACACCGTCAGGAACGCCAGCGACGGGAACTCCTGAGAGGTGTGGGGATCGCCCGCCTAGAGAACGAGGTGTGGGGGTGTACGACAGCCGTCTGCCGCGGCCGACGGACCGCTAGCTGTCGGCCCGCTCGTAGAACGCAGGCGAGAACGGGGCCAGGGGTTCGACGCCGAGGATCAGGTCGGCGGCGCGCTCGGCCAGCATCATCACCGGGGCGTAGATGTTGCCGTTGGTCACGTACGGCATCACCGAGGCGTCGACGACGCGGAGTCCCTCGGTGCCGTGGACCCGCATGGTGAGCGGGTCGACCACGGCCATCGGGTCGGAGGCCGGGCCCATCTTGGCCGTGCACGACGGATGCAGGGCGGTCTCGGCGTCTTCGGCCACCCAGGCGAGGATCTCGGCGTCGGTGCCGACCTCGGGACCGGGTGAGGTCTCCCCCGCGTCGAACGGGGCGAGCGCCGGCTGGCGGAGGATTTCGCGGGTCACCCGGATGGCCTCGACCCACTCGCGTCGGTCCTGCTCGGTCGACAGGTAGTTGAACCGCAGCTCGGGGTGCTTCCGCGGGTCGGTCGAGGTGATCTTGAGGGTGCCGCGGGCGTCGGAGTACATCGGGCCGACGTGCACCTGGTAGCCGTGACCGGTCCGGACCACGCCTTCGGTCACCGTGCCGTCGTAGCGGACCGCGATGGGCAGGAAGTGGAACATCAGGTTCGGGTAGGCCACGTCGTCGTTGGACCGTACGAAGCCCCCACCCTCGAAGTGGTTGCTCGCCGCCGGACCCTTGCGGGCGGTCAGCCATTCGAGCCCGACGAGCGGCATCCGCCACTTGGCGAGGAACGGCTGCATCGAGACCGGTTGGCTGCAGGCATGCTGCACGTAGACCTCGAGGTGGTCCTGCAGATTGGCGCCGACCCCGGGCAGGTCGACGATCGGCCGGATACCCAGCGGAGCGAGCACCTCGCTCGGTCCGATACCGGCCAGCTGGAGTAGCTGCGGGGAATTGATCGCCCCACCGCACAGGATGACCTCGCCGGCGCTGACCCGGTGATCACGACCGTTGCGGCGATAGATCACCCCGGTCGCCCGGGTGCCGGCCATGGTCACCCCGGTGACGAAGGCCCGGGTCAGCAGAGTCAGGTTGCGTCGGCCGAGGACTGGACGCAGGTAGGCCCGGGAAGCCGAGAGCCGCTGACCGGCGTGGATGTTGCGATCGAAGGCCGCGAACCCCTCCTGCTGGTATCCGTTCACGTCGGAGGTCAGCGGGTACCCCGCCTGGGTCGTGGCTTCGAAGAAAGCGCCGAACAGCGGGTTGGTGGCCGGACCGCGCTCGAGTACCAGCGGCCCGGAACGCCCCCGCCACGGATCGTCCGGCGCCGCGGCCAGGCAGTTCTCCATCCGCTTGAAGTAGGGCAGGCAGTGTGCCCAGTCCCAGTCCCCCATCCCCGGGTCAGCGCCCCAGCGCTCGTAGTCGAGCGGGTTGCCGCGCTGGAAGATCATTCCGTTGATCGAACTCGATCCGCCGAGCACCTTGCCGCGGGCGTGGGCGATCCGTCGGTTGTTCAGGTGCGGCTCGGGCTCGGAGGTGTAGCACCAGTCGTAGAGCGAGTGCCCGCTCGGGAAGGTCAGCGCGCCCGGGCATCTGGATGAACAGATCCCAGGGGTAGTCGCTGCGCCCGGCCTCGAGAACGAGCACCGTACGCGAACCGTCGGCGCTCAGCCGGTTGGCCAGCGCGCTGCCGGCGCTCCCTCCGCCGACGATGACGATGTCGTAGATGCTGGCCTTCACGGCGCGATCCTTTCGACGGTGATGCGGCCCAGGACCAACCGGGGTCCGCACGGGCGCGAGTCGGCGATGCCCGGCTAGCGAGCGTCGGGTAGTCGCGTGACCCCGGATCCTGTCGCCGACCGACGGATACTTCCGGCGCAGACCGACGAGGAACAGCCGTCGACCCCGCTTCCCGGCAACCGGCGGCGCTGGTCGGCTGCGTCGAGCCGAAGGATAGCGGATCAAGATGCAACCGGGGTCCGCGCGGGCGCGGGCGGGACGCACTAAGTTGCAGTGTGAGCAACGGTGAAAGCGTTTCGAGTTTCCAGTCGCTCGATCGGGCGGTCACCGCGCTCGAATATCTGGCCCGCAGCGGCGAAGCCGGGGTGACCGAGGTGGCCGAGGCCATCGGGGTGCACAAGTCGACCGCATCCCGGCTGATGACGGCGTTGCAGACCCGCGAACTGGTCGAGAGCACCGGCGAACGCGGCCGCTACCGACTGGGGGTCGGCATCCTCCGGCTGGCCGCGGCGGTCGGCGGCCGGCTCGATCTGGCCGGGCAGGGAGCCGCGATCTGCGACGCCCTCGTCGACCGAGCTCGGCGAGACGGTCAACCTCGCCGTCCGGCAGGGCGACGTGGTGGTCAACGTGCACCAGAGCGAGGGCGGCGGGGCGGTCAGCGTCGACAGCTGGGTCGGTCGTCCGACCCCGCTGCACGCGACCTCGTCGGGGAAGGTGCTGCTCGCGTACGCGCCGGGACGCGTGGTCGACCAGGTCTGCGCCGGCCTGACCCGCTACACCGAGCACACGCTCATCGACCCCGACGCCCTGCGGGCCCAACTGGCTGAGGCGCGCGACCGTGGCTACGCGACCACCGAGGACGAGCTCGAGATCGGTCTCACCGCGGTCGCCGCCCCGATCCGCGGCGCGGACGGCCAGGTCGTCGCGGCGCTGTCGGTGTCCGGGCCGGTCTACCGGATGCCGTCGGATCAGCTGGCTGACATCGCCGACCGGACCCGCGCGGGCCGCCGACCAGGTCTCGGCGCGCCTCGGCCATCACGCCTGAAGCAGCGCTCGGGAGCAGGGCGGCGGTCACGCCAGTCGGTCGAGCAGCCACTCGTGGAAGATCCCGATGTGGTGCTCGCTCGGCACCAGCACGCCGCCGTCGGCGTAGAGCCGGGACGACATCGACGGCTGGGTCCGCTCGCAGGCGTCGAAGTCCTGCTGGTTGACCCGGTGGAAGAGTTCGACCGACTTCGAGGTGTCGCGACCCGACTCGACGACCGAGGGCAGGAACAGCCAGTCGCACTCGACGACGGTGCGGTCCGGCCCCATCGGATACATCCGGTGGAAGATGATGTGGTCGGGCACCATGTTGACGAAGACCTGCGGCTTGATGGTGATCGCGTAGTACTTGCGGTCCTGGTCGGGGTCGATCCCCGGGATCAGCGTCGACGCCCTCGGACCCGTCGACGGTGAAGCCCTTGACGTCGTCGCCGAACTCGGCGCCGTGGTTGACGAAGTACTGCGCCGCGTAGCCGTCGGCGAACTCGGGCAGCACCTCGGTCAGCTCGGGGTGGATGGTCGCGCAGTGGTAGCACTCCATGAAGTTCTCGACGATGAGCTTCCAGTTGGCCGCCACGTCGTAGACGATCCGTCGGCCCACCGACGAGCTCCTCGACGTCGTAGTGATCGAGGTTCTCGACCTCGCCGAGCCGACCGACCACCTCGGCCAGCACGGTCTCGTCGAACGACGGCGGCTCGTCGGCCAGGCAGACCCAGACGTAGCCGAGCCACTCGCGCAGCGCGACCCGGCGCAGGCCGTAGTCGACCCGGTCGATGTCGGGCATCTTGGTCAGGTTCGGCGCGGCGATCAGCTTGCCGTCGAGGTCGTAGGTCCAGGCGTGGTACGAGCACTGGAAGGCCCGCGCGACCGTGCCGGACTCCTCGGTGCAGATCCGGGCGCCGCGGTGCCGGCAGACGTTGAAGAACGCCCGCACCTCGCCGCGGCGTGACCTCGAGATGATCAGCGATTCGCTGCCGACCTGGACGGTCTTGAACGCGCCCGGCCCGTCGAGATCGCTGCTCCGCACCGTGCAGAACCACATCTGCTCGAAGATCTTGGCCTGCTCCTCGGCGAAGATCACCGGGTCGGTGTAGTAGCGACCGGGCAGGGTCTTGATCAGCGAGCTCTCGACGGCAGGGGTGTCCGTGGTGATCATGTCAGCTCCTCGTCAGCTGCGCTGGGGTGGCGTTGCGAGTTCAGGGTCTTGCGGATGCGCATGAACTGCCGTGGCTGGTTCATCCCCAGCACGGCCCGCGGCCGACCGTCGGCGTCGCGGTAGACGGCCAGCAGATCCTCGGTCTCGGCGCTGCCCGCCTCGACGGTGATCTGCTCGTCGCCCATGCCGCCAGCCGGCGAACTGCAGCCGTACGCCGTACTGGTCGGACCAGAAGTAGGGCGGCTTGACTCGTTCCTGGCTCGAGGCCCGAGCAGGTCGCGGGCGACGACGGCCGGCCGGTCGCGCGCGTCGGTCCAGTGCTCGATCCGGTGCGGTCCGCCGCGGTGCGGATCGTGCCAGGCCGCGCAGTCACCGACCGCCCAGATGCCGCGGCGCACCGGCCGAGCCGGTGGCCGAGCAGACGATGCCGTTGGCCAGCTCGAGACCGGAACCGGCCAGCCAGCCCACGGCCGGGACCGCACCGATGCCCGACCACGACCACCTCGGCGGGCAGCAGTTGACCGTCGGCCAGCGCGACGCCGGTGACCCGGTCCTCGCCGACCAGGTCGAGGACCCCGGTGCCGGTGATCAGCCGGACGCCGTGGCGGGCGTGCAGACCGCCGACGACGGCTCCGAGCTCGGGACCGAGCGGCAGGATCAGTGGGGCGGGCGCCGCCTCGACGACGGTGACGTCGAGGCCCAGCCCGTGGGCGGTCGAGGCGACCTCGGCGCCGATGAAGCCGGCGCCGACGACGACGAGCCGGGCGCCGGGGACGAGTTCGGCCCGGAGCGCGCGCGCATCGTCGAGCGTGCGGAGGGTGTGCACACCGGCCGCGGGCCGAGCCGAGCGTACGCGCCGCGGCACCGGTCGCGAGGACGATCGCGTCGGCTCGGAGCTGACGACCGTCGTCGAGGGTCAGGGTCCGGGTGGCGGCGTCGAGCGCAGTGGCCCGTCGGCCCAGCACCCACTCGGCGTCCAGATCCTCGTCGGGCATCTCCAGGCTCAGGTCGGCCTCGGTCAGCAACCCGGCCAGGAACTCCTTGGACAGCGGAGGACGGTCGTACGGGCGGTGCGGCTCGTCACCGATCAGGGTGATCGACCCGTCGTAGCCGAGCTGCCGCAGCGCCCGGGCCGTCGACGACCCGGCCAGACTCGCACCGACGACGACGACCGAGCGCACCCCGTTGACCGGCTCCGCGTCCCCCACCTCGGCGTCCCCCACCTCGGCGTCCCCCACCTCGGCGTCCACCGACAGGGCGTTCACCGGCCCGGCGTTCAGAGAATCGGGGGGCATCAGAACGTGACGCCGGGTGGCAGGTTGGGTGCTGCATCCGACGGGGTCACCCAGATCTCCTCGCCGCGGAGTTCGACGGCGTGCGTACGGACCCCGATCTTGGCCGGTGGCGCGTCGACCGCCCCGGTCCGCAGATCGAATCTCGACGCGTGCAACGGGCACTCCACCTCGCACCCCTCGAGCCAGCCGTCGGCCAGCGAGGCGTCCTGGTGGGTGCAGGTGTCGTCGATGGCGAAGATCTCGCCGTCCTCGGTGTGGAAGACCGCGATCGGCGGGCTGACCGTGGCGACGCGGATGCCCTCACCCTCGGGGATGTCGCCGATCGAGCCCACGAAAATCGACTCGACTCATCCGAACACCACCGTCCGGACGCCGTTGAGCATGACCCGGCGTTCGCTGTGCCATTGCACGGCGCGGGCCAGCACCTGGGTCTCGACGTCGCGGCCGGCGGCGACCATCTCGTCGGGCCCGTCGTCGTGGGCCACCCGGACCACGTCCTGCTCGATGATCGGGCCCTCGTCGAGCTGGTCGTTCACGTAGTGGGCAGTCGCACCGATCAGCTTCACCCCGCGCTGGTGCGCCTGGTGATAGGGCTTGGCGCCCTGGAAGCTGGGCAGGAACGAGTGATGGATGTTGATCGCGCGGCCGGCGAGTGCCTGACAGGTCTGCCCGCTGAGCACCTGCATGTAGCGCGCCAGGACGACCAGCTCGATGTCGTGCTCGGCCACCAGCCGAAGCAGTTCGGCCTCGGCCGCCGGCTTGGTGTCGCGGGTCACCGGGATATGGATGTAGGGGATGTCGTAGCTCGCGGCCAGCGCCTCGTACTCGCGGTGGTTCGACACGATCACCGGGATGTCGATGTTGAGCGTCCCGATCCGGCTGCGGTAGAGCAGGTCGTTGAGACAGTGGCCGAACTTGGAGACCATGATCAGTGTCCGGGTCGGCGTGGCCACGTCGATCAGCTCGAAGTCCATCGCCGAGTCATCGGCCACCGGGGCGAAGGCGGCACGCAGCACCTCGATCGGCGGTGCGCCGGCGTCGAAGCCGATATGCACCCGCATGAAGAATCGGGCGGTGTCGCGATCACCGAACTGGTGACTGGCGATGATGTTGCCGCCGTGGTCGAGAATGACTCCGGTGATGGCGTGAACCAGACCCGGTCGATCGGGACAGGACAAGGTGAGAACATATTCCCTACCGGGGGCCGGACGCGGTGCCATGTCGCCAGTATGCATTTCGCGCTTTCCGCAACGCAACGCACACTCTGCAACGTCGCGTGACGTTCTCACGACGCCCTCTGCGGCCGGTCGCCTGTGCCTGGGATGGGTGTCCGTTGTTAGGCTCACCTTCCATGACCGCGCCGGAGTCGGGTGGGTCGGTCCAGTCGGTGGACCGGGCCCTCACCATGCTCGAACTGCTCGCCGCGGACGGCCGTCTCGGGGTGACCGAGCTCGCCGGTCTGATCGGGGTGCACAAGTCCACGGCGTCGCGACTTCTCGGCACGCTCGAGGCCCATGGCCTCGTCGAACAGCTACCGGACCGCGGCCGCTATCAGCTCGGGGTGGGCGTTCTCCGGCTGGCCGGAGCCACCCGGGGCCGGCTCGATCTGGTCCGCGAGAGCCGCCCGATCACCACGGTGCTGGCCGCCGAGCTCGACGAGACCATCAACGTCGTCATCGTCTCCGGCCGCGAGGCGCTCTATCTCGACCAGGTCGCCGGGTCGTCGGCCATCCAGATCCACAACTGGGTCGGCCGGCGCAATCCGATGCACGCCACCGCGAACGGCCGGGTGCTGCTCGCCCACCTGTCCCCGCCGGAGACCCGGGCCATCCTCGAGGCCGCGCTCGGCAGCGACGGGCGGCTCCCCCAGCTGACCCCGACCACGATGGTCGGCGTCGCCGCCCTGCTGACCGAGCTCGGCAAGATCAGCGATCAGGGGTACGCCGTGGTCCGCGACGAGCTCGAGATCGGGCTGACCGCGGTCGCCGCGCCGATCCGCGGCGCCTCCGGAGACGTGATCGCCTCCCTCTCGGCTTCCGGCCCCACCTTCCGGGTCGCCGACCGGGTCCCCGACCTGGTCACCGCGGTCGTCGGCGCTGCGGGCCAGGTCTCGAAGCGGATGGGCTGGCTCAGGGTGTGACTGTGGTGCGACCGCGGGGGTCAGAGTGTCGGATAGCGACGTGGATCGCGGCCCGTTCTGCGTCGTTATCCGACACTCTCGGCGGCGGTCGGGGTGCCGGGTGTGAAAGCCAGGTAACAGCTCGTGGCGATCCTTGACAGGCCTCGCCGCCGGGAAGAGTCTGTTGCAATCAGAGCGGTCAGCTGCGTGATACGCAACACTGACTCAGATATCGGATGACTGGACCTCAGGGGGCCGGACGCATTGACCAGGCAGGTGCCGTGATCGGCGTGACGCGGGGCCTCTACGTCGACGGCGGATGGGTCGAGTCCGGCTGCGGGCCGGGTCCGCGAGATCCATTGCCCGGCCGACCAGACCCTGGTCGCCGAGGTCGTCGAGGCCGACGCGACCGACGCCGAGCGAGCGGTGGACAGCGCGCGCCGGGCCTTCGACTCCGGGGTCTGGGAGGCCGTCGGAGAACGCGAGCGCGGTGCGCTGCTGCTCCGGATCGCCGACCTGCTCGACCGTGACGTCGACGCGTACGCGCGGGCCGAGTCGCTCGACACCGGCAAGCGCGAGGTCGAGTCGCGTTATGACCTCGCCGACATCGCGGCGTGCTTCCGCTACTACGGCGGGATCGCCGGCACGGACGCCGGGCGGGTGGTCGACACCGGGCGCGTCGACGCGATCAGCCGGATCGAGTACGCCCCGGTCGGGGTCTGTTCACTCATCACGCCCTGGAACTACCCGCTGCTCCAGGTCTCGTGGAAGGTCGCGCCGGCGCTGTTGGCCGGCAACACCTTCGTACTCAAGCCTTCCGAGCTCACCCCCTCGACGGCCATCCTGCTGATGGACACGCTTGCCGAGGCCGGGTTGCCGGCCGGGGTGGCCAATCTGGTCACCGGCACCGGCGGTGAGGTCGGCCCGGTGTTGACTGCCGATCCGCGGGTCGATCTGGTCAGCTTCACCGGCGGGCTGGCGACCGGCCGGACGATCATGGCCGCGGCCGCCCCCACGGTCAAGCGGGTCGCGCTCGAGCTCGGCGGCAAGAACCCCAACATCGTCTTCGCCGACGCCGATCGCGAGGCCGCGCTCGACATGGCGCTGACCGCGGTCTTCCTGCACTCGGGTCAGGTCTGCTCGGCCGGCGCCCGGCTCCTGGTCGAGGCCCCGATCCACGACTCCTTCGTCGACGAACTGGTCGAGCGGGCCCGCCAGATCCGGCTGGGTGGACCGTACGACGACGCGACCGAGACCGGTCCACTCATCTCGGCGGCCCATCGGACCAAGGTGCACGACCACGTCCTGGCCGCGGTCGCCGAGGGTGCAGTGCTGCGTTGCGGCGGTGAGATCCCGACCGACCCGGCGCTGAGCGACGGCTGGTACTACCCGCCCACCGTCCTCGACGGCGCGCGCCCCGGGATGGCGTGCGTCCGCGATGAGTCCTTTGGGCCGGTGCTCACCGTGGAGACCTTCACGACCGAGGACGAAGCGATCGCTCTGGCCAACGACACCGCGTACGGGCTCGCGGGTGCGGTGTGGACCGGCGACTCCGGTCGCGGCCAGCGGGTGGCCCGCCGACTCCGGGCCGGCACGATCTGGATCAACGACTACCACCCGTACGTGCCGCAGGCCGAGTGGGGCGGCTTCGGCCAGTCCGGTAACGGTCGCGAGCTCGGCCCGACCGGTCTGGCCGAATACCGCGAGAGCAAACACGTCTGGCACAACATCGCCCCCGCACCCCAGCATTGGTTCGCCGGCGCCGCCGAGCCGAAGGAGCAGCCATGACGGGTTCGGTCGGTCGCGCTCCGCGCTCCAGGGTCTCGAGCTCCACCCGATCTCGGTCGTTCGTCAGGCTGCCGAACGACGAGATGTTCGTTTCCGGCAGGCGTGTCGCCCCGCCCCCCTCCTGCCCTCCCGAGAGGCTCCGCTCATGACCGTGCCCACCACCGACTTCTCGGTCCGGGATCTGTGGAAGGTCTTCGGTGGGCGGACCGCGGCCGGGATCCCGACCGATCCGGAACTGCGCAAGCTCACCGGCCCGGAGATCTTCGACCGTACCGGGTGCGTCGCCGCGGTCCGCAACATGAGCTTCGACGTCGCCCGCGGCGAGGTGTTCGTGGTGATGGGTCTGTCCGGATCCGGCAAGTCCACGCTGGTCCGGTGCATGACCCGGTTGATCGAACCCACCGCGGGGCAGGTGATGCTCGAGGGTGAGGACATCATCCGGGCCTCCGACACCGCACTCCGGGAGCTGCGCCGACGCCGGATGTCGATGGTCTTCCAGCACTTCGGGCTGCTCCCCCATCGCACGGTCGTCGGCAACGTCTCCTACGGGCTCGAGGTGCGCGGGGTCGGCAAGACCGAGCGGGTGGCCCGGGCCCAGGAGGTCATCGACCTGGTCGGACTGACGGGGTTCGAGAACCGCTTCCCCGACCAGCTGTCGGGTGGGATGCAGCAGCGGGTCGGACTGGCCCGGGCGCTGGCCGGCGACCCCGACGTGATGATCTTCGACGAACCCTTCTCCGCGCTTGATCCGTTGATCCGGCGGGACATGCAGGCGGAGGTGATCCGGCTGCACAAGGAGATGGGGAAGACGATGATCTTCATCACCCACGACCTGTCCGAAGCGCTCAAGCTCGGCGACCGGATCCTGATCATGCGACACGGCGAGCAGGTCCAGATCGGCACCGGCGACGAACTGGTCGGTGCCCCGGCGGACGACTACGTCGCCGACTTCGTCTCCGAGGTGCCGCGCGCGGACGTCCTGACCGTGAAATGGGTGGCCCGCCCCGCCGACCCCGATGTGGTCACCGGGGCGACCCTGCCGGCCGACACGATCATCCGTGACGCCATCTCGACCGTCCTGTCCACGCCCGACCCGGTCCGGGTGGTCGACGGGGACCGGACCGTCGGGGTGGTCGGCCGCGACGACATCCTCCACCTGATCGACGTTTCGGGTCGATCGATCATCGAGGTCCGGTCCGCCCCGGAAGCCGCCGCCTCATGACCGCGCCGGCGACCTCGCTGGCCGACGACCGGATCGCGGCCGTCCCGACAACGACCCCGGTCGCCCGGCGGAAGCGGCTGGGCCGGCCCGCCACCACCGTGGCCGTGCTGATCGCCCTCTGGCTGGTGCTCCGCATCGCGCTGGCTGGTCGCTGGACGCTGGAGATCGGCCGCTCCGAGCTGACCCCACTCCACGGTGCGCTCAACGACCTCAACGACTGGGTCGGCGCCAACCGGAACAGTTCGCCGATCTTCCTCTACTTCTTCAACTACATCCAGCTCGCCGTCGAGGCCATCGGCTCGCTGTTCACCCAGTTGTTCGCCCGCACCGACGTCGGTATCGAGCTCCCGCTGATCGGCTGGCTGGGCACGACCGCCCTACTGACCTTCGTCGCGTACGCGATCGGGAACGTCCGCGTCGCCGCCCTCACCCTGGTCGGACTGATCGTCATCGTCAGTCAGGGGTTGTGGGCCGAAGCCATGGATACCTTCGCCCTGGTGCTGGCCGCGGTGCTGCTGGCCCTGCTGATCGGTTTGCCGCTCGGGTTGTGGGCGGGCGTCAACGACCGGGTCAACAAGATCGTCACGCCGGTGCTCGACTTCATGCAGATCCTGCCGTCGTTCGCCTACCTGGCCCCGCTGGTGCTGCTGTTCCTGATCGGCCCGGCCCCGGCCATCGTCTCGACTTGGATCTTCGCCATCCCGCCGGTCATCCGGCTGACCGCGCACGGGATCCGGCAGGTGCCGCCGACCACCCGCGAAGCGGCCGAGTCGCTCGGCGTCACCGGGTTCCAGCGGCTGCGCCACGTCTTGCTGCCGATGGCCAAGCGCACCGTGGTGATCGGGATCAACCAGACGATCATGGCCGCGCTGTCGATGGTGACCATCGCCGCACTGATCGGCGCTCCCGGTCTGGGCCTGGTGGTCACCCAGGCTCTGCAGTCGCTCGACGTCGGAACGGCGTTCAACGGCGGCGTCGCCATCGTCATCCTGGCCATCATCTTCGACCGGGTGACCACCGCCGCCAGCAGGCGCGGCGAACTCGCGCTGCGGGCCGGCGTGTCCGCCCACCGGATCCGGCGCATCGCGCTGATCGTCGGCGCGCTCCTCACCGTGGCGGCGATCTACGCCTCGAAGTACCAACCCTGGGCCGCACTGGCCCCGACCACCGACGCCGCGGGCGACCTCCCCGGTCAGCTGACCGGCTGGCCGGACCTCGGAGCCGGGGTCAACCTGGTCGGCACCAGCGTGTCCGACTGGGCCCAGGGCAACATGGCCCCGCTCACCCAGGCCATCCGCGACCTCGTGACCTATGGAGTGCTCAACCCGCTCGAATCGCTGCTCACCGGATCCCCGTGGTTCGTCGTCGGCGCCGTCCTGGTCACGATCGGGTGGCTGGTCGGACGCTGGCGGATCGCGATCCTCGCCGTGGTCGCCGTTGGCCTTCTGGTCGGTCTCGGTGTCTGGAACGACACGATGTACACCCTGGCGGCGACGCTCGTGGCCACCGTTCTCGTGATGGTCCTCGGGATCGTCGTCGGGGTGTGGATGGGCCGCTCGACCACCGTCGACCGGGTCATCCGGCCGTTCCTCGACGCCGGCCAGACCATGCCCGCCTTCGTCTACCTGGTGCCGTTCCTGGCCCTGTTCGGTCCGACCCGGTTCACCGCCATCGTTGCCGCCGTCGTCTACGCCGCCCCCGCCTCGATCAAGATCATCGCCGACGGGATCGCCCAGGTCTCCCCCACCACGGTCGAGGCCGCGACCTCCGCCGGCTCGACCCGGATGCAGATGATCCTCAAGGTCCAGATCCCGATGGCCGCCAAGTCGATCGGCATCGGCGCCAACCAGGGCCTGATCTACGCCCTGTCGATGGTGGTGATCGGCGGCATGGTCGGCGCCGGCGCGCTGGGCTACGACGTGATCGCCGGGCTGAACCAGCTCGACCTGTTCGGCAAGGGTCTGGCCGCCGGGCTCAGCCTGGTCGTGCTCGGCATCCTGCTCGACCGAATCACCCAATCCGCCGCCGACGCATCGCGTCGCCGGTCCCCGTTCGCAGTCCAGCCGGCCAAGACGGCCGGCTGAGCCGCATTCCGCGTACGAACTCGCACCCAGGAGACTGCATGACCGTTCCGACCCGGCTGACCCGCCGGTGGGCCACCGGCGTGGCCACCCTCGCTCTGCTCACCACCGCGGCCTGTGGCGGCGCGACCGTCAACGCCGGCGGGGGTGCCCCGTCCGGAGCCGCCTCCGTGGACGCATCGACCGCCGCGTGCGGCACCGTCAACCTGGCGATGAACGACTGGGTCGGCTACACCGCCGATGCGGCCGTCGTGACCTACGTCGCCGAGAGCAAGCTCGGCTGCAAGGTCAGCCAGAAGGCGCTCAAGGAGGAGATCGCCTGGCAGGGCTTCGCGTCCGGTCAGGTCGACGTGATCATCGAGAACTGGGGCCACCCGGATCTGACCAAGAAGTACATCGAGGAGCAGAAGGTCGCCGTCGACGGCGGGCCGACCGGCAACGTCGGGACCATCGGCTGGTACGTGCCACCGTGGCTCGCCGCCGAGCATCCCGACGTCCTCGACTGGAACAGCCTGAACACGTACGCCGCCGACTTCAAGACCTCCGAGTCCGGCAACCAGGGGCAACTCCTCGACGGCGACCCCTCGTTCGTCACCAACGACGAGGCCCTGGTCTCCAACCTGAAGCTGGACTACAAGGTGGTGTACGCGGGCTCCGAGGCGGCGCTGATCCAGGCGTTCAAGGACGCCGAGGAAAACAAGAAGTGGGTGCTCGGCTACTTCTACTCCCCGCAGTGGTTCCTCTCCGAGGTGCCGCTGAAGAAGGTGGCGTTGCCGGCCTACACCGACGGCTGCGACGCCGACGCCGAGAAGGTCGCCTGCGACTACCCGGAGTACACCCTGAACAAGATCGTGGCCACCAAGTTCGCCGACTCGGGCTCGCCCGCCGCCGCGCTGATCAAGAACTTCACCTGGACCAACGACGACCAGAACCTGGTCGCGAAATACATCACCGCCGACAAGATGTCGCCCGAGGACGCCGCCAAGAAGTGGGTCGACGCCAACCCCGAGAAGGTCGAGGCCTGGCTGCCCAAGTAACCCCGCGGTCGACGGGCCGCAGGGCTGGTCGACAGCCCTGCGGACCGGCCCTCGACTGAGTTGCGTAGAACCCGTGTCGTTGCAGCATCAGCAACTGAATGGAGAGTGTGGTGACCGGACCTCGGGTCGTGATCATCGGGGCAGGAATCGTGGGTGCGTCGCTGGCCGACGAGCTGACCGAGCGCGGCTGGACGCGGGTGACGGTGCTCGAGGCGGGACCGCTGCCGGCCGCGGGAGGGTCGACCTCGCACGCGCCAGGAGTCGTGTTCCAGGTCAACGGGACCAAGGTGATGAGCGACTTCGCCCGCTACACGGTGAACAAGTTCTCCGCACTGACGTGGCGGGGCGACCCGTGCTACCTGCCGGTCGGCGGGCTCGAGGTCGCCACCACCCCCGAGCGGGCCCGGGAACTGCATCGTCGGTTCGGGCTGGCCCACTCGTGGGGTGTGGCCGGGGCCGAGTTGCTCGACCCGGCCGAGGCCGTGGCTCGGTTCGACCTGCTCGACCCCGCGTACGTGCTGGGCGGGTTGTTCGTCCCCGACGACGGAATCGCGAAGGCGGTACGCGCGGTCGCGGCCCAGCTCGACCGGGCCACCGAGCGGGGCGCGACGGTCCGTGACCGGACGGAAGTGCTCGACATCCGCACTGCCGGCGACCGGGTCACCGGGGTGCTCACCGACCAGGGCGAGCTGCCTGCTGACCTGGTGGTCTGCTGCGCCGGGATCTGGGGTCAGAAGGTCGCCGGTCTGGTCGGGCAGCGGCTGGCCCTGACCCCGCTGGCCCACCAGTTCGCCTGGACCGGGCCCGTGGCACCGCTCAGGGGTCGGACCACCGAGGCGGTCCGCCCGGTGCTGCGCCACCAGGATGCGGACCTCTACTTCCGCGAGAACGGCGAGACCGTCGGGATCGGCTCCTACCGCCACCGGCCGATCCCGGTCCGGGTCGAGGACCTGGCCCCGTGGGCCGACTACGACGAGAGGAACAGCCTGCACGGCCAGCCGTCGGTGCTCGACTTCACCCCGGACGACTTCGCCTTCCCGATGGCCGAAACGCAGCGGATGCTGCCGCGTCTGTTCACCGACGGCCGGCTCGAGCTGGCCCATCCGTTCAACGGGGTCTTCTCGTTCACCACGGACAACCTGCCGTTGCTCGGCCCGCACGCCGAGCTCGACGGCTTCTGGACCGCCGAAGCCGTCTGGGTCACCCACTCCGCAGGTGTGGCCAGGGCGATGGCGGAGTGGATGGTCGACGGCCACTCCCGCTTCGACCTGCACGCGTGCGACCTCAACCGGTTCGAGGTGCACCAGCTCGCTCCGGACTACGTCGAGGCCAAGAACAAGCAGAACTTCGTCGAGGTCTACGACATCCTCCATCCGTTGCAGCCTATGGAGTCGCGCGATTCGGGCCCGGCCACCGCGCTACGGCCGCTGCGCACCTCACCGTTCTACCCACGGCAGCAGGCCCTCGGAGCGGAGTTCCTCGAGGCCTCCGGCTGGGAGCGGCCGCACTGGTACGCGGCCAACGCCGCGCTGCTCGAGGATCCGCGGGCCGGTGCATGGCATCAGCCGAAACCCGACGCCTGGGCGCAACAGTTCTGGTCACCGATCGTCGCGGCCGAGGCCGCGATCACCCGCACCGATGTGGCGATCTACGACATGACCGCGCTCAAGCGGCTCGAGATCACCGGGGCGGGGTCCACCGCGTTCCTGCAGACGATGCTCACCGGCAAGGTCGACAAGTCGATCGGGGCGGTGACGTACTGCCTGCTGCTCGAGCGCGACGGTGGGGTCCGCTCGGATGTCACCGTGGCCCGACTGGGGGCCGAGCGCTATCAGATCGGCGCCAACGGGGCCCTGGACTTCGACTGGTTGCACCGGCAACTGAAGGGGTCGGCGTACGCGGGGACCGTCCAGATCCGCGACATCACCGCGGGCACCTGCTGCGTCGGCATCTGGGGTCCGAAGGCCCGTGACGTCGTCCAGCCGCTGACCGACGCCGACTTCTCGCACGCCGGTTTCCCCTACTTCCGGGCCCAGGAGTGCTACCTCGGACCGGTCAAGGTGACCGCCATGCGGTTGTCCTACGTCGGCGAGCTCGGCTACGAGCTCTACACGACCGCCGATCAGGGTCTGGCGTTGTGGGATCTGCTGATGACGGCTGGACGGGAGCACGGCATCATCGCCGCCGGTCGCAGTGCGTTCAACGCGTTGCGGATCGAGAAGGGGTATCGCTCGTTCGGCACCGACATGACGTCGGAGCACTCGCCCGAGGAGGCCGGTCTGTCCTTCGCCGTCCGGCCCGAGCTCGACTTCCACGGACGCGACGGGTTGCTCGCCCGGGGTGGTCCCACGAAGAAGCTCTGCCTGCTCACCCTCGACACCGCCGGCTTCGTCCTCGGGTCGGAACCGGTTTACGCCGGGGACGCACCGGTCGGCTACGTCACCTCGGCGGCGTACGGCTACACCGTCGGACACTCGCTCGCCTACGCCTGGCTCCCGCTCGACCACGCCGAGCCGGACACCACCGTCGAGGTGGCGTGGTTCGACCAGCGCATCCAGGCGACGGTCACCGCCGAACCCGCTTTCGATCCCGAGATGAAGAAGATAAGGATCTGAGATCTGCGGGATTGTCCTGGCGATGGACGCGTGGGTGAGCGCGTCGACGTGCTGAGGAGGAGACCCCCCGAGCCGCTCCGGCGCGTGGGTACGGTGGCCGCGTGTATGCGATCTGCCAGCTCGGCCACCGGCACTGGGGTCTGAACGGTGCCGCCGGAGGGCTGGTCACCACGACCGGACCGACCGGGCCCCGGGCGTTGCTGACCCTGCGGAGCGCCGCGGTGCACCACGGCAACTGCTGGTCGATCCCGGGCGGGGCCATCGACCCCGGTGACCGGCACGCGTACGCCGCGGCCTGCCGCGAGATCGCCGAGGAGCTCGCGGTTGACGTGAGCGTGTTCCCTGAGCTCGGCCGGCACGAGTTCGACTGCGGCGGGTGGACCTATTCGACCGTGGTGCTCGCCGCGCCCGAGGCGTTCCCGGTGACCGGGACCGGTTGGGAGACCGACGCGGTGGCGTGGCTCGACCTGGCCGAGATCGACGTTCTGCTCGAGCGTGGCGAGCTGCACCAGGGGTTCGCCCGGAGTTGGCCGGCGCTGCGCGAGCTCCTCGCCCCGGCGATCAGGCGAGCCGGGTGAGTGGTGTCCGTCGTTGATGGAAACCAGGGCGCACTCGCCCGCGTTCTGTTCACCCGGTCAGGGGGGTCCGCCACTACGCTGAGCGCGTGACCGAGCGCAGCGCGAATCCATCCGCTGGCCGGCCCACGGTCCGGCTCGCCTGGCTGCGCAAGACGGGTGGGAACAGCTGGCGGGCCTTCGCGCAGACGGTGGGGGCGCTCGTTCGCTATCGGGTCACCGGGCTGGCCGCCGAGGCCGCGTTCTTCGCCATCCTGTCGCTGCCGCCCCTGATCTTCGGCCTGGCCGGTGCGATCGGCTTCGTGGCCAAGCGACTCGACGTGCAGACCATCGCCAACTTCCGCAGCCAGGTGCTGACGCTGGCCGCCCGGGCGCTGACCCCCGACGCGGTCGACACCGTCATCGCCCCCACCCTCGACGACGTGCTGTCGGGCGGGCGGTTCGAGATCATCTCGATCGGCTTCGTGATCGCGTTGTGGTCAGGATCACGCGCGCTCAACGTCTTCATCGACACCATCACGATCATGTACGGGCTGGCCGGCCAACGCGGCATCGTCCGGACCCGGCTGCTGTCGTTCGGGCTGTACCTCATCTTCATGCTGGTGGGCGTCATCGTGCTGCCGCTCGTGCTCGCCGGACCCTCGTTCGTCGAGCGGATCATGCCCCCCCAGCTGGAATTCCTGGCCCATCTCTACTGGCCCGTGGTGCTGCTCGGCTCGGTGTGCTTCCTGTCCACGCTGTACCACGTCTCCGTGCCCGTGCGTACGCGGTGGCGCTCCAACCTGCCGGGCGCCGCTCTCACCCTGGGCATGTGGATCGGCGGCAGCGCCCTGCTGCGGCTGGTCCTCGGACTGACCACCGGCTCCACCTCGATCTACGGACCGCTCGCCGCACCGATCGCCCTGCTGATCTGGCTCTACATCTCCTCGCTGGCCGTGCTCATCGGCGCTGCCTTCAACGCGGCCGCCGACACGGTCTGGCCCCGGCTCTCCGGTCTCGGTGACGACTCGACCGAGGATGCTCCACGCTCAGCGTCTCAATAATTGGACAGGGTTCTCAATAATTGAGAATCCAATTTGATCGGACGGGCCGGACGAATCAGGCTGAGCAGGTGCTCACCTCCTCAGCCTCCGCGCCGAACCGGCGCTGGCAGGGTTCTGGGCTCACAGCACGTCGCTTTGTCGACCTCGGTCGGATGAAGTCGATGATGTGTCACCGGCCTGCCCGCTGACCCGGTTCGCCCGCACCTGGTGCGCGGCTACCCGCCCAGCGCACGCGAATCCGTGTGCCGCACCCCCGACCGAGGACACCGATGACCACTGAGACCGACACCGAGCCCGTCGCCGCCCGTACGGCCACGCCGGCCGCGCGACCCGCCGCTCGTCCCCGCCGCAAGAAGGGCGAGGGCCAGTGGGCGCTCGGATACCGCGAGCCGCTGAACCCGAACGAGCAGTCCAAGAAGGACGACAACCCGCTCAACGTCCGGGCCCGGATCGAGAACATCTACTCCAAGCGCGGCTTCGCCTCGATCGACCCGGGTGACCTGCGCGGCCGCTTCCGCTGGTACGGGCTCTACACCCAGCGCAAGCCGGGCATCGACGGCGGGAAGACCGCCACGCTCGAGCCGCACGAGCTCGACGACGAGTACTTCATGCTCCGGATCCGCATCGACGGCGGCGCATTGACCACCGAGCAGCTCCGCGTGATCGGGCAGATCAGCGTCGACTTCGGTCGCGACACCGCCGACATCACCGACCGGCAGAACGTCCAGCTGCACTGGATCCGGGTCGAGGACGTCCCCGAGATCTGGCGCCGGCTCGAGGCGGTCGGGCTACACACCACCGAGGCCTGCGGGGACTGCCCGCGCGTCATTCTCGGGTCCCCCGTGGCCGGCATCGCCGCCGACGAGATCATCGATCCGACCAACGCGATCAAGGCCATCGCCGATCTCTACGTCGGCGACCCCGCGTACTCGAACCTGCCGCGCAAGTTCAAGTCCGCCATCACCGGGCACCCGAGCCAGGACGTCGTACCCGAGATCAACGACATCGCCTTCGTCGGCGTCGTCCACCCCGAGCACGGCCCCGGCTTCGACCTCTGGGTCGGCGGCGGTCTGTCGACCAACCCGATGCTGGCCCAGCGGCTCGGTGCCTTCGTCCCCGAGGACGAGGTCGCCGAGGTGTGGGCTGCGGTCTGCGGTGTCTTCCGCGACTACGGTTACCGCCGGCTGCGGACCCGGGCCCGGATCAAGTTCCTCGTCGCCGACTGGGGACCGGAGAAGTTCCGCCAGGTGATGGAGACCGAATACCTGAAGCGGAAGATGATCGACGGCCCGGCGCCCGAGACCCCGGCCACCAGCGGTGATCACATCGGGGTCAGCCTGCAGAAGGACGGCCGGTTCTTCGTCGGTCTGGCGGCCATCGCCGGTCGCACGAGCGGCACCGATCTGGTGGCGCTGGCGGAGCTGGCCGAGGCACACGGCTCGTACCGACTTCGCACCACCCCGATGCAGAAGATCCTGGTGCTCGACGTCGAGCAGGCCCAGGTCGACTCGCTGGTCGCGGGGGCCGAGAAGCTCGGACTGTCGGCCCGCCCCGACGCCTGGCGGCGTTCGGTGATGGCCTGCACCGGGATCGAGTTCTGCAAGCTCGCGATCGTCGAGACCAAGGCCCGGGCCGCGGACGTCGTCCACGAGCTCGAGCAGCGGCTCGGCGCGATGGACACCCCGATCACGGTCAACATCAACGGCTGCCCCAACTCCTGCGCGCGGATCCAGGTCGCCGACATCGGCCTCAAGGGTCAGCTCGTCGTCGGCCCGAACGGCGACCAGGTCGAGGGCTTCCAGGTGCACCTGGGCGGCGGGCTCGGGCTCGATGCCGGCTTCGGGCGCAAGCTCCGCGGCCACAAGGTCACCGCCGACGAGGTCCCCGACTACGTCGAGCGTCTGGCCAAGGCCTACGTGGCCGAGCGCACCGAGGGCGAGCGGTTCGCCCAGTGGGTGGCGCGGGCCGATGAAGCCGTCCTCGTATGAGCTCCGACGACCCGGCCGGCGACCAGGACGGTCCAGAGCCCACCGCCGCGCGGCCGACCCACGCCAACCGGCAGGCGGTCATGCACTGCCCCTACTGCGCGGAGGAGACGATCTTCCCGCTCGAGAAGGGCTGGGAATGCCGCAGCTGCCTGCGAGCGTTCTCCGTGACGTTCCTCGGTCTCCGTTCTCGGGACCGCGATCGTCAGGAGAAGCTGTGAGCGCCGTTCTGGATCATGCCGACCTCGCCGTCGAGGCGAATCACCAGCTCGAGGGCGCGTCGGCGCTGGAGATCATGGGCTGGGCGTACGAGCGGTTCGGCTCCGGGCTGGTCGTGACCTCGTCGATGGCCGACACGGTGATGATTCACCTGGCCGAGCAGGTCGCCCCGGGCATCGACGTGGTCTTCCTCGACACCGGCTACCACTTCGTCGAGACCATCGGCACCCGCGACGCGGTGCAGCTGGTGCACAACGTCAACGTGATCAACGTGACCCCCGAGCACACCGTGGCCGAGCAGGACGCGCGGTGGGGCAAGGACCTGTTCGCCCGCAACCCCGACCAGTGCTGCGCGATGCGCAAGGTCGCCCCGCTCGGCCGCGCGCTGGCCCCGTACGCCGCGTGGGCGACCGGGCTGCGTCGCGCCGACTCGGCCGCCCGCGCCAACACCCCGACCGTCTCGTGGGACGCGAAGCGCCGGCTGATCAAGGTCGCCCCCATCGCGTCCTGGACCGATGCGGACGTGGACGCCTACATCGAGGACAACTCGCCTGATGATCAACCCGCTGCTCGAGGACGGCTACGCCTCGATCGGCTGCGAGCCCTGCACCCTGCGCCCCAACGGCGACGACCCGCGGTCGGGCCGCTGGGCCGGGCTGGGCAAGACCGAATGCGGGATCCACCTATGAGTAGGGACCAGACCTCAGCCTCCACTCCGTCACTCCGCCCCCGGAGAGCCGAATTCGTGGAGCGCCAGCGACGTGAATTCCGCGGGGGGTGTGGGGGGTCGTCCCCCCACACAACAGAGCCCCCCCACACGACAGGGCGCGACCCTGTGGTTCACCGGTCTGCCCTCGGCGGGCAAGTCGACCATCGCGCACGCGCTGGCCGATCGGCTGCGGGCCGAAGGCCGGCCGGTCCAGGTGCTCGACGGCGACGAGGTGCGGCCCCATCTGTCGGCCGGGTTGGGGTTCACCCGGGGCGATCGTGATATCAACGTGCGTCGGATCGGCTGGGTTGCCCGGCTGCTGGCCAGCCACGGCGTGACCGTGCTGGTGCCGGTGATCGCCCCGTACGCCGACGCGCGCCAGGCGGTCCGCGACGATCATGCGACCACCGGCGTGGCGTTCGGTGAGGTGTTCGTGTCGACCTCGCTCGAGCTCGCCGAGTCCCGCGATGTCAAGGGGTTGTACGCCAAGGCCCGCCGCGGCGAGCTGACCGGGATGACCGGCGTCGACGACCCGTACGAGCAGCCGACCAGTGCTGATCTGGTGCTGGACACCGCGGACACCGATCTCGAAACCTCCGTCGGACGCACCAACGCCCTGTTGGTCTCGATCTTGGAGAAGGACCTGCCATGACCCTCACCACCCCGTTGCGGCCGCTGACCGAGCTGCAGGCCCTCGAGTCGGAGTCCATCCACATCTTCCGCGAGGTCGCGGCCACCTTCCGCAAGCCGGTGATGCTGTTCTCCGGGGGCAAGGATTCGGTGGTCATGCTGCACCTGGCCGCCAAGGCGTTCTGGCCGGCGCCGATCCCGTTCGAGCTGATGCACGTCGACACCGGGCACAACTTCCCCGAGGTGCTCACCTATCGCGACGAAGCGGTGGCCTTCTACGGAGCCACCCTGAAGGTCGCCTCGGTTCAGGACTACATCGACGACGGCCGGTTGCGCGAGCGACCGGACGGCACCCGCAACCCGCTGCAGACGGTCCCGCTGCTCGATGGCATCACCGAGGGCAAGCACGATGCCGTCTTCGGCGGCGGTCGGCGCGACGAGGAGCGGGCCCGGGCCAAGGAGCGGGTGTTCAGCATGCGTGACGAGTTCGGGCAGTGGGATCCACGCAACCAGCGTCCCGAGCTGTGGTCGCTCTACAACGGCCGGCATCTGCCCGGCGAGCACGTCCGCGTCTTCCCGCTGTCCAACTGGACCGAGATCGATGTCTGGGACTACATCGAGGCCGAGAAGATCGACCTGCCGTCGATCTACTACGCCCACGAGCGCCCGGTCACCCTGCGTGACGGCATGTGGATCGCCATCACCCCGGTGACTCCCGAACTGCCCACCGACACGGTCGAGACCCGCTCGGTCCGCTACCGCACGGTCGGCGACATGTCGTGCACCGCTGCCGTGTTGTCGACGGCCAGCACGGTGCACGACGTGATCACCGAGGTCGGGGTGAGCCAGCTGACCGAACGCGGTGCCACCCGGGCCGACGACCGGCTCAGCGAAGCCGCCATGGAAGACCGCAAGCGAGAGGGATACTTCTGATGAGCCCGACCTCCACGGTGCGGCCCTCGGCCGCAGGCACCCAGGCGGCGGGGCGGCGTACGCTGCTCCGGCTCGCGACCGCCGGCTCGGTGGACGACGGCAAGTCGACCCTGGTCGGTCGGTTGTTGTTCGACACCAACTCGGTACTCACCGACACCCTCGACCACGTCGAGAACGTCAGCCGCCGCAAGGGGCTCGATCGCGCCGACCTGGCGCTGCTGACCGACGGTCTGCGCGCCGAGCGCGAGCAGGGCATCACGATCGACGTGGCCTACCGCTACTTCGCGACGCCGGCGCGCAAGTTCATCCTGGCCGACTGCCCCGGGCACGTGCAGTACACCCGCAACACGGTGACGGGGTCCTCGACCGCCGACGTCATCGTGCTGTTGGTCGACGCCCGCAACGGCGTGGTGGAGCAGACCCGCCGGCACCTGGCCGTCGCGTCGCTGCTGCGCGTCCCGCACGTCATCCTGATCGTCAACAAGATCGACCTGGTCGACTACTCCGAGGAAGCGTTTGGCCGCATCGCCACCGACTTCGCGCTGCTGGCGCGGAGTCTGGGCGTCCTCGACACCCACTGCATCCCGGTGTCGGCCACCGAGGGCGACAACGTGGTGACCCGTTCGCACAAGACGCCGTGGTACGACGGGCCGACCGTCCTCGGCTACCTGGAGAACGTGGACGACACCCACCGCGCCGTGGGCTCGGAACTCCGTTTCCCCGTACAGAGCGTCGTCCGGCCGCAGTCGGCCGCCCCGGCGCCCTGGGCGGCCCGGGCTCCGCAGGTCGACGGGGACTACCGCGGCTACGCGGGCAAGGTCGAGTCGGGCCGGGTCAAGGTGGGCGAGGAGATCGTCGTCCTCCCCCGTACCCAGCACGCGGTGGTCACGGGGATCGACACCCCGGACGGACCGCTCGAGCTCGCCGTGGCCGGACAGTCGGTGGTGATCCGCCTCGACACCGACCTCGACGTCTCGCGCGGCGACATCCTGGCCTCGACCGACGCGCCCCCGGCGCCGGTACGCGAGCTGTCCGGCACGGTCTGCTGGCTGGCCCAGCGCGACCTGTCGGTCGGATCCCGCGTCCTGGTCCAGCACGGCACGTCGATCACCAAGGCCATCGTCCGCTCGATCGACGGGGTCCTCGACCTCGACTTCGAGCACGGCGACGTGCCGACCTGGCGGCCGACGAGCACCCTGGGACTCAACGACATCGGCAAGGTGCGGCTCGCGCTGGCCTCGCCGCTACCGGTCGACCCCTATCGCGAGCACCGCACCACGGGCGCGTTCATCATCGTCGACGAAGCCGACGGGTGGACCCTCGGCGCCGGTATGGCCGGGTCCACCGCCTTTCGCCAGACCGCCGTTCTTGGCACCCCCCGCACCGAGCGACACCCGGAGTCCCTGACATGACCGCACCGTCCCTCATCCTGCTCGGCCACGGCAGCAACGATCCGCGGGTGGCGCAGGTCAGCAAGCAGATCCGCCGCGAGCTGCTGGCGATCCGCCCCGCGCTCGACATCCACGTCGCCTTCCTCGACAACGCCGCCCCGAGCGGGCTGCAGATCGCCGAGCGGCTGGCCGGGGAGGGCGTGACCGAGATGGTCTTCGTCCCGCTGCTGCTGTCCGACGCGTTCCAGGCGCACTGCGACGTCCCGGCCCTGGTCGCCCAGGTCACCGCGGCGCACCCGGACCTCCGGGTCGCCGCTTCGCGGCCGATCGGACCCGAGGCGCAGCTGTTGGCCATCGTCGACCGTCGGCTGCGCGACGCCCTGCGGGTCAACCGGGTCAGTGAGCTGGACGGTCTGATCTTCGCCGCCGAGGGCAGCTCCGACGTCCGCAGCAACGCGCTGGTCGCCCGCCGCGCCCGGCAGTGGTCGACCCACCACCGGCTGCCGTGCGTGACCGCGTACGCCAGCGGTTCGGGCCCGAGCACCGCCGAGGCGATCCGCAGTCTGCGGGCCCAGGGTCGTCGTCACATCGCCATGGGCAGCTGGTTCCTGGCCCCGGGTCTGCAGTACACCCACCAGGCCGAGCTGGCCCTGGACGCCGGCGCGATCGCCATCGCCGCACCGCTGGGTGGCGAGCCCGAGGTCGCCGAGGTGGCGCTGATCCGCTACGTGGTCTCCGCGCTCGAGCTGGTCGATGTCGACGCTCCCGTCGAGCACGAGCCGGTGTTCGAGGACGAGGACTTCTTCCCGATCCCCCACCTGTCGGTCGTCTCGGCCTGAGCCACGCGGCCGCCGAGCAGCGACCGCTGCTCGCTTCCACCGCGTGAACGGTCAGGCGAAGAGCCAGAGGACGAGCAGCAGGATACCGAAGGCGACCCAGACCGCTGCGTGGAAGACGACTCCGACCAGAGCGATCCGACACGCGTGGAAGACGAGGTCGCGGTTGGCGTAGCTGGTGCCGGAGTTGTCGATCGACCGCAACGTGCGCCGGGCGATCAACCAGACCGGCAGGCTGAGCACCGGGACCGGTGTGGTGAGCAGCCCGATGATGCTCAGCACGATCAACAGAGTCGCGTGAGGATAGTTCGGCGGCTCCGTCTCCGCGACGAGAACCGTGGACGCCTCCGGCGGCGGCTCGGTCGGCGCGGGCGGCAGCGGATCGGGCAGGGGCGGTGGGCTCGGACGATGGGTCACCGCCACCGCCAGGGCGATTCCGGACTGCACCGTCCGGGTCCGGTAGTCGATCGCTTGGGTCCGGGCCAGGTCCTCGGGCAGCAGTTCGAGCGGGAGGTCGTCGACCAGGACCGGCAGCAACGGCCGGCCGAGGGCCACCGCGTACGCGAGCAAGGTCTGGAACCGGTGCGACGCGAGTCCCGCACGGGTCAGCAGCACCACGAACAGGTCGCACCGGCGTACGGCGGCCAGCTGCTCGGCCCACGGCTCGGCGGCTGCCGACACGACCCCTCCCGCCCGGGTCAGGTCGGCGACGACCGCCGTGCCCGCCGGGGTCGCCGGGGGCGGGCAGACGACGGCGGTGAAGGGCTCGGTCATCGGGCGATCCACCAGCTGAAGGGGATGACGGCCAGGATGCCGAGGATGCACAGCACCCGCAGGCCGAGCAGGACTCGGCGGGAGCCGTAGCGGCTCGGCTGGGCGTCCACGTCGCGGAGCGCCCGGCTGATCATGATCAGGCCGAGGATGCCCGGGATGCCGACGGCGAAGGGGGCCACGACGGCGAGGATGAGGACGGGCACCGTGCTGGGGTGGCGTCGGGGCGCGACCTCGCCCTCGAGGCGGCCGTGGCGGGACTCGAGCCGGCGCAGGGTCGCCCGGGTCTCGCCGGTCAGGTCGTTCCGCGCAGCGAACCGGCGCAGGAGTTCGCGCCCGGCGTCGTGCTCGTTCTCGCCGACCAACGCACCCTCGATCTCAGCGAGGATCGCCCGCTGCTCGTCGGGAGCCAGACCGGCCGCAACGATGCGCTGACCCAGGCTGTACAGGTAGCTGATCGGTACGGCGGGACGGGCGGGCGGTGGATCGGGCGGCGCCGGCGGAGCGGGCAGTGCGGCAAGCGCGGTCACCAGCCCGATGATGCTGTCGACAGTCCGCTCGCGCAGGTCGACCCGGGCTGATCCATCGGCCACCGGGTCGACGGGGGTGTCGGAGAGCTCGACGACCAGGGTGGGCCGACCCGTCGCCGTGGCCCACTCGGCCTCGGCCCGGCAGGCCGGGGAGGCGGCACTGGCCGGGCTGAGGACGAACACATACGCCGCGCAGCCGACGATCTCGTCGAGGATGGTGCTCCACCACTGCTGACCACCGCGGAGTGACCGGTCCATCCAGACCGTGTGCTGAGCCTGGGTCAGGTCGCCGACGAGCTGGGCGACCGCCTCCCGGTCCTCGCGGGCGTAGCTGACGAAGATCCGCATCGATCGAACCTCTTGAGGAGAGCCGTGCGGACCTCAGGAGGCCGACACCCGGGCCTTCTCGACGTCGACGTCGAAGTCGGCGGCCGGCCAGCTCAGATCCATCGCCCGCAGATGCTCGACCAGCAGTTGCGCGACCGCCCAGTTGCGATACCACTTGCGATCGGCCGGAACGACGAACCACGGGGCCTGCTGGGTGCTGCACCGCTCGAGCGCCGCCTCATACGCCTCCTGGTAGGCCGGCCACTTGGAGCGCTCGTCGACGTCGCCCGGGTTGTATTTCCAGTACTTCGTCGGGTCGTCGAGCCGGGCCAGCAGACGCGCTTTCTGCTCCTCGGGTGAGACATGCAGGAAGCACTTGATGACGACGGTGCCATCGGCGACCAGCTGTTGCTCCCACGCATTGATCTCGTCGTAGCGGGCGCTCCAGACCGACTCCTCGACCAGGCTGTTGACCCGCACGACGAGGACGTCCTCGTAGTGCGAACGGTCGAAGATGCCGATGATCCCCGGCTCGGGCAGTTCGCGCTCGATCCGCCACAGGTAGTGGTGGGCGCGCTCCTGCTCATCAGGGGCCTTGAAGGCCTTGATGTGGACACCCTGCGGATCGATCATCCCGATGGCGTGCCGGATCACCCCACCCTTGCCCGAGGTGTCCATGCCCTGGAGGACGAGCAGCACCTTGCGGGCATCCGCCTCGCCGGCTCGGCCTTCGGCGAACAGCCTCTCCTGCAGATCGCCCAGCTCCGGGGTCAACGCCTCGGTCACCGCCGGGGCCGCGTGCTTGTCCGCACCGGGGAAACCGGGTGTGGCGCGCGGATCGAAACCGGCCAGATCGACGGGGCCGGCCGGGAGCCGGAGCAGGTCGGTCAGCGTCGGCGGTGCGGTGGCGGATGCAACGCCCTTGCTCTTCTTGGCCATGCCGGCGATTCTGCCAGGATTGCGGCCATGAGGTTGATCTTTGACGCGGATGGCGGAGCTGCGCGCGAGCTGGACGAGGCGGAACTGACCGAGCTCTACCGGTTTCCGGTCCCCCCGGACCGCGCCTACGTTCGCAGCAACTTCGTGATGTCGCTCGACGGCTCGGTCCAGGGCCCGGACGGCCGGTCGGGGGGCATCAACACCGAGAGCGACCACGAGGTGTTCGCCTTGCAGCGCGCCCTCTGCGACGCCGTGCTGGTCGGGGCCGGAACCGTGCGCGCCGAGGGCTACCGGGCGATCGACCTGGCGCCTTGGCAGCGCGACCTGCGTGAGCGGGAGAACCTCGCACCCTTCCCGACCCTGGTCGTGCTGTCTCGCTCGGGCAACGTCGGCGAGAACATCTCCGAGCCGGCTGACGGCGCGGAGGGCGGCCCGGTGGTGATCACCGATGCCGCCGACCTGGGACAGCTGCTGGACCACCTCGCCGGCACCGGACTGGTCCGGCTGCTGTGCGAGGGCGGGCCGGGTCTGCACGGACAGCTGATCGCGGCGGGCTTGCTGGACGAACTCCTGCTGACCCTCGCCCCGGTGGCGGTCGGCGGGGCCGGGCTGCGGTCGACCAGCGGTCCGGTGATCGATCCGGTGGCCGACTTCGCGCTGCGGTTCGCACTGCACGCCGACGACGGCACCCTCTTCACCGCCTATCGCCGCCTCGACGACCCGGCGCCGAAGGCTCCCCGATTGTCCTGACCCTGACAAATTGTCCTGACCCTGACAATCGACGTCCAGAACCGGCGAGGCGGACGACACGCCGCGGTTTCCGCGTCCAGTCGCGCAGTGGACGTCGGTTCTCAGCGCGACCCAGCCAGCACCACGACGCGCAGGGGCGTCGGCGATCGGCGGGTGGCCGACTTCAGGCGAAGTCGGGGTTGTCGGAGCGGGCGCGGCTGGGCTGGACCCGCGACGGTTCGCCGGGCATCTTCGGGTAGTCGGGCGGGTAGGGCATCTCGGCTCCCCCGTACTTTCCGGTGCCGAGGTCCCGCTCGTCGCGGGCGTACCACTCCAGGGCGCCCGCGATGCTGCGCGCCGGCTCGGCGTAGAACGGTGCCCAGGCGTCGCCCACCTCCGCGAACCGGCTTGGCATCGAGCTCACCGTGAAGTCCCCGGGCTCGGCATCGGACAGTTCGTCCCAGGTCAGCGGGGCCGAAACCACGGCAGTGGGAGTCGGGCGGATGGAGTAGGCCGACGCAATCGTGCGGTCGCGGGCCATCTGGTTGAAGTCGACGAAGATGCGCTCCCCCCGCTCCTCCTTCCACCAGTTGATCGTGGCCTGCTCGGGCATCCGCCGGGACAGTTCGCGACCGAGGGCGATCACCGCGTGCCGCGCCTCGATGAAGCCGTACGCCGGCTCGATGGGGACGAACACGTGCACGCCGCGCCCGCCGCTGGTCTTCGGATAGCCGATCAGCCCCGCGTCCTCGAGCACCGAGCGCAGCTCGTACGCGACGGTCACCGCATCACCGAAGTCGGTCCCCGGCTGCGGGTCGAGATCGATCCGGAGCTGATCGACCTGATCGGGATCGGGCCGGCTGGTCGGCCACGGGTGGTAACGCAGCGTCCCGAGGTTGGCCATCCAGACGATCGTGGCCAGCTCCGTCGCGCACACCTCGTCGGCGGTCCGACCCGACGGGAAGGTCACCGTCATCGTCTCCACCCACTCCGGCATCCCCCGGCTCGGCGCCCGCTTCTGGTAGAACGCGTCATGGTGCGAGTCGGTGCGGGTGCTGAGGGTGACCTCGGGGCGATAGCCGCCGGGCCAGCGTTCCATGGTCACCGGGCGATCCCGGAGCGCGGCGAAGATGCCCGATCCCACCGCGACCACGTACTCGACCATGGCGAGCTTGGTGATCCCGACGTCGGGAAAGTAGAGCTTGTCGGGGCTGGTGACCCTTACGGTGCGCTCACCGATGGAGAGTTCGACCGCTGGCGTCGGCATGGAACACAACCTAATGACTACGGTGTTAGAGAAGTCGAGGAGGCAACACCATGACCGATACCCAGAACAATCCCGCTGCCGCAGTAGGCAAGATCGTCAAGTCCGAGGACGAGTGGCGCGCCCAGCTGTCCCGGCAGGAATATCACGTACTCCGCGAGGCCGGCACCGAGCGGGCGTTCACCGGGGAATACACCGACACCAAGACCGAAGGCGTCTACCGCTGTCGGGCTTGTCGTAGCGAGCTGTTCCGTAGCGAGACCAAGTTCGACTCGCACTGTGGGTGGCCGTCGTTCTACGCACCGCTGGCCGGCGAGACCGTCCGCTACATCGAGGACACCAGTCACTTCATGAAGCGCGTCGAGGTCCGCTGCGCGACGTGCGATTCGCACCTGGGGCACGTCTTCGACGACGGCTACGGCACCCCGACCGGCAAGCGGTTCTGCATCAACTCGATCTCGTTGACGCTCGAGCCGCTAGCCGACTGATCACCACGGACGAGACCGGCCGGCCTGCTCAGCGAGCAGCCGGCCGGTCGCGGCCCGGCCTCACCAGAGGGCGAGGATCTCGTCCAGCTCGAGGCGGCGCCCCGTGTAGAACGGCACCTCCTCGCGGGTGTGCCGCCGCGCGGCGGCGGAACGCAGCGCACGCATCAGGTCGACGATCCGGTGGAGCACGTCGGCCTCGAAGGCGAGCATCCACTCGTAGTCACCGAGCGCGAAAGACGACACCGTGTTGGCCCGGACGTCGGGATAGGGCCGCGCCATCATGCCGTGTTCGGCGAGCATGGCCCGGCGTTCCTCGTCGGGCAGCAGGTACCACTCCAGCGAACGGACGAACGGGTAGACGCAGAGGTAGCCCTTGGGTTCCTCGTCCTGCATGAAGGCCGGCACGTGGCCCTTGTTGAACTCGGCCGGGCGGTGCAACGCCAGCTGCGACCAGACCGGCTCGAGCTGCGCGCCCAGATCGGAGCGGCGGAGCGCATGGTAGGCGTTCTGCAGGGTGTCGGAGTTCTCGGCGTGCCACCAGACCATCAGGTCGGCATCCGCCCGCAGCCCCGACACGTCGTACCAGCCCCGGAGGACGAAATCGGTGCCGGCGGTGGCCTCCTCGATCGCCTTGACCGCCGCCTTGGCCGTCTCGGTAGCCGAGCCGTCGAGCCCTTGGCTCCGCTTGAACACCGACCACATGGTGTAGCGAATCGTGTCGTTGATCTCCCGCGCTTTCACGCGTCGATCATGTCACGCAGGTCCGCCGAGATCGGTGGTGATCTTGGCCACGGCGGCGGCCGCCGAGCCCAGGCAGGCCGCGATCCCGACCCCGTCGAGCGCTGCTCCGGCGACGGCGATCCCGCTCCGCGGCTCGAGCGCTCGGCGCAGGGCCGCTACCCGGTCGCGGTGGCCGACCGCGTACTGCGGCAACGCACCGCCCCACCGGGTGACCCGGCCGCAGATCAGCTCGGCACTCGTCCAACCGGGTAGCTGGTCGGTCGCCTCGGCCCAGGTACGCGCCAGCAACGCCTCGTCGTCCAGCTGGAGGATCGCCGCCTCGCCGATCCGACCGACGCTGGCGCGGACCACGTGGATGCCCGCACCCCAGGTCGCCGCGGCCCGTTCGCCCGCCCAGTCCCACTTGCGGCTCGAGTGCGTCAGCGCCTTGATCGTGGGCAGCCCCCCGCGCGGCACCAGCAGACCCGACCCGTCGGGTTCGAGTCCACCGACCACGAGCGTGATCACGGCCACCGAGGCGTACGCGAGGTCGCCGAGGGCGTCGACCCCGAGCAGCCGTTCCACCATGGGGGCCGGCGCGGCGATCAGCAGCCCGTCGGCCGCCACCGTCTCGCCGCCGACCAGGCGGACCCGGCCGCGCTCGAAGCCCTCGACCGCAGCGTTCAGCCGCAGGTCGACACCGGGTCGCCCGAGCTCGGCGACCAACGCGTCGACGATCCGGTGGATCCCGCCGCGTACGCCGGCGAACACCGGTCCGGCTGCGGGGGCGGTCGAGGACTGCGCGTGCTCGAGCAGGGAGCCGCCGGCGCGGGCCCGGCCGAACAGCGCCGGGGCGACCGCTTCGAAGGAGAGCTCTCGGGCGTCACCGGCGTAGACTCCGCCGAGCAGCGGCTCGACCAGCCGGTCAGTCACCTCGGTCCCGAACCGTCGGTCGACGTAAGCCCCGAACGCGACGTCTCCGGTCAGCGGCGGTGCCTCGAGACCGGGCTCGGCCCCGGCGCGAACGAGCCCGGGACCGCTCAGCACCTCGCGGAGCGCCTCGACCGACGTCGGCACCCCCATCAGCGACGGCGGCAGGGCGACCGGCCGGCCGTCGATCAGCAGGCGCGCCCTGGCCGTGGTCGGGTGCACCCGGTCCGCGGCCAGCCCGATGTCGTCGATCAGGGCTACCGCCTCGGGACGCCGCGCCAGCACCGACTCGGCCCCCGAGTCGAAGGCGGCCCCGTCGATCACCACCGGGGCGAGTTTGCCGCCCAGCCGTGCGCTCGACTCGAACACCGTCACCTCGAAGCCCGCCCGGGCCAGCAACCGGGCCGACGCCAACCCGGTGACACCGCCGCCGACGACGGCGACCCGGGTCACGCGGCGTCGGCTGAGGCGCGTAGGTCCGCCGCCTCGGTGCGGACCAGCTCGACGATCCGGGTCAGCACGTCGGGATCGGTGTCCGGGGGTACGCCGTGACCGAGGTTGAAGATGTGGCCCGGGGCTTGCGCACCTGAGCGCAGCACAGCGCGGACCCGCTCGGCGATCACCGGCCAGGGCGCCTTGAGCAGCGCCGGGTCGAGGTTGCCCTGGACCGCGTACGCCGGCCCGATCCGTCGACTGGCCTCGGCCAGCGGCACCCGCCAGTCGACCCCGACGACCTCGGCCCCCGCCTCACCCATCGCGACCAGCAGTTCGGACGTGCCGACCCCGAAGTGGATCCGGGGCACGCCACGGTCGGCGACCGCGGCCAGCACCTCGGCCGAGTGCGGCTGGGCGTACGCGGTGTAGTCGACCGGCGCCAGGCTGCCGGCCCAGGAGTCGAAGAGCTGCACGGCGGACGCGCCGGCATCGATCTGCACCTGGAGGAACGTCGCCGACATCTGGGCCAGGCGGCTGCAGAGGCGGTGCCACAGCTCCGGATCGCCGACCATCAGCGATTTGGTCGCGGCGTAGTCCTTGCTCGGTCCGCCCTCGACCAGATAGCTGGCCAGCGTGAACGGGGCGCCGGCGAAGCCGATGAGCGGGATCGGACCGAGCTCGGCCACCAGCAGCTTGACCGCGTCGCTGACGTAGGAGAGCTGTTCGGGATGCAACGGGCGCAGCCGGTCCAGGTCCGCCGCGGTCCGTACGGGGTGGGCGATCACCGGCCCGCGCCCGGCGACGATGTCCAGGTCGACCCCGGCTGCGAGCAGCGGGACCATGATGTCGGAGTAGAAGATGGCCGCGTCGACCTGGTGGCGGCGCACGGGTTGCAGCGTGATCTCGGCGACCAGTTCGGGCCGGCGACAGCTGTCCAGCATGCTGATCCCGGTCCGCACCTGCTTGTACTCCGGCAGCGACCGACCGGCCTGGCGCATGAACCACACCGGCACCTGATCGGCGGGCTGCCGCCGTCGGCAGGCGGCGATCAGCAGCGGTTCGTCCGAATGCGGCATCCAGGAATCCTGCCACGCCCAGGCCGCCCGGCGCGTCGATCCCTCACCCGCTGGGACCGCGACCGTACGCTCGACGGGTGGCAGCCAAGAGCGACGCGTCGGTGGGTCCGGACGCGTTCCGTCGCGCGGTCGGCGATCTGATGTCGGCGAGTTGGCGCCCCGAGCTGCAGGTCGAGGAGATGCCCGCCCCGCAGCGGATCGCCCCCCACGCCGCCGCGATCACCGCCGATGTCGTGGTCGGTGGCAACGATCTGGGCAGCGGCCGGCTGGTGCTGCTGCACGACCCGGCCGGCAACGCGGCCTGGGACGGCACCTTCCGCCTGGTCACCTTCGCCCGGGCCGAGGTCGACCCCGAGATGGTCACCGATCCGATGCTGGCCGGGGTCGGGTGGTCGTGGCTGATCGAGGGTCTGACCAACCACGGTGCGGCGTACGGATCGCCGAGCGGGACGGTCACCTCGGTGGCGAGCGAGTCCTTCGGCGCCATGGCCGACGAGGAGCCGCGGGCCGAGGTCGAGATCCGCGCCTCGTGGACCCCGTTGCTCGAGGACGGAATCGGACTGACCCCGCACCTGGCCGCCTGGGCTGAACTACTGTGTACGACAGCGGGTCTGCCCCCGCTCCCGGCCGGTGTGGTGATGATGCCGTCGCGGCGGGGCCTGACGACGCGAAACCCCCGGAGACGTTGACCGAAGAAGCTGCGCCGACCGAGTCCGCGCCCGACGTTCCCCTGCTGGTCGAACCCGCCGAGGGTGTCCCTGCGGTCATCGAGACCCCGCTGGCGCTGGCTGCGGCGATCGACGTGCTCCGATCCGGCACCGGGCCCGTGGCCGTCGACGCCGAGCGGGCGCACGGCTACCGCTACAGCCAGCGGGCCTACCTGATCCAGCTCCGGCGGGCCGGCGCCGGAACCCACCTGATTGATCCGATCGCCTTCCGCCCCGACGACACGTCGCCGGCCGACCTGTCGGCGCTGCGTGACGCGATCGTCGACGCCGAGTGGATCATCCACGCGGCCAGCCAGGACCTGCCGTGTCTGAGCGAGATCGGGTTGACCCCGGCCACGCTGTTCGACACCGAACTGGCCGGGCGCCTGCTCGGCTACCCCCGGGTCGCGCTCGGCACGATGATCGAGGAGCTCTTCGCCGTCCGGCTGCTCAAGGAGCATTCGGCGTCGGACTGGTCGACCCGGCCGCTACCGGCCGAATGGCTGACCTACGCCACGCTCGACGTCGAGCTGCTGATCGAGCTGCGCGACAAGCTCGCCGACCAGCTGGTCGAGGCCGGCAAGTGGGAGTGGGCGCAGCAGGAGTTCGCCGCCCTGGTCGCCGGGGCCGGCATCGTCCCGCCGTCACGGCAGGACCCGTGGCGTCGGACCTCCGGGATCCACAAGATCCGCAACCGCCGCGCGCTCGGGCTGATCGCCCACCTCTGGTACGCCCGCGACGAGCTGGCGCGCGACCTCGACCGGGCCCCCGGCCGGATCCTCCCCGATCTGGCCATCAGCGAGCTGGCGGCTCTGCCCACCCCGACCCGCGCGTCCTTCCGACAGATCCCGGGCTTCTCGCGACGACAGGCCCGTCGCCACGAGCAGACCTGGGCGGGTGCGGTGGAGACCGCCGCGGCGACCCCGGACGCCCAGCTCCCGCCCCTGCACATCCCCACCGAGGGACCCCCGCAGGCACGGCTCTGGGCGGCCAAGGACCCGGTCGCCGCCGCGCGTTTGGCCAAGGTCCGTGAGGCCCTGATCACGCTGGCCGCCAGCCACGAGCTCCCGGTGGAGAACCTGCTCACCCCCGAGTTCGTCCGTCGGCTCGCGTGGCGTCCGCCGAGCCCGATCGACGAGGAATCGGTCGATGCGGCGCTCGCCGGATACGGCGCCCGGGCCTGGCAGCGCGAGCTCACCGTCGCCGTCATCACCCCGCTGCTCGCCGACTGAACCGACGGTTCGCCGGGCCGGTCCCCGCCTAAGTTACCGGTGAGTAATATCGGGCCATGTTCTCCGAAATCCGCGACGTCGTCTTCGTCGACGGCGTGCGTACGCCCTTCGGCAAGGCCGGCTCGCTCTACGCCGAGACCCGCGCCGACGATCTGGTCGTCCTCTGTCTCCGCGATCTGCTGCGGCGCCACCCCGAGTTGCCGCCCGAGCGGATCGACGAGGTCGCCATCGCCGCCACCCATCAGACCGGTGACCAGGGGCTGACCCTCGGCCGGTCGACCGCCCTGCTCGCCGGGCTCCCGCAGAGCGTGCCCGGCTTCGCCCTCGACCGGATGTGCGCCGGCGCGATGACCGCCGTGACCACCGTCGCCTCGGGGATCGCGGTCGGCGCGTACGACGTGGCCCTCGCCGGTGGCGTCGAGCACATGGGCCACCATCCGATCGGCACCGGGATGGATCCCAACCCGCGCTTCGTCGCCGAGCGGCTGGTCGATCCGTCGTCGCTCAACATGGGGGCGACCGCGGAGAACATCCACGACCGCTTCCCCGAGATCACCCGCGAACGCGCCGACGCGTACGCGGTCGCCAGCCAGAACCGGGTACAGCAGGCGTACGCCGACGGCATCATCCAGGAGTCGCTGGTTGCGGTGGCCACCCGCAGCAGCGAGACCGGCTGGGGCCTCGCCACTGTCGACGAACCGCCACGACCGGGTACCACGATGGAGGCGTTGGCCGGGCTGCGGACACCGTTCCGACCGCACGGCCGGGTCACGGCGGGCAACGCGGCCGGGCTCAACGACGGCGCGACCGCCGCACTGCTCGCCGCGGCTGACGTGGCCGCCGAACTCGGGCTGCCGGTGGCCATGCGGATGGTCGGATTCGCCTTCGCCGGGGTCGAACCCGAGGTGATGGGGGTCGGACCGATCCCGTCGACCGAGAAGGCGCTGGCCCGCACCGGGCTCAGCATCGACGACATCGGTGCCTTCGAGATCAACGAGGCCTTCGCCGTGCAGGTGCTGGCCTTCCTCGACCACTTCGGCATCGACGCCGAGGACCCGCGGGTCAATCCCTACGGCGGCGCGATCGCGTTCGGTCATCCGCTGGCCAGCTCCGGGGTCCGGCTGATGATCCAACTGGCCCGCACCTTCCGCGACCACCCGGAGGTCCGTTACGGGATCACCACGATGTGCATCGGGCTCGGCATGGGTGGCACCGTCATCTGGGAGAACCCGATCTTCGACCCAGGGGTGAGCAAGTGAACGCCACCGAACTCGCGGCGCTCGTCGAGTCGGCCGCCGCGGTCGCCGACGGCGAGGTCGTGACCCAGGCGCTGAGCCGCGACATCGTGCTCCCCCACAGCGCCGGCACCGCGGTGCTGATCACCCTCGACAACGGCCAGGACCACACCCGTCCGAACACGCTGGGACCGCGCGGACTGGGCGAGCTGGGCGTGGCCGTCGACGCGGCGGCGGCACGCGAGGACATCGTGGCCATCGCCGTCACCGGCAAGCCGTTCATCCTGGCCGCCGGAGCCGATCTCTCGGGGCTGCCCACGATCACCGAGCGCGACCAGGCCCTGGCCATCGCCCGGATCGGTCACGCCGTCTTCGACAAGCTGCACACGTCACCGGTGCCGACCTTCGCCCTGATCAACGGGATGGCGCTGGGCGGCGGGCTCGAACTGGCCTTGCACTGCCACTATCGGACCGTGTCGGCCGCGGCCGCCGGGATCGCGCTGCCCGAGTGCTTCCTCGGTATGTTCCCGGCCTGGGGTGGGGTCTACCTGCTTCCCAACCTGATCGGACCCGACCGGGCGGTCCAGGTGATCATCGAGAACTCGCTCTCGCAGAACGCCATGCTGACCGGACCCCAGGCCCATGCGCTCGGGATCGCGGACGTCCTCTTCGACGGCGCCGATTTCCTCGAACGCTCGCTCGACTGGGTGGGTCGTGTCGTCTCCGGCGCCGTCAGCGTGGAGCGGCCCGAGATCGACCGCGGTCCGGCCTGGGAGGAGGCGGTGGCCCGCGGCCGGGCCTTCGCCGACGCCAAGGTGTTCCGCGCCTCCCCCGGCCCCTACCGTGGTCTCGATCTGATCGCTGCGGCCAAGACGGCCGAGCGCAGCGCCGCGTATGCCGCCGAAGACGAAGGGCTGGCGGATCTGATCATGGGCCCGGAGCTTCGGGCCAGCCTCTACGCCTTCGAACTGGTCCGCAAGCGGGCCCGCAAGCCCGCCGGTGCACCTGATCCCCAGCTGGCCCGGCCGGTCACCAAGATCGGCGTCGTGGGGGCCGGTCTGATGGCCAGCCAGCTCGCCCTGTTGTTCCTCCGGCAGGCGAAGGTCCCCGTGGTGATCAGCGATCTCGACCAGGGTCGCGTCGACGCCGGCCTGGCCCGGATCCACGCCGAGATCGACAAGCTGCTGGCCAGGCAGCGACTGTCGGCCGGCGCCGCCAACCGGCTGCGCGCGCTGATCAGCGGGACGACCGACCTCGCCGCGTACGCGGACTGCGACGTCGTCGTCGAGGCCGTCTTCGAGGAGATCGCGGTCAAGAAGACCGTCTTCGCCGAGCTCGAGAAACACGTCGCGCCGACCTGTGTGCTGGCCACCAACACCTCGTCGCTGTCGGTGACCGCGATGGCCGCCGACCTGGCCCATCCCGAACGGGTCGTCGGTTTCCACTTCTTCAACCCGGTCGCGGTGATGCCGCTGCTCGAGGTGGCCCGTGGTGAGCGGACCGACGACGCGGCCGTGGCCACCGCGCTGGCCCTGGGCAAGGTGACCAAGAAGAACGCGGTTCTGGTCTCCGACGCGACCGGCTTCGTGGTCAACCGGTTGCTGCTGCGGCTGATGGCCGAGATCTTCGCCGCCGTCGATGAGGGCACGCCGATCCCGGTGGCCGATGCCGCGATGCGGCCGCTCGGGCTGCCGATGTCGCCGTACGTGCTGCTCCAGCTGGTCGGGCCGGCGGTCGCTCTGCACGTGGGCGAGAGTCTGCATGCGTCGTTCGGGGACCGGTTCCCGGTGTCGCCCAGCCTGCGGGCGATCGTCGAGGCCGGGAAGCCCGGCGTCTACGACTGGACCCCCGAGGGCCAACCGTACGTGTCCGAAGACACTCTGGCGCTGTTGAGCCCGGGTGACCGGCCCAGCACCGCGGACCAGGTGCGGGAGCGCGCCCTGAAGGCGCTGGCCGAGGAGGTCGGGCTGATGCTGGCCGAAGGGGTGGTTGCGGCCCCGATGGACATCGACCTGTGCCTGATCCTCGGCGCAGGCTGGCCGTTCCACCTGGGCGGACTGACGCCGTACCTGGATCGGGTCGGCGTGTCCGAGGCGACCCTCGGACGGCGGTTCCTGCCGCCCGGGGTCGCCTCGGTCGCCGGCTGAGTCGTGCCGTGTGGGGGTCGCCCCCCACACGTCACAGACTCACCTGATGCTGCCGTGCATCTCCGCCAGGGTCTGGCCGGTTCCGACACGCGACTTCCGGTAGCCGTACAGCCCGTAGATCGCGAAGCCGATGGCCATCCAGATCACGAAGCGGATCCAGGTCTCGACTGACAGGTTGAGGGTCAGGTAGAAGCAGATCAACGCCGAGGCGATCGGCAGCACCGGAGAGAACGGCACCTTGAACGCCCGCTTCAGCTCCGGCCGGGTCCGCCGCAACACGACGACACCGATCGAGACCAGGATGAAGGCGGTCAGCGTGCCGATGTTGACCATCTCCTCGAGCTTGCCGATCGGGGTCAGACCGGCGACCAGCATGGTGAGCACGCCGATGATGATGGTGATCACGTACGGGGTGCCGAACTTCGGGTGCACCTTGCTCAGCACCGGCGGCATCAGGTGGTCACGCGACATGGCGAAGACGACGCGCGAGGCGCCGATCATCAGGGTCAGCACCACGGTGGTCAGACCGGCGACGGCGCCGGCGGCGATCAGGGTGGCGAAGCCCGGCTTGCCCAGACTGGTGAACGCGGTGGCCAGCGCCGCCTCGGTCGAAATCTGGTCGTACTTCAGCATGCCGGTGATGACCAGCGACACGGCAGCGTAGAGGACCGTGCAGATGACCAGCGAGGCGATGATGCCGATGGGCAGATCGCGCTGGGGGTTGCGGGCCTCCTCGGCCGTGGTCGCGACCACGTCGAAGCCGATGTAGGCGAAGAAGACCAGCGCGGCCGCGCTGAAGATGCCGGCCACGCCGAACGCCGACGGCTCCATGCCGAAAAGGACCTGGATCAGCGGCTGATGGATGCCGCTGCTCCCCTCGGTGGCCTGCGACGGCGGGATGAACGGGGTGTAGTTCTCGGCCTTGATCAGACCGATGCCGGCGAAGATGACGAACAGGACGACGAAGAGCTTGACCGCGACCAGCACCAGGTTGACCCGCATCGACTCCTTGATGCCGATGGTCACCAGCGTGGCCAGCACCGCGACCAACAGCATGGCCAGCACGTCGACCGACCCACCCGGGCCGATCGCTTCGGGCCAGGTGATGCCGAACTGCGACATCAGCAGTTCCGCGTACGCGCTCCAGCCCTGGGCGACGACGCTCGCACCGAGCATCAGCTCGAGCAGCAAGTCCCAGCCGATGATCCAGGCGATGATCTCGCCGAGGCTGGCGTAGGAGAACGTGTACGCCGAGCCCGACACCGGCACGGTCGAGGCGAACTCGGCGTAACAGAGCGCCGCCAGACCGCAGCAGACGGCGGAGATGGCGAAGCTGAGGACGACCGACGGACCGGCGACGGTCGCCGCTGCCCGTCCGGTCAGGGTGAAGATGCCGGCACCGATGATGACGCCGATGCCGAACACCGTCAGGTCGAGGGCCGACAGGTTCTTCTTGAGCTTGTAGTCCGGCTCGTCCGTGTCGGCGATCGATTGTTCGATGCTTTTCGTCCGGAAGACTCCCATGATCATCTCCTTGGTGCTCCGTGGCTCGTCAGCGAGCCGATCGGCAACACCCTAGGAGATCTTGATCAGTGCAGGTCGGAGGCGTCCCGGCTCAGGCTCGAATCGGCCCCGGCGATCGCCTCAACCGCGTAGCGGGCGATCTCCTGCGGGGTGAGTCCGATCTCGGCGAGCAACTCGGCCCGGCTGCCGTGGTCGAGGAACTCCTGCGGGATGCCGAAGGCGCGCAGCGGCGTGGCCACGCCGGCCTGTCGGAGCTCGAGATCGAGGCGGGCACCGCAGCCGCCGACCACCCCGTTGTCCTCGATGCTGATCACCAATTCGTGCTCACCGGCCAGGCCGACCAGATCGGTGCTGACCGGCAGGGCCCACACCGGATCGACCACCGTCACGCCGATGCCCTGGTCGGCCAGACGCTCGCCGACGACCAGGCCCAGGGCGGCGAACTGGCCGTACGCGACGACCAGCACGCGGGGCTGTTCGGTCCGGGACAGGACGTCGATCCGGCCGCGCTGGTCGATGGCGTCGATGTCGTCGGGGACGGCGTCCTTGGAGAACCGGATCACGCTCGGGGCGGCGTCGATGGTGACCGCTCGACGCAACGCCTCGCGGAGCCGGGTGGCGTCGCGGGGGGCGGCCAGGTGCAGACCGGGAACCAGCTGGGTCAGCGACATGTCCCACATGCCGTGGTGGCTCGGACCGTCTGGACCGGTGACGCCGGCGCGGTCGAGGACCAGGGTGACGCCGCAGTGGTGCAGCGCGACGTCCATCAGCAGTTGGTCGAAGGCCCGGTTCAGGAACGTGGCATAGATGGCCACCACGGGGTGCAGTCCGGCCATGGCCAGACCGGCCGCCGAGGTGAGCGCGTGCTGTTCGGCGATGCCGACGTCGAACACCCGGTCGGGATGCGCTGCAGCGAAGCGCTGCAGACCGGTGGGATAGAGCATGGCCGCGGTGACGGCGACGACCCGATCGTCGGTGTCGCCGATCGATTCGAGCTCGGTCGAGAACGTGTCGGTCCAGGTGCGCTGCGGGTTCGAGCTCAGCGGCAGTCCGGTCGCGGCGTCGATTTTACCGACCGCGTGGAACCGGTCCTCCTCGTGCTCCTCGGCCGCCTTGTAACCGTTGCCCTTGCGGGTCAAGCAGTGCACGAGCACCGGGCCCCGGAACTGTTTGGCCTGGTCGAGGGCGTGTTCTAGGGCTTCGATGTCGTGGCCGTCGATGGGCCCCACGTACTTGATGCCCAGATCGGAGAACAGCCCCTGCGGAGCCAGCACGTCCTTGAGACCGCTCTTCATCCCGTGCAGCAGGTCGTACGCGGTGCTGCCGATCACGGGCGCTCGGCTGACGTTCCGCTTGACCAGGTCGAGGACCTGCTCGTACTTCGGGTTGGTGCGCAGCCCGGTCAGGCGCCGCGCCAATCCGCCGACGGTCGGGGTGTACGAGCGACCGTTGTCGTTGATCACCACGACCAGCGGCAGGTCGGTGCTGCCGGCGATGTTGTTGAGCGCCTCCCAGGCCATGCCCCCGGTCAGCGAGCCGTCGCCGACGAAGGCGACCACGGTGTTGTCGCGACGCTGCAACCGGAACGCCTTGGCCATGCCGTCGGCGTAGGACAGCGCGGTCGAGGCGTGCGAGTTCTCGACCCAGTCGTGCTCAGATTCGGCCCGGCTCGGGTAACCGGCCAGACCCTTGCGCTGACGCAGGGTGACGAAGTCGTCCTGCCGACCGGTGAGGATCTTGTGGACGTAGCTCTGGTGCCCGGTGTCGAAGATGATTGGGTCGGCGGGCGAGTCGAAGACCCGGTGGATGGCCAGCGTCAGCTCGACCACGCCCAGATTGGGTCCGAGGTGGCCGCCGGTCTTGCTGACCTGGTCGACCAAAAAGGTCCGGATCTCGGCGGCCAGCTGGTGGAGCTGCTCGTAGCTGAGATCGCTCAGATCATCCGGCCCGGCGATCGTGCGGAGCAGCCCGGGCGGAGGTAGCGACATGCCGCCGAGTCTACGGGGACGACCGCGGGGTTCCAGGGGTCGCGAGCGCGGTGCCGATCACAACTTGGCTGTGAACGTGGCTCCGCGCAAGGCCGATTCGACCAGCCCCACCGCCCGTTGGGTCCGGGCGAGCCGGGCCGACTGCTCGAGCCAGACGTCGGTAGCCGCCTCGATCACCGGCGGATCGGCGCAGTCGGCCAGGCTGGTCCGGAGCTCGGCCACGCCTTCGGTCGCCGTGCGGCACTGTCCGGCGATGTAGCGGGCGGCGAATCGGGCCAGCACGACCGGATGGTTGCGCAGCACGCGGTAACCGCGGAAATCCGGCGGTGAGCAGTCAAGCAGGAAGGCGATCGCCGTCGCCTCCCACCCCGGCGCTCCGGGCGGTCGAACCTGGGTGGGCCAGCCGGGTGGGGTGTAGACCATGACTCCACAGTAGTACGCATGTTCGATTATGGCGAGAGCGGAGCAGGCGCCGTGGGAGACGCCACGACCAGCCTGCCGACCAGCTCTCCCCCGCCCAGCAGCCGACCCATGATCGCCGACTGGCCCTGAGCGGTCCGCCAGCCCGGGTCGTCACCGTGCCGAGCCTCGAGCGCGGCCTCGACCTCGTCGGTCTGCTCGCGCCAGCGTGTCGGCATGGCGGCGAACTGGGCCAGGTCGGCGGAGGCCACCCTGTGCAGGTCGGCGGCCTGCAGCAGCTCGACCAGGGTGCGGTCGTCGGGGAACTGGTTGCCCTCGGGGTGTTCGGAGAGGTGGGCGACCTGACGGGTGAAGACGAGCAGCCCCACCCGCCCCTCGGGTCGCACGACCCGGGCCAGTTCGGCGACCAGTCCCGGTTGGTCGGCCACCGTACAGACCACGCCGAGGCACCAGACCGCGTCGAACGCCGCGGTGGCGAACGGCAGCCGGTCGTTGGCCTGGACCACCGGCAGCCCGAACAGCCGGGCCGCGGCCCGACAGGCCTGCGGTTCGGGCTCGGACAGGAACGGGCGTACGCCGGCCTCCTCGGCGGCGAAGGCGGCCGGACCGCCGACCCCGGCGCCGCAGTCGAGGAACCGGTCCCCCGGACGTACGGCGAGGCGGTCGATCAGCCAGCGAAGCGCCCCGGGGCTGGCACTGCCGCGGCAACCGGCCGGGATCCGGTAGTCCGGTCCGAGGTCGCCGGCGACCTCGGCCGTCCAGCCGGCCACCGTGTCGAATTCCGCGGTCATGGCGTCGTTCATGTCGTCCCCTCCTGGATGCGTCGGCCGACCTCGGCCTGGATCTCCGCCGCGTACGCGACCCCGGCGGACGATGCCGAACCGGACAGATTGACGCCCTCCACCCCGTCGACCGCCAGCAGCGCGACCGCCTCGGCCACCGCGCGGTCGATCCCGGCCGACACCGGATCGGCGGCGTCGAGGACGGCGGCGACGTCGTCGCCGTCCAGCTCGAGTCCGGGCAGCCCGTCGAGCACCGCAGCGGAGCGGTGGTCGGTGAAGACCACCGCCGAGGCGACCACCGGGATCGTGAGCCCGGCCGCCCGCGCCGCGGTAACGAAGGCGGCGACCGCGGCCGGCGAACCCACGTGGTTGAGCACGGCGACGCCGGCGCCGGCCCGCTGCTTCTGCACCAGCCGTGCCGGTCGGAGTGCGCGCGGGGGCGCCGTCGGCGTCTCGGGCACCGCGACCGGCAGCCCGAGACCGGCGGCCAGCGCGGTCAGCCGGGTGCCGTCGAGGTCGAAGACCTGGGTGACGTCGGGGCGTACGTCGTAGGCCCGGCCGTCCCCGGTCACGCACAGCGCGGTCACGTCACCCTGCAGGGCCAGAGCGCGCAGTTCCTGCTCGAGTCCGATCCGGTTGCGGTCGCGGCAGGCCAGCGTCACCCACGGTCGAAGCCCGGCCGACGCGATCAGCCGGGCCAGCACGGACGGCGGGAAGTCGGGCCGGTCCTGGTGCTCACCGACGAGCACGGCGTCGCAGCTCCCGGCCAGGATCGCGACGGTGTCGCGCAGCGTGACCACGTCGCCGGGCGGCGTGCTCAGATCGGTCAGCACCCGGGGCACCACGACCGGTGTCGCCGGCAGCGGCCAATCCGGCGGTTCGGGCTCGACCAGCATGGCGAAGACGCACGGCTCGGGGAGCATCTCGCACCCACCGTCGGGCTGGACCCCGCCGCACGGACCGAAGACCATGCGCTTCGGGCAGCCTCGCTCCACGGGCTGACTCTCGCACGCCGTCGCCGACCGGCCGACCGTAGGGTCGGGCCATGACCGACATCATCTGCCAGATCGCCCGCGGCGAGATCGACGCCGCGGTCGTCGCCCGGACCGACGAGGTCATTGCGTTCCTCGACCACCGGCCGGTGTTCAAGGGCCACGTACTGGTCTCACCGGTGACCCACGTCGACACCCTGCTCGAGCTCTCCCCCGCGCTGATGATCCCGCTGATGACCACGGCCCAGCAGCTGGCCGCGGCCGTGGGGATCGCGCTCGGGGCGCAGGGCAGCTTCGTCGCCATCAACAACGTGGTCAGCCAGTCGGTACCCCATCTGCACGTGCACGTCGTGCCGCGGACCAAGGGGGACGGACTGCGTGGCTTCTTCTGGCCACGGACCACGTACGGGGACGACGAGATGGAGGACTACCGAGGTCGGATCGCTGCCGCCTGGGCCGATCTGGCGTAGCATCGACGTCGTCTATGACACATGTCATAGACGGCCGAGGGAGGTAGCCATGACGGCGGTCGGATTCATCGGGTTGGGGCTGATGGGAGAGCCGATTGCTCGCCGACTCCTGGCGGCCGGACACGAACTGGTGGTGTGGAACCGGACCACGGATCGCGCCCGGGCGTTCGGGCGGTCCGGTGCGCGGGTGGCCGATGGCCCGGCCGATGTGTTCCGTCGCTGCCCGATCGTATTCGTGATGTTGGCCGACCAGATCGCCATCAACGCGGTTTTCGGGCAGGTGCTGGAGGCGACCGACGCCCCGATCCGTGAGGTCCTGGTGGTCAACCTGGGGACGGTATCCCCCGCCTTCTCCGCCGAGCTCGCCGGCCGGATCGGCGCCGCGGGCGGCGACTATGTGGAGGCGCCGGTGTCGGGGTCGCGGGTCCCGGCCGAGCGGGGTGACCTGGTCGGGATGATTGCTGGAAGACCGGCCTCGGTGGCCAGGGTGGAACCGCTGCTGGCATCGTTCTGCCGCCAGGTCGTCCGGTGCGGCGCGGTGCCGGACGCGCTGCGGACCAAGCTGGTGGTCAACCACTATCTGGTCACGATGGTCGCCGCGCTGGGCGAGACCGTGGAGTTGGCCCGGCACAGCGGGCTGGAGCTGACCGCCGTGGTCGAGGTGCTCGATGCGGGGCCGATGGCCAGCGCCGTCTCGCGGATGAAGCTGGCGAAGGTGCTGGCCGACGACTTCGCCCCACAGGCCGGGCTCCGTGATGTCGCGACCAACTGCGACCTGATCGCGGCCCAGGCCGCTGACGTCAAGGCGCGTACGCCGATCCTCGCCGTGACCCGCGGGCTTTACCGGGACGGCGTACGGGACGGGCACGGTGACGACGACATGATCGCCGTGCTGCGACAGCTCAGCTGAGCTCCCCGTCGAGCAACGGGCCGAGCTCGCTGACCACCATGGTCAGCGGCTTGGTCGAGCGCTGGATCCGCGCCATCATGATCGCGCCCTCGAGGCTGCTCAGCATCAGCACGGCGAGGCGTCGGGCCCGGCGCAACGGCACCTCCAGCTCGACCAGCGTCGCCACCACGGCGTGCTCCCAGTGACCCAGAGCCTCGAGCAGCGGGTCGGTGAGGGGGTTGTCCTCGGCGGCGACGTCGGCGGCCGTGGCCATCACCGGGCAGCCGCGTTCGAAGCCGCGTCGGGTGAATTCCTCGACCCAGGGAGCCGCCAGGTGCTCGAACAGACCGGCGGGCGACGGCCGCCGGGCGGACGGCAGATACTCGCGGACCCAGGCCGCCGCGTACTCGGCCGACCAGCGCAGCGCCTCGATGACCAGCTGGTCCTTTCCGCGTGGGAAGTAGTGCTGGAACGACCCGCGTGGGGCGACGGCCGCGGCGACGACATCGCGGATCCCGGTGCCGGTGACCCCGCGCTGCCGGATCAACTGCGCCGCGCTGTAGACCATCCGCTCGCGTGGCGATCGCTGGACTCCCGTGGCCATGCCGCCTCCGATCTGCCGCACCCATGACGATCGTCATCAGGCTACCGGAGTGCGGCTAGGTTGGCCGGGTGCCGGAGCTGCCCGAGGTCGAGACCGCCCGTTCCGCGCTGGAGCACGCCGCTCTCGGCCGGCGGATCGTCGAGGTCGACGACTCCGACCGCTACACCTGTCGGCCCCATCCGGACGGGGAGATCCGGGCCGCGCTGCTCGGTCGCGAACTGACCGGCGCCTTCCGCCGCGGCAAGTCGCTGTGGTGCACCACGTCGGGGATCGGGGAAGGGACGACACCCGGCCCGGTCCTCGGTCTGCACCTGGGGATGAGCGGACATCTGCTGATCAGCGACCCGGCGGGCGTCGTCACCGACGGCGGCGACTGGATGAACGGCCGCTACGCCAAGGCCGAGGCGACGGGCAAGGACCTCACCCGTTGGGACCGGTTCGGACTGCGCTTCGCCGACGGCGGTGCGCTGCGGTTCTTCGACCCGCGGCGGCTGGGTCGGGTCCGGCTCGACCCGAACGTCGACGCGCTGGGTCCGGACGCGGCGACGGTGTCGGCCCAGGAGTTCGTCACCCGGATCGCCCGGAGCAAGGCACCGGTCAAGGCCCGGCTGCTCGACCAGAGCGTGATCGCGGGCGTCGGCAACCTGCTGGCCGACGAGATCTTCTGGCAGGCTCGGATCGCGCCGACCCGGCCGGCCGACGAGCTGAGCAGCACCGAACTGACCACGCTGCACCGGGCCGTCCACACCACCGTGGCCGCGGCCATCGAACACGGCGGCTCGCACACCGGCACCTTCATCGAATTCCGCGGCCCCGCCCGCCGGTGCCCCCGCTGCGGCGCTGAACTCGCCCGCGCCACCGTCGGCGGCCGCACCACGTGGTGGTGCCCGGTGGATCAGGGCTAGTGCGAACAACGGAGGTACTTATGCCGGGTACTCCCGGCGCAAGTACCTCCGTTGTCGTAGGTGTGGGTTCGCTAGCCGGTCAGACGCGCTCGGCCGTCGGCTTCTCGAGCTCGGTCGCCACCGCCGCCGCCAGTGCGGCGGCGGCGACGACCAGAGCAACTCGATCTCCGCGCTCCATCGGAGTCCGCCTACTTCTTCAGCAGGTTCCGCAGCACGTACTGCATGATGCCGCCGTTGCGGTAGTAGTCGGCCTCACCGGGGGTGTCGATCCGGACCACCGCGTCGAAGCTGATGTCCCCCGCGGTGACCTTGACCGTCTTGGGTGTACGGCCCTCGTTGAGCTCGGTGACCCCGGTGATCTCGAAGGTCTCCTCGCCGGTGAGCCCGAGCGACTCGGCGTTCTGGCCCTCCGGGTACTGCAGCGGGAGCACACCCATACCGATCAGGTTCGATCGGTGGATCCGCTCGTACGACTCGGCCACCACGGCCTTGACGCCGAGCAGCGCCGTCCCCTTGGCCGCCCAGTCGCGCGACGAGCCCGAGCCGTACTCCTTGCCCGACAGGATCACCAGCGGGATGCCGGCGGCGATGTACTTCTCCGAGGCGTCGTAGATGGTCGACACGGGACCGTCGGGCTCGTTGAAGTCGCGGGTGAATCCACCTTCGGTGCCGGGCGCCAGCTGGTTGCGAAGCCGGATGTTGGCGAAGGTGCCGCGGATCATCACCTCGTGGTTACCGCGTCGCGAGCCGTAGGAGTTGAAGTCCCGACGCTCGACGCCGTTCTCCGAGAGGTACTTGCCCGCCGGGGCGTCGGCCTTGATCGCACCGGCCGGCGAGATGTGGTCGGTGGTGATCGAGTCGCCGAGCTTGAGCAGCACCCGGGCGCCGGCGATGTCGGTGACCGGGACCGGGTCGGCCGGCATGTTGTCGAAGTACGGGGGCTTGCGGACGTAGGTCGAGTCCGCATCCCACTCGAAGATGTCACCCTCCGGCGTCGGCAGCGACTGCCACTGCTGGTCACCGGCGAAGACATCGGCGTACGAGTCGGCGAACATCTCCGCCCCGATCGAGGAGGCGACGATCTCGTCGATCTCGGCCTCGGTCGGCCAGACATCGCGGAGATAGACCGGCTCGCCCTTCTCGTCGGTGCCGAGCGGGTCGTTGACCAGGTCGATGTCCATCGTCCCGGCCAGCGCGTACGCGACGACCAGCGGCGGGGAGGCCAGGTAGTTCATCTTGATGTCGGGGTTGATCCGACCCTCGAAGTTGCGGTTGCCCGACAGCACCGAGACGACGGCGAGGTCGCTGGCGTTGACGGCGGCACTGACCTCGGGGATGAGCGGTCCCGAGTTGCCGATGCAGGTGGTGCAGCCGTAGCCGACGAGGTTGAACCCGATCTTGTCCAGGTACGCCGTCAGACCCGAGCGGTCGTAGTAGTCGGTCACCACCTTCGAGCCGGGCGCCAGCGTCGTCTTGACCCAGGGCTTGCGGGTCAGACCGCGCTCGACCGCTTTCTTGGCCACCAGGGCGGCGCCGATCATCACGCTCGGGTTCGAGGTGTTGGTGCACGAGGTGATCGAGGCGATGGTCACCGCCCCGTGGTCGAGCTCGAACGAAGTGCCGTCCTCCAGGGTGACCGACGTCTTCTTGAACGGCCGCCCGATGTCGTCGGCCACACCCTCGCCGGCGTGCTGCGGTTCCAAGGAATCCGCGCCCGAGTGGCTGGGGACATCCGAGGCCGGGAACGTCTCGGCGACCGACTCGTCGTAGCCGTTCAGCTCCGGCGCGGCATCGACCGGGGACTCGGGGGTGTCGAAATCGACGTAGGCCTTGAGCGCCTCGCGGAAGCCCTGCTTGGCGTGGGCCAGGATGACCCGGTCCTGCGGCCGCTTGGGTCCGGCCAGGCTGGGGACCACGGTGCTCAGGTCGAGCTCGAGGTACTCGGAGAACCGCAGCTCGCGGTCGTCGTCGTGCCACAGGCCCTGTTCCTTGGCGTACGCCTCGACCAGCGCGATCTGGGCCTCGCTGCGGCCGGTCAGCCGCAGGTAGTCGGTGGTCTTGGAGTCGATCGGGAAGACGGCGATGGTCGAGCCGTACTCGGGGCTCATGTTGCCGATGGTGGCCCGGTTGGCCAACGGGACCTGCGAGACTCCCGGTCCGTAGAACTCGACGAACTTCCCGACCACCTTGTGCTGACGCAGCATCTCGGTGATGGTCAGCACCAGGTCGGTGGCGGTGGTGCCCTCGGTGAGCGCGCCACTCAGCTTGAAGCCGACGACCCGCGGGATGAGCATCGAGACGGGCTGGCCGAGCATGGCCGCCTCGGCCTCGATGCCGCCGACGCCCCAGCCGACGACGCCCAGACCGTTGACCATGGTGGTGTGCGAGTCGGTGCCGACGCAGGTGTCGGGGTAGGCCAGCAGCTCGCCTGCGACCTCCCGGGAAAAGATGACCCGGGCCAGGTGCTCGATGTTGACCTGGTGGACGATGCCGGTGCCGGGCGGGACGACCTTGAAGTCGTCGAACGCGGTCTGGCCCCACCGCAGAAACTGGTAGCGCTCGCGGTTGCGGCCGTACTCGATCTCGACGTTGCGGGTGAAGGCGTCGGCGGTGCCGAAGACATCGGCGATGACCGAGTGGTCGATCACCATCTCGGCCGGGGCGAGGGGGTTGATCTTGGACGGGTCGCCGCCCATCTCGGCCATGGCCTCGCGCATCGTGGCCAGGTCGACCACACACGGCACGCCGGTGAAGTCCTGCATGATCACCCGGGCGGGGGTGAACTGGATCTCCTTGCTCGGCTCGGCGTCGGCCTCCCAGCCGGCGAGCGCACGGATGTCGTCGGCGGTGATGTTGGCACCGTCCTCGGTGCGCAACAGGTTCTCGAGGAGGATTTTCAGGCTGTACGGCAGCGTCTCCGAGCCCTCGACGGCGTCGAGCCGGAAGATCTCGTACGACGCGTCGCCCACCGACAAGGTGGTCTTGGCTCCAAAGCTGTTGACACTCATGCGCGCTCCTCTGGTCGTCCAAACTGTCTTGATGTCAAGATACCACAGATATCTTGACGTCGAGATACCTGCGAACGGGCACCGTGATGCCGGGTCCTAGCCTGTCGCATCGCCGGATCCGGCCTCAGGGAAGGGTTACCTCACCAGCACGGCAACGCATTCGACGTGGTGGGTCATCGGGAACAGGTCGAACGCCCGCACCTCGGCCGTGCGGTAGCCGGCCTTGGCCGCGGTGGCCAGATCGCGGGCCAGCGCGGCCGGGTCGCACGCCACGTACGCGATCGCTCGCGGTCGCCGCGCGATGGTCTCGGTCATCACCGAGCGACCGGCGCCGGAACGGGGCGGGTCGAGCACGATCAGATCGGTCCGGGAGGGCATCGTCCTCAGCACCTTCTCCACCCGACCGGCGGTGAACCGGGCCCGACCGCCCGCGTCGCCGATGTTCTGTCGGGCGTGGTTGATCGCGGTCCGGCCCGCCTCGACCCCCCAGACCTGGCATCCGGCGTCGACCAGCGCACCGGCGAACAGCCCGACCCCGCAGTAGAGATCGAAGGCCCGCTCCCCCGGTTCGGGACGCAGCCCGTCGATCACCGCGCCCACCAGCGTGGCGGCGGCGGCGGGGTGCACCTGCCAGAACCCGTCGGCGTCGAGGGTGTAGCTCCGGTCGCCGACCTGCTCATGGATTCGACCCGCGGGGCGCTCGACGATCAGCGAGTCGCCGGTCGAGCTGCGGACGGCGACCACCTCGGACTCAGCCGGCCACGATCGATCGACCACCGCCGGGAGCTCGGGGTGGGCGATCAGGCACCCTTCCGGCGGCAGCGGGATGACCTCGCGGGAGTGGTGGGCCCGCATCCCGATCCGGCCGTCGGCGTCGACCGGGTAGCGCATCCGGGTGCGCCAACCCAGCCCCTCGCGGCCGGTCCCGGACTCCACCGACTCGACCACGCCGTCCCAGCTGATCCCGGCCAGCCGCTGGAGTTGCTCGGCCACCACCTGTCGCTTGAGCTCACGCTGCGCGGCCGGGGTCACGTGCTGGAAGTCGCACCCGCCGCACAGCCCGGGCCGGGCGATCCGACACGGCGGCTCGACGCGGTCGACGCTCGGCTCGATCACCTCGACGGCGTCGGCCAGCCAGTAGCGGGCATGGCGGTCGTCGGTGACCGTCACCATGACCTGCTCTCCCGGTGCCGTGTGTCGGACGAACAGCACCCGACCGTCGTGCCGCGCCACGCAGTGGCCACCGTGAGCGATCGGCCCCACGGTGACCGGTCCCAGAAGATTCACGCCAGGCAGCGTATGTCCCGGTCACCGGAGGAGACGGATCGCCTTCGCTGGTCCCGGGCCGCGACCGACGTCAGTCGTTCAGGAAACCGCGGCGTGCGTTGTCCAGGGCGGTCTCGCGCTCGAGACGCTCCTTCGCCTTGCCCGAGGAGGCCAGGTGGTAGGGCACCGAGGTGACCATGACGCCCGGGGTGAACAACAGCCGACCCTTGATCCGCAGCGCGCTCTGATTGTGCAGGATCTGCTCCCACCAGTGCCCGACCACGTATTCGGGGATGAAGACGGTGACCACGTCGCGCGGTGACTCGTTGCGGATGTTGCGGACGTAGTCGACGATCGGGTTGGTCACCTCGCGGTAGGGCGAGGCGACGACCTTGAGCGGGACGCTGATCCCCGAGTCGTCCCAGGTCTGGACCAGCCGGGCGGTCTCCTCGTGGTCCACGTCCACGGTCAGCGCCTCGAGCCGGCTGGGCTTGGCCACCTTGGCGTACGCGAGCGCCCGCAGCGTCGGCTTGTGCAGCTTGCTGACCAGGACGATCGCGTGCACCCGGCTGGGCAGCGTCCGGTCCTCGTTCTCGATCAGCGCGGTCTCGCGGGACACCCGCTCGTAGTGCCGGCTGATCGCCTTCATCAGCGCGAAGATCGCCGCCATCGCGATGATCGCGATGTAGGCACCCTGGAGGAACTTCGACAGCAGCACAATGACCAGAACGGTCCCGGTCATGGTGAGGCCGATGCCGTTGATCACCCGCGAGCGCTTCATCTTCGATCGGGCCACCGGGCTGGTCTCGGTCCGCAGCAGCCGGGTCCAGTGCCGAAGCATGCCGAGCTGGCTGACCGTGAACGAGACGAACACCCCGACCACGTAGAGCTGGATCAGCGCGGTGACGTCGGCTTTGAAGGCGACGATCAACACGATGGCCAAGAAGGCGAGCACCAAGATCCCGTTGCTGAAGGCGAGCCGGTCGCCGCGGGTGTGCAACTGGCGCGGCAGGTAGCCGTCGCGGGCCAGGATCGAGCCGAGCACCGGGAAACCGTTGAAGGCGGTGTTCGCGGCCAGGAACAAGATGATCATGGTCGCGAAAATCACGAAGTAGGTGCCGGGTCGGAAGTCGGAGAAGACCGCCTGGGCGAGTTGCCCGATCGCGGTCTGCTCGACGACCTCGACGCGCTGCCCGTTCAGCGTGTAGTGCGAGCGGCCGGCGTCGATCAGCTTGAGTCCCGTCAGCCGGGCCAGCACGATCACCCCGATCAGCATGGTCACCGAGATGGTGCCGAGCAGCAGCAGCGTGGTCGCCGCGTTCCTCGACTTGGGCTTCTTGAACGCCGGTACGCCGTTGGAAATCGCCTCGACCCCGGTCAGGGCCGCGCAGCCGGAGGAGAAGGTGCGGGCCAGCAGCGCGACCATGGCGAAGCCGGTGAACGCGGCGTACTGTGGATCGGCCTCGATCCCGTACTGCGCGCTGTGCACCTCGATGTGCTGGCCGACGACCAGGATCTTGAACAGGCCGTAGATCACCATGGCCAGGATGCCGAACATGAAGCAGTAGGTCGGGATGGCGAAGAACGTCCCCGATTCGCGTACGCCGCGCAGGTTGAGCGCCATCAGGATGACCGCCGCGATCGCGGCCGCCAACGCCTCGTGGCCGTCGAGGAACGGGAACACTGATTTCGCGTTGGCGATGCCCGACGAGATCGAGACGGCCACGGTGAGCACGTAGTCGACCAGCAGGGCCGAGGCCACGGTGAGCCCGGCGTTCGGTCCGAGGTTGGCGGTCGCGACCTCGTAGTCGCCGCCGCCGGAGGGATAGGCATGGACGTTCTGCCGATAGGAGGCGACCACGACCAGCATCACCACCGCCACCAAGATGGCGATCTTCCAGGAGAACGAGTACGCGACCAGCCCGGCCAGCGACAGGGTCAGCAGGATCTCGTCCGGCGCGTACGCAACCGAGCTCAGCGCATCGGAGGCGAACACCGGTAGCGCGATGCGCTTGGGGAGCAGCGTCTCGCCGAGCTGAGCGCTGCGCAGCTTGCGGCCCAGGAGCAGGCGCTTGCCCACGTCGGAAACATTCACCACGTACCGAGACACTACTGCTCCCAGGGCGACGCGGAAATCTCCCAGACTCCGTACTCTCGGCAACGGCCGCAAACGTTACACTCGGCCGCGTGCACATCGTGATCATGGGTTGTGGGCGGGTGGGGTCGAGTCTCGCCCGCAGCCTGGAGAAGCGCGGGCACACAGTGGCCGTCATCGACATCGACGTCAACTCGTTCCGCCGGCTCGGTCCGGACTTCGCCGGCAAGGCGGTCAAGGGCGTGGGCTTCGACCGCGAGGTCCTGCTGGAGGCCGATATCGAGAGTGCCAACGGCTTCGCCGCGGTGTCCAACGGTGACAACTCCAACATCCTGGCCGCGCGGGTCGTCCGCGAGACCTTCGGGGTCGGCACCGTGGTCGCCCGGATCTACGACCCGGGTCGGGCCGAGGTCTACGAGCGTCTCGGCATCCCCACCGTCGCCACGGTCCGCTGGACGGCCGATCAGGTGCTGCGTCGGCTGCTGCCGGCCGGATCGGAGCCGCAGTGGCGCGATCCGTCGGGATCGGTCCGGCTGCTCGAGGTCCACGTCGACCGCTCCTGGGTCGGCCGGACCATCGCGCAGATCGAGTCCGCCACCGAGGCCCGGATCCCGTTCCTGTTCCGGATGGGCGCCGGCACGGTCCCCAAGCACAACACCGTCTTCCAGGACGGTGACCTGGTCTACGCCGCCGTCGCCGACGCCCGGCTCGCCGAGGTCGAGACGATCCTCGGCGCAGCACCGAAGGGAGACTGACGTGAGGGTCGCCATCGCCGGTGCCGGTAACGTGGGCCGATCGATCGCCGCCGAACTGGTCGAGAACGGCCATGAGGTGCTGTTGATCGACAAGGAGCCGCGCGCGATCAAGTCCGAGAGCCTGCCCGAGGCGGAGTGGCTGCTGGCCGACGCCTGCGAGCTGTCGTCGCTGGAGGAGGCGGGTCTGGACACCTGCGACGTGGCCATCGCCGCGACCGGTGACGACAAGGCCAACCTGGTGATGTCACTGCTGGCCAAGACCGAGTTCGGGGTTCCCCGCACGGTCGGTCGGGTGAACCACCCGAAGAACGAGTGGTTGTTCACCGAGGTCTGGGGCGTCGACGTCTCGGTGTCGACGCCGCGGTTGATGTCGGCGCTGGTCGAGGAAGCGGTGACCGTCGGCGACCTGGTCCGACTGCTGACCTTCCACGAGGGAGCGACCAACCTGGTCGAGATGACGTTGCCGGCCTCCAGCCCGTGCGTGGGCCTGCGGATCGGCGATCAGCACTGGCCCGGCGACGTCGTTCTGGTCGCGGTCATCCGCGACGGACACGCCCGGGCGCCCGATCCGGACGGTTCGCTCGAGGCCGGTGACGAACTGCTGTTCGTCACCGCCCAGGATTACGAGAAGGAACTGGCCCAGATGCTGTCGCCGCGGGTCGGCTCCATCGCGGTGTCCAAGCTGGCCACGCCGCCGACCATCTGAGTGGTCCGGTCGACCGTCGTGACCGTCAGCGGTGGGGTTCAGACCGGCCGTTCGGCGGCCGGGGTCAGGTCGGGCGTTCCCCGGTGGAGATGGGCTCAGCGAGCGCCGAGTCGGCGATCGGGGTGCGTCCCCTGGACAGCATGACTCCGATCACAGCGATCGCCGCCAGCAACAACGGCCAGCCCAGAGCGAGCTTGGCGATCGCCAACCACACCACCTGCCCGGCCAGGAACAGCGGGAGCTGGATCAGCAGCCGCGCGGTGTACGGGACGGCGAGTACCAGGGTGAGCCGCGACGTCATTCGGACCAGACTGCGATCACCGGTCCAGCCGGTGGGTCGACCGACGGCGGCTCCGATCAGATAGCCGACGATCGGACGTCGGAAAGCGACCGAGAGCACCGAGATCGCGGCCAATGCCCCGTTGTAGAGGATGCCGGGGAGGAACACGTCTTCGGCCCGGCCCGTGCGGCTCGCGATCAGGGCCGCGATCGCGGTCGGCACGACGGCCTGCACCACGAAACGGAGCGACTGCTTCTGCACCAACCGCACGACCGCCAGCAGTGCGGCGGCGGTGAGCGCGGCGATCAACGACCAGGTCAGGTCGATGGTCGACACCCAGACCACGGTGAACGCGATGAACGGGACCGCCGACTCGACGATCCCACGCACGCCGCCGAGCCTGGAGGAGAGCTCGTGACGAACGAGTTCCTCGACGTAGCGGAACTGTGGTTCGGGGCTCGGCTGACTCACGAACCAGCCGAGGACTGCAGCAACTCGTAGCGCGGGTTGTAGAGCAGTCGCTTGCCCTCGTGGCAGCTGATCCGGCCCGACACCTTGAGCGTGCGGCCCGGATCGATTCCCGGGATCTGGCGGCGCCCGAGCCAGACCAGCGTCACCGCGCCCGAACCGTCGCGCATCTCGACCTCGAGCGCCGGGTGCCCGGCGCGCGGGGCGATCGTCACGGTGGCGATCGTGCCGGTCAGACTGACCTGCTGGCGGTCCTCACAGGTGCGGATCGGGACCGCGCCCTCGTCGCGTACGTTGCGCTGCAACTCGGCCGACTCGAGATCGGCGTTGGACGAGGCCAGCCGTCGCAGCGCCCGCTGGACCAAACCTTCCTTGCCCATGTGTCCCTCTCCTTGCTCTCGGGTCGAGGCTAGTTCGCCGTCTCGTCCGACACCAGGTCGGTCGGCATCTGGAGCGGCAGCAGATCGCCCGGCGCCATCGGCTCGTCGCCCCGACGGACGACCACCTGGCGGAAGGCCGAAGCCACCATGTCGACGACCGGCGAATCGGGGTCGTCGTCGATGGCGGCCTGGCCGTAGACGATCCCGCGGAGCAACCAGCGCGGGCCCTCGGCGACCCACATCCGCGACGGCTGGTAGCCCTCTTCGCCGTCCGGCGTACGGACCGGCACCAGGCGACGCAACTCCACGCCGAACGGCCCCTCGTCGAGCGAGGCGGACCCGCCCTCGGAGAGGGTGTGCTCGGAGATCTCCGCACGCAGCTCGGACCAGAGTCCGCCGCTGCGCGGGGCCGCGTACGCGCCGAGTTCGAGCGCGGACGACACCGTCTGAACCCGCGGCGCGCCACCGGAGGCCGCGTCGGCCGGGGCCTCGAGCGTGATCTCCATGACCAGCATGGCCGACACGACCTGCTGGGTCTCCTCGGCGATCTGCAACCGCAGTTCCGATCCGGGCACGCCGGTGAGGATCATCGCGCCCAGGTCGATCCGCGGCCCGTCGTCGGTGTTGTCGAGATCGTCGACTTCGGTGATGTCCCAGGGTCCGTCGGCTCGCCATTCCTCGTCGTCGAGGGCGGCCAGCGCGGCCTCCGGGTCGACCGCCTCGGGTTCGCTGTCCTGGTCCGCTTCCCCGGTCTCGGTGCGCTCGTCGAGTTCGACCGCCTCGGGCACGGCTTCGTGCTTTCTACGCTTGAAAATCATCGGTTCTCACCTTCCGTGGGCCCGGCCGGTATTCCGCCGGTCGAGCCGTAACCACCAATTCCGCGTGCCGACTTCTCGAGCACGGACGCGGGCACAAATCGTGCCGTACTGACCGGCTGGATCACCAGTTGGGCGATCCGATCACCACGCCGGAACCGGACCGCGGCACTGCGGTCGGTGTTGAGCAGGCACACCTGGATCTCGCCGCGGTAACCCGCGTCGACGGTGCCCGGGGCGTTGACGATGGTGACTCCGTGCCGGGCCGCCAGCCCCGACCGTGGGTGCACGAATGCCGCGTACCCCTCGGGTAGCGCGAGGGCGATCCCGGTCCCGATCAGCCGCCGCTCGCCCGGGGCCAGCTCGAAATCCTGGGTTGATCGGAGGTCCGCACCGGCATCGCCGGGGTGGGCGTACGTCGGCGGCTCCAGATCCGGATCGAGCCGGAGCAGCGGGATGTCGACCTCAGGCACCCGGCGAGCTTAGATCATCGACCGGGTGTCGGGCGGTCTCGATGGCTCTGACCAGGGCGGCTGGTCGACGGGTCGCGACCAACCAGTACGGGACCGGGTCGGCCGGGTCGGCCAGCGTCAGCTCGACCGCGGTCGCCACGTAGGGCCGCAGCACCAGATGAGCCCGCGCGTCGGCCCCCGGCCCACCCCGGCGTCCGGCGGCCTCGGCCGACAACGGTGTAGCCCCACGGACGTACGGCAGGTCGATCTCGGCCCGGCCGACCCGGATCCGGTCCGCCTCCACGGTGATCACGATCGCTGAGGAGAAGAACAGTGCGCCGGCGATGATCATCGTCAGGGCGGCACCGGCGAACCCGAACGGCCAGCCCAGGTAGAACCCGAAGGCCAGCAGGATGGAGAGCGCGAAGCCGGCGGCGAGGAACCACCACATCACGGGAACCGTGAGCCGTTCGCGGAAGAGCATGCGGGACAACCTACGCGTCGAATCGGTGTGGGCAATCCCATGAGCCGGCCCGTTCTTGGGCGAACCACCGCCTCGCGTCCCCCGTCGGGCACGCGAGGCGGTGCATCGTCCGGCTCCGACTGCCCCCAATCAGATCCGGCACATCTGGGTGCGTCTCCCACCCGATCACGGATCGCCCCGGGTTTCCAGCGCTTTTTGATATCGGTCTGATCTCGACCCGCCCGTCTCGACCGCCGTGATCGGGCGAGCGCAGGAGGAGGGCAGGTGCCAGGAGCCCGGGCGAGCGCAACCGCTCACCCAGAGAAACCGTCAGCCTGCGCAGTCGAAGCAGTACGCGTCGCCGTTGGACCGCTCTTCGGCGATCTGGCTACGGTGGCGAACCAGGAAGCAGCCGGCACAGGTGAACTCGTCGGACTGCCGCGGCAGCACCCGAACGGTCAGTTCCTCGTGCGAGAGGTCGGCACCGGGGAGTTCGAAGGATTCAGCCGCCTCGGTCTCGTCCTCGTCGACCTTGCCCGAGTTCTTGTCGTTGCGTCGAGTCTTGAGCTCCTCGATGCTGTCTTCGTTGATTTCTTCGTCGGTCTTGCGAGGGGCGTCGTAGTCGGTCGCCATCTTTCCCTTCCCAGGCTGGTCACCCAGATTTGTTCTTCGCTGAGTCGTGCGCAGTCATATCACACGGCCCAACCCAGGACCGGTGGGTCCGTGGGGCGCTCGCATCAACGCGGGCGGCCCTCAGAAATTCCCCATCCGGGTGGGTACGCGATTCTTACCAGAACTCGCCTCACTTCGAGCGGGGCAACACGAAACATTCCTGTTGATCAACCAGGCTCGGCGGTGAGCAGAGTGGGCCGACCCGGCTGGCGCTGGTTGGGGCAGCACTCGGGCTGACACGCCACCCAGCCCCGCGGGAGGCCGGGCAGGACCGGCGGCGTGGTCGGTTCGGAGCGGGCGATCGCGGCCCGTTCGGCCATCAGGTCGACCAGACCGGACACGAAGGCCGGGTGATCGCCGGCCGTGGCGGCACGGGCCCAGCCGAGACCGAGCTCGGCCGCGGTCGCGGAGGCCTCCGTGTCGAGATCGAAGATGACCTCCATGTGGTCGGAGATGAAGCCGATCGGGATGGCCACCACCGACTCGACCCCCTCGCCGGACAGCTCGGCGAGCCGGTCGTTGATGTCGGGCTCGAGCCACGGGTGGTCGGGCGGACCGGAACGCGAGCAGTAGGCCAACTCCCCCACCAGCTCGGTCCCCCGCCGACGGGACACCTCGCGGGTCACCGCATCAGCCACGGCGAGGTGCCAGTCCACGTACGCGCCCCGCGGGCTGCGCGGTTCGGGTCCGGAGGTCTGAGCCATGCCGGCAGGGATCGAATGGGTGACGTAGACCAACCGCGGCGCCGCCCCCTCGGGCAAGGTCTCGAGCGCGGCCACGGTGGCGTCGACCGACGCCTCGACGAAGCCCGGATGGGTCGCGTAGTGCCGGATCCGGTGGACGCTCAGATCGAGGCCCGACGCAGCGTCGAACAGGTTCTCCCGGTACTGCCGGCACGAGGAGTAGGAAGGGTAGGCGCTGGTCACCACGGTGAGCACCCGCGTGTGCCCGGCCTCCGCGATCTCGGCGAACGTGGCGTCCAGGAACGGGGTCCAATTACGGTTGCCCCAGTAGAGCGGCAGGTCCCATCCGCGGCGCGTCATCTCCGAGCCCAGGGCGGCGAGCAGCGTGCGACACTGCTCGTTGATCGGGCTGCGCCCACCGAACAAGGAGTAGTGCTGGCCGACCTCGACCAGCCGTTCGCGAGGAATGCCCCGCCCGCGGGTCACGTTCTCCAAAAACGGCACCACGTCGTCGGGTTGCTCCGGTCCGCCGAAGGACACGAGCAGAACGGCGTCGTACGGCGTCAGGGCGTCAGCCGGGTACGCGTCGGTCGGTGCGTCGGCAGGCAAAACAGAAGTGGTCACGGCGAGATCTTCGCACCGACCCGGGAAGGGAGATGCAGTGTCCGCTGGCCTTCGTGCGTACGGGGCGGTGCTGTCCGACCGGACGGCGGTGGGCTTCAGCCTGGCGGCGTTCGTCGCCCGGATGCCGATGGCGATGACCGCGATCGGCACGGTGCTCCTCGTCTCCACCCACGGCTCGTTCGGCCGGGCCGGATTGATCACCGGAGTCGGCACCTTGACCGGGGCCGTCGCCGCCCCGCTGTGGGGACGCGTCATCGACCGCTGGGGCCAGGCCCGGGTGCTGATCACCGCGGCAGTCACCAACACGTTCTCCAGCTTCCTCGTCATCGTCTCGGTCCAGCGCGGGTGGCCGCTGGCGGTCAGCCTGGTGGGCGCGTTCGGTGTCGGTCTGGGCTACAGCTCGGCCGGTTCGGCGGTCCGTGCCCGGTGGAGCCACCGGTCGGCGGGGTCGCCGCTGCTCAACACCGCCTTCGCCTTCGAAGCCGTGCTCGACGAGGTCGTCTTCATCATCGGCCCGGTCCTGGTCACCTTCCTGGCCACCGCCATCCACCCCGCGCTGGGGATCGCCACCAGCGCAACTGTCGGCCTGATCGGAGCCGTGGCTCTGGCCGTCCAGCGCGAGAGCCAGCCGCCGGTGCACCCCCCTCATGCCGACCGGGTGCGGGCGCGGCTCCCTTCCAACATCCTGGTTCCGGTCGCCGTGGCCAGCATCGCGCTCGGGATGATCTTCGGTGGCATGGAGGTGGCCGTCGTCGCCTTCGCCGGGGACGCCGGCGTGTTGCGCTACACCGGCTTGATCCTGATGGTCTGGGCGGTCGGCTCGCTGATCGCCGGCGGCGTCACCGGCGCGGTCGCCTGGCGCTCCGGACCCGCGCGTCGGTTCCGGATCGGCGCGGTCGCGCTGGCCCTGTCGACGATTCCGCTGCTCTTCCTCGATCGGCCGGTGCTGGTCGCCGGGGTGCTGATGATCAGCGGCATGGCCATCGCACCGACGATGATCGCCTCGGTCGGGGTGATCCAAAATGCCGTACCCGCCAGCCGACTGACCGAATCGCTGGCCTGGAGCTCGACCGGACTGGCCACCGGACTCGCCGTGGGCGCCGCCGTCCTCGGTCAGCTGATCGACCTCTACAGCTGGCGCGCCGGGTTCGTCGGCATCACGGTGGCCGGGGCGCTGCTGATCATCGCGGCGCAGTTCGTCCGCGACGGGAACCCGGCGAGCCCGGGCCCGAGCGACCTCGATCCGGTCAGCCCAGATACCGAGCCAGCTCGGCCATCGCCTCGCGCGACTGAAACCCCGTAGCCGCGATCTTGTCCAGGGCCAGCGTGCTATGCCGCGGCCGCGGTGCGAGCTGTCTGCCGACCGCGTACGCCTCGGTGGTCGTATCGCTGACGTCCGCCGTCGGTCGGCCCCGGGCGACGAAGACCGCCCGGGCGATGTCGGCCCACGACATCGCCGGCCCCCCGTTGGTCACGTTGTAGACCCCGTACGACGCGCCGGTCCCGAGCAGGTGGCGGATCGCCCGGGCGAGCTCGGCGGTGAAGGTCAGCCGACCGAACTGGTCGGCGACGACCGACGGCGAGACGCCGCGCTCGGCCAGTCCAGCCATGGTGGCCACGAAATTGCGTCCGTCCCCGATCACCCAGCTGGTCCGCAGCACGTAGTGCGGTCCACCGGCCGTGACGACGGCGTCGGCCGCCGCCTTGGTCTGGCCGTAGACCCCGAGCGGGGAGAACGCCTCGTCCTCGGCGTGCTCGGTCTCCGTGCCGTCGAAGACATAGTCCGAGGACACGTGGACCAGGGTGAAGCGATGCTCGCGAGCCGCGGCGGCCAGCGCCACCACCCCGGCGACGTTGGTCGCCCAGGCCGCCCGTCGCCCGGGTCCGGTCTCGGCCTGGTCGACGTTGGTGTACGCCGCTGCGTTGACGACCACGCCGTAGGGGCCGAAGTCGAAGCGGGCCACCGACGCCGGGTCGGACAGATCGAGCTCGGTCCGGCCGACCACGGTGGCATCGTCGAACTCGGTCGCGAGCGCGCGACCCAGCTGCCCCGACCGGCCGATGATCAACACCGGCGCGACCGGCATCGGAGTGACCGCGGCCAGTCTCGGGTGCGACCGGTCGGCCTCGGACAGCTCGGCCCGGTCGAGCGGGATCGGCCAGTCGATCGCCAGCGTCTCGTCGGCGAGGTTGACGAACGTGTAGGAGTCCTTGGCCGCTGGTGACCAGTGGTCGTTGACCAGATAGGAGTACGCGGTCCGGTCCTCGAGGGTCTGGAACGCGTTGCCGACCCCCCGCGGGACGAACACCGCAGTCTCCGGGCCGAGCTCGTGGGTGACCACGACCCCGAATCCCGGTCCGGGACGCAGATCCACCCAGGCCCCGAAGATCCGCCCGGTGGCCAGCGAGACCAGCTTGTCCCACGGCTCGGCGTGGATCCCCCGGGTGGCGCCGGCGGTGGTGTTGAAGGACACGTTGTTCTGCACCGGGGCGAAGTCGGGAAGACCGAGATCGACCATCGTGCGGCGCTGCCAGTTCTCCTTGAACCAGCCCCGGTTGTCGCCGCGGACGTCGAGGTCGATGATCGACAGCCCGGGGATCGCGGTGGAGCGGAGCGCGACCACGACTACTGCCCGGCCGCGGCGTACGCGGCTTCGGTGCGGGCCTTCTGCGGCTGCCACCAGTCGCGGTGGTCGGCGTACCAGGCGATGGTGTCGGCCAGCCCGGCGCGGAAGTCCGGGTAGCGCGGCCGCCAGCCGAGCTCCTCGCGGAGTTTGGTCGAGTCAATCGCGTAGCGCAGATCGTGACCGGCCCGGTCGGTGACGTGGTCGTAGGCGTCGCGCGGTTGACCGAGCAACTCCAGGATCAGCTCGACGACGTCGCGGTTGTTGTGCTCTCCATCGGCGCCGATCAGGTAGGTCTCTCCGACCCGGCCCTCGTCGATGATCCGCAGCACGGCGGCGCTGTGGTCCTCGGCGTGGATCCAGTCGCGAACGTTCGCGCCGGCGCCGTAGAGCTTGGGCCGACCGCCGTCGAGGACGTTGGTGATCTGTCGGGGGATGAACTTCTCGACGTGCTGGTAGGGCCCGTAGTTGTTCGAGCAGTTGCTGATCGTCGCCGCGACCCCGAACGAACGGACCCACGCCCGGACCAGCAGATCCGATCCGGCCTTGGTCGAGGAGTAGGGGCTCGAGGGGTTGTAGGGCGTGGCCTCGGTGAACCGGGCCGGGTCGTCGAGCTCGAGATCGCCGTACACCTCATCGGTCGAGATGTGGTGGTAGCGGGTCCCGGTCCTGCGAACCGCCTCGAGCAGGGTGAACGTCCCGATCAGGTTGGTCTGGACGAACGGCGACGGATCGCGCAACGAGTTGTCGTTGTGCGACTCGGCGGCGAAGTGGACGACCACGTCGTGCTCGGCGACCAGCGGATCGACCAGCGCGGCGTCGACGATGTCGCCGACGACCAGCGAGCATCGTTGCGCAGGCAGCCCGTCGAGCGAGGCCCGGTTCCCCGCGTAGGTCAGTTTGTCCAGCACGGTCACCCGTGCGTCGGTCTGCGCGAGGACGTGCCGGACGAAGTTCGAGCCGATGAATCCCGCTCCACCGGTCACCAGGTACGACGTCATGGCGACGATCCTAAATTCTCCCCGCCCGGGTCCGTGGCCGATCCTCGAACCGGGTGGCGGGTCGCCCCGGTCATGGGAGACTTCCTGCCATGCGTGGGATCATCCTGGCCGGCGGCTCCGGCACCCGGCTGCACCCGGTGACGCTCGGGGTGAGCAAGCAGCTCGTGCCCGTCTACGACAAGCCGATGATCTACTACCCGCTGTCGACCCTGATCTTCGCCGGCATCCGCGACATCCTGGTCATCACCACCCCGCAGGACGCGTCGGGATTCGAACGCTTGCTCGGCGACGGCAGCCAGTTCGGGATCGACATCACGTACGCGCAGCAGCCGACCCCGAACGGCCTGGCCCAGGCGTTCGTCATCGGCGCGGACTTCATCGGTGACGACAAGGTCGCGCTGGTGCTGGGCGACAACATCTTCTACGGCCAAGGGCTGGGCGGCCGCCTCCGCCGCTTCGCCGACGTCGACGGCGGGGCGGTCTTCGCCTACTGGGTGGCCGAGCCGAGCGCGTACGGGGTGATCGAGTTCGACGCCGCCGGCGCAGCGGTCTCGCTGGAGGAGAAGCCGACGTCGCCGCGCTCGAACTACGCCGTGCCGGGGCTCTACTTCTACGACAACGACGTGATCGCGATCGCCCGTGATCTCGAACCCTCCGCGCGTGGCGAGTACGAGATCACCGACATCAACCGGCACTACCTGGCGGCGGGCAAGCTCCAGGTCGGGGTGCTGCCGCGCGGCACGGCGTGGCTCGACACGGGCACCTTCGAATCACTCAACGATGCCAACAATTTCGTCCGGACGCTCGAGGCCCGACAGGGGCTGAAGGTCGGCGCGCCCGAGGAGGCCGCCTGGCGGCAGGGTTTCCTGACCGATGACGAACTGCGCAACCGGGCCACGTCGCTGGCCAAGTCGGGCTACGGCACCTACTTGCTGACCCTGCTGCAGCGCGGTCTCGGCAGCCCCGACTGAGTCGGGAGTGAAAGCTACGGCCGACGAGCACCGGCTGCAGGCGGTACTCGCGGGGCTGGTGACCGCCGTCGTCGGGTTCTCGTCCTCGTTCGCGGTGGTCCTCACCGGGCTCACCGCCCAGGGTGCGACCACCACGCAAGCCGCCTCGGGTCTGCTCGTCCTCTGCCTGGCCATGGCCGTCGGGGTGGTCGTCTTGTCGATCCGGTACAGGTTGCCGATCATCCTGGCCTGGTCGACCCCGGGCGCTGCGCTGCTGGCCGGGACCACGCTGCCGACCACGGACTGGTCCGCCGCCATCGGCTGCTTCGTCATCGTCGCCGCACTCACCGCACTGGCGGGGTTGTGGCCGTGGCTGGCCCGCCAGCTCAGCCGGATCCCGACGGTGATCGCCAACGCGATGCTGGCCGGCGTGCTGATCCCGATCTGCGCCACGGCGTTCACCGCCCTGGCCCGGACCCCGCTCTACGTCGCTCCCATTCTGCTCACCTGGCTGGTCGCGTACGCGGTGGCCCGGCGGTGGGCCGTCCCGTTGGCGCTGCTGGTCGCGCTGCTCGTGGTCGCGCTGACCGTCGACCACGCGCCGACCGCCGCCGAGCTGCTCCCCCGGCTCACCTGGACGACGCCGAGCTTCGATCTGCGTTTCGTGCTCGGACTGGCCCTGCCGCTGTTCGTGGTCAACATCGCCTCGCAGTACGCGCCGGGGATCGCGGTGATGAAGACCTTCGGCTACGACGTTCCCTGGCGCCCGACCATGCTGGTCACCGCCGGGGTGTCGACCGTGGCCGCACCGTTCGGCGGTCACGCGGTCAACCTCGCCGCGATCTCGGCGGCGCTGGCGGCCTCCCCGGAGGCCCATCCGGACCCACGTCGCCGCTGGCAGGCCGCGCTGTCCGCCGCCGGATTCAACGTGGCGCTCGGCCTGTTGTCGGCGGCCGCCGCGTACGCCCTGACCAGCTCGCCACCCGGGCTGATCATCACCGTCGGCGCGCTGGCGCTGCTCGGCACCCTCGGTCACGCCGCGCACCAGGCACTGGTCGACCCGCATGACCGCGAGGCCGCCGTGATCACCCTGGTCACCACCGCATCGGGCATCACGCTGCTCGGCATCGGCTCTGCCTTCTGGGGCCTGGCCTTCGGGCTGATCGTCCGCGCCGTCCTGCGGCACGCCCGGAGATAACGCGTCGCGAGGCATCGCTGTGGAATTCGCTCGGGCGATGGCCCAAGGGGCTCACGATCTGATCCGCACCGCTCGGTGGATGAGGCGGGTCGCTCAGCGGCGGCGACCGCCCTTGCGCGAACGCAGGTAGTCGGCCACGACATACTCGCCCAGCCGGCCGATGTCGGGGGTGAAGACGCGCCCGCCGGAGCGACGCGCGATGGCGTCGACGAACCGGCGCAGACCCGGGTCGTCACCGAGCATGAAGGTGTTGAGCGTCGCGCCGAAGCGGGCCAGCTCGTCGACCTGGTCCACCGTCGCCCGCAGGGTCTCCGACGTGGTCGGCCAGCGGAAGTACGCCTCCCCCGCCGCGGTCAGGTGGGCCGTGGGCTCGCCGTCGGTGACGACCAGCACCACCGGTTCGGCGTCGGGATGCCGCCGCAGGTGCCGAGCGGCGATCAGCAGCGCATGCTGCAGATTGGTGCCTTGGATCCACTCGGGCTCGGCCTGGGCCAGCTCGACCGGCGTCAGCGTCCGGGCCAACCGGTTGAACCCGATGATCTGCAGCGCGTCCTGGCGGAATCGAGTGTCGATCAGATGATGCAGCGCCAGCGCGGTTTGCTTCATCGGCCCCCACCGACCGTCGTTGACCATCGAGAACGACAGGTCGACGCAGAGCGCCACCGCCGCCCCGGTCCGCCGCTCCGTCTCGGTGACCTCGAAATCCTGGACTTCCAGGAGGCTCTGTTGTGTGGGGGGACGACCCCCCACACCCCCCGAGGAATTCCCGTCGCCAACGCTCCTGAAATTCGTCACGCCCTCACGCACACCCCCCGAGGAGGCTCGACGGCGGAGGGCGTTGCCGACCGTGCGGGGGACGTCGATGGGGAGCTCGTCACCGAAGACCCAGGGGCGGGTCAGACCGGTGGACTCGTCGGCGGAGCCCGCGCGGTGGTCGTCATGATCCCCGTGACCGCCCGCGGACAGCTGAGCGAACACCCGGCGGAGGGCGGACTGGCCGAGCCGGCGTACGGCTCGCGGGGTCAGCTGCATCCCTTCGGGACCCCGGGTCAGGTAACCCTGCCGCTCGAGTTCGCGTTCGAGGTCGCGCAGGGCCTGGAAATCGGCCACCGCGGCCCCGCCGAGTCGACGCTCGAGCATGTCGACGTCGACGTCGTCGAGATTCGAGCCGGCCTCGGCCTGCGAGAGTTGCGCCTCGAGCGCCTCGAGGTCGGCGAGTTCGGCCACCGCCTCGACCGCTTCGCTGTAGCCGAGAGACGGACCGCCCGGTCGCATCCCGCTGGGCGACGAGCGGTCCAGACCGGGGCGCAGCGCCCGCAGGTTGTCACCCAGCTGCGCCATCTCCGACGCCAGGTCGGCATCGCCCAGGGCCTGACTCATCAGCTGACCGAGCTGCTCGCGTTGTTCGGGACTCATCGAGTGGAGCATCCGCTGCGCCGCGGCCTGTCGGCGGGCCAGCGCGTCGATCAGCTCTTCGACGGTCTCGGGCTGCTCGGGGAAGAACTCGCCGTGCCTGGCCATGAAGTCGGCAAACCGGTCGGTCGTGTCCTCCTGCCGGGCGTGCGCCGCCAACAGCGAGTTCAGATCGGCCAACATGTCCTTGACCCGCTGCATGGCGGCCGGATCGGGCGACTCCAGGGCCTGCTTCATCCCGGCGAACTGCGCATCGAGCACCTCCCGGCGCAGCATCTCCTTGATGGCCTCGTACGTGGCCTTGGCCTCGTCGGACGTCCAGTGGTAGTCGTCGAGCGCCCGCACCGCGCCGGCCACGTCGTCGGGCAGCGTGTCGAGCTCGAGCTCGGCGAACCGCGCGTCGTCGCCCTCGGTCCCGGCCAGCGTCTCGCGTTCGGCGGCGAGCGCCTGATCGAGCGCGGACCGGACCTGATCGAGCGTCCCACCGAGATCACCCTTGCGGCGGGCCTGGGCCCGGAGCTTGCGGAGCCGGTCGGCGAGCTTGTCCAGACCGCCCTGCCCATCAAGCCCGCGCCGCAGCAGGTCACGGAGCGAGTCACGCAGATTCCCGGCCGCCAGGACATCAGCGCCGATCTGGTCGATCGCCGCGCGTACGTCGTACGGGGCGGCCAACGGGTCGGGCCCGTCCCGCCACGGTCCGTATCGGGACCGGCCGTGCCAGCGATCCACCATGGTCAGGCGCCCCCGTACACGGTCCGGCCGTCGACGACGTCCTTCTCGAGCCGACGGGTCAGGTGCAGGCCCTCGAGCGCGAACTCGGCGGCCGCGGCCACCTCGGCCCGTCCGGGTGCCTCGGTGTAGCCGAGCCGATCGAGCACCTTGGCCAGCCCGGGGACGGGGCCGAGCTGGGTGAGCAGGTCACCGGCCGGGACCAGCTCGCCGGTCTCGATCACCGCACCCTCGGCGAAGACTGCGGTGAAGCCCGACAGGTCGAGCCCGGAGAGTCGATCGCGGAAGGTAGCGGCGATGGCCAGCCGGAGCAGATGGTCGAGCAGGGCGCGTTCGCGGCCCTCCTCGCCCATCTCGAACTCGATCTTGCCCAGCAGGGTGGGCAACACGACCTCGACATCGCAGATCCGCGCGACGGCCTCGTCCTCGCCGGTCCGCGCGGCCCGGCGCAGCGCCGACCCGGCGACGGCCTCGGCCGCGGCGATGGCGAACCGGGCGGACACCCCCGAGCGCTGGTCGATCGAGCTCGACTCGCGCAGGTTGTGGGTGAACCGGGCCAACACCTCGAGCAGGTGGTCGTCGACCTGGGCAACCAGCTGCGCCTCCTGGCGCAACAGCCCGACCTCGTCGCTCAGCTCGGACAGGTAGTGGGTGCGAATCTCGGCACCGAACCGATCCTTCAGCGGGGTGATGATCCGACCTCGGTTGGTGTAGTCCTCGGGGTTCGCGGTGGCGATCAGGAAGATGTCGAGGGGCAGCCGCAGCGAATAGCCGCGGACCTGGATGTCGCGCTCCTCGAGAACGTTGAACAGCGCGACCTGGATCCGTTCGGCCAGATCGGGCAGCTCGTTCAGCCCGAAGAGACCACGGTTGGCCCGAGGCACCAACCCGTAATGCACCGTCTCGGGATCGCCCAGCGTGCGGCCCTGGGCCACCTTGACCGGGTCGACGTCACCGATCAGATCGCCGACCGAGGTGTCCGGCGTCGCCAGCTTCTCGGTGTAACGGTCGTCCCGGTGCCGCCAGCTGATCGGCAGCTCCTCACCGAGCTCCGCCGCGAGACGGCGGCAGCGCCCGCAGACCGGGGCGTACGGATCGTCGTGGATCTCGCAACCGGTGACCTCGGGGCTCCACTCGTCCAGCAGCCCGGCGACCGATCGCATCAGCCGGGTCTTGCCCTGACCGCGTTCGCCGAGCAGGACCAGGTCGTGGCCGGCGAGCAGCGCGGCTTCGATCTCGGGGAGTACCGAGTCGCCGAAGCCGACGATGCCGGGGAAGGCCGGCTGACCCGAGCGGAGCCGGTCATAGAGGTTGTCGCGGATCTCGCTCTTGAGATCTCGGGGGTGATATCCGGATTCCCGCAGCTGGCCGAGGGTGGCCGAGCCGGGGTGGGAGGCCTGCGTCATGGTCTCGACATTACGTCCGCGCGCTCAAGCGCCGACCCGGGCAGAGTAGGTTGATCCCGACGAAGTCGTCACCACCACGGGATCAGGAGCTGTGCCCTTTCGATGCGCAGTGCGCGAGTTGTCGGATTGACCGCAGACGGAACGTTCCTGGTCGTGGTGACCGACGATGGCGAGGAACTGACGATTCTGGCTGACGAACGACTGCGCGCTGCGCTGCGCGGGGACCGGCCGCGGCTCGGACAACTGGAGATCGAGATGGAAACCTCCCTCAGCCCGCGTGACATCCAAACGCGGATCCGGGCTGGTGCGTCGGTCGACGAACTGGCCCGCGTGGCCAACATGCCCCCCGACCGGGTCGAGCGGTTCGCCGCCCCGGTGCTGGCCGAACGCGAGCACATCGCCGCCCAGGCGATGTCCGGGACGGTCCGCCGCCGTGGCGAGACCTCGGCCCATCGCAGTCTCCGGATCGCGGTCACCGAGCGGCTGGTCGGCCGCGGGATCGACGTCGACAGCGTCGAGTGGGACTCCTACCGGATGGAGGACGGCCGGTGGGCCGTCACCGCGGACTACCGCTCGGGTGAGGCCAGTCGGCACGCCGAATTCCACTACGACCTGCAGAACCGCTTCTCGGTCGCCGCCAACGACGAGGCCCGGTGGCTGCTCAGTGAACACTCGTCGACCACCGGCCCGCAGCCGGGTCGTCGTCGTCCCGAGTTCGGCGGGGTGGGTGACGGCACCGAGCCGACCCTCGACCTCAACGACGAGTTGGCGATCGTCCGGGCGACGCTGCAACCGGTCGCCGAGGAAGAATTCGCCGACCAGGATCACGAGGGCCAGGACCTCGTGGATGACGACGATGCCCCGACCGCATCGGTCACCGCACTGACCGTGGTCGCCGAGACCCACGTGGTCGAGGTGGTCACCGTGATCCAGCCCGCCGAAGACGCCGATACCGGTGGTGTCCTCGACGGCGTTGAGGACCTCGACGGTGATCGGGACTTCGACGGCGATGAGGACCTCGACGGGCTGGCCGAGCCGGTCGACGAAGCGAGCGAGCCCACCGTGGCAGTGCCGCGTACGCTCCGCCCGGTCGTCGAGACGCACGTCGAAGATCGCGAGCCGCTCGAGGCCGAGCCGGTGAGCGATGCACCGCTGGGCACCCGCTACGGGACGCTCGGCGGTGACGGCTACGCCGAGGATTCGATCAACGTGTACGCCGGGCTGACCGAGGCGTCGGCCGTGCCGGACGCGCCGACGGTGTCCGGCTGGGAACCGGCGATCGTGGTCAATTATCCGGTCGAGCCCAGCCAGGTCGATGAGACCGAGCCGCCGTCCGATGGGGTCCACACCGACCACAACACCACCGCCGGCGCGTCCGACCTCCCCGGTACCGACGAGCCTGGCCGGATCGAGCCGCCGGTCGACTACGCCGCTCGGATGGACGAGGCCGAGGAGCTCGAGGCCGAGCACGACGCACTGATCCCCGCTCCCGAGCCGGTCAAGAAGCCCACGCCACGACGCAAGCGCGCCTCGGTCCCCAGCTGGGACGAAATCATGTTCGGCGGCCCGAAGAAGCCCTGACCGGGGGCTGGCTGGGCCGGTCAGCCTCGGGGCAGTTCCTCGTCGCGATCGAACGGCAGCGGATCCGACAGGGTCGCGCGGGCCACGGCCCGGGTCACACCCCGGCGGTGATGCCGGCGACAGAGCACCTCGTAAGAGACGACGTCGGTCGAGCGGTCGGTGTCGCCCACGACCATCTGGTCACCCTCGAAGACCATCTGCCCGTCGATGGTCCGGGCGTTGTGGGTTGCTCGCGCCCCGCACCAGCAGAGGGCCCGGACCTGGAGTACCTCCATCCGGTCGCAGAGCTCGACCAACCGCTGCGACCCCGGGAACAAACGGCTGCGGAAGTCGGTGAGGATCCCCACCGCGAACACGTCGATCTGCAGGTCGTCGGCGACCCGGGCCAGCTGGTCGATCTGGGCGGTCGTGTAGAACTGCGTCTCGTCGCAGATCACGTAGTCGATCCGGTTACCGCTGGTCAGCTGGTCGACGACGTAGCCCCAGAAGTCGAAGACCGGTCCCACCTCGACCGCCGGTCTGACCAGACCCAGCCGCGACGAGATCGTCGCCTCCCCCGCCCGGTCGTGACTGGTGAACAGCCGACCCATCCGACCGCTGCTCGCGTAGGTGTAGTCGAGCTGCAGCGCCAGCGTGGACTTCCCGCAGTCCATGGGCCCGGTGAAGTAGGTGAACTCAGCCATTTTCTTCGGATGCGCTCGCGCGGCGGGCTGACCCGCTGGAGTCGTCCCGCGTCGACGACCGTGGTACCCGGCGACGAGGGTACGGCCGGATGCGTACCTGCGCTCGTCTCATCGCCCCTCCATCCAGCGGACGCCCCCGACGCTCGCGCACGCATCCTGCCACCGTTCGCGGCAGCATGTCCCCGACCCGACTACTTCGGACGCACGATCGTGAGCGTCGACAAGGCCGGCCGCGCCGGGCGCGAACGATCAGTCCGAAAAGAGCGGCACGAGCATCTCGTCCGCGGTGAGCGAGCCGTGCATGCCGACCAGGCTGAGCTCGCGCGGGACGGCGTTGGTCATCACGGCCCAGTCGCCGCGCATGGCCACCAGGACGTCACCCCAGCGGGCGCGCAGGCTGTCGTCGACGGGGCCGAACCAGTCGTCGTCGATGGCATCGTCGCGGCTCAGCACCCAGGCGCGCTCCCCCAGGTGCTCCTGCCACCGCTGGATCACCGCGGCCGGCGAGCCCTGGTCGACGTAGAGCTGGCGGAAGCGGCCCTCGCCGGCGAGCGCGGAGACCCCCGCCATCAGGTTGGGGTGCTTCTCGACCAGCACCTGGTGCGACTTGGGGACGTCGAGCATCCCGTGGTCACCGGTGATCAGCAACACGACGTCGTCGGGGAGGGCGTCGCGCAGCCGCGCGCAGTGGTCATCGATCCGCTCGAGCTGGGCCAGCCATTCGCGGGATCCGCAGCCGCGGCCGTGACCCTCGTGGTCGAGTTGCCGCTCGTACGCGTAGACCAGGGTGCGGTCGGCTGCGGTCGCGGCGGCGACGGTCAGCGCGATCCGCTTCTCCTGCTCGTGTTCGGCATCGAAGGCGGCGAAGTCCGCGCCACGGAGCGCGGCCTCGGTCAGACCGGTGCCCTGGAAACGTTCGAGCGCGACCGAGGTGACGCGTACGCCGACCGCGGCCGCTCGTTCGAAGAAGGTGGGCTTGGGCTGATACGCCCGCGGGACCAGGTCGGACTCCCAGGTCAAGGCGTTGAGGATCTCCCCGGTCGACGGCACTCGCGAGGTGTAGCCGACGACCCCGTGCTGTCCGGGGACGAGTCCGGTGCCCAGGCTGGCCAGGCTGGTCGCGGTGGTGCTCGGGACCCCGGCGGTCAGCTCGCGTGCATCGCCGAGCAGCGAGGACAGGTAGGGCGCGTGCCGGATCGAGCGGCGGACCAGGTTCCAGCCGAGCCCGTCGATCAGGACGACGACGAAGCGCGAACCGGCCGGCAACCGGAGGACGTCCTCGGCGCCGGAGACGCCGAGGTGGGCACCGATGCTCGGGCAGCAGATCAGCGAGGCTCGCGCTGCCGTACCGTGGCCGGATCATCGTCGGCAGCGCCGTACGCGCGGCCGCGCGCCGGGTCATACGACCGCGGCGCGCTGCAGGTTGGTGGCGAACCGGACGAGCCGGGCCACCCGGTCCTGCCCGTCGGCCGCCGTGCTCATCCGCACGGTCAGGTCGTCGCCGACCAGCGTGCCGGTGAACCCGTGGTCGGCGTCGCACTCCGGATCGCTGCAGGTCGCCGGCTCGATGTCGACGCGGCGGACCGCGCCCCAGCCGACCGACAGCCAGGTCTCGTACACGTCGCTCGACCCGGTCCGGTAGCGCTCGGGCTGGGTGACGACTCGGGTCAGCGCCACCGTGTTGATCTTGGTCAGCGCGACCGACTCGGTCGACGACGCCGCGTAGATGCCCTCGGCCGGCGGTTCGGCCGGCTGGTCGTCGGTGTGACCGATGACCAGGCGGGTCGGGGTCAGCGCCAGCACGGTGACGTGACGATGGATCTCGTCCCGGTTGAAGGTGGGCTCGTGATGGACGACGAAGTCCAGCAGGTCCTCGTCGTTGAGCGCGATCATCACCGCGTCCTCGACGAGTTCCGGGAAGTAACCGCACGCGTCGATCTCGGTGCGCAGTTCTCGTCGGGTGGAGCCAAGCTTCATGGCGGACATCCTGCCACGCGGGGCCGGTCTCGTTCCCAGGATCCGCCAGGGCCGGTCAGAGGCCACGGGCCAACGGGTCCCGCTGATCGGCGGTCGGCGCCACGCAGGCCCGGGCGCTGAGCACGGTGACGCCGTGCGCCGAGGCCAGGCACGGACTGAGCGTCAGGTTGGAGACCTGCGGGAGGTCGTCGGCCAACTGAGCGACCCGGTGCAGGAGGCTCTCGATCTGCGGGATGTCGACCCCCGACGCACCATGACGGCCGAACAGGGTGGGGGCGGCCCGCAGGTCGCGGACCATGGCCGCCGCGTCGACGGTGGTCAGCGGCGGCACCCGGTAGACCGTGTCGCCCAGCAGTTCCGAGGCGATGCCCTCCAACCCCAACGAGATCACCGGACCGAACGAGGCGTCCTCCTGGCTGGTGATCATCAGCGCCACACCGGGCGGGACCATGGCCTGGACGACCGGGCGGGCCGCGCTCAGTGCCTCATCGACGGAAAGGCCCAGGTCGCGGACCAGGCGGCCGAGCGCGTTCCACGCCCAGGTCATGTCCTCGGGCAGGTTGATGTTGCGGTGCACGCTGGCCAGATCGGTCCGGCCGCGGACGGCCTTGTCGGTCGCCTTGAGGACCACGTTCCAACCGAGCCGTCCGGCGACCTCGAGTGCCTCGTCGAGACTGTTCACGGCGAACTTGGGCTGCAGCACGATCCCGTACGCGGCCAGCAGCTCGACCGTCTCGGCCTCGGTCAGCTCACGGCCCTGCGGGGTCGAGCCGAGCGCGCGGTTGATGACCCGTTTGGCGGCCTGCTCGTCGATGTCGAGCAGCGGAACCGCACCCGGATCACGATCGCGCCAGTGGGCGTACGCGGACAGCGCGGACAGCGCCTGGATGGCGTCGGCATGGGCGTCGAAGCGCGGCAGCCGCCCGGGCAGATCGGGGTCGCCGCCGGACGACATCGGCTCGTGGAAGTCCAGGAACACCCCGACCAGCGGTTTGGTCGCCTCGGCGGCGACCGACTCGAGCTCGTTGATCACCGCGTCGGTGCCGAGGCTGAACACGTTGACCGCCGCGCAGACCACCGAGTCGATCTCCGGGTCGGCCAACGCCTCACGGGCGGCCGCGGCGAACGCCACCGGGTCGGCGACCGCCCCGAGCAGCCACGGGTCGTCGCCGGGCAGCAGCCCCACCGCGCGGGCGGTGTGCATCATCTGACCCGACAGCGTCTTCGAGTTGGTGATCATCCGGACCCGCGGACCCGACGGCAGCGGCTGTCGCGCCGCGATCTTGGCGATGTCGATCAGTGCCCCGCGACGGTGCACCACCATCACCCCGGCCTGCCGGAAGAGCGCGTCGATGGCTTCGTCGGGCGCCCGGCCGAGCGCGGTCGAACCGCCGTAGCTGCTGCGGTGGGCCCGACCCGGCGCGAAGACCACGACCGGCTTGCGTCGGGCCAGCCGACGGGTGATCCGGGAGAACTTGCGCGGGTTGCCGATGGCGTCGAGCGACAGCAGGCAGACCCGGGTGGGTTCGTCGTCCTCCCAGAACTGCATCACGTCGTTGGCGGTGACGTCGGCGTAGTCGCCGGTGCTGATGAACGAGGAGACCCCGAGGTCCTGCCGGATCGCGTGGTTGAGCAGCGCCACGCCCACAGCGGCGGACTGGCAGAACAGTCCGGCTCCACCGATCCGCGGCATCGGAGCCGGGGTGGCGTTCATCCCGACCTCGTCGGCGGTGTTGATCACGCCGAGGGCGTCGGGTCCCAACGCGCGCACTCCGTACGCCCGGGCCACGTTGATGATCGTCTGGTTGTCGCTCTGCGTGAAGTCGGTGCCGGTCAGCACCACGATGGCGTGGGCGCCCCGGTGCGCGACGTCGATCACCACCGCCCCGAGCTCGCTGGTCGGCGCCGAGACCAGGGCCAGGTCGAGCCGACCGGTCACCTGGGCCAACGTCGGTGCGGTCGGCACCCCGACGACCTCGCGGTCGTCGGTGCTGACCGCCACCACCTCGCCGCGGAAGCCACCACGCAACATGGCGTTGACCAGTTCCTGGACCCGCCCGCCGCGGCCGTACGCGACGACCCGGTCCGGGGTCAGCAGTCGTCGGATCGAGGCGCTCTCGGCCCGGTGCTCGCGTCGCTCCATCACCCCGACCGAGGTGTTGGTCGGCAGGATCGGGAAGTGAACGGACAGCACCCCGTCCTCGATGCCGCGTTTCACCCGGTAGCCCGCGTCGGCGAACACCTGGGCCATCGCCCGGTTCTGCGGCAACACCTCGGCGAAGAAGCCGGTGATACCGCGCTCGCGCGCCGCTTCGGCCAGGTGCTCGAGCAGCAGTTGGGCGATGCCCCGGCCCTGGTGGGCGTCCTCGATCAGGAAGGCGACCTCGGCCTCGCTGGCGTCGGTCTTGTCGTAACGTCCGACGGCGATCATCTCGTCGCCCAGGGTGACGATGAAGGCGACCCGGTCGCTGTAGTCGACCGTCGTGAACCGCCTGACGTCACGCGCACTCAGCTTGGGATAGGGCGCGAAGAACCGCAGGTACTTCGACTCCGGGGACACCCGCTCGTAGAAGGCGACCAGCCGGTCGGCATCACTCGGCCGGATCGGGCGCAGGTGCGCCACCCCGCCGTCGGTCAACAGCACGTCGGCTTCCCACTCGACCGGATAGCCCGGTGGGTCGTCCACTCTCCGCACATGCATGAGGTCACCTTATTCAGCCCGGATGACCAGTGGGTTAACCCGTTACCCCCGTGGTGGGGTCCGGCCCACGCCACGCGCCGATAGGGTGCCCACCATGGCCGACGTCATCGCCGCTATCGACCAGGGCACGACCAGCACCCGCTGCATGATCTTCGACCACTCCGGCGCCGAAGTCGCCCGGCACCAGATCGAGCACGAGCAGATCCTGCCCCGCTCGGGTTGGGTCGAGCACGACGCCGAAGAGATCTGGACGCGGACCCAGAAGTCGGTCAAGAAGGCGCTCAAGCTGGCCCGGGTGAAGGGCCGCGACCTCGCCGCCGTCGGCATCACCAACCAACGCGAGACCACGGTGGTCTGGAACCCCCGGACCGGGAAGCCGTACGGCAACGCCATCGTCTGGCAGGACACCCGAACCGCACGGCTCGTGGCCGACCTCGAGGACGCACACGGCGAGACCATCCGTCGCAAGACCGGGCTGCCACCGGCCGCGTACTTCGCCGGCGGCAAGCTCGCCTGGATCCTGGCCCACACCAAGGGCGTACGCGAGGCCGCCGACGCCGGTGAGGCGTTGTTCGGCACCATCGACAGCTGGCTGATCTGGAACCTGACCGGTGGCGTCGACGGCGGCCTCCACGTCACCGATGTCACCAATGCCGCCCGAACCATGCTGATGGATCTGGAATCGCTGGCCTGGGACGACGAACTGTTGGAGATCTTCGGCATCCCCCGGTCGATGCTGCCCGAGATCGTGCCCAACTCCGACGCCGAGCGCTTCGGCCGGACCCGCGCCGACGGTCCGTTCGGGGCCGAGGTGGTGATCGGCGGTTCGCTGGGCGACCAGCACGCGGCGATGGTCGGCCAGCTCTGCCTCGAGCCGGGTCAGGCCAAGAACACCTACGGCACCGGCAACTTCCTGCTGGTCAACACCGGGTCGGAGATCGTCCGCTCGCAACACGGACTGCTGACCACGGTCTGCTACCAGCTCGCCGGCGCTCCCCCGGTCTACGCGCTCGAGGGTTCGATCGCGGTCACCGGATCAGCCGTCCAGTGGCTGCGCGACCAGCTCAAAATCATCACCGACGCGACCGAGATCGAGGAACTCGCCGGCCAGGTCGACGACGCGGGCGGCGCGTACTTCGTCCCGGCCTTCTCCGGGCTCTTCGCCCCGCACTGGCGCCCGGACGCGCGCGGCGCCATCGTCGGATTGTCCCGGTTCCACACCGGGGCGCACCTGGCCCGGGCGACCCTCGAGGCGATCTGCTACCAGACCCGCGACGTGCTCGACGCGATGGAATCCGACAGCGGCGAGCACCTCGACGTGCTCCGGGTCGACGGCGGGGTCACGGCCAACGCGTTGTGCATGCAGTTGCAGGCCGACATCTGCGGGGTCGAGGTCAGCAAGCCGGTGGTGGCGGAGACGACGGCGCTCGGCGCCGCGTACGCTGCGGGTCTCGCCGTGGGTTTCTGGTCCTCGACCGACGACCTGCGCGACAACTGGCAGGAGGACCACCGTTGGTCGCCCCAGATCGACGATCGTGCCCGCCAGGCCGGGTACGCGGGTTGGAAGAAGGCGATCCAGCGGACCCTGGACTGGGCCGACGACGACTCCGACTGAGGTGCCGACCACCCGTGACCTCGTCTCGGGCGACCCCCCCTCGCCGCCACCGGGGTTACCGACGAGTCGCTGCTCCGCGGGGTGCGCTTCGAGCGGACGCGCACCGTCACCCATGATCTGTCGATGCGCTCCCGGTCTGGGACGCTACGGCTGATCAAGGGTCACCACGACCCCGAGCGATCGTTCCTGATCAACCACTGACGAGGCGGACATGGCGAAGAAGAAGGACCAACCCACCCTGGCCGACCTGCTCGGGACCTACATCACCGTGCAGTGCGCGGCGGTGATCGATGCCGAGACCCCGCTGCGGGCGGGCGAGGACGTCACCCACCCGACCCGGGTCGCCGTACGCCGGCTGCGCAGCACGCTGCGGGTGTTCGGCGTGGTGGTCGACGTGCCGCAGGCCGGAGCGCTCGAGGAGGAGCTGGTCTGGTGGGCGGGTCTGCTCGGCGCGGTCCGCGACGCCGACATCTTGTCGGCGCGGCTGCTCGCCATGATCGCGTCGCTCCCGCCCGAGGACGTGCTGGGCCCGGTCGCGCGCAAGGTCCAGCTCGAGCTCGGCGTACGCCGCAAAGCCGCCCTGGACGAGGTCCACGCCGCCCTGGACGGCGAGCGCTACCTCGCGCTGATCGCCCTGTTGCACCACTGGCGCAACGACCCGCCCTTCACCGAGGCGGCCCAGGTCGACGCGTCCAGGGCCAAGCGGTATGTGAAGCAGGCCGACGGCAAGGTGGCCAAACGCCTGGCGGCCGCCGTCGCTGCGGTCGAGGGCGATGCGGCCGAGACGAACTCCACCGCGATCGAGGAACTCTTCCACCGGGCCCGCAAGGCCGGAAAGCGCCACCGCTACGCCGTCGAAGCCGCCGCCCCGGTGATCGGTCCCAAGGCCGAGAAGATCCTCGCCTCACGCAGAGAGCTGCAGGACCTGCTCGGCGACCACCAGGACTCGATGGTCAGCGCCGCGTTCCTACGCACCCTCGGCGGCCAGGTCGGCATCTCCGCCAGCCAGAACGGCTTCACCTACGGCCTGCTCTATGAGCGCGAACACTCCTCGACCGCCCGGCTGGTCGCCGACCTGAAATCCCTCGGCTGACCTGACCTCACCGCCCGACCCGCAGTCCGCCGCCCGGCGGCAACGCGAAGACGTCCGGTCCGATCGATAGCCTCTCGACCATGAACTCCGCTGCGGCGCGCGTCGACGCCGCCCACGACGCGCTGGCCGGGGTGGTCACGCGTACGCCGCTGCAGCTCTCCGCCCGCCACAGCGAGCAGGTCGGCGGCCGGGTCTGGCTGAAGCGCGAGGACCTGCAGGCCGTCCGCAGCTACAAGCTCCGCGGCGCCTACTTCATGATGGCCTCGCTGACCAGCGACGACGCCGCCCGTGGCGTGGTCTGCGCCAGCGCCGGCAACCATGCGCAGGGGGTCGCGTACGCCGCGGCCAAGCTCGGCGTGCACGCCCGGATCGTCGTCCCCGGTACCACCCCGCGGCAGAAGCGACTACGCATCCTGGCCCTCGGCGGTGACCGGGTCGAGCTGGTCGTCCGCGGCGACACCTACGACGCCGCGTACGCACTGGCCGTGGAGATCGCCGACAGCAGCGGCCGGATCATGGTCCCGGCCTTCGATCACCCCGATGTGATCGCCGGCCAGGGCACGGTGATGCGCGAGATCGCCGAACAACTCGGTCGGGCCCCCGATCTGTTGGTCATCCCGGTCGGCGGCGGCGGGTTGCTGGCCGGCAGCCTGAGCTGGCTGGCCGAGCACGCGCCGAGGACCCGGGTGCTGGCCGTCGAGCCGGTCGGCGCCGCCAGCCTGGCCGCCGCCCTCGCCGCGGGCGAACCGGTCCGGCTCGAGGAGCTGGACACCTTCGTCGACGGGGCCGCGGTCCGCCGGGTGGGCGCGGTGCCGCTGGAGCTGGTCACCCGCTATCCCGGGCCACTCGAGGTGATCGCGGTCGACCCGGGGGTGATCTGCGAGGAGATGATCGAGCTCTTCCAGACCGAGGGCGTGATCGCCGAGCCCGCCGGCGCGCTCGCCGTGGCCGGACTGCGGCAGTTGACGCTCCCGCCCGACGGCGATCTCGACATCGCCGTCGTCGTCTCCGGCGGCAACCAGGACATCAACCGGTACGCCGAGGTCGCCGAGCGCGCGCTGATCTCGGAGGGCCGCAAGCACTACTTCATCGTCGAGTTCCCGCAGGAGCCCGGCGCGTTGCGACGGTTCCTCGACGAGGTGCTGGGCCCTGACGACGACATCACGCTGTTCGAGTACGTGAAGCGAACCAGCAAGGAGTTCGGCCCCGCACTGGTCGGGATCGAGCTCGGCGACCCGGCCGGGCTGGGTCGGCTGATGGCCAGTCTGGAGAGTTCACACGTGGAGGTCACCCGCGTGCCGCCGGGCGAGGCGGCGTTCCGGTACCTAGTCTGAACCCGCCCACCCGCAGAAGGAGCGCGTACGAGCTGATGGCCAGGAAATCACCGGCACCACCCGAGGACGACTTCACCGAGCGGATCGTCGACATCGACGTGTCCTCGGAGATGCAGAACAGCTTCCTCGAGTACGCGTACTCGGTGATCTACGCGCGCGCCCTGCCCGATGCCCGCGACGGTCTCAAGCCGGTGCAGCGCCGGATCCTCTACTCGATGGTCGAGATGGGGGTGCGACCCGACCGCAGCCACGTCAAATGCGCCCGCGTCGTCGGCGAGGTGATGGGCAAGTACCACCCGCACGGCGACACCGCGATCTACGACGCGCTGGTCCGGACGGCACAGCCGTGGACGATGCGGCTGCCGCTGATCGACGGCCACGGCAACTTCGGCTCGCTCGACGCCGGGCCGGCCGCCATGCGCTACACCGAGTGCCGGATGGCCACCACCGCGCTGGCGATGACCGACGGACTCGACGAGGACACCGTCGACTTCAAGCCCAACTACGACGGCAAGGACACCGAACCGGTGGTGCTGCCGGCGGCGCTACCCAACCTGCTGATGAACGGCGCCTCGGGCATCGCGGTCGGCATGGCGACCAACTGCGCGCCGCACAACCTCGTCGAGGTCATCCAGGCGCTGCGTCACCTGGTCAAGCATCCCGACGCGAGCATCGACGAGCTGATGCGGTTCATCCCCGGACCCGATCTGCCGGCCGGCGGCAAGATCACCGGGCTCGACGGGATCCGTGAGGCCTACCACACCGGGAAGGGCTCGTTCCGGATCCGGGCGACCACCCGGATCGAACAGGTGACCCCGCGCCGCAAGGGCATCGTGGTCACCGAGTTGCCCTACATGGTCGGCCCGGAGCGGATCATCGACCAGATCTCCACCCTGGTCAAGGCGCGGAAGCTGCAGGGCATCGCCGAGATCAAGGATCTGACCGACCTGTCGACCAACGGCACCCGGTTGGTGGTGGAGATCAAGAACGGCTTCAATCCCGACGCCATCCTCGAACAGCTGTTCAAGATGACGAAGATGGAGGACAACTTCGCCATCAACGCGGTGGCGCTGGTCGATGGGCAACCGCGGACGCTCAACCTCCACCAGTTGCTGACCGTCTATCTCGAGCACCGCTACGAGGTCACCCGCCGGCGGACCGAATACGCCCGGACCCGCGCCGCCGATCGTCTGCACCTGGTGCAGGGCCTCCTCATCGCGATCCTCGACATCGACGAGGTGATCGCCATCGTCCGCGCGTCCGACGACACCGCGCAGGCGCGGACGCGGTTGATCGAGGCTTACCACCTGAGCGAGATCCAGGCCAATTACATCCTCGAGATGCCGCTGCGACGGCTGACCCGGTTCAGCACCCTCGAGCTCGAGACCGAACGTGACGCCCTGACCGCGACGATCGCCGAGCTGACCGAGATCCTGGACAACCCGGCCCAGCTACGCCGGTTGGTCGGCGACCAGCTGGCGGCCATGGCCAAGCAGCACGGCACCCCGCGACGAACCATCCTGCTGGCCTCCAGCGGAGTGGCGACGACCGCCGCCGTCCCGCTCGAGGTCACCGACGATCCGTGCTGGGTGCTGCTGTCGGCCACCGGCCTGCTGGCCCGGACCGGTGACGCCGGACCGCTCGGCGACGAGGGACCGCGGGCCAATCACGACGTCATCGCGGCGCGCATCCGGACCACCGCGCGTGGCGAGTTCGGCCTGCTCACGTCGATGGGTCGGGTGGTCAAGGTCAGCGCCCTCGACCTGCCGACGGTGCCGGTCACCGCCAATGCACCCAACCTGCAGGGCGGGACCCGGGTCAGCGAGTTGGTCGTGCTCGAACCCGACGAACGGGCCCTCGGGCTGACCACGCTGTCCCCCGACTCGCTGGGACTCGCCCTGGGCACGGCGAGCGGCGTGGTGAAGCGGGTCAACCCGGAGGTGCTGAGTCGTGACAGCTGGGAGGTGATCCGGCTCGAACCCGGCGACGAGGTCGTCGGCGCGGTCGAGTTGACCACCACCGAGACCTCGCTTGTGTTCATCACCAGCGAAGCTCAGCTCCTGCACTTCCCGGCCGCGTCGGTGCGCCCCCAGGGCCGGACCGGTGGTGGGATCGCCGGGATCAAGCCGGCCCCGGGCGCCCGGGTCGTGTTCTTCGGGGTCGCCCCGCCCGAGGGCGTGGTGGTGACGGTGTCGGGGAGTTCGTCGGCGTTGCCCGGGACCGATGCCGGCGCGGTCAAGGTGACCCCGATGACGGAATATCCGGCCAAGGGCCGAGCCACCGGTGGGGTCCGTTGCCACCGATTCCTCAAGGGCGAGGACGCGCTGCTGCTGGCCTGGGCCGGGCCGGCGCCCGCCATCGCCACGGCGGCGGCCGGGACCCCGGTCGAGTTGCCGGCCGCCGACGGCCGCCGCGACGGCTCGGGGCTGCCGGCCGGCCAGCCGATCGCCGCCGTCTCCAGTCGTCACGTCTGAACTCGCGCGGCACGTACCGATCGCCCTAGGCTGACTCGCGTGACCGAGCCATCTCCCGGCGGCTTCGCCGACCTGCTGACCCGCAACGCCGGATACCAGACCCACTTCGCCCACACAGGCTTCGACGGCATCGCTCGCGCGGGCGTGGCCATGGTGACCTGCATGGACTCGCGGATCGAGCCCCTCGAGATGATCGGTCTCACCGTGGGCGACGCGAAGATCATCCGTACGCCGGGCGGCCGGCTCACCCCGGATGCGCTCATCGGCTGCATCCTCGGGGTCCACCTGCTCGGCGTGAAGCGCATCCTGCTGGTCCCCCACACCCGCTGTGCGATGGCCAGCGGCGAGGACACCGACATCGTCGCCAAGGCCCTCGACGCGACCGGCGAGGACCTCTCCGATCTGACCATCGGGGCCTCCCCCGACCAGAGGGGCAAGCTGGTGCAGGATGTCGAGGCCCTCCGCACCCACCCACACGTCGCGGGCCGCGCGGAAGTCGGCGGCTTCATGTACGACGTCGACACCGGCGCCCTGACCCAGATCTACTGACCCGCTACCGGCGCCAGCCATGCGGTCCCGGGCTACGACACGGTGCGATCACGGTGATCGCGCTGCCGACCCCCGACACCGCCGCCGCCGACCGGCTCCGAGGTGATCTTCAGGCGGTTCACCGTGATCTCGCCGCTGCAGCGGCGCGCGAGTGAAGTGCCCGTGACTACGCGTCGATCGCCGACGAGTCGAGCGCGTACGCGCCCTGGACGATGAACTCCTTGCGTGGCCCGACCTCGTTGCCCATCAGCATCTCGAAGGTGGTCTCGGCCATCAGCCCGTCGTCGACGGTCATCCGGCGTAACGTGCGGTGCCGCGGGTTCATGGTCGTCTCGGCGAGCTGGTTGGCGTCCATCTCCCCCAGACCCTTGTAACGCTGGGGCTCCTTGAAGTTCAGTCCGCGCTTGGTCAGCTCGGCGGCCTTGCGCTGGTACTCGGCGTCGGAGTAGGTGTAGATGTACTTGTCCATCCCCTTCCGCGCGTTGGTCAGCTCGAACCGGTGCAGCGGCGGGACGGCCGTGAACACCCGGCCCGCGTCGACCAGCGGTCGCATGTAGCGGAAGAACAAAGTGGCCAGCAGACAGCGGATGTGAGCGCCGTCCGAGTCGGCGTCGGCCATGAAGATGATCTTCCCGTAGCGGGCGGCCTCGAGATCGAAGGTGCGACCCGAACCGGCCCCGACCACCTGCATGATCGCGGCGCACTCGGCGTTCTTGAGCATGTCGCCGATCGAGGCCTTCTGGACATTGAGGATCTTGCCACGAATCGGCAGCAACGCCTGGAACTCCGAGCTGCGGGCCAGCTTGGCCGTGCCCAGCGCCGAGTCGCCCTCGACGATGAAGAGCTCGGTCCGATCGGCGTCGGTGCTGCGACAATCGGCCAGCTTCGACGGCAACGACGACGACTCCAGCGCGTTCTTGCGTCGGGTCGCCTCGCGGTGCTGCCGGGCGGCGACCCGGGCGCGCGAGGCACCGACCACCTTGCCGAGCAGGGTCCGCGCCTGATCCTTGGCCGACCCCTTGGAAGCCGTCAGGAACGCGGTCATCTCGCGGTCGACGGCGTTGGCCACGAGCTTGGCCACGGCCGGCGTACCGAGCACCTCCTTGGTCTGTCCTTCGAACTGCGGCTCGGCCAGTCGGACGGTGACGATCGCCGTCATGCCCTCGAGAACGTCGTCCTTGACCACTTCCTCGCCGGCCTTCAGCAGACCCCGGGTGCCCTGGAGCGCACCGGTCACCGAGCGCGTCAGCGCCCGCTCGAAGCCGGCGACGTGGGTGCCGCCCTTGGGGGTGGCGATGATGTTGACGTAGGACTGGGTCTTCGTCTCATAGCCCACGCCCCAACGCACGGCGATGTCGATCTCCAGATCGCGCTCGACGTCGGTCGGTTCCATGTGCCCGTTGTCGTCGAGCATCGGCACCGTTTCGGTGAAACGGTCCTGGCCGTGCAGTCGGATGACCTCGGTCAGCGGGGGGTCGGAGGCGAGGAACTCGCAGAACTCGCTGATCCCCCCCTCGTGCTTGAACACCTGCTCGGTGACCTCCGCCGTGCGGGCGTCGGTCACCGCGATGGCCAGGCCCGGGACCAGAAAGCTGGTCTGCCGGGCGCGATCCTCCAGATCCTTGAGCGACAACTCGGCGGTGGTCAGGAAGATCTGACGGTCGGGCCAGTACTTCACCCGGGTGCCGGTCACCCCACGGGTCGCCCGCTTGAGCTTGCGCAACGTGCCGCCCGGGGTGAACGGCGCAGTCGGCCCGTCCCCATCGAAGATCCCCGGCGTGCCACGGCGGAAGGACATCCCCCAGGTCGCACCGTTACGGTCCACCTCGACGTCGAGCCGGGAGGACAGGGCGTTGACCACCGATGCTCCGACGCCGTGCAGACCACCGGTGGCGTTGTACGACCCGGCGCCGAACTTCCCGCCCGCGTGCAGCTTGGTGTAGACCACCTCGACCCCGGACAGTCCCGTACGCGGCTCGATGTCGACCGGGATCCCGCGCCCCCGGTCGGTCACCGCGATCGCACCGTCGGCATGCAGGGTGACCGCGATGTCGCTGCCGTGCCCGCCCAGCGCCTCGTCGACCGCGTTGTCGATGATCTCCCACAGGCAGTGCATCAGGCCGCGGGTGTCGGTGGATCCGATGTACATCGCCGGACGCTTGCGGACCGCTTCGAGACCCTCGAGGACGAGAAGATGCCGGGCCTCGTAGTCACGGTTCTCGGCGACGGGCTTGGCTGCGGGCACGAGCGCGACACTACCGTTCAGCCCCGACCCGGCGAGGGATCTGCGGGGCAAGGCATCCAATCGGGTGTCGAGCACCGAACTGTCTCTGTCAACACCTGCGGGCCAGTGCCGAATCGACCGTGACGTTTGTTACACAAGAGACACTGGTCCGAGATGGCAACGGGGAACAATCAGAGCCTGATTGGATGTTGACTAAGCACGAAGGGGTATTAGGTGCCCGTCACCTAGACTCCACCACCACACAGCAGTGTGATCACTTCTCTCGGCAGGAAGCGAGGCCAACCGTGAGTACAACCGTCATCGAGGGTTCCGCCCTCAGCGCCGCGGACCGGTGCGACCGGTGCGGCGCCCAAGCGTACGTTCGCGTCACCCTGGTAAGCGGCTTCGATCTCCTCTTCTGCGCGCACCACAGCAAAGAGCATGCCGACAAGCTGCGCCAGGTCGCCCTCAACATCCATGACGAGACCGCCCGGATCGCCTGACGATCGGGATCGACCGCAATGCAGGCCCAGCACCGCACGGTGCTGGGCCTTGTTGCTCCCCGGGCGCTCGGGGTCCAGGCCTTGCTGGTTCCTCAGCCCGAGATGAGCCGATCCTGATCGGCTCCGGACCTCGTCCGATGGTTGAATCCCGTACGATCTTCGATATGAGACGCCTCCCGGGAATGTCTCGGGGGCAACGCTGTTACGCCGCGCTGATCGCGCTGGTGATCGCCATGTCGTGCTGCCTTCCGAGTTCGGCCAACGCCGCCGCCACGACCCCGCCGGTCGGCTGGCTGCACACCTCGGGGTCGAAGATCCTCACCGCGGCCAACAAGACCCACACGATCAAAGCCATCAACTGGTTCGGACTCGAGACCAGCAACTGCGCGCCGCACGGTCTCTGGCAGATCAGTCTCGACGCGGGCCTGGCCCAGATCGCCTCGTTCGGCTTCAACACCATCCGCTTGCCTTACTCCAACGAGTGCCTGACCGCCACCGAGCCGACCTCGATCGACTACACCAAGAACCCGGACCTGGTCGGCAAGACGCCGCTGCAGATCATGGACGCGGTCGTCGTCAAAGCCCGTCAGTACGGCCTGAGCGTCATCCTCGACCGGCACCGTCCGGACTTCTCCGCCCAGTCGGAGCTCTGGTACACCGCGCAGTACTCCGAGGCCCGGTGGATCGCCGACTGGACGATGCTGGCGAAGCGCTACAAGTCCGACTCGACGGTCATCGGCTTCGATCTGCACAACGAGCCCCGCGGCACGGCCTGCTGGGGCTGTGGAATCAAGGCGCGGGACTGGGCCGCCGCGGCCACCCGGGCCGGCAACGCCGTCCTGGCCGTCAACCCGAAGCTGCTGATCATCATCGAGGGCGTCGAGAAGCAGGCGACCAAGGGGATCACCTGGTGGGGCGGTGGCCTGGCCGACGCGGCCACCCGCCCGATCAAGCTGAAGGTGGCCAACCGGCTCGTCTACTCGACCCACGACTACCCGGCCTCGGTCTTCGCGCAGAAGTGGTTCTCGGCCAAGAACTATCCGGCCAACCTGGCGGGGGTCTGGACGAGCAACTGGGGCTTCCTGCAGCGCAAGAACGTCGCGCCGGTGCTGATCGGTGAGTTCGGCACCAAGCTGCAGACGAGCTCGGATCGGCAGTGGCTGACCACGCTGGTCTCCTACATCAAGCAGTACCACTTCAGCTTCGCCTACTGGTCGTTCAACCCGAACAGCGGCGACACCGGTGGTCTGCTGGCCGACGACTGGGTCACCCCGCAGCAGGCCAAGCTCACCGCGCTCCGACCGATCCTGGGCCCTGGGCGAACGGTCACACCGATCCTGCCGCCGCCGGCCCCCACACCGACCCCGGCCGGCGGATCGAGCTCCACGCCGAGCATCGCTCCGACCAAGTCCCCCAGTCAGCCCCCCCGCAGTTCGGCACCCAGCAGTTCGGCACCCAGCAGTTCGGCACCCAGCAGTTCGGCACCCAGCAGTTCGGCGCCCAGCAGCAGTTCGGGGACGCCGACCGGCGGCGGGCTCGACGCCGACTGGCTGGTCACGAGCAGCTGGCCCGGTGGCTACGTCGCCGAGGTCACGCTGACCGCCGATGCGGCAGCGGGCGCCTGGAAGCTCGACTTCGCCGATCCCGACGCCACCGCGGTGGTCAACGCCTGGGGAATGACGTGCGAGCCCGATGCCGGGCGCATCACCTGCGACGGTGCGGGCTGGGCGGAGAACCTGGCGATGGGTCAGTCGGTCACGGTGGGCCTCCAGGTCGCCAGCCCCACCGCCGGTCCGCCCGATCCGGACCTGACGGTCCGCTGACGCCCGCCCGCCCTTCCGGACTCGGTCTGGTCTCGGTCGCGCGACTTCGCTGCAGATTCGCTGCAGAGGCGCCCCGCCTGCGATAGACCTCGGGGGACGGATGGGGGTTAGATGTCTGGTTGGCATCGCTGGGCCGGGGCAATCGTGGTGGCGATCATGGGGCTGACGGGGTGTAGTTCCGCCGCCGAGCCACCAGACCGGTCGAATCCGAACGCCGCGCCCCCGGGTCCGACCGCTGGTGCGTCCAGCGCGGGTCCGACGAGTGGTCGTCCTTCGGATGCGGAAGCCTGCCGCAACGACCCGCTGGGTTGTCCGGTCGAGGCCTACGGCGGACCGACTGCCGCACAGGCCGCTCCGACCAGTGGCACCGACGTCAGCACGTCGACCTACACGGTGGCGCAGTACGTCGACTACATCGTCGCCGACGCCGACCGCTACTGGGTCGGCTGGTTCGCCGCGTACGGGCTGAGCGAGCCGCTGGTCAACTACGAGGTGATCGAGCCGGGCGAAGCGGCCTATCAGAGCTTGTGCACCTCGCCGAACGGTGCACGCCTGGTCACCCCGCACGATTATCCGAACGCCTACTACTGCGGGCTCGACTCGCGGACGGTCAACGGGACCGAGTGGCGCGGGATGATCGTGCTGCCGGCCACCACCTTCCAGAAGATGTGGACGGGTGACATCTTCGGCAGCCAGTCCAAGGTGACCGGGGACTTCGCCGCGGCGTATCTGATCGCACACGAGTTCGGCCACCACATCGCCGATGAGTTCTCCCTGCAGTCCGCAGCGCTGGGTCGACCGATGGCCGCCCGCACCGGCGCGAACAACGAGCTGCTCGCCGACTGCTTCGCCGGGTCCTGGATCTCGAGCGCGTACGCGGAAGGCCTGCTGACCGACACCGACTACCTGGAAGCCATCGAGGCCGCGGTGGCCATCGGCGACAAACCAGGGGTGGTGACGAACGACCCCCACGGGACTCCGGAGGAACGCGCCCGGGCGCTACGGATCGGGGCCGAGTACGGCGCCAACGGCTACCCCGCTGGGACACCCGCGGCCTGTAGCAGTACGTACTGGCACTGATCCGAAGATCGGTTCGGTGTCGTCGGCCCGGCGTCAGCCCAGACCGAGCAGGGCCAGCCGGTCGGCGAAGCGGACGCGGGCGTCGGCGGCGATGTCGGGGCGCTCGGCGTACCAGGGCAGTTGACTGGCGAGCAGCGTGGGGAGATCGACCGGCCGGTGTTCCACGATCCAGTCCGGTCGGATCGCGCTGTTCGGCCAGCCCAGCGCTCGAGCCACAGCGGGCTCGATGGGCGCCCGTCGGGCTCCGACGAACTCGCGGCTGGGAACGGTGACCCCGGTGTCCAGGTCGAGCAATTCCAGGATGCGCACCGCGACCTCGGCGAGCACGGTGTTGCGCGGGTGCGAGAGCGTCCACATCACCGGCTCGCTCAGCTGGTCGGAGATCGTCACGTCCAAGTCCGACTCGCGGCGTCGCAACTCGGCCTGTGACCGGGTGGCGTTCTCCCTGACCATCGCGTCGTCCGGCTCCGGCCACCACGCCACGGCCTGCTCGACGCTCAGGCCGCGCTCGGCGGCCACGAGGGTCCGGAGGTCGTGATAGTCGGTGACGGGGGCATCGACGCGGGCGCCGTCGCCGCGATGGGCGTTCACCTGGTAGGGAAACGCCGAGCTGTCATAGATCACCGGGATGGTGATCGTGCGACCATCGTCGGGCAACAGGGCGGCCAGCTGGGTCGACCCACAGCCGGGGATGCGGTACTCGTCACGGATGGGCTGGGTCACCAGCAGGACTGCCGAGGCGAGGTGCTTCTGAACACCCGCCAGGCCGGCCTCGTCGATCTCGAAGACGGGCGGGAGGGTGAGAACCTTCCATCCCCGCCGGGCCACCGGCTCCTCGAGCAGCGACGCGATCGGCGCCGCCTGGCAGTTACCCCAGACGACGACCGATCGCTGACCGTCGGCGTGCGCCACGTGCTCGCCGACGGTCACGCGTGATCAGTCGAGGTAGTCGCGGAGCACCTGCGACCGCGACGGGTGTCGCAGCTTGCTCATCGTCTTCGACTCGATCTGACGGATCCGCTCGCGCGTCACGCCGTAGACCTTGCCGATCTCGTCCAACGTCTTCGGCTGACCGTCGGTCAGACCGAAGCGCATCGAGACCACGCCGGCCTCGCGTTCGCTGAGCGTGTCGAGAACGTCGTGCAACTGTTCCTGCAGAAGGGTGAAGCTCACCGCATCCGCCGGGACGACTGCTTCTGAATCCTCGATCAGATCGCCGAACTCGGAGTCGCCGTCCTCACCCAACGGCGTGTGCAGCGAGATCGGTTCGCGGCCGTATTTCTGCACCTCGACGACCTTCTCCGGGGTCATGTCGAGCTCTTTGGCGAGCTCCTCCGGAGTGGGTTCGCGACCCAGGTCCTGCAGCATCTGCCGCTGCACGCGGGCGAGCTTGTTGATGACCTCGACCATGTGGACCGGGATCCGGATCGTCCGGGCCTGGTCGGCCATGGCGCGGGTGATGGCCTGACGGATCCACCACGTCGCGTAGGTCGAGAACTTGTAGCCCTTCGTGTAGTCGAACTTCTCGACCGCTCGGATCAGGCCGAGGTTGCCCTCCTGGATCAGATCCAGGAACAACATGCCGCGACCGGTGTAACGCTTGGCCAGGCTGACCACGAGCCGCAGGTTGGCCTCGAGCAGGTGGTTCTTGGCCCGACGTCCGTCCTCGGCGATCCAGCCGAAGTCGTCGACCTGGTTGGCCCTGACCTTGACGCCGTCGTCGTTGATCTTCTCGTCGGCGAACAGGCCGGCCTCGATCCGCTTGGCGAGCTCGACCTCCTGCTCGGCGTTCAGCAGTGCGACCTTGCCGATCTGCTTCAGGTAGTCCTTGACCGGGTCGGCGGTGGCGCCGGCGGCCATCACCTGCTGCTCGGGCTCGTCGGCGTCGTCGGCCTCGGACAGGGTGAACCCCTGGTCCTCGGTCAGCTCGCCCTCGAGCTTGGCCTCGACGACCGGCTCGAAGGTCGACTCGTCGACGTCGTCGAGGGTTCGCTTCTTACCAACCGTGACGACGACCTCTTCGGTCTCCAGATCGACCACCACATCGGCGGTCAGATCCTCGACGACGACCTCTTCGAGAGCGGCGACGTCGACCTCGGCCTCAGCCTCGTCGACCGAACCGTCCGCATCGTCCTTGGCGTTCTTCGCCGAAGCGGCCTTGGCGCGGGTTCCGGACTCGACCGACGTGAGCGCGGCCGCCTTCTTGGCCGGTGCCTTGCGGGCTGGAGCCTTCTTGGCGGCGGCCTTGACGGGAGCGGTCACCTGCTGGGCACGCCCGGCCGCTGCAGCGATCGAACGCGGGGCGACCCGACGTGTGGACTCATCTTGTGGGGACGGGGGTGTCACTCATACCTCTCACACAGCCGGACTACTCGTACGCAGTGTTCAACTCGGTTTTCGGTTGAACGCGATCTTCGGTGGAACTCGGGCCTTCGGGTCGTACGTGATCTTCAATTCTGGCTTGTCCAACGTCGTTGGCCAAACCAGGGCAGGCAGCGCCCATCGGATGTCAATAAGTGCTCCTGCGGTCATTCTGGCACGACTTTCCAAAAACTCCGGCAACGCGCCACGGGTCCCGCGAGCGTTCCCGGGCGGAGCCCTGACCGCCGTCACAGGGCCGTCGGGCGGTCGCTTCTCCAGCCGTGTCGGTGACCGTTCCTCGACGCCTGGGCGTCGCGAAGCGTCACGAGGCTTCGTCCACACGCCACTAATAGGCCTTGACGGCCAGCACCGGACAGGAGGCGTCGAGCAGCACGCGCTGCGAACTGCTGCCCAGCAACAGCTTGCCCACGGGTGAGCGCCGCCGCAGGCCGATGACGATGAAGTCGGCGTTCGCGTCCTCGGCCGCCGTCAGCAACTCGTCCGCGGGATCCTCGGATTCAGCGTGGGCGAGGATCTCGTACGCGACGCCGCTCGCGGTGAGTTCGGCCTCGAGCTCCGCCGGGCTGGTGTCGGCCGAGGTGTGCAGCACCAGCAGTCGCGCGTTCCGCAACCGCGCCTCGACGACCGCCCGATCCAACGCCGCCCGGCCCTCGGCCTTGGCGACGTAGCCGACGACGATCGTCGCCCCCGAGGTGGGTGCGCTGGGTGATTCACTCATCTGAGGCCTTCCACAGGTGGACCGGTTCATTGCTGTGCATGCGATCGATGTAGGTCGACACCATGCCGCGGAGGGCTTCCGGACGCGACGTTCCGGCCGCTTCCCTACGGGCGACCTCGGCGACCTGCCAGGTCGACCCATTGGCCATCCGCAGACACCGTTGCTCGATGATGCCGAGCAGCCGGCTGATTTCGCCCTCGTCGACCTCCCACAGTCGCAGCCCCTCGGCCGCCAGCGGGATCAGCTTGCGGACGACCAGTTCCGAGACCGGCACCTGACCGACCCGCGGCCAGTAGACCTCGGCGCCGATCCCGTTGCGGATCCCGGCATGGAAGTTGTCGGTGGCGGCCTGGAACGACATCTGGGTCCAGACCGGACGGTCGTCGTCGGCCAGCGCCCGGACCAGGCCGGAGAAGAAGGCGGCGTTCGCCATGGTGTCGACGACGGTGGGTCCGGCCGGCAGCACCCGATTCTCGACCCGCAGGTGCGGCGTGCCGTCGCTGATGTCGTAGACGGGGCGGTTCCAGCGGTAGACGGTGCCGTTGTGCAGCCGCAGTTCGTCGAGATGCGGTGTCCCTCCGGCGTCGAGGACCGCGACCGGATCCTCGTCGGAGGTGATCGGCAGCAACGACGGGAAATAGCGCGAGTTCTCCTCGAACAGATCGAAGATCGAGGTGATCCAGCGCTCGCCGAACCAGACGCGTGGGCGCACGCCCTGGGTCTTGAGCTCCTCGGGGCGGGTGTCGGTGCTCTGCTCGAACAGCGGGATCCGCGACTCGGCGACCAGATGCCGACCGAACAGGAACGGCGAGTTGGCGCCGACCGCGATCTGGATACCGGCGATGGCCTGCGCGGCGTTCCAGTAGCCGGCGAAGTCGTCCGGGCTCACCTGCAGGTGCACCTGGGTGGACGTACAGGCCGCCTCCGGCATGATCGAGTCGCTGACCATCGAGAGGCGCTCGTGGCCGTCGATGACGATCTCGAGGTCCTCGCCGCGGGCGGCGAAGATCTGCTGGTCGAGCAGCGAATAGCGCGGGTTCTCGCTGACGCTCGCCAGGGTCACGTGGTCGGGCATCAGCGTGGGCAGGATGCCGATCATCACCAGGCGGGCGCCGATGTCCTCGGCGCGCGGGTCGGCCTCGTTGAGCGCTTTGCGGACCGACTGCTCGAAGGAGCTGAAGCCCTCGTCGGCCAGCCGACGCGGCGCGACGTTGATCTCGATGTTGAACCGGCCCAGCTCGGTCTGGAACGACGGGTCGGCGATGGCGGCCAGCACCTCGGCATTGCGCATCGCCGGCTGGCTCTCGTCGTCGACCAGGTTGAGCTCGATCTCGAGCCCGGCCATCGGCCGCTCGAAGTCGAACCGCGACTCGGTCAGCATCCGGGCGAGCACATCGAGATTCTTGTGCACCTTCGCGCGATACCGCTTGCGGTCCTCACGGCTGAACTGTTGCGACTCGACCTCGGCTCCCATGGCCCTATCCTCACGTATCCGCTGGTCCGCGCGATAGCTCCGGTCGGTCTGGGTAGCGTCTCGGCCATGCCCGACAGCTACTACGTGCGCCTCGACGCGCGGCGATTCGCCTCGACCCGGCACACCGAGGGCGCCTGGCAGCCCGGCGAGCAGCACATGGCGCCGGTCGCGGGACTGATCGTGCACGCCATCGAGGGATGGCTGACCGCACGCGGCGACGACGGGTTGCTGCTGTCCCGGATCACCTTCGAGATCTTGGGCATGATCGCTCAGGGCGAGTGCGACATCGAGGTGACCAGCCTGCGGCCGGGCCGCACCATCGAGCTGCTCGAGGCGACTTTGACCATCGCCGGCCGCCCGGTCGTCCGGGCTCGAGCGTGGCGCCTGGTCCGGGTGGACACCTCGGCGGTCGCCGGGGGCGCGCCCGACCCGCTGCCCGCGCCCGACTCGGTGCCGCCCTGGGACGGGATGCCGGGCTGGCCCGGTGACTACATCCGCTCGCTCGAGTTCCGTCCGGTCGGCGAGCGCCTGCCGGGCCGTGGTGTCTGCTGGTTGCGGACCGCCGTCGACCTGGTCGCCGACGAACCCGTGAGCGATCTGGCCCGGTTCGTCGGGCTGGTCGACACCGCCAACGGGGTGGCCGTCCGTGGCGATCCCCGCGCATGGATGTTCCCGAACGTCGAGCTGACCATCCACCTCGAGCGCCGGCCGCGCTGGGGTTGGGTCGGGCTCGACACCACGGTCATCTTCGGTGCCGACGGGGTCGGTCGCACCAGTTCGGTGCTGCACGACGAGGACGGGCCGGTCGGTCGGGCCGAGCAACTGCTGACCGTACGCCCGCTCGTCTAGGGTTGATCCTCGTGATGATTCCTCCGCGGGCCGACCGCCGCCCCCTCGAACGGGTGCATCACGGCGACGTGTTCGCCGACCCGTACGAGTGGCTGCGGGACAAGGACAACCCCGAGGTGATCGGCTATCTCGAGGCCGAGAACGCCTACACCGCCGAGCAGACCGGGCATCTCGATCCGCTGGTCGACGCCGTCTTCGACGAGATCAAGACCCGGACCCAGGAAACCGACCTGAGCGTGCCCGGGTACGCGACCCACGACGACGGGTCGGCGTACTGGTACTACACCCGCACACTCGAGGGCTCGGAGTACCCGATCCACTGCCGGGTGCCGGGCGACGGACCGTACGAGCCCGCCCGATGCGACCCGGGCGATCGACGGCGAGCAGGTGCTGCTCGACGGCAACGTCGAGGCCCAGGGGAACGCGTTCTTCTCCCTCGGCGCCTTCAGCGTCTCCCCCAGCGGCCGTCTGCTGGCCTACTCGGTCGATCTGACCGGGGCCGAGCGCTTCACCCTGCTGGTCCGCGAGATCGACGGCGGGGCCCAGCGCCCGATCGGATCGAGGACACCGGCTACGGCGTGGCCTGGGCCCGTGACGACTACCTCTTCTACACCCGCCACGACGAGGCCTGGCGCCCGTACGTGGTGCTGCGGCACCGACTCGGTGACGACTCGGGTGAGGACGCCACCGTGCTGACCGAGGACGACGAGCGCTTCTGGCTCGGGGTCGTCCGACAGCCGCGACGGGCGCTGGATGATCCTCGGTGCCGGCAGCAAGATCACCTCCGAATGCTGGCTGCTCGATGTCGACGATCCCGAGGGCACGCCGCGCAGCGTCGCGCCCCGGCGGACCGGCGTCGAGTACGACGTCGAGCCGGCCGGTGATCGGCTGCTGATCGTCCACAACGACGCGCGCCGAGGACTTCGCCCTGTCCGAGGCACCGCTGGACGCCACCAGCCACGAGCAGTGGTCCACCGTGCTGCCCCACCAGCCGTCGGTCCGGATCATCGGGGTCAGCGCGTACGCCTCGCACGCCGTCGTCTCGCTGCGCCGCGACGGGCTGACCGGGGCTGCACGTGCTGCCTCGCGACGACCGGGGCGACCTGCTGCCCGGGGCCGACCTCAGCTTCGGCGAGCCGCTCTACAGCGTCGATTCGGGTGGTGAGCACGACTACGACACCCCCACGATCCGGCTCGACTACACGTCGCTGCTCACCCCGGCGTCGGTCTACTCCTACGATCTGGCCGACGGCGCGCTCGAGTTGCTCAAGCGGACCCCCGTGCTCGACCACCCGGAGTACGGCCCGTATCGGGCAGAGAACTACGTCCAGGAGCGCGGCTGGGCGACCGCGCCCGACGGCACCCGGGTGCCGCTGTCGATCGTCCGACGCGCCGACGTGCCGCTCGACGGGTCGGCGCCGGCCCTGCTCTACGGCTACGGCTCGTATGAGGCCGCGATGGATCCGGCGTTCGCGATCTCGCGCCTCTCGCTGCTCGACCGCGGCGTGGTGTACGCGATCGCCCACGTCCGCGGCGGCGGCGAGCTCGGTCGGGCCTGGTACGACCAGGGCAAGCTGCTGACCAAGCGCAACACCTTCACCGATTTCGTGGCCTGCGCCGACTTCCTGATCGAGCAGGGCTACACCAGCGCGGATCGACTGGCCGCCCGGGGCGCGAGCGCCGGCGGGCTGCTGATGGGGGCGGTGGCCAACCTGGCCCCCGACCGCTTCGCGGCCATCCACGCGGGTGTGCCGTTCGTCGACGCGCTGACCACGATCCTGGACCCGGAGCTCCCGCTGACGGTGATGGAGTGGGACGAGTGGGGCGACCCCCTGCACGACCCCGAGGTCTACGCGTACATGCGCTCCTACACGCCGTACGAGAACGTGCGGCGCCGTCGACTATCCCGACATCCTCGCCACCACCAGCCTCAACGACACCCGGGTCTTCTACGTCGAGCCGGCCAAGTGGATCGCCGCCCTGCGCCACACCGCCGGGCCGGGCACCGGTCAGGTGCTGCTCAAGACCGAGATGGTGGCGGGCCACGGTGGAGTCAGTGGCCGCTATCAGAGCTGGCGCGAGCTGGCCTTCGAGTACGCGTGGATCCTCGATCGGATCACCCGCGCTGCGCGCTGACGCATCCGCCGAGGGGGTCCGCCCCGAATAGATGAGTACGTACTCGGGGTAACCCCCGAGCCCGTCTCAGGGGATCTTCAGGGCTCGTCAGGAATCCTTATCCACGGCTGGCGCGTTGAGTGTACGAAGGCAACGAAAGGGGCCACAGGTGGTAACCACGACTCGTTCGCGAGTATCCGAAGGCATCGATGGTAAGGATGCGGTCGGTCTATATCTTGAAGGTATTGCCAAGACGCCGCTGCTGACCGCCGCGGAGGAGGTCGAGCTCGCGAAGACGATCGAGCTGGGCCTCTACGCGAAGAACATCCTCAACGGCGTGGTCACCAAGACCGAGCGCGGACGTCGGGCCAAGCGGCCCACCCAGGAGGAGCTCGAATTCCTGGTCGACGAGGGCGATCGCGCGATGCAGCGATTCGTCACCGCCAATCTCCGGTTGGTCGTTTCGGTCGCCCGCAAATACGGACGTTCGCAGATGCCGTTGCTGGATCTGGTGCAGGAGGGAAACACCGGCCTCATCCGGGCGGTGGAGAAATTCGACTACACCAAGGGCTTCAAGTTCTCCACCTACGGCACCTGGTGGGTCCGGCAGTCGATCAGTCGCGGCATCGCGCAGCAGGGTCGGATCGTTCGACTCCCGGTGCACGTCGCCGAGCAGGTCAATCAGGTCGGCGCGGTGCGGCGGACGCTCGAGCGTCGGCTGGGTCGTGACCCGGAGATCGCCGAGATCGCGGCCGAGATGGATCTGGAGCCGGATCGGGTGCTCGATCTGATGCGCTACGGGCGGGACCACGTCAGCCTGGACGCTCCGGTCGAAGAGGGCGGCGACACCGCTCTCGGCGACCTGATCGCCCGCGAGCCGATGCCCGGCCCCGACGAGGTGTTCCTGGACGCCGAGGAGCACGCGCGGCTCGAAGCGCTGCTCTCCTCGCTCGACGACCGGTCCGCCGACGTCGTCCGCCGTCGCTACGGACTCATCGACGGTCGGCAGGCCAAGCTCGCCGACATCGGCGCCCTCTGGGGGATCACCGCCGAGCGGGTGCGCCAGATCGAGCGGCACGCCATTGCCAAGCTGCGGGGCAAGTCGGTCCTGGCCGCGTAGCGCCCCACGCGACTCGACCACCTGAACGACAAGCCCGGCAGTTTCGCCCAGCCGGTTCGGAGACCCCCCTCTCCGGACCGGCTGGTTCACGTTGGGGGCCGAAGGCGGAATGCTCAGCTGGCGCGCATCGGCCGGATCAGACCCTCCTGGGCGACGTCGGAGATCAGACTCCCGTGCTGGAAGAGTCGAGCCGTCGACAGCGCCAGGCCGGCCGCGGCCGACGGCGAGACCTGGTCGTAGAGCAGCCAGTCGTCGGCGCGGAACGGCCGGTGGAACCACATCGCGTGGTCGATCGAGGTGGCCAACACGTCATGGCCCACGAACACCCCGTGCGGCGCCGTGCTGGCGGCCAGCAGGGTGAGATCGCTCGCGTACGCCAGCGCGGCCTGGTGCACCCGCGGGTCCTCGGGCAACTCGCCCTCGATGCGCACCCAGACCCGCACCCGGGCGGGGTGTCGGGGATCGTCCAGTCCACCACCCGGTCGTGAGTCGCCGACGTAGCGGATGTCGAGCACGCCCCACTCGTTCTCCCAGGTGTCGGCGGGCAGGCCGGTCGCGCGACCGAGCACCTCGCCGAGGGTCGGGCAGTCGTCGGGGGCGGGTACGCCGTCGGGTACCGGGTCCTGGTGCTCGAAGCCGGTCTCGGTGATGTGGAAGGAACTGGACAGATAGAAGATCACGTGGCCGCCCTGACGGGCCACCACGCGGCGGGAGGAGAACGAACCGCCGTCGCGGACCTGCTCCACGTCGTACACGATCGGGATGTCGGTCCGGCCCGGGCGAAGGAAGTACCCGTGCAGCGAGTGCAATGTGCGGCTGATGTCGACCGTGCGGGTCGCGGCGATGATCGCCTGAGCCAGCACCTGGCCGCCGAAGACGCGCTGGAGTCGGGTGTCGGGTTGTCGGGCCCGGAACAGTCCGGTCTCGATCTCTTCCAGATCCAGCAGGTGGATGAGCTGTTCGACGGAGCGGGGCACACCGCGAGCGTATCGAGCACCGACGGGGTCGACCGTGCGGCGGTGGACCTGGAGTCGGGCCGTGGCCACAAGGAGTTTCATCGGTCGCCGACGTCTGGAGCTCGAACCCGTACTCGGCAAAGCCACATACGGACGGTTGCTTCGGCCTGGCGAAACTCCTGGTGAGGCGGTGTTCCGGGAGAAGCGGCGCGAGGACCAGGTCCGCAACGAACAACTGGGAATGTCGCGATGGATCTGGTTCGACGTCATGCCGGCTCAGATCCAGGGGCTGATGCTACGAATCAATGTCGACAGGGCTCGGTCCCGCAAGTTGTACACCCGCAACCGGGTGATCATCATCTGACGCTCCGCGCCGCGGCCCAGACCGCCACGCCGTTCGAGCATCGGCCGCAGGCCGGGGGCGGTCAGTCGTCCTTGTCCTCGCGCTCGGCGAGGAAGCGCTCGAATTCGGCGGCGATCTCGTCGGCGCTGGGGACCTGGTCGGAGGAGTCGGCCTGCAGGCTGTCGTACTGCTGCTCCAGGGTGGCGACGAGTTCCTGGACCTCCGACGAGCCCTGCATTTCCTCGGCGATGTCGGCGAGATTGCTGGCCGAGGCCTTCTCCAGCGGCTCGAGGGGAACGGCCAGGCCGGTGGCCTGGTTGAGCGACTGGGTGAGGCTGAGGGCGGCCTTGGGGAAGCTGGCCTGGGCGAGGTAGTGCGGCACGTGAGCGGCGAAGCCCATGGCGAGCCGGTCGACCTGGCCGAGCCGGAATTCGAGCAGCCCGGTGAAGCTGGCCGGGACCTCGACGCGGTCGATCCAGCTGCGGTAGCCGGTGACCAGGCTGGTGTCGGTGGCGTGCGCGGTCAGGGTGATCGGGCGGGTGTGTGGGACGGCCATGGGGATGCCGTGGACGCTGACGGTGAGCCGTACGCCGAGCTGCTCGATCAGCTGCATCACGGCGGCGGCGAACCGCTCCCACTGCACGTCGGGCTCGGGTCCGCTCAGCAGCAGGAACACCTCTCCGTGTTCGTCGGTGACCCGGTAGAGCCGCAGGTGCAGATCGGCGTAGCTCCGCCACTGGTTGGTGTCGAAGATCATCGCGGGCCGACGGCTGCGGTAGTCGTGCAGCTGGTCGTGGTCGAAGACGGCCACCACATCGTGTTCGAGGTGCTCGAGCAGGTGCGACGAAAAGAGCCGACCCGCCTGCCCGGCGTCGACGAAGCCGTCGAGCTGATGGATCAGCACCGGGCGATGATCGGCGAGGGTGGCCACGACGGACTCGTCGAGGGTGTACAGCTGCTTCGGGTCCAACACGGGTTCAATCTACCGTCCGGGTCCGCACGGGTCCGCCAGCTCAGCCGGCCACGCCGATCGCCGAGATCGCGTTGCGGACCCGCTTGGCCGATACCGGCACCTTGGTCCGCAGCGACTGGGCGAACAGGCTGACCCGCAGTTCCTCGATCAACCACCCGATCTCGGCCACCGGGGCGGGTAGCGGTCCCGGCGGCTGAGCGGCACACAGCACCGCGTACTCGTCCTCGATCTCGAGCACGGTCTCGGCCGGCTGCTTGTCGCGGGCGGGGTGGGTCAGCAGCGCATCGATCCGCAGCGACGCCGCCCGCAGATACCGCGGCAGATCGACCAGGTTCGCGTACGCGGTCGCCGACAGGAAGCCCGGGAAGACCAGGTTGGCGAGCTGCTCGGTGAGGTCCTCGGACGCCGCCGGGCTGACCCGGGCCACGGCGGCCAGCCGGGTCACCACTGCGCCGTGCGCCCGGACGATCTCGGCGGCCAGGTCGACCACCTCGCGCATGAAGTCGGGGTTGTCGGTGCGGACCAGGTCGCACAGTCGCGCGAACGCCGCCGCGTCCCGGACCGGGGCCTTCGCATGCCTGCGGATCAGCGCGCCGACCGAAGCCAGCCGGGCGTCGGCGAGCAGATCAGGTACGCCCGGATAGGGACTGGCCCCGAGTCCCAGCTTGACCGGATTGCTCAGGTGCGAGACCACCCACCGGGTCGGGTCGGGGGTGTTCAGCAGGACCAACCGACGCACACCGGCGGTATGGGCGACCTGCTGCCGATGCGCCGACTCGAGGACGGCGATCCCGACCGAGGATCTCTCGTCGACCAGCGCCGGATACCCGGTGACCTGGTGCCCCGCGCGCTCGAGGGTCAGCTCGGCCTCGAGCGCGCCGAAGTCCCAGTCCGTGGCCCCGGTACGGGTCAGCGCACGAGCCGCCGTGGTCAGCGTGCGGCTGACCTGCGGCGCCAGTTCGCGCTGCAGGCCGACCAGGTCCTTGCCCGACGCCATCGCCGCGCCACCGCGGTCGGGGATGACGTCGAATGTGATCCGCAGGTGCCGCGGTACGGCGTCGAGGTTCCAGTCGGTCGGGCCGAGCTGGACCCCGGTGAGCAGCCGGAGGGCGCGGACCAGGGCGGCAGGCAGGTCCTCCGACCTCGGTCCGGGATGTTGCGCGAGCCAGGCCAGCGCGCGGCCGGCGAACTCCGGAGCCGGGACGAGCTCCCGGCGCAGGGTCTTGGGCAACGACCGGACGAGCTCCGTGGCCAGTTCGGCGCGCAACCCCGGCACCTGCCAGCTGAACGGGCCGGGTTCGAGCTGGCTGAGCAGCGACAACGGGATCGACGCGATCACGCCGTCACGTTCGCTGGTCGGGTCGAAGACGTAGCTGAGATCGAGCGCCGGGCCGTCCGGGTCGCCGTCGGGCTGCAAGGGCCAACGCCCCGGGAACTGGTGCTCGGGGTCCTGGCCGAGCCCGGTGGTCAGGTCCTCGAGGGTCAGGGTGAGCAGATCGGCATCCTCCTGGCGGGCCTTGCGCCACCAGGAGTCGAAGTGCGCGACCGTGGTGATGTGGGCCGGCACCCGGGCGTCGTAGAAGCCCAGGATGACCTCGTCGTCGACGACCAGGTCACGGCGCCGGGCGCGATCCTGCAGGGCCTCGACCTCTTCGCGCAGCGCCTGGTTGTCCCGGAAGAAGTGGTGCCGGGTCCGCCACTGACCTTCGACCAGCGCGGAGCGGAGGAAGATCATCCGCGCCTCGACCGGCTCGATCCGGCCGTAGCCGACTGCGCGACCCGACACGATGGGGACGCCGAACAACGTGACGGTCTCGTACGCGAGCACGGCTCCGGCCCGCGCCGACCAGTGCGGCTCGGCGTAGCTGCGCTTGAGCAGGTGACCGGCCACCTGTTCGACCTGCTCGGCCGTGATCGGGCGCGACCGTACGGGCCCACAACCGGGTCGTCTCGACGATCTCGGCCGCCATCACCAGCGGTGGCGGCGTACGCGCCAGGCTCGATCCGGGGTTGATGGCGAACTTCGTCCCGCGCGCGCCCAGGTATTCCTGCTGACCTCGTCGGGGTCGTTTGCCCCCCGGCGCCGGTTTGGTCTCGACCTTGAGATCGGCCAGGCCGATGTGCGATAGCAGACCGGTCAGCGCGGCGGCATGTATCCGATCGGCCGCGGCGGGCTCGTCGTTGCGGTGGAGTCCGAGCTCGCGGGTGATCTGCTTGAGCTGGGCGTGCAGGTCCTGCCACTCGCGGATCCGGAGGAAGTGCAGGTACTCGTCGCGACACATCCGCCGGAACGCGTTGCCCGAGCGCTCCTGTTGCTGCTCGCGCAGGTAGTTCCAGAGATGGACCAAGGACAGGAAATCACTGCCGGCCGGGGTGGTGTCCTTGGCCGGACCCTTAGGGGAAGCCTGCCGTTCGGAGGAGCGTTCTCCCGGTCCGTCGGATGGGCGAGCGTCGCCCGATGTGTCGGCGGACGATCCCCCACCCACCCAGAAGCGGCGGTGCAACAGGTCGGCCTTCTCCTGCTGGTCCACGGGGCGTTCACGGGGGTCGACGATCGACAGCCCGGAGACCACGACCAGCATCTCGCGCAGGCAGCCCTCCTGCTCGGCGGCGAGCAGCATCCGGGCCATCCGCGGATCCAGCGGCAGCGCGGCCAGCTGGCGACCGATCGGGGTCAACCGGGTCTTGCCACGTCCCGAGCGGACCGGTTTGGCACCGGGCACCGGCGGGGTGGCCGGGGTGGCCGGGGTGGCCGGGTCAGCTTCGGTCACCGAGGCCAGCGCGCCGAGTTCGTCGAGCAGCCGCAGACCGTCGGTGATCTGGGTGCGGTCCGGCGGTTCGACGAACGGGAACGAGGCGATGTCGCCCAGATCGGCGGCGGTCATCTGCAGGATGACCGACGCCAGGTTGGTCCGCAGGATCTCCGGTTCGGTGAACGGCGGGCGGGTGGCGAAATCCTCCTCGTCGTACAGCCGGATGCAGACACCGGGAGCGACCCGGCCGCATCGACCCGCCCGCTGGTTGGCCGAGGCCTGCGACACCGGCTCGATCGGCAGCCGTTGCACCTTCGTCCGCGCCGAGTAGCGGGAGATCCGCGCTGTCCCGGTGTCGATCACGTAGCGGATCCCGGGGACGGTCAGCGAGGTCTCGGCCACGTTCGTGGCCAGCACGATCCGTCGGCCGGCGTGCGCGCTGAAGATCTTGTGCTGCTCGGCCGCCGACAGCCGGGCGTAGAGCGGCAACACCTCGGTGAACCTCAGCTGGGCGCCGTTGAGCGCCTCGGTGGCGTCGCGGATCTCGCGTTCGCCGGAGAGGAAGACCAGGATGTCGCCGTCGCCGAGCGCCTGGAGTTCGCGGGCGGCGTCGACGATTCCGGCATTCTGGTCGACCTCGCCGTCGACCAACAGCGGCCGGTAGCGCATCTCGACCGGAAACGTGCGCCCGGACACCTCGATGATCGGCGCGGGGGTCCCGTCCGGTCGGGCGAAGTGCTGGGCGAAGCGCTCCGTGTCGATGGTCGCCGAGGTGATGAGCACCTTCAGATCGGGCCGCCGGGCGGTCAGCTGGCGGAGGTAGCCGAGCAGGAAATCGATGTTCAGGCTGCGTTCGTGCGCCTCGTCGACGATGATCGTGTCGTAGCGGCGGAGGTCACGATCGTGGGCGATCTCGGCCAGCAGGACCCCGTCGGTCATCACCTTGAGCCGGGTGGCGCGCGAGGACTTGCGGGTGAAGCGCACCTGATAGCCGACCAGGTCGCCCAGCTCGCTGTCGAGCTCCTGGGCGATGCGCTCGGCCACCGTGCGGGCGGCGATCCGACGCGGCTGGGTGTGTCCGATCGAGCGTCGGCCGAGCTCCAGGCAGAACTTCGGCAGCTGCGTGGTCTTGCCCGATCCGGTCTCGCCGGCGATGACCACGACCTGATGGTCACGGATGGTCGCCGAGATCTCGTTGCGCCAGGTGTTGATCGGCAACGACTCGTCGTAGCGCACGAGCATCGCCGGTTCTGACACCGCGCCAGGTTACGGCCCTCGCACCAGTCCAGCCGGCGGGACCGTGCCGGAGGGGTCGGTGGGGCCGCCGAATGAGACCCAGCTCAGGTGGCGAACGGCGCGTGAGAAGTTAGGTAGCCCTTATTTCTCTCCCCCGAGGATCTGTTCCCCCGTGCCCACCACCGAAAGCCTCTTGATCGATCTGGCGGCCGCCGCCGGGATCGACCTGGCCGACCTGGACATGACCCAGAAGTTCGTCGATCTCGGTCTCCACCCCCACATCCTGCAGGGACTGATCGACCAGTGGCGATCGGCGGGGATCGACATCCACTTCGCCGATCTGTCCGGCTGCCCCACCGTCGGTCAGGCGGTCGCGCTGATCAGCGGCGCCGCGTTCTCGGCCACCCGACGGGCCTGAGCCGGGCCCGGGTCGCTCCCCGCCCGTCACTGCGGGTCGTCGCGGTCCCCGAACGTGGTCCGGCCGTGCAGCTTGGCGGCGAGGTCGTCGTCGATGCCGTCGGCCACCTCGGACAGGATGCGCACCGCCTGGTGCAGATGGGCCGGGACGAACGGGCGGGCCAACACCGAGAAGGTGACGAAGACCCGGTCGCGGACCAGCTGGAACTTCACCCAGCGGGCATCGACGTTGAGGTCGTTCAACACCTCGGCGGCGCGCGAGCGACCGGCCACGTCGTGCACCACCGCGGCAAACATCACCACTTCCTGGGCATCTTCGCTGGTCCGGAGGAAGAGCATGGTCGATCCGACCCGGATGGCCACGTCGCCCTCCGCGTCGCGGATCGGCGGGTAGCCGAACATCTGCGCGAGCTCGGCGCCGACCAGGTCGTCGAGGTGGCCCCGGTCGCGGGGCCAGACCGCCGCCAGGTCATCACCGTCGACCAGCACCGGAACGACGGCTGAGCCGATCTGTTCGATGGGCGTGGGTTGTGGCTGCAACAACTCGACCAACTGGTCGGGGTGCAGGAAGACCGGATGCTGGACGCCATAGACCTCGCGGAGGGCCCACACCAGTTGCTCGCTGAGCCGGTCGCTGTCCTCCTGCTGGACCTCGATCCAGAAGCTGTCGGTCGGTGGGTCCGCGTCCAGCGAGGGCGGCTGCCAGCCACGCTCCTCGAGCGCGGTCAACCGGTCGGCGGGCAGGGTGAGACCGGCACGGGGCCCGGCGTCGCCGGTCGCCTCGCACCGGATGGCGTCGCGGCGCGGGCTGCTCAGACGCAGATAGGGGGCCTCGTCGGCCGCGGCCTGGATGCCGATGGTCAGGTCGCCCGAGTCGTCGATCACCGAGATGATCTCGCCGAGTCGCGCCTCGAATTCGGTCCACGCCTGCTCGATGCTCCGGTCGATGTCGAACTCTTCGATGTCTGCCACGTCCATGTCACCCCCTTCCGCGGTCGAACCTAGCGCAGCCTGGCGGCCCGGCGGGTCAGCCGGGGTCAGCCCACCAGTGCGGCGATGAGGATGAGCGCCGGGACCGAGAGCAGGGTGGCGACGAAGATGCTGTCGCGCGCCAGGATCACCCCCTGGTCGTAGCGCACCGCGTGGGTGAAGACGTTCTGGGCGGTCGGCAGCGCCGCGATCACGGTCACGGCGAGCAGATCGACCCCGCTCAGACCGAGGGCCCACGAGCCCACCGCGTACGCGATCAGCGGTTGCAGGACCAGCTTCAGCGCGACGATGACGGCGATCTGACCCACCGGCTCACCCGCGCCAGGACGCGGGCCCAGCCGCAGGGAGACTCCGTACGCGATCAGCATGGCCGGTACGGCCATTCCGCCGACCAGCACCAGGGGGTCACGGACCGGCGCGGGCAACTCGACCTCGAACAACGACAACCCGAGCCCGATCAGCGAACCGATCATCAGCGGATTGCGGAACGGCCGGCTGAGGAACGCGCCGATCCGGCGCAGCCGCGATCGGGCCGGCTCGGCCGAGCGGGTGATCGTGTCGAGGACCGCGAGCCCGATCGGTTGCAGGATGAGCAGCTGGGTGAGCAGCATCGGACCGATGAACGAGGCGTCGCCCAGCGCGTACGCGGCGATCGGCAGTCCGAGGTTGCCCGCATTCACGTACGCGGCCGCGAACGCCACGATGACGGTGTCGCCCGCCGAGCGTTTCCAGACCAGCCGGGCCAGCGTCACCGCGATCACCGCCGAGACCGTGACGCCGGCGATCGAGGCGACCAGGTTGGACGAGAAGAGCGTGGCCACTTCGGCGTCACCGAGGACGATGATCATCAGCGCCGGACTGGCCACGAAGAACGCCAACCGCGACAGCAGACGCTGCGCCGACACGTCGAGGATCTTCAGCTGAGCCAACACCATGCCGAGGATGACGACGGCGCCGATCGTGGCGAACCCGGTCAGCACGCCTTGCATGGCCCGTCTCCTCGATCGTCTCCGGCACATAGAGTCTCGTTGTTCGCCGACCCACCACCCACGACGAGACGACAGCTGAGATGACCGCACCGGTTCCCTTCCTGCCTCCCCCGGCGCCCACGGCGCTGCTCCGCGAGCGGTGGTCCCCGATGGGCGTGGTGGCCACCGTCGTGCTCGGTCTCGGCGCGGCGTTGATCGCGGTGCTCGTGTTGATCAGCGCCGGACCGGGGACCACCCTGCTGATCACGCTGCTGGCGGCGGTGTCGTTCCCGCTGCTGATCGCCATCTGCTTCTGGCTGGACCGCTACGAGCCGGAGCCGTCGCGGTATCGGCTCGCCGCGCTCGGCTGGGGCGCGGTGATCGCGGTCGGCTTCTCGCTGCTGACCGAGCGGTTCTTTTTCTCCCTGCCCGGGACGACCGACTTCATCGACACCGCGATCGGCGCCCCGGTGCTCGAGGAACTCGCCAAGGGGCTTTTCCTGGCCGCCGTCGTGATCTTCCGGCGAGCCCAGCTGCACGGGGTCCTCGACGGGATCGTCTACGCCGCCCTCACCGGGATCGGCTTCGCCTTCGTCGAGGACATCTTTTACTACCTGGGTGCGGGCCCCGAGGTCGCCGGGGTGTTCATCCTGCGCGGGATCATGGGCCCGTTCGCCCATCCGCTGTTCACCTCGGCCATCGGCATCGGGGTGGGGATCGCGGTGACGACGACCAAACCAGCGCTCCGGCTGATGGCCCCCATTCTCGGCTACGTGCTCGCCGTGGCGATGCACGGCGTGTGGAACGGCAGCACCTTCTGGGGCGGCGACGGCTTCTTCTCCGCCTACCTGGTGGTCATGCTCCCACTCCTGGCCATCGTGTTCGCCCTGGCCGTCTGGGCCCGTTCGCGCGAGGGAAAACTCCTGACCGCCGCGTTGACCGAGGTCGCCGCGATGGGCTGGATCCGGCCCGAGGAGACCAGGTGGATCAGTCGGCTCGGCGATCGGATGTCGGCCCGGGCGTACGCGAAACGGCTCGGCGGGCGGCCGGCTCGCCGGGCCCTGCGGGTCTACCAGCAGACAATGATCGAGATCGCCTTCCTGCATCACCGCTACCTGACCGGGAACGCCCCGCGCGACATCGGCGAGCGGATGCCGCAACTGCTGGCCCACGCCGCCGCGCTGCGCCCGTACGTCATCGTGCCGCCGCCGCCCCCCGTGGGATACGGCGCGCTCCCGCTGCGCTGACCCACCGCTGGGTCGTGCCACTAGGCTGACCGTATGCGGGTCGATACCAAAGAAGGTGCCGACGGCGTCCGATGCTGGAACGTCGAAGCCATTGCTGCCTATGCGCAGCGCTCCAACGAGCGCGAGGCCGCACTGACGGCAGCCAACCCCGATCTGGTGCTGCTCGAGGGCGTTTTCAAGTGCTACGGGTGCGAGATCCAGGAGTACGACTACGGGATCAAGTGCACCGCGGTGGTGACCCGCAGCCGGTTCGGCATCGACGGTGAGATCGAGCCCCGGCCCGAGGACGCCAAAACCGGGTTGGGCTCGGTGCCGGGTCTGCTGACGCGCGCTCCCGATGAGGTCGCCGCCACGGTCGCCGAGCCCGAGCCGGTCGAGGTGGCTCCCGCCGCCCGGGGCCGCTTCCGGTTGTTCGGCGGCCGCTGACGCCGTCGGGACGGGCGAATGGGCCTGGCCGGTTCGCGAGGGCGGGGCGGCGGACCAACGTCTCCCTGTTGGTGCTGCTCGTCGTCGCTTTCGTGACCGGTTGGCTCGGCTTCGCCACCTCCGGCTCGTGGCGAGCCACGCTGGTCACCCTTGCGCACGGTGGGGCCGGCCTGGCTCTGCTCGGGCTGGTCCCGTGGAAGCAGGCGATCATCCGCCGCGCCCGACGATGGCGGCCGGCGAGCTTGCTGCTGCTGGTCGTGGTGCTGGTCTGCGTGGCCGCGGGTTTCGTCCAGGTCTTCGGCGGCTACCGCATCGTCGGCGGGCTCAGCCCGATCCAGGTCCACGTCGGCGCCGACGGATCCTCGGGACCGCGGGCACCCCCCGGCTCGACGCCGGTCACCGGGTCGGGATCGGTGACCGAGCGTTCTCCGCCGCCGACCTCGATGCGCTGGCTCGTCCCGTACGCGCCCGGCTCGACTGCACCAGCGGCTGGTATGCCGACGTCGAGTGGTCCGCCGTCCCGCTCGATCGGCTGCTGCCCGCCGGGATGGGGGGCTCGATCGTGGTCACCAGCACCACCGGCTACCGACGTCGGTTCGCCGCGGACGAGGCGCCCCGGCTGTGGCTGGCGACCCGGATGCTGGGTTCCCGGTGCGACCCGGGCCATGGTGGGCCGGTCCGGCTGATCGCCCCGGGCTACCGCGGATTCTGGTGGGTCAAGTGGGTCGCCTCGGTCGAATCGAGCGAGCGTACGGCGCTGGCCCAGTCGCCCTTCCCGCTGCAGTGACCGGGTGAACAGCGATGTCATGATGGACGCCCGCTTTCCCGGAGGGTCATGACCTCTTCTTCCGCCCAACCCTCGTGGCGACCGCCGCGCTGGCGCGCCATCGTCGTTCTGGCCGTCGCCTCCATCGTTGCGCCCGCTATCGGGGTGCTCATCGTGCGCTCGGCCGAACCGGTCGGGTCGGCCGCCGAACCGACCCGGTCGTCGAGCGCTCCTCAGGTGGCGGCCCAGGAGGCGGAGCGTCTGCTGGCCACGATCATCGTCCGGGGGCGGGCGCCCAGGACCGGTTACCGACGCGACCGGTTCGGGCCGGGATGGGCCAGCGTCAGCGGGTGCGACCTCCGCAACCGGACGCTGGCGCGGGATCTGACCGAGGTCACGTTCCGCCCCGGCACGCACGACTGTGTGGTCGAGACCGGCGTGCTGGTGGACCCGTACAGCGCCACCACGATCTCCTTCCGCCGTGGCTCCTCCACCTCGACGCTGGTCGAGATCGACCACCGTTACCCGCTCGCGCTGGCCTGGCAGCAGGGTGCTCAGCGGTGGACCCCTCAGCGCCGGATCGCGTTCGCCAATGATCCGGCCAACCTGCAGGCCGTTTCGGCGCGGGCCAACGAGTCGAAGGGCGCCTCCGGCCCCGGGTCCTGGCTCCCCCCGAACCGGAGCTACCGCTGCGCGTACGTGATCAGCTTCGTCGAGGTCACCGCCCGCTGGCAGCTGTCGATCAACCCGGGCGACCGCGACGGCGCCGCTCGGGTCCTGAACGGGTGTGCCTAGCCCGCCTGCCCGGTGGCCGGCCGCCACCTAGCCTGGGGCCATGAGAATCGTGGTGATCGGTGGCAGCGGCCACATCGGATCCTTTCTGGTCCCGCGGCTGGTCCGAGCCGGTCACGAGGTGATCAACGTCAGCCGCGGTCAACGATCGAGCTACGTCGAGGACCCGGTCTGGGAGGACGTACGCCGGGTCGAGGCTGACCGGGTCGCCGAGGACGGCGCCGGCACCTTCCCCCAGCTGATCCATGACCTCCGCGCCGAGGTGGTCGTCGATCTCATCTGCTTCACCCTGGACTCCGCCACAGCGCTGGTCGAGCGGCTGCGCGGCGACACCGGACATCTCCTGCACTGCGGCTCGATCTGGCGCCACGGTCCGAGTCAGCGGCTGCCCGTCACGGAGGAGAACGCCGCCCCACCGCTCGGCGACTACGGCACGGCGAAGGCCGCCACTGCGGCGATGCTGCAGGCCGAGACCCGATCCGGCGGACTGATGACCACCTCACTCCATCCGGGACACATCGTCGGACCCGGGTGGCACCCCATCGGTCCCCTGGGCAATCTCGATCCGACGGTGTGGCGCACGCTGTCCGCCGGCGAACCGCTGGCCACACCGGGGATCGGCACCGAGTCGATGCACCACGTCCACGCCGACGATGTGGCCCAGGCGTTCGTCGCGGCCATCGACCATCGCGAGGCCGCCGCGGGTGAGGACTTCAACATCGTGGCGCCCTCGGCCCTGACGCTGCGTGGCTACGCCCGGCTGGCCGCGGCATGGTTCGACCGAGAGGCGGACCTGCGGCCGGTCAGCTGGGAGGAGTTCCGGCATCGGACCGAACCCGACGCCGCCGAGGCCAGCTGGGAGCACCTGATCCGCAATCACTACTGCAGCATCGACAAGGCCCGCCGATTGATCGGCTACGCCCCGCGCTACGAACCCGACCAGGCCATCCTCGAGTCGGTCCGCTGGCTGATCGATCACGGACAACTCGACGTGGCCCGCCCGCTGGCCGTTTAGGCGCCTCGAGGACCCTGCGGGCCGGTGACCGGTGGGGTACCGGGTACCGGCCGAGCGGTCAGGCGACGGCAACCCGCCCGGCGTCGACCGCCCAGCTCTGGTCGAGGCTGACGTTGCCGAGCAGCCGCCGGTCGTGGCTGACGAGCAGTAGGGCACCCTCGTAGGAGGCGAGCGCCTGCTCCAGCTGCTCGATCGCCGGCAGATCGAGGTGGTTCGTGGGCTCGTCCAGCACGAGCAGGTTGACCCCGCGGGCCTGCAGCAGGGCCAGCGCCGCCCGCGTCCGCTCGCCGGGTGAGAGTCGACCGACGAGCCGGATGACCTGGTCGGCCTTGAGGCCGAACTTGGCCAGCAGGGTTCGCACCGAGCCGGCGTCCATCGACGGGAGGACGTCCTCAAACGCGTCTCCGAGCGGGAGGTCCTCGGCGAGCCCGGTCCGGGCCTGGTCGATCTCGCCGACGGCGACCGAGGCGCCGAGCGTCGCCCGGCCCTCGTCGGGCCTCAACCGGCCGAGCAGCAGCTCGAGCAGAGTCGTCTTACCCGCCCCGTTGGGTCCGGTGATGCCGATCCGGTCCCGCGCATTGACCTGCAACGAGACGGGCCCGAGGGTGAAACCACCACGACGCAGCACAGCGGCGTCGAGGACGGCGACCACGGAGCTGGATCGCGGCGCAGCGCCGACGGTGAACTGCAGCGCCCACTCCTTGCGCGGCTCCTCCACCTCCTCCAGCCGGGCGATCCGCGACTCCATCTGGCGAACCTTCTGGCCCTGCTTCTCGGCCGACTCCATGCTGGCCTTACGGCGGATCTTGTCATTGTCCGGGTTTTTCTTGATCGCGTTGCGGAGCCCCTGAGAGCTCCACTCCCGCTGCGTCCGCATCCGCGACACCAGGTCGGACTTCTGGTCGGCGAACTCTTCGTAGGCCTCGCGGGCGTGCCGCCGGGCGACCTCCCTCTCGTGCAGGAAGGCGTCGTAGCCACCGTCGTGGACGGCGACCTGGTGTTGGGCGAGATCGAGCTCGACGACTCGGGTCACCACCCGGGACAGGAACTCCCGGTCATGGCTGACCAGCACGACGCCGTTGCGCAGCCCACGGACGAAGGTCTCCAACGTCGCCAACCCGGCCAGGTCGAGGTCGTTGGTGGGTTCATCCAGTAACACCAGGTCGAAGCGACTGAGCAGCAGCGCGGCTAGTCCGGCCCTCGCCGCCTGACCGCCGGACAAGCTGGTCATCAGCGCATCGGGGTCGGTGTCCAGGCCGAGGTCGGCGAGCACCGCCGGGATGCGGTCCTCGAGGTCGGGCGCACCGCTGGCCAGCCAGCGGTCCAGGGCCACGGCGTAGGCGTCGTCGGCACCAGGGAGATCCGAGCCGAGCGCGATCGCGGTGGCCTCCATCGCGGCCGTCGCCTCGACGGCCCCGGTGCGTCGGGCCAGATAACCGGCGACCGTCTCGCCGGGCACCCGTTCGTGCTCTTGCGGCAAGTAGCCCACGAACGCGTCGCTCGGGGCGGTGCTCACCGTCCCGGCCAGCGGCTCCAGGGCTCCCGAGAGGAGGCGCAGCAGCGTGGACTTGCCCGCGCCGTTCGCTCCGACCACGCCGATGACGTCCCCGGGCCCGACGCTGAGGTCGAGCTCCTCGAACAGGGCCTGATGCGCGTAGCCACCCGCCAGGCCCTTCGCCACCAACGATGCACTCACCGGCCCATCGTAGGCAGGGAACCACCCCAGTTTCCCTTGGAAACTCATCCCAAGGCGGTCGGCGCGTGGGTGACGCGCAGCGCTGGGAACTGACAGCATCGGGGTGCGACCGTTACCGGCCCGGCCCCACGAAGGGACCGGGCCGGAGTCGGAACTCTCACCTGGGACGGTTCAGCTCGCAGATCACGCGTTCGGGCGAACCGAAACCCTCCGCCGTCTCCTGCAGATCAGCGCATGATTGCGGCGCAGCTCGATCTCAGCTGCAGCCGCTGGTGGAGCCGCAGCCCTCGCAGACGTAGCAGCTCCCGCTCGGCCGCATCTTGGTGCCGCAGGTCAGGCAGAGCGGCGCATCGACGCTGGTCCCGGTGATCCGCTCGAACAGCTCCGAGGTGGTCCGGGCCGCGGCCGGCGCCGGCTTGGCCAACGCGACGTCGTCCAGATCGGGCGAGGTGTCGACGTCGTCCCCGGCATCGTTCTTGAGCGACTCGGCCTCGCTGATCTCCTCGTCGACCTCGACCGGGAGATACGAACCCGTCTCCACCTGACGGGCCCGCTCGGAGGCGGTGTAGATGCCGAGTTCGGCCCGCTCGTCGAAGGTCAGGTAGTCCAGAGCCAACCGCCGGAAGATGTAGTCCATGATCGACTGCGCCATCCGGATGTCCGGGTCGTCGGTCAGACCGGCGGGCTCGAACTTCAGGTTGGTGAACTTCTGGACGTAGGTCTCCAGGGGCACGCCGTACTGCAGGCCGATCGAGACCGCGATCGAGAAGGCGTCCATCACACCGGACAGGGTCGAGCCCTGCTTGCCCAGCTTGAGGAAGACCTCGCCCAGACCGTCGTCGGGGTACGAGCCCGAGGTCATGTAACCCTCGGCACCACCGACGGAGAACGACGTGGTGCGGCTGGGGCGCGACTTGGGGAGACGCTTGCGGGTCGGCCGGTACACGATCTCAGTCTTGACCTCGACCGGGGCGGCCGTGGCGGCGGGCTCCGCGTCCTTCTTCTTCTTGCCGTCGCTGAGCGGCTGACCGACCTTGCAGTTGTCGCGGTAGACCGCGAGCGCCTTGAGGCCGAACTTCCAGCCCTGCAGATAGACGTCGGCGATCTCGGCGACGGTGGCCGACTCGGGCAGGTTGACCGTCTTGGAGATCGCGCCGGACAGGAACGGCTGGGCCGCCGCCATCATCCGGACGTGGCCCATCGGGCGGATCGCGCGCTGACCCATCGCGGTGTCGAAGACCTCGTAGTGCTCCGAACGCAGACCCGGTGCGTCGACGACGTGTCCGTTCTCGGCGATGTACTCCACGATCGCCTCGATGGTCTCGCCGGCGTAGCCGAGTTTGCGTAGCGCCCGCGGGATCGTCTGGTTGACGATCTGCATCGAGCCGCCCCCGACCAGCTTCTTGAACTTGACCAGCGAGAAGTCCGGCTCGATGCCCGTGGTGTCGCAGTCCATCATGAAACCGATGGTGCCGGTCGGCGCGAGCACCGAGGCCTGGGCATTGCGGTAGCCGTTGGCCTCGCCGAGCTTGATGACCCCGTCCCAGGCGGCGGTGGCCCGCTTCTGCACGTCGGCGTCGAGGCTGCCGACCGTACGCAGCGCATCGTTGGCGGCCTGGTGCTTGCGCATCACCCGCTTGTGGGCGTCGGCGTTGCGGGCGTAGCCGGCGTACGGGCCGACGATCGCGGCCAGCTCGGCCGAGCGCCGGTAGGACGTGCCGGTCATCAGCGAGGTGATGGCCGCGGCGAGCGCCCGGCCGCCCTCGGAGTCGTAACCGTGGCCGGTGGCCATCAGCAGCGCGCCGAGGTTGGCGTAACCGATCCCCAGCTGACGGTAGTCACGGGTGGTCTCACCGATCGAGGTCGGTCGGGAAGTCGGCGAAGCAGATCGAGATGTCCATCGCGGTGATGATCAGCTCGACGGCCTGCTCGAACTTGTGCGCGTCGAACGTGTCGTCGTCGCGGAGGAACTTGAGCAGGTTCAGGCTGGCCAGATTGCACGAGCTGTTGTCCAGGCTCATGTACTCCGAGCAGGGGTTGGATGCGGTGATCCGGCCGGTCTCGGGATTGGTGTGCCAGTCGTTGATGGTGTCGTCGTACTGGATACCCGGGTCGGCACAGGCCCATGCGGCCTGGGCGATCTTGTCGAACAGGCCACGGGCGTCGACCGTCTGGATGACCCGGTTGTCCTGGCGGGCGCGCAGACCGAACTCGGCCCCCTCCTCCACCGCACGCATGAACTCGTCGGTGACCCGGACGGAGTTGTTCGCGTTCTGGTACTGGACCGAGGTGATGTCCTTGCCGCCGAGGTCCATGTCGAAGCCGGCGTCGCGGAGGGCGCGGATCTTGTCCTCCTCCTTGGCCTTGGTCTCGATGAACTCCTCGATGTCGGGGTGGTCCACGTCGAGGACGACCATCTTCGCCGCACGACGGGTGGCGCCACCGGACTTGATGGTCCCGGCGCTGGCGTCGGCGCCACGCATGAACGAGACCGGGCCGGAGGCTGTGCCGCCGGAGCTCAGCAACTCCTTGCTCGACCGGATCCGCGACAGGTTGAGACCCGCGCCGGAGCCGCCCTTGAAGATGAAGCCCTCTTCGCGGTACCAGTTGAGGATCGAGTCCATCGAGTCGTCGACGCTGAGGATGAAGCAGGCGCTGACCTGCTGCGGCGAGGAGGTGCCGACGTTGAACCAGACCGGTGAGTTGAACGAGAAGTACTGGTGCAACAGCATCCAGGTCAGTTCGTGCTCGAAGACCTCGGCCGACTCGACGTCGGCGAAGTAGCCGTGGTCCTCGCCCGCCTTGCGGTAGGTCTTGACGACACGGTCGATCAGCTGGCGCAGACCCTGCTCGCGGGCCGGGGTGCCGAGAGCGCCACGGAAGTACTTGGTGGTGACGATCGTCGAGGCGTTGACGCTCCAGAAGTCGGGGAACTCCACGTCCTTCTGCTCGAAGACGACCGCGCCGGTCTTCCAGTTGGTCTGGACGACGTCGCGTCGTTCCCAGGTGACCTCGGCGTACGGGTGCACACCGCTGGTGAAGACACGCTCGACGGTCAGTCCCGTCGAACGACGGCCCTGACGACCGTCGGCCCGGCCGTTGGCCGCACGCGTGGTTTCGGTCATGGAGATCCTTCTCTCTAGCTGCTGGCTCCGCTGCCGGGCCGTGACTGGTGTGGTGATGTCCCCCGAGAGACAAGGTGCTGCGGTGGTACGTACGGGTGAGATGGCGAGTGGGGTGGTCGTTGCGTCCGAGCGTGGATCCGGGCGGGGTCCGCGTAGCCTTCCCCCGCCGCGCGGACCCTGCCCGGGGTCGTGGGGAGCCTCAGGGAGGCCCGTGGGTGCCGCCGGCGGACGCCGGCCGTCGGGCCGGGGTCCGCTTGTGCGGGGTGAAGTTGTTGACCTTGGTCGTGTCGATCCGGTCCGGGATCAGCGGTTCGATCCCCGTCGGCTCCTGCTCGACCCGCAACAGGGCGATCTCGGCCTCGAAGTCCTCGATCGAGCGGAACTGCCGGTAGACCGAGGCGAATCGCAGGTAGGCCACCTGGTCCAGATCGCGGAGCGGGCCGAGGATGGCGACCCCGACCTCGTCGGCCGGGATCTCGGGCTGCCCCGAGGCCCGCAGCGAGTCCTCGACGAGCTGACCGAGCCGGGCGAGCTGGATCTCGGTCACCGGGCGGCCCTTGCAGGCCTTGCGAACCCCACTGATGGCCTTGTCCCGGTTGAACGGCTCGACGACCCCGCTGCGCTTCACCACGACCAACTGCATCTGCTCGACGGTGGTGAACCGTCGCTCGCAGGTCGGGCACTGGCGACGGCGCCGGATACTGCCACCGTCTTCGGCGGTCCGTGAGTCGAGCACCTTGGAGTCGGTGTGACGGCAGTACGGGCAATGCATGTTCTGCCTCCTCCCGACTCGAGATCATCCCTGCCCTCAGCACGCCCGACGCCGCCCGCGAAGCCCGCTTGTGGACGACTCTGTGGACGACCTGTGGGCCGAGCTGTGGATCAGTGTGGGTAACCGACCACAAGCTGTGGACTAATCACAGGGGTGTAACTACTAGATGTAGATACCGTACGTCTCCGGAGGGGTCGACGCAAGAGTGAAACGCCCAGGCATGGACAGGTCCCCGTGACCCTCACACGGGTGGGCCGTACGGACCGATCGGGTCAGCTCAGGTTGCGGATGAGGGTGAAGCCGAGAGCCGCCGTGCCACCGAGAACGGCCCAGAACACGGGGCTCACCCGTCGGGCCAGGCCCAGGGCCCGCGACGCCCACCGACCGCCCCCGGCGGCCTCGGTGGCCCAACCGATCCCGAAGACCCCGAGCACGACCAGCGCGATCAGGACGACCGGGTTCGCCGCGAACGCCGCGGGCACATCGCCTCGCAGCAGCGCCGCGCCCATCCGGGTCGCGCCGCAGAACGGACAATCCCAACCGGTCAGCAGCCGGAACGGGCAGTTGATCCCGACTCCGGCCACGGCGTACGCGGCGCTCAGTCCGACCCCGACGGCGAAGAACCCACCGATGAAGCCCGCGCGGCGCGCCGCAAGTGCCCGCGGAGTGCGCATCGCGACGGTCGGAAGGTTCACGTGGCCATTCTGCCCCGGTGACCGGGTCGAGCGATCCCGATGGGCCGCCGAGCCGGATCCTGGCGGACCAGATCCGCTCTACACTTCCCGTGTTCCGGAACTTCCGACCGAGGATCGTCATGACCGAGTCACCGCCTGACCCCTGGTCGCGACCGCCCGGTGACCCGTCCTCGTTCGGCGGTAGCGGACGCCCGACGGCCCCGCCCGAGACTCCGGGGGTGCAACCCGCGGTGCACTACGGACCGGTGACCCGTGCGCACGCCGGCACCGGGCGGCCGAATCCGCCGCCCGAGGCCACGTTCGCGCTCGGAGCAGGGCCGCTCACGCCGGGACCGGTCGGCATCACCACGCCGATTCGCGCTGACCGGGGGATGGACGACGCCCCGGACACCTCGGCGTACGCGCGGTGGGGCAGCCGGGTCGTCGCCTGGTCGATCGACCACGTTCCGCACCTGATCGCCGGGGCTGTGCTGATGGTCGGTTATGCGCGGTGGGTGGTCCAGTTGAGCGATCCTGCGACGATGTCGCCGACACCTGCCGGGCTCACGGCCGTGTTGCTCCTCGTGGGCGGTGCGCTGGCCATCGTCGGGCTCGGTTGGAGCGTCATCAATCGATGGGTGATCACCGGTCGGACCGGTCGATCTCTGGGCAAGCGGCGCGCCGGTCTGCGATTGGTCGGCGCGGACACCGGGGCCCCGGTCGGTGCGAGCCGGGCCTTCGTCCGCGATCTGGTGCACATCCTCGACGGGCTCAGCCTGGTGGGATGGCTCTGGCCGCGCTGGGACGAGCGGCGTCAGACCCTGGCCGACAAGCTCATGCGCACGGTTGTCGTACGAGTCGAGCGGTCCGGGCGCTGACCCGACGCCCCCTGGTCGGTCCATCGCGACGTCACCGGGTGAGCGTGGACCGCGCGGCCGTGGACCCGACCGCGGCGGACGGGGCGAGCTGGGCCTGCGAGCGCGAGATCTGACCGGGCTGCGCGTACGACTCGCCGGTCACCCGCAGTGCGGTCAGTCCGATCACCGTCAGCGCAGCGACCACGATCATCAACATCGCCACCAGAGCCACGGCGATGCCACGGTCGGTCAGTCGCCACGTTGAGGGCGAGACCAGCGGGGCGATGACGACGGCGGCCTCGGCCTGGCACCCGTGCGGGCCGGACACCGCCGGGATCCGCGCAGCCGGGGCCGGTGCGAACAGCACCGGCCGGGCCGACGGACCGGTCACGCTGTCACGACGACGCCCCGGTCGCACCGTCGTCGTGCGGTCGGCGCGCCGGATCGGCGACTCGACCGTGGTGTCGATGGTGGCGGCTGCGATCATGGTGCTGCTCCTCGAGATAGCTTCGAACTGCTGTTCGATAGAACGTGCGTTTGATTTGTACCGCACATCGGGCGACGTGCCAAGCACATTCGCAAGATTGTTCGAGATCGTGTCCATGAGTGACAGCCCATCACCGAGCACTGACACTTCTGCCGGACCGCGGGTTCCACCCGCGCGAACCCGACGCCTCGGCGGGATCGGATCCGCGATCCGGGCCCGTCGCGGTCGCTGACCGCGGAATCGAACGACTCGCGACACACCTCGAACAGGTGTTTGAATGTGTCAGCGACCTTCTCTAAAGTCAGAACCATGGCAGACAAGGACCCCACTTCGACCACGAAACCCGGCGCCGACCCGGCAACGGCTCCGAAACGGCGCGGTCGGCCCCGTGCGAGCGATGTCGCGGCTCAGCTGGCCGGCATCGGATCGGTCAGCCCGTTCCCGGAGGGTCCGGCCGACGCCCATGGCCTGACCCTGCGTCAGCGCCGGATCCTCGAGATGATCCGCGACACCGTGGAGAGTCGCGGATACCCGCCGAGCATCCGCGAGATGGGTGACGCGGTCGGGCTGGCCTCGTCGTCCTCGGTCGCCCACCAGCTCAAGGTGCTCGAGAGCAAGGGGTTCCTCCGCCGCGATCCGAACCGGCCGCGGGCGCTCGAGGTGCTGCTGCCCGGCGAGGCCGGCGGCGCCGTGCGTCAGCACCGGTCGGCGCCCCGCGAGGTGGCCGAGGTCGACGACACCGGAGTGGGCGACGCCTACCCGGCGCCGGTGCACGTGCCGATGCTCGGTCGGATCGCGGCCGGTGGCCCGATCCTGGCCGAGGAGCGGATCGAGGACGTGTTCGCACTCCCCCGTCAGCTCGTGGGCGACGGCACCGTCTTCATGCTCGAGGTCCGCGGCGACTCGATGATCGATGCCGCCATCTGCAGCGGCGACTGGGTGGTCATCCGCCAGCAGCCGACGGCCGTCAACGGCGACATCGTCGCCGCTCTGCTCGACAACGAGGCCACGGTCAAGACGTTCAAGCGCACCGGCGACCAGGTCTGGCTGATGCCGCACAACCCGTCCTACGACCCGATCGACGGCAACCACGCCACCATCCTGGGCAAGGTCGTCGCAGTTCTCCGCAAGATCTGACCCGTCCCGCTGCCATCCGCCGAGTGCCCCGAGCCTCCACCGACTCGGGGCACGGTTGCGCCGGCACCTCGACGCGACGCCGCCGATGCAGGGAGCCGACGGTGAGGCGCTACAGGATGCTGGGTTCGGCGGCGTGCATCTGGTTGCTCAGCCGGGCGACCGCCCGGAGCTTGTTGGTCACATCGAGTGCAGCCACCTTGTACGCCTCCGACAAGGTCGGATAGTTGAGCACCGTGTCGACCAGGTAGTCAACGGTCCCGCCGCACCCCATGATCGCCTGCCCGATGTGCACCAGTTCGGTGGCGCTGGTGCCGAAGATGTGGACCCCGAGGATCTCGCGCGTGTCGGCATGCACGATCAGCTTGAGCATTCCGTACGAGTCGCCCACGATCTGCCCGCGGGCCAGCTCGCGGTAGCGCGAGATGCCGACCTCGAAGGGCACCGCGCTCCGGGTCAACTCGCTCTCGGTCTTCCCGCAGTAGGAGATCTCCGGGATGGTGTAGATGCCGATCGGCTGCAGACCGTGCAGCTCGTGCGCCGGCTCGTCGAAGGCGTGCGCGGCCGCGAGCCGACCCTGGTCCATCGAGGTCGCCGCCAACGCCGGGAACCCGATCACGTCGCCCACCGCGTAGATGTGGGGCAGCGTGGTCTGGTAGTGGTCGTTGACCTCGAGCCGGCCGCGCTGGTCCGCCGCCAGCCCCGCCCGGTCGAGATGCAGGGCATCGGTGTTGCCCTGACGCCCCGCGGAGTGCATGACCACTTCGGCGGCGATCTTCTTGCCCGACGCCAGGGTGGTGATGGTGCCGCCGCCCGAGCTGACCACGGAGGCGACCTCCTCACCGAACCGGAACGACATGGTGTGGTCGCGCAGGTGGAACTTGAGCGACTCGATGATCTCGGGGTCGCAGAAGTCGAGCATCTGGTTGCGCTTCTCGACCAAGGTCACCCGGGTGCCGAGAGCGGCGAATATCGACGCGTACTCGACCCCGATCACCCCGGCACCGACGACGACCATGGACCCGGGAACCGTCTCCAGGGTCAGCACCTGGTCGGAGTCGAGGACCCGGACCCCGTCGAAGTCGACCTGCGGCGGGCGGGCCGGGGTGGTCCCGGTCGCGATCACGATCTTGTCGGCCGTCAGCGTCCGATGGGTCGACTGGCCCTCGATGTCGACGTCGAGGGTGTGCGGGTCGAGGAAGCCGGCCGCGCCGGGCACCAGCTCGATGTGGTTGCGCATCAGCTGCGAGCGGATCACCTCGGTCTCGCGACCGATGACGTGCTGCAGCCGCGCCAGCAGGTCGGAGATGGTGATCTCGTCCTTGACCCGATAGCTCGCGCCGTAGAGGTCGCGCTGCTGCATGCCGGTGAGATAGAGAACGGCCTCACGCAGAGTCTTCGACGGGATGGTGCCGGTGTTGACGCACACTCCCCCGACCATCGACTTGCTGTCGATGACGCAGACCCGCCGTCCGAGCTTGGCCGCCATGATCGCGGCCTTCTGTCCGCCCGGTCCGGAACCGATGACCGCGAGGTCGAAGTCGTACGTGTGGTCCATGCGGCACAGCGTGTCAGATGGGGTTGGCCGGGCCTCGAGCCCGGGGTCTACGTCGAGCCCGCGTCCGGTCCGCCCGCGTCCTTCGCCGCGGCCTCGGCATCGAGTCGGCGCAGAGCTGAGATCGCCACCTCCCGGTCCGTGGTGGGCCACATGTCGGGCATCGAGGTCTTCAGGAAGCTGCCGTAGCGTGCGGTGATCAGCCGCGAGTCCAGCATCGCGACCACCCCGCGATCGCTGACCCTCCGGATGAGCCGGCCCGCCCCCTGGGCGAGCAGGAGTGCGGCATGGGTGGCCGCGACCGCCATGAAGCCGTTGCCGCCGGACTCGGCCACCGCCCGCTGTCGGGCCACCGTCAGTGGCTCGTCGGGCCGAGGGAAGGGGATCCGATCGATGATGACCAATTGGCAGGTCACCCCCGGCACGTCCACCCCCTGCCACAGCGACAGCGTGCCGAACAGGCTGGTCTTCTCCTCCGCCACGAAGCGCCGCGTCAGCTCACTGAGCTGCGCGTCGCCCTGGCAGAGCACCACGTGCTTGGGCAACTGCCGACGTACGTGCACTGCGGCGGTCTCGGCCGCACGGCGGGACGAGAACAGGCCCAGGGTCCGGCCCCCCGCCGCCCAGACCAGCTCGGCGATCTCGGCGAGCACGGCCTCGGACAGGCCGTCGCGGCCGGGTGGCGGGAGCGACTTGGCCACGTAGAGGATGCCCTGGCTGCGGTAGGCGAACGGAGATCCGACATCGAGCGCGCGCCACCGGACGGGCTGGTCGTCGTCGGCCTTCGAAACGCCGCCGGTGGCGGGACTCGCGCTGCTCGGTGCGGGCGCGGGCTTCGACTCGACCCCCACGTCGGCCGTACGCGGTGCCTCCGCGTCGGCCCCGTCGACGATCCGCTCGGCCGCGCGGAGTCCGACGCTGCCGGCGATATTGGTGAAGTCGCCGCCGAGCTTGAGGGTGGCCGAGGTGAGGATGGTGGTGCGCTCGCCGAACACCTGACGTCGCATCAGACCGGCCACCGAGAGCGGCGCGACCCGCAGTTCGCGGCCGGACCGTTCGCGTTCGGTGATCCAGACGACATCGTGTTCGGCCAGCGCCGCACAGCGTTCGGCGAGGTCGAAGACCTCCTGGATCGCGGCGGCGGCCTGACGCTTCTCGGGGTTCGCCTTGTCGTCGCCACCGGCCATGGCGCTCAGGCAGGACCGTGCGGCGTCGCGGATCCGGCGGCAGGCCTGGACCACGGCGGAGTCGGGATCTTCGACCCGTTCGAGCGGTGACGAGTCGAGCGCGCCCCGCAAACCGTCCGCCGATTCGAGCAACTCGAGCCCCAGGTTGTCGTCGAGATGGACCAGGGCCCGTTTGGCGACGCGATCGACCAGCACCGGACCGAGTTCGCCCGACGCGGCGCCGGTGACCCGGGCGGCCAACTCATGGGCCTCGTCGATCACGACGGCGTCGTGCTCGGGCAGGGCGGTCTGACCGTGCATGGCGTTGATGGCCAGCAACGCGTGATTGGTCACCACCAGGTCGGCGCTCCGCGCGACATCGCGGGACCGCTCGACGAAGCACTCGGTGCCGTAGGGACAGCGCTGCGCCGTCAGGCATTCGCGTACCGGTATCGACACCTGCTGCCAGGCCCGATCGGTGTGGGACGGTGCGTCGTCGCGATCGGCCAGACCGGTGGTGTCGGCCTGCTCCTCGGCCCACTCGCGCAACGCGAGCACCTCGGCACCGAGGGCGGACTCCGGACTCACCAAGGGCGCGGATGTGATGGTCTCGGCCAGGTCACGGGCCGAAATCAGCGCGTCCTGGTCCCCAGCGCTGCCGTCGCGAACCCGCAGCAGGCAGGCGTAGTTCGTCCGACCCTTGAGGATCGCGTGGCGCGGTCGCGATCCGACCACCTTCTCGACGGCGTCGAGCGCGGCCGGGATGTCGTTGTTGGCCAACTGGCTCTGCAGGGCGAGCGTGGCGGTGGCCACGATGACCCGGTCCAGCTCACCCTGGGCCAACGCGATCAGCACCGGTGCGAGATAACCGAGGGACTTACCGGTGCCGGTTCCCGCCTGCACGAGCAGATGCTCATGGGTCTTCAGCGAGTGGGCGATCGCCCCGGCCATGTCGACCTGACCAGGGCGTTCGCTGCCGTGGATGCTCTCGACCGCGGCAGCGAGCACGTCGCGGTGGTCAGCGGTCACCGCAGCACTGTAGTGGCTCGCGGCGGCCACTCCCGGATCCGCAGGACGATCGACGTCAGTGCTCGCTCGGGGCGAACTCGGTCAGATCACCGGCCAGCGACGGGTGGACCCGGGCGACGACGAACGTGCCGGTCTCGGTGTGCTCGGTGGTGATGAGCTCGCCGCCCTGGTGGATCCGGTTGAGCAGGTCGCCCCGCTCGTACGGGATCAGCGCCCGGACCTCCACCTCGGGACGGGGCAACCGCGACTCGAGCACCGCGCGCAGCTCCTCCATCCCGGCTCCGGTCCGCGCCGAAACCACGATCGACCCGGGAAACTGCGTCCGGAGCGTGGCCAGCACATCGGCCGCAGCACGGTCGGCCTTGTTGAGCACGATCTGCTCGGGCAACTCGCCGGCGCCGATGTCGGCGAGGACACCGCGTACGGCCGAGATCTGACCGACCGGGTCGGGATCCGAGGCGTCGACGATGTGCAGCAGCAGGTCGGCCTGGGCCGACTCCTCCAACGTCGACGCGAACGCCTCGACCAGGTCGTGCGGCAGGTGCCGGACGAAGCCGACCGTGTCGGTCAGGGTGAACACCCGGCCGTCGGTCGCCGTCGTTCGGCGGGTCGTCGGATCGAGGGTGGCGAAGAGGGCGTCCTCGACCAGCACGCCCGCGTTGGTCAGGCGGTTGAGCAGACTCGATTTGCCCGCGTTGGTGTAACCCACGATGGCCACCGAAGGGATCTGGTTCCGGTGCCGCTCCGCGCGCTTGGTCTCGCGGGTGGTGTCGAGCTCGCGCAGGGCTGCTCGGAGCTTGGCGATCCGGCTGTTGATCCGACGGCGATCGGTCTCGATCTTGGTCTCACCCGGTCCACGACCACCGATACCGGCACCGCCCGCTGCCCGGCCACCGGCCTGGCGCGACAGATTGCCACCCCAGCCCCGCAACCGCTGCTTCAGATAGTTGAGCTGGGCCAGCTCGACCTGCGCCTTACCCTCGGCGGACTTGGCGTGCTGGGCGAAGATGTCGAGGATCAGCGCGGTCCGGTCGACGACCTTGACCTTGACCTGATCCTCCAGGTTGCGCAGCTGCGCGGGGGCGAGCTCGCCGTCGCAGATGACCGTGTCTGCGCCCGTGGCTACGACGACCTCGCGGAGCTCGGCCACCTTGCCCCGACCGATGTAGGTGGCCGCATCCGGTCGCCCACGGCGCTGGATCAGGCCCTCGAGGACCTCCGAACCGGCGGTCTCCGCCAGCAGCTTCAGCTCGGCCAACGCGTTGGCGGCGTCCACCTCGCTGCCGGTCGTCCAGACACTGACCAGCACCACCCGCTCGAGCAACAGTTGCCGGTACTCGACCTCGGTGATGTCGGTGAGTTCGGTCGACATGCCCGCGACCCGCCGCAGCGAGTTCCGCTCGGCCAGATCGAGTTGGTCGCCGTCGACATCGTCGGGCTCGCGGGATCGGCCGGTGAGGTCCTCCACGAGGAGCTCGTCGTCGACATGGTCATGAGGTTGCGCAGTCATCCCCTACAGGGTCTCACGCGAGGCAAACGGGATTCCGTCACGCCGGTGTGGACCGGGGACGATCGAGTCGACGGCGCGACCGTCCTCAGTAGACGGTGTAGCCACCGTCGGCCACCAGCACCGAGCCGGTGATGAAGGAGGACGCATCGGAGGCGAGGAAGACCACGCTCGGGCCGAGCTCACTGGGCATCGCATAGCGCTGCATCGGTGCGTCCTCGATCCACATCCGCCGATACTGCGGCTCGTCCACCGGGGCCATCTCGGTTTTGACGTAGCCGGGAGCCAGCGCGTTGACCCGGACGCCGTGCGGCGCCCACTCCGCGGCCAACGACTTGGTCAGCTGATGAACCGCGGCCTTCGATGCGTTGTAACCCGCCTGCCACTGCGGCCGGTTGACGATCTGGGCCGAGATCGAGCCGATGTTGACGATGGTCCCGGTGCCGGCCGCCACCATCGCGCGGCCGAAGGACTGGGCACAGTTCCAGACCCCGTTGAGGTTGACGTCGAGCACCTGGTCCCACTCCTGCTCGGTGACCTCGAGGGCCGGCTTGTGAATGCAGGTGCCGGCGTTGTTGATCAACACGTCGACCCGGCCGAAGTCGGCGACGATCGTGTCCACGGCGGCCCGCACCCCGGCGGGGTCGGTCACGTCGGCGGCCACGGCCTGCGCCCGGACCCCGAGTGCGGCGACCTCGGCGACGACCTCCGCCGCCCGCTCCGGATCCCGGACCAGCAGGACCACGTCGCTACCGGCCTCGGCCAGCGCAGTCGACAGGGAGCGGCCGATCCCCCGGTTGGCGCCGGTCACGACCGACACCTTTCCGGCCAGGGAGAACGAATCGAGAACGGGCATGGCACACCTCTTCGTGTCGGGTTTCAGACGGATGTCGGCAGAGTGACTTCGCCGTGCGCGACGACGATCGCCGGGCCGGTCAGGTAGGCCTGTTCGGCGGTGAGTTCGACCTCGACGGTGCCCCCGGGGACATCCACCCGGTAGACCGCCGGCAGGGGCCGGTCGTCGATGGCCCGAGTGACCGCGGCGACCGCCACGGTGCCCGTGCCGCACGACAGGGTTTCGCCGACACCTCGCTCGAAGACCCGCATCGCCACGTGGTCGCGACCGCGCCGCCGGACGAACTCGACGTTGACGCCGTCGGGGAAGCGGTCGGCCGGGGACCAGGTCGGCGCGGCCTGCAGCGGTAGCGGACCGAGATCGTCGACGAAGACCACGGCGTGCGGGTTGCCGGCATCGGCGGGCCGGGCGCGATAAACCTCGCCGTCGACGGTGCGGATCTCGGCTTCGTCGTCGGCCACGGTGACCGGTCCCATGGCCACCCGGATCCGACCGTCCGGTTGCACCGTGGCCATCCGCAGTCCGGCCCGGGTCGCCACCGGCACGTTCGGTCCGCTGACCAGGCCGGCATCGAGCAGGTAGCGGACGAACACCCGTACACCGTTGCCGCACATCTCCGCCACCGAACCGTCGGCATTGCGGTAGTCCATGAACCACAGCGCTCCGTCGCCGGTCCACTCCGGAATGTGCCGGGCCAGCACCGCACGCAGGACGCCGTCGGCGCCGATCCCGAAGTGCCGGTCGCACAGGAAGCGGACGTCGTCGGCGGTCAGCTCGGCCATCGACTCCCGGTCGAGCAGCACGACGAAGTCGTTACCCGTCCCGTGGCCCTTGCTGTAGTTCCATCTCCGCACCGGATCAGTCTCGCACCCGGGCGCCGGAGCCGGTGCCGAGCGGGCCGGCGATCGCGTACGCGGCCCCGACCAGGTCGTCCGCGTCATGGGCGAGCCAGTGGATCCGTGGGTCCTTGCGATACCACATGTCCTGCCGCCGGGCGAACTTCCGGGTGCCGATCACGGTCTGCTCGTACGCCTCGGCCTCGGTGATCTCGCCGTCGAGGAAGCCCAGCACCTGGCGGTAGCCCAGCCCCCGCGACGCCGTCAACCCGTTGCGCAGACCCCGGTCGGCCAGAGCTCGGACCTCGGAGACCAGACCGGCCCGCCACATGGCCTCGACCCGTTGCTCGATCCGCGCGTCCAGCCGCGGGCGGTCGATGGACAAGCCGAGCTGGACGACCCCGGGCAGGGCGTAGGTGTGCTCGGGGAGCTGGGCGGCGTACGGACTTCCGGTCAGCTCGATCACCTCGAGCGCCCGGACCACCCGCCGGGTGTTCCCGGGCGACAGGGCGGCGGCGGCCGCCGGGTCGATGGCCGCCAACCGCGCGTGCAGGGCCGCGGCTCCGACCCTGTCGGCCTCGGCCTCCCACCGGGCCCGGACCTGAGGGTCGGTGGCCGGGAAGTCGAAGTCGTCGACGACGGCGCGGACGTAGAGGGCAGACCCGCCGACCACGATGGCGATGACGCCGCGCTCGGCGCAGTCGGCGATCGCGGTCCGCGCCAACTGCTGGAAGTCCGCGACCGTGGCGGTCTCGGTGATGTCGAGGATGTCGATCAGGTGGTGCGGGATGCCGCCCCGCTCGTCCAGGGCCGGCTTCGCGGTGCCGATGTCCATGCCGCGGTAGATCAGCATGGCGTCTGCGTTGATGATCTCGGCGGGTCGTCCGGCGGCTCGGAAGGCCTGGGCGAGCGCGACCGCGAGCGTCGACTTGCCGACTGCAGTCGGTCCCACCAACACCACCGGCATGCGGCCAGTCTGCCGAATCGTCACCGCGGTCGGGTAGACATGTCCGGTACCCGACCAGAAGGAGGCCGTGATGGGCATCTTCGACAAGGCCAAGAACCTGCTCAACGAGCACGCCGACAAGGTGGACGGCGCGATCGACCAAGCCGGCGACCTGATCGACAAGAAGACGGGCGGCACGTACGCGACGCACGTCGACAAGGGCCAGGACTTCGCCAAGAACCGACTCGCGGCCGACAACCCCGATGCGGTGGAGCCGTCCCACCCGGCTGCTCCGGCCGACCCGGAGCCGCCAGTCCAGGATCCCGGCGCCCGCTGATGTCGGCGGCGCGAACCGGCGTGGCCCAAGGGCTACACCGGTTCGCGTCGGTCCAGTTCGCGAACCGCCCAGGCGGGGTGTGGGGTCACCCCCCACACCGACACCGCGGGCTAGCCCGCGCCGCCGGCGATGGCCGGGGCGCTCGGATCGGCGGACTCGCCCTTCTGCTCGCGCAGGATGTAGTCCTCGATGGCCTCGACGTTCTCGCGGGACCGGCGGACGACGGCGACCAGATCGCTCATCGTCGAGACCTCTTCGACCTGCTCCTTGATGAACCACTGCATGAACTGGTCGGAGGCGAAGTCGCTCTCCTCGCGGGCGATCTTGGTCAGTTCGTTGATCTGGGCGGTGACCCGGCGCTCCTGATCGAGAGCGAGCTCGACGGGGGCCACGATGTCGGCGAAATCGACCTGCGGCGCCGCGACTCCGGGGATGCTCACCGGGGCGTCCTGATCGACCAGGTACTTGACCATCATCATCGCGTGGCCGCGTTCCTCGAGGGCCTGGGCGTAGAAGAATCCGGCCATCTGAGGCATGGTCAGCGCGTCGTAGTACACCGCGCAGGCGACGTACTGCTGGTGGGCGGCGAATTCGTTGCCCACCTGGAGGTTGAGCTGTTGGACAAAGCGTTCGGCCGGCATGGCGATTCCCCTCGGTGGCGGTGGTCGGGTCATGGTGTCAGGCGCCGCACCCGGCCGCCAGGAAGATACGCCTTCCCTTACCGCTGCCTTGCGCCCGATCGAACGGGGTCAGGCGGCCTTCTTGACCTTGGCCTTCTTCAGTTCTTTGGCGTTGCGCGCGTGGGCAAAGATCTTGCGCGCGTCCTCCGAGGCCAGTTTTCCTTCGGACAACAGCCGGATCGGGCAGCGCTTGCAGCGCGGCTTGTCGCTGCAACATTTCTTCTTGGGGCGGACCGACACGCCCTCCACCCTAGTGCAGTCAGGTGAGGCTACCCAAACCAACCTGCACCGGCGATCCGGACCGCTCAGGAGGTGGCGCAGGCCGACACCACCGGCAGCGGGGCCGGGACGCCGATGCTCGGCAGACCCAGACCGACCGCGCTGCCGCGTCCGCCGCCGTCGCGTCGAGCGGCCCAGGCGTCGCCGCCGCGGGTACGGATCAGACCGCGGAGCCCACCGTCCGCAGTCAGGTGGTGCGGGGCGGCATAGGTGATCTCGACCTGGGCGAGGTCGCCCGGCCGCGGTCGGAGCGCCGGGTCCTCGGGCACGGCGACGTGGACCAGCCGGTTGTCTCGGGCCCGACCCGACATCCGGTGGGTCGCCGCGTCCTTGCGTCCCTCTCCGTCGGCGAACATCACCTCGACTGTCCGTCCGACCTGGTGGAGGTTCTCCTGCCAGGAGATCTCGCCGACCAGGGCCACCAGTCGCTCGTAGCGCTCCTGGACGACCGCCTTCGGGATCTGGCCGGGCATCGTCGCGGCGGGGGTTCCGGCCCGGATCGAGTACTGAAACGTGAAGGCGGACGCGAATCGCGACGCCGCCGCCACATCGAGAGTGGCCTGGAAATCGGACTCGGTCTCCCCCGGGAAGCCCACGATGATGTCGGTGGTGATGGCCGCCTCGGGCATCGCCGCGCGGACCCGGTCGATGATCCCCAGGTAGCGGTCGCTGCGGTACGAGCGGCGCATCGCCTTGAGGATGACGTCCGAGCCCGACTGGAGCGGCATGTGCAGCTGCGGCATCACGTTCGGGGTGTCGGCCATCGCCGCGATCACGTCGTCGGTGAAATCCTTGGGATGCGGCGAGGTGAAGCGCACCCGCTCGAGGCCCTCGATCTCGCCGCACGCCCGGAGCAAGGAGGCGAACGCCGCGCGATCGCCGAATTCGACCCCGTACGCGTTGACGTTCTGGCCGAGCAGGGTGATCTCTTGGACCCCCTCGTCGACCAGGGTCTTGATCTCGGCCAGGATCTCCCCCGGCCGCCGATCGGTCTCCTTGCCGCGCAGCGCCGGCACGATGCAGAACGTGCAGGTGTTGTTGCAGCCGACGCTGACCGAGACCCAGGCCGCGTAGGCGGAATCGCGCCGGGTCGGCAGGTTGGACGGGAAGGTCTCGAGCGCTTCCTTGATCTCGACCTGGGCGGCCTTCTCGATGCGCGCACGCTCGAGCAGGACGGGGAGCGCGCCGATGTTGTGGGTCCCGAAGACGACGTCGACCCACGGCGCCCGGTCCACGATGGTGTGCCGGTCCTTCTGGGCCAGACAGCCGCCGACGGCGATCTGCAGCTCGGGGTTGGCCCGCTTGCTGGGGGCCAGCTGACCGAGGTTGCCGTAGAGCCGATCGGCGGCGTTCTCACGGACGGCGCAGGTGTTGAACACCACCAGGTCGGGATCGGCGCCGGCCGCGGCGGGCCGGTATCCGGCCCCTTCCAGCAGTCCGGCGAGTCGCTCGGAGTCGTGCACGTTCATCTGACAGCCGTGCGTGCGGATCTGGAAGGTGCGGGCAGTTTCGGCGGTGATCTGGGTCGACATAGCAGACGCCATGCTAGGGGTCGGCGAGGGCAGCCGCCCCATCACTGTGCCCAGGGTGACGTGGCCGGCGCAGTGTCGGGCCGGTTCGGACCGGTCCGGTCCGCTGGCCCGCTGGGGCAGCCGCGACAGATAGTGTGACTAACTAGGCGGCTGTACGCAGAAATCCCGGCGTAACCGGATCTCAACCGACGGTTCCCACCGTTTGTGGTGCCGTTCGACTAGGGTCCGTTTATGACGGAATCCGTAGCGGGGGCCGGACTCTCCCCAGCCGACGAACCCAGCGCCGGTGCGGCCTCGGGCGCCCATCTCGGTGCTCCGCTGGTCGTCCTCGAGCACGTCGACAAGCACTTCGGCTCGCTGCACGTGCTACGGGACATCAACCTGAGCGTCCGCAAGGGCGAGGTCGTCGTCGTCCTCGGGCCGTCGGGATCGGGGAAGTCCACCCTGTGCCGGGCGATCAACCGACTCGAGTCGATCGAATCCGGAACCATCACCATCGACGGCTCGGTGTTGCCCGACGAGGGGAAGGCGCTGGCCCAGCTGCGCGCCGATGTCGGCATGGTCTTCCAGTCGTTCAACCTGTTCGCCCACAAGACAGTGCTCGAGAACGTCACGCTGGGACCGGTGAAGGTCCGGCGCCGCTCGGCGGCCGAGGCCCGCAAACGCGGGATGGAGCTGCTCGCCCGCGTCGGCGTCGAGTCGCAGGCGGAGAAGTACCCGGCGCAGCTGTCCGGCGGTCAGCAGCAGCGGGTGGCCATCGCCCGGGCCCTGGCCATGGATCCCAAGGTCATCCTGTTCGACGAGCCGACCTCGGCCCTCGACCCCGAGATGGTCAACGAGGTGCTGGACGCCATGGTCACCCTGGCGCGGCAAGGCATGACGATGATCGTGGTCACCCACGAGATGGGCTTCGCCCGCAAGGCGGCCAACCGCGTGGTCTTCATGGCCGACGGTCAGATCGTCGAAGAGGCCGAGCCGGAGACGTTCTTCACCCAGCCGCAATCCACCCGTGCCCAGGACTTCCTGAGCAAGATCCTCGCGCACTAGTGACCACGGCTCCTGCCCGTGCGCCCGGCGACCCCGACCACCATCCGATTCCTGGGGAGGAATTCATGAAGCCCATCCGCAAGTTGATCAGCATGGCCGCCATCGGCGGTCTCGCCTTGGTCTCGGCATCGTGCGCGAGCGCCGACAAGGCCGCACCGGGCCCTGCGGCGAGCGGGGGTTCGTCCGAATCCGTGACCATCGGCATCAAGTTCGACCAGCCCGGTCTCGGCCAGAAAGTCGGCAACGACTACCAGGGATTCGACGTCAGCGTCGCCCAGTACGTGGCCAAGGAGCTCGGCTACACCGACGTGACCTTCAAGGAATCCCCGTCGGCCCAGCGCGAGACGCTGCTCGAGAGCGGCCAGGTCCAGATGGTCTTCGCCACCTACTCGATCACCGACGACCGCAAGCAGAAGATCTCCTTCGCCGGACCGTACTTCGTGGCCGGTCAGGACTTGCTGGTCAAGTCCGATACCAGCGACATCACCGGACCGGACAGCCTGAACGGCAAGAAGCTCTGCTCGGTGACGGGCTCGACCTCGGCGAAGAAGGTGCAGGAGCAGTTCGCCGACCAGGTGCAGCTGCAGGAGTACGACACCTACTCCAAGTGCGTCGAGGCACTCAACAGCGGTCGGATCGACGCTGTCACCACCGACAACGTCATCCTCGCCGGCTTCGCGGCTCAGTCGCAGTACCAGGGCAAGCTCAAGGTCGTCGGGAAGACCTTCTCCACCGAGCGCTACGGCGTCGGGATCAAGAAGGGTGACACCGAGCTCTGCGGCAAGGTCAACACCGCGCTGGAGAAGATGGTCAGCGACGGGTCGTGGCAGAAGGCACTCGACGAGACGGTGGGCGCGTCCGGGTTCAAGCCCGACACCGCTACCAACCCGCCCAAGCCCGACGCCTGTTCCTGATCTCTCTCCGCGCCGGGACCGCTGAGCCAGCGGTCCCGGCCGGTCCGGCCGACGACAAGGGGTCCGATGGACGCGCTGCGCACCCTGTTCGAGAGTTACGACATCCTGGGCGCCTTCTGGATGACGGTGAAGCTGGCGTTCTTCTCCGCCATCGGTTCGCTGCTGATCGGCACCCTGGTCGCTGTGTGCCGGGTCTCTCCCGTCGCGGTGCTCCGCGGGTTCGGGACCAGCTACGTCAACATCATCCGCAACACGCCGCTGACGCTGATCGTCTTCTTCTGCGCCTTCGGGGTCTCCAACACCCTCGGTGTCTCGCTGGCGCCCGAGGCCTCGCCGACCTTCGTGGTCGACAACAACTTCCGCTTCGGCGTCGCCGGTCTGGCGATCTACCACGCGGCCTTCGTGGCCGAGGCGCTGCGTAGTGGCGTCAACACGGTGCCCGCAGGCCAGGCCGAGGCCGCTCGGGCCATCGGGTTGTCGTTCGTCCCCAGCCTGACCAACGTGATCCTGCCGCAGGCCTTCCGCGGCGCCATCGCGCCCCTGGGCAACACGTTGATCGCGCTGACCAAGAACACCACGGTGGTGGCCACGATCGGCGTCTCCGAACTCGCGTACGTCATGCGCGGGATGATCGAGTTCACTCCCTCGCTGCTGTACGCGATCTTCATCCTGATCGCGTTGAGCTTCGTCGTCCTGACTCTGCCGATCGGCCTGATCTTCACCTGGTTGTCCCGGAAGCTGGTGGTGCAGCGATGAGCTCGACGACCGTCCTGTTCGACGCCCCCGGACCGCGCGCCCGGCGTCGCCACCGCGATCCTCACCGTGATCGGCGCGGTGGCCATCCTCGGGTTGCTCTATCTGATCTACCGGGGGCTGGCCGACCCTGACAACAACCAGTTCGCCGCCGAGAAGTGGGCGCCGTTCGCCGACCCGGTGACCTGGACGGCCTATCTCCTCCCGGGTCTGCTCAACACGCTCAAGGCCGCCGCCGTGGCCGTCGTCTTGTCGTTGATCGTCGGGTTGCTCTTCGGTGTCGGACGGCTGTCGTCGATCAGGCCGGTCCGAGTCGTCTGCGGAGCGCTGGTCGAGTTCCTCCGTTCGGTACCGGTGCTGATCATGATGCTGTTCGTCTACTACTTCTGCATCTACGTGTTGGGGGTCCTGGGCGGCGCGAGCACGTTCATCGGTGTGGTGGGCGGGCTGACGCTCTACAACTCGGCGGTGATCGCCGAGCTCATCCGCTCGGGCGTCCACTCGCTGCCGAAGGGTCAGGGCGAAGCCGGCATGGCTCTCGGCATGACCGGCACGCAGACGCTCACCCTGGTCCTGCTCCCCCAGGCCATCACCGCGATGCTCCCGTCGCTGATCAGCCAGCTGGTGGTCATCCTCAAGGACACCGCGCTCGGCTACATCATCAGCTACAGCGAGCTGCTCCGCGGCGGCCAGACCATGGCCACGCTCTACGGCAACCTGATCCCCGCGCTGATGGTGATGGCGGCGATCTTCATCTTCATCAACTATTCGCTCACCCTGCTGGCCCGTACGGTCGAGCGACGGATGCAGCGGTCGGGCAAGGGCCCGGCACCGCTGAATCCGAATTCCGCCGGGGTGACCGCGATCGGCGCGACGGCACCCCCGGCGAATTGACGCCGATCAGCCGGAGCCGGCCAACGACCGGAGCGCCGCCAGCAGCCGCTCGACGTCGTCGGAGCTGGTGTAGGCGGCGAGCCCGACGCGTACGGCACCCTGATCTCCGAGTCCGAGCCGCCGGGCCGCCTCGAGCGCGTAGAAGTGCCCGGCCGGCGCGTTGATGTCGTGCTCGGCCAGGGTCTGGGCGACCTCAGCCCCGGTCCACCCCGGCAGATCGAACAAGAGCGTCGGCGTACGCCGCTCGGCGCGGCTGTAGACGGTTGCGCCGAGCTCGGTCAGACCATCCTCGAGGCGATGCAGCAGGGCGTCTTCGTGGGCGTGGACGGCGGCGTACGACACGGTCAGCCGTTCGCGCCGGGTGCCCTTGCCGTTGACCAGCCCGGCCAGGTGGTCGACCGCCGCGGTGGCGCCGGCCAGCAGCTCGTACGGCAGCGTACCCAGCTCGAACCGCTCGGGGACGGCATCACTGGACGGCAGGAGCTTGTCCGGACGTAAGGTCTCCAGCCAGGCCGGGTCGGCCGCGAGCACCCCGTGGTGGGGACCGAAGAACTTGTACGGCGAACACACCAGGGTGTCGGCCCCGAGGGCGACCCGGTCGGGCAGGTGGTGTGCGGTGTAGTGGACCGCGTCGACGTGCAGCAGGGCCCCCGCGTCGTGGACCCGGTCGGCGATCCGCGCGAGATCGGGGATCGTGCCGATCAGATTGCTGGCTGCGGTCACCGCGACCGACCGGGTCCGCGGACTCAGCACCGCGACCACGGCCGCCGGTTCGAGCTCACCGGTCGAAGGGTCGAAGTCCACCCAGCGCACGGTTGCCCCGACCCGCTCGGCCGCCACCACCCACGGCCGGATGTTGCCGTCGTGATCGAGCCGGCTGACCACGACCTCGTCGCCGGGCCCCCACCCCTGGGCCAGGGTCCGGGCCAGATCGAAGGTGAGCGCGGTGGCGCTACGCCCGAAGACGACGCCACGCGGGTCGGTGCCGAGCAGGTCGGCCATCGCCTCGCGTGCGGCCACCGTGATCGCCTCGGCGTTCCGGGCGGCCGGGTACAGGCTGCCTCGGTTGGACAGCGGGTGACCCATCGCTGACGCGATGGCCTGGATGACGGGCGTCGGCGTCTGCGAGCCACCCGGTCCGTCGAAGAAGGCCGTGCCGCCGACGAGTGCCGGGAAGTCGGCCCGTACGCGGTCGAGGTCGAGGGTCAGGGCCGAGGTGATGGTCACCGGGGTGAGTCTGGCACCGGGCCGACCCGGGTCTACCGGGCGGTCTCGGTGGCCCGCGACTCGCGTACGACGGTGACCCTGATCTGACCGGGGTAGGTCAGATCCTCCTCGATCTGCTTCGCGATGTCGCGGGCGAGCACCTGGGCTTCGATGTCGTCGACCACCTCGGGCATCACCATGATCCGCAGTTCGCGCCCGGCCTGCATCGCGAAGACCTTGTCGACGCCCTCACGCGAGCTGGCGATCTCCTCGAGCTTCTCCAGCCGTTGCACGTACGCCTCGATGCTCTCGCGCCGCGCGCCGGGTCGACTGCCGCTGATGGCGTCGGCGGCCTGGATGAGCACGGCCTCGACCGTACGGACCTCGACCTCGTTGTGATGGGCCTCGATGGCGTGCACCACGTCGGCGTTCTCCCCGTATCGACGGGCCAGATCAGCACCGATGATGGCGTGTGATCCCTCGACCTCGTGGGTCAGGGCCTTGCCGATGTCGTGGAGGAAGGCGGCGCGTTTGCACTGGGCGATGTCCAGGCCGAGCTCGGCAGCCATCAACCCGGCGATGTGGGCGCTCTCGACGAGGTGCTTGAGCACGTTCTGCCCGTAGGACGTGCGATACCGCAGTGTGCCGAGGACCGGGATCAGCGCGGGGTGCAGATCGGAGATGCCGACCTCGGTCATCGCATCCTCGGCGGCTCGTAGGCAACGTGCCTCGATCTGTGACTTGCTCCGCTCGTGCATCTCCTCGATCCGGGCGGGATGAATCCGTCCGTCCTTGATCAGCTCCGTCAAGGTGATCCGCGCGGTTTCACGACGTACGGGATCGAAGCACGAGAGCAGGACTGATTCGGGCGTGTCGTCGATCATCACGTTGACCCCGGTGACCTGCTCGAAGGCGCGGATGTTGCGGCCCTCGCGGCCGATGATCCGACCCTTCATGTCGTCCCCCGGCAGGTGGACCGCCGAGACCACGGACTCCGAGGTCTGCTCAGAGGCGATGCGTTGGATAGCGCCGACGACGATCAGCTGCGCCCGCGACTCCGCCTCGCGTACGGCCTGCCGCTCGATGTCCCGCGCGACCAGCACGGCCTGCCGCTTGGCGTCGTGTTCGACCGCGGCGACGATCTCGGCCTTTGCCTGCTCCTCGGTCAACGCGGCGATGCGTTCCAGGGTGGCCTGCTGCTGAACCTCAGCCTCGACGAGAGCTTTACGTTGAGTGCGGATCTCGGTGCGATGATCGTTGAGGCGCTTGACGCCCTCCTCGAGTTGCCTGAGCTCGGCGTCGAGCCGCTCCTCGCGCTCGGCCACCCGGTGTTCACGCCGCTCGACGTCGGCCCGATGGTCCCGCAGCTCGGCTCGGCGCAGGCGGGCTTCTTCTTCGGCCTGGTCGCGACCCGCTTTCGCGCTGGCCATGAGCTCCTCGGCCCGTAGCCGCAGCGCCTCGATCTCTCGGCGGTCCCGATCGGTCTGCCCGTCGTCGAGGATCGTTGCCACCGGTACCCCCGGGGTCACCGACGCGGCATCGGCGTCACGGGTGGTAACCCCTGGCGACCGCGGCCGCCGGACCACCACCAGCGCGAGCACCAGAACCGCGATGCCCAGGACCAGCAAGCCCACCACGATCAGCGTTTGCGTGGCGCCACTCATATCGCACTCCTGTCTGCGCGCTTCCGCGCACACTCAAGAGGCCCCGAGGCATCAGTAAAACTCACATAAACGTCATAGGGTCAGAGTGCTCGCCCCATCGGAGCGAGCGGAACACAGGGAATCAAGTTCATCAATACCGAAGCGGCGGGCCGTTTCGGGCGGTGTCATGTCGATCAAACGTCTCGGGGTACCTCTGGTAGGCAGGGTATGTCCGGACGTACTACCGGTCAAGCATCTCCGAGAGCACCCGGGCGATCAGCCCTGACCCGAAGCCGCGCCGACCTAGAGCTCCGGCCAGCCGCCGGTACTGCACCTCGTACGGAAGCGACGCCATGGCAGAACGGCGCCGCTCGACGAGCGCCACCGCCGCCGCCCACTCATTGCTGGCATCAACCGTCTCGAGCGCTCCGGAAATGGACTCCGGGTCCACACCCCTGACCCGCAGCTCCTGCCGCAGCGCACTCGCCGACAGCTGACGGCGCACCTGTCGTGACTCCACCCAGTCGGCGGCGAATTGGGCGTCATCGATCAATCCCACCGCCGCCATCCGGTCGAGCACCCGGTCGGCCACGTCGGGCTCGATCTCCCGTTTGGTCAACGCCTTCGCCAGTTCCTGGCGGGTGTGGGCGCGGACAGTCAGTTTCCGGAGGACGATCCCTCGGGCCTTGGCCTCCTGATCAGCGTCGGTCCCGGCGGGTGAGCCCGCCGACCCGTCCGAACCCGACACCCCGGCCCGGCGTCCCTCGCGGCCGCCACGCTCGGGCGGCGGAGATTCGTCGTCTGTCTCCGCGGTCTCGGCCGGCGATCGCGACCCGGGGCTGACCATCGCAGCGTCGACCCCGTGGGCCTCCAGCCAGACCCGGGCCTGATCGACCGAGTTCACCGGATCAGAAGTCCACTTCGCCGGTCACCGGATCAACTCCGGCCGGCATGTCGACCTGGGGGCCGATACCCATCTTCTCCTTGATCTTCTTCTCCAGCTCGTTCGCCAGATCAGGATTGGCGCGCAGATAATTTCGCGCGTTCTCCCGGCCCTGACCCAGCTGATCGGCATCGTAGGTGAACCACGCGCCGGCCTTGCGGACAATCCCGACATCCACACCGAGATCGATCAGGCTGCCTTCGCGGCTGATGCCCTGGCCGTAGATGATGTCGAACTCGGCCTGCTTGAACGGCGGTGCCACCTTGTTCTTCACGACCTTGACCCGAGTCCGGTTGCCGACCATCTCGGCGCCGTCCTTGAGGGTCTCGATGCGGCGGACGTCGAGCCGGATCGAGGAGTAGAACTTCAGCGCACGTCCACCGGTGGTGGTCTCGGGCGAGCCGAACATCACACCGATCTTCTCGCGCAACTGGTTGATGAAGATGGCGGTCGTGTTGGACCCACTCAGCGCGCCGGTCATCTTGCGCAGCGCCTGGCTCATCAGCCGAGCCTGCAGACCGACATGGCTGTCACCCATCTCCCCCTCGATCTCGGCCCGGGGGGTCAGGGCGGCGACCGAGTCGATCACGATCAGCGCCAGGGCGCCCGATCGGACCAGCATGTCGGCGATCTCGAGGGCCTGCTCGCCGTTGTCCGGCTGGCTGACCAGCAGCGAGTCGGTGTCGACCCCCAGCTTGGCCGCGTAGTCCGGGTCGAGCGCGTGCTCGGCGTCGATGAAGGCGCAGATCCCGCCACCCGCCTGGGCGTTGGCGATCGCGTGCAACGCGACCGTGGTCTTACCGCTGGACTCGGGGCCGTAGATCTCGACGACCCGGCCACGCGGCAGGCCACCGATGCCGAGGGCGAGGTCAAGGGCGATCGACCCGGTCGGGATGACCTCGAGCGGTGCCCGGACCTCGTCACCGAGCCGCATCACCGAACCCTTGCCATACTGCTTGTCGATCTGAGCGAGCGCTGAAGCCAGCGCTTTTTCGCGGTCCGTCGTGGCCATGATGGTCCTTCCCCGCCCAGGGCGGTGTGTGCTGTCTGAATATCTGCCGGTGAGCCTAAGGACGGCCACTGACAATCGTCCGGGGCTGCAAAAATCTGTGGATAGCGGCGGGGAGGCCGCTCAACCTGTGGACAATCTACCGAACAGACGTTCGAAGATCACCTCGACACGCCGCCACGGTCGCGCCGCAGGTCGGTGATCGGTTGCGTCTCGATGATGGGCCGGCCGGGCGCGGGTCGCCGACCTGACGAGCAGGCGATGTCGCGGCCGCACGCGATCCGGGGGTGGCCCGCCCGTCGGAGGAGCCTCAGCGTTCGCGCGCCGGAAGCTCGAGCGCACTCCACGCCGCGCGCCAGACCGCCTTGCTCGGTTCACCGTCGGCGAGGGCCTGGACGACGGTGCGTTGGTCGAGCGCCGGCAGGGCGAACTCCGCGGCCCAGACGCGGTAGTAACCGGCGCCCAGATGGTCTCGCAGCCGCTGCCAGAGCTCGGTCTCCTTCACCCCGCCACTGTAGGCGGGACGGGCGTGATCGGGAGGTCTCGAGCCGTCGTCGGAACCGATCCGGAGCCGGTGACCAGCCGTCTGACGGAAAGTGTCGGTGGGGCCGGGCAGGATGACTCCATGCGCAAGGACCCGCTCGACACCTTCTCCCCGGCCACCGCCACGTGGTTCCGGGAGGTATTCGCGCGACCCACCGCCGCACAGGCGGGGGCGTGGCAGGCGGTGTCGGCCGGGGAAAATGCGCTGGTCGTCGCGCCGACCGGTTCGGGCAAGACCCTGGCCGCCTTCCTCTGGGCCCTCGACGACCTGACCCGGTCGCCGGTTCCAGCGCCCAAGCAGCGGTGTCGGGTGCTCTATGTCTCGCCGCTCAAGGCCCTCGCCGTCGACGTCGAGCGCAACCTGCGGGCGCCGCTGGCGGGGATCACGCAGACGGCGATCAGGCTCGGCCAGACGCCACCCCAGGTGACCGTCGGCGTGCGCTCCGGCGACACCTCGGCCGCGGACCGACGAGCGATCAACGCGCGGCCGCCGGACATCTTGATCACCACACCGGAATCGTTGTTCCTGATGTTGACCTCGGCCGCCCGGGACTCGCTCCGCTCGGTCCGGACGGTCATCGTGGACGAGGTCCATGCCCTGGCCGGCAGCAAGCGTGGCGCGCACCTGGCGGTCTCGCTCGAGCGACTCGAAGCCCTGGTGGCCGAGGGTGAGGATGCCCGGCCGTTGCAGCGGATCGGGCTGTCGGCCACGGTCCGACCCGCCGAGCGCGTCGCCGCCTTCCTCGGCGGCCCCCACCCGGTCAAGGTGGTGGCGCCCCCCGCGGAGAAGAAGTGGGACCTGTCCATCGTGGTGCCGGTCGAGGACATGAGCGATCTCGGCGCGTCCGCGTCCACGCCGAGTGCGGTCGAGTCGCTGGACGACAACGATCCGCCCCCCACCCGGCCGCCGTCGATCTGGCCGCACGTGGAGAACAAGATCCTCGACCTGATCAACGCCCACCGCTCGACCATCGTCTTCGCCAACTCCCGACGGCTCGCCGAGCGGCTCACTTCGCACCTCAATGAATTGCAGGCCGAGCGTCGGGGAGAGTCGATCGAGCCCACCAGCCCGCCCGCCGAGATCATGGCGCAGTCGGGGGCGTCGTCGGGTCATGACGGGAGTTCGGGTCCGCCCATGATCGCGCGGGCCCACCACGGATCGGTGAGCAAGGAGCAGCGGGCCCAGATCGAGGAGGACCTCAAGTCGGGTCGGCTGCCGTGTGTCGTGGCCACGTCCTCGCTCGAGCTGGGCATCGACATGGGCGCGGTCGACATCGTGGTGCAGGTCGAGGCGCCACCGTCGGTGGCCAGCGGCCTCCAGCGGGTCGGGCGTGCGGGTCACCAGGTCGGCGCGACCTCGCGCGGGGTCTTCTTCCCCAACCACCGCGGAGATCTCATCGAATCAGCTGTGGTGGTGGAGCGGATGCGCGCCGGCGCCATCGAGGAGGTGGCTGAGCTGCGCAACCCCCTCGACGTGCTGGCCCAACAGCTGGTCGCGATGGTCGCCGTCGACGAGGTCAAGGTCGACGAGGCGTACGCGCTGGTCCGCCGGGCCAGCAGCTTCCGCGATCTGCCGTACAGCCTGTACGAGGCCGTGCTCGACATGCTGAGCGGTCGCTACCCCTCGGAGGACTTCGCGGAGCTCCGACCGCGGCTGGTGTGGCAGCGCGACACCGGCATCCTCACCGGCCGACCGGGCGCGCAGCGGCTGGCGGTGACCTCGGGCGGGACGATCCCTGATCGCGGGCTGTTCGGGGTCTTCCTGGTCGGTGAGGGCAACGCCTCCGGTCGCCATGCGGCCGGTCGACGGGTCGGTGAGCTCGACGAGGAGATGGTCTACGAGACCCGGGTCGGGGATGTCTTCACCCTGGGGACCACCAGTTGGCGGGTCGAGCAGATCACCCACGACCAGGTCCTGGTCTCGCCCGCACCCGGCGCGCCGGGTCGGCTGCCGTTCTGGAAGGGCGATGCCCCGGGCCGCCCGCTGGAGCTGGGCCGGGCCTTCGGCGGCTTCGTCCGCGAGCTGGGAGCGATGCCCGCCGCCAAGGCGACGACCCGACTACGCAAGGACGGGCTCGACGAGTTCGCCGCGCGCAACCTGGTCTCCTACCTGACCGAGCAGCAGGCCGCCACCGGGTCGCTGCCCACCGACCAGACGATCATCTTCGAGCGTTTCCGTGACGAGCTGGGTGACTGGCGGGTGTGCGTCCACAGTGCGCTCGGCACGGGCGTGCTCACCCCGTGGGCGCTGGCCGTCGAACGTGCGGCCCGTGAGCGCTACGGGATGGAGGTGCAGGCCACGGCGACCAACGACGGCATGGTGCTTCGGGTGCCCGACACCGAGTCCGAGCCGCCGAGCGCCGAGCTGATCATCGTCGACATCGAGCAGCTCGAAGCCGTGGTCACCGAGGAGGTGTCGGGTTCGGCCCTGTTCGCGGCCCGGTTCCGCGAGAGTGCGGCCCGAGCACTGCTCCTCCCCCGCCGCGATCCGAAGTCCCGCTCGCCGCTGTGGCAGCAGCGGATGCGCTCGGCTCAGCTGCTCAGCGTCGCGGCCCGCTACCCCGAGTTCCCGATCGTGCTCGAGACGATGCGCGAATGCCTGACCGACGTTTTCGACCTCGACGGGCTGCTCGACGTCCAGCGCCAGATCGCCGCTCGATCGATCCGGATCGTCGAGGTGGAGACCTCCGAGCCATCGCCGTTCGCCCGGTCGCTGTTGTTCGGCTACGTCGGTGCGTTCGTCTACGAGGGCGACGTCCCGCTGGCCGAGAAGAAGGCGGCGGCGCTCTCGCTGGACGCCACCTTGCTGGCCGAACTGTTGGGCAAGGACGGACTCAAGCAACTCCTGGATGGTGAGGTGATCGCGTCGGCCGAAGCCGATCTGCAGGGGCTGTCGGACGAGCGGCGCGCGACCACGACCGAGCAGCTGTTCGACCTGGTCCGCACGGCCGGCCCGTTCACCCGCGGGGAGCTGTCGGACCGGTGTGCCGAGGGCTTCGACCCGGTGCCGTCGCTGGAGGCGCTGGTCATGGACCGACGGATTGTCGAGGTGCGGATCGCCGGTTCGCCGATGGTGGCCATCGCCGAGGACGTGCCCCGACTACGTGACGGTCTGGGCATTCCGGTGCCGGCCGGGGTGGCGGCCAGCTTCACCGAGCCGGCCACCCACCCGATCGAGGACCTGGTGCTGCGCTGGGCCCGGACCCACGGTCCGTTCGTGGCCGGGACGATCGCTCGTCGCTACGGACTCGGCCGCTCGGTCATCGACGCGGCATGCGATGCGTTGGTCGGGCCGGGCACCCTGGTGGCCGGGTCGTTCGTCGACCTGACCGGGACGGACGCCGACGAGCGACGGCAGTTCTGCCACAGCACCGTGCTGGCCCTGATCAAGCGTCGGACCCTGGCTCGGTTGCGACGCGATGTCGAACCGGTCGAGCAGGTCGCGTTCGCCCGCTTCCTCGCCGAATGGCAGGGCGTTGGGTCGAGCGGTCGCGGCGTCGATGCGGTCCTGTCGGTGCTCGAGCAGCTGTCCGGGTACGCGCTGCCGGCGAGCGCGATCGAGTCGGTGATCCTGCCCGCCCGGATCGACGGTTACGCCCCGGCTCTGCTCGACGAGCTGACCGCAGCTGGTGAGGTGACCTGGGTCGGTGACGGACCCATCGGCGACTCCGACGGCTGGATCCGGTTCTCGATCGGTGATCAGCCGCCCTACCCGGCTCAGGTCGAGCCCGCCCACTACCGCAGTCAGGAGTTGCTGGCCGCCCTCGGCGGCGGGGGCGCCTACTTTTTCGACCAGCTCCTGCCCTCCGGGCTGGCCACCGGCGACCGCAGCCAGTACGTGGCCGCCCTGTGGGACCTGGTCTGGGCCGGTCTCGTCACCGGGGACACTTTCGCCCCGGTCCGAGCTCTGACCGGCAGCGGTGGGGCCCATCGTCGGCCCAGCCGGCCGACCGCCCGCACCCATCGCGGACGACTCAGTGCCGCCGCCCTGAGCCGGTCGGGCCGGGTGCCGCGCGTCTCATCGCCGAACACCGCCGGCCGCTGGTCGTTGGTCGAACGGGTGGACGTGCCCGCCCCCGAGCGGCTCGCCGCCGGCGTCTTCGCCCAGCTCGACCGCTACGGCGTTGTCACCCGCGGCAGCGTGCTCACCGAGCACGCCGAGGGCGGCTTCGGGGCGGCCTACCGCGCCCTCAGTTCGCTCGAGGAATCCGGTCAGTGCCGTCGGGGGTACTTCATCGAGGGCCTGGGTGCCGCCCAGTTCGCGCTGACCGGAGCGGTCGACCGGCTCCGCGCTCAACAACGCGAGCCGGAAACGCCCATCGCCCTGGTCCTCGCCGCATGCGACCCGGCCAATCCGTACGGCGCCGCCCTCCCCTGGCCCGAACGCGAAGGTCACCGGCCCGGTCGCAAGGCCGGTGCCCTCGCCGTGCTGGTCGACGGTGCTCCGATTTTCTACGTCGAACGTGGCGGCAAGACCTTGCTCTCATTCACCGAGGACAAGACCCGCCTCGCCCCTGCCGCCGTCGCCCTCGCCGGAGCCGTCCAGCGGGGCGAGCTCGGCAAGCTCACCGTCGAACGCGCTGACGGAGGCCATGTTTTCGGCTCCCCCAGCGTCAGCGAAGCCCTTCAGGCCGCCGGCTTCAGGATGACCCCTCAGGGTCTGCGTCTCCGCCCCGGCCCCGCCTGACGACCCAGAGTTAAGCGGCGCCCTCGATGAAGATCGATCGCCAAAAAGATCACCGCGAACCCCGCCACAGCCGGGTTCACGAGCCAGCCAGAAACAGTCAGGCAGCAGCCCGAGCCAGCGGTCGCACCGTGGGTAAGGTCGCCACGCGCTTCTGGTCCGGGAGATGTTGCTCGTGCCCGGCCATCTTCGAGCTGACCACATTGAGTACCACCGACAGCGGCAGCTCGAGGGCGGAGCAGATCGCGGCCAGGAGTTCGCTCGACGCCTCCTTCTGTCCCCGCTCGACCTCGGACAGGTATCCGAGGCTGACCCGGGCGCCTTTGGAGACCTCGCGGAGGGTGCGGCCCTGAGCGACGCGCTCTTCGCGGAGCGACTCACCGATCAGTTCACGCACCAGCACTGGTCGTGGCTGCCCAGCGGTGGGGGCCGTCGCGAGGTCGGATCGCATGTGAGAACTGTACCTATCCCTTCGGACCAGACCAGAGCGTCCCGCGCTCATGTCGTCGAGGAATCAACGTCGGGCCCCGGCTGAGGCATTCCCAGGCATTGCGCCAGGAGATCCAGCGCCGCGTCCACGGTGCCCGAGCGGATGGCTGCGCGATCTCCGACGAGCGCGAGCTCACGGACCTCGACCAGTCCGGAGGACGGCCGGGCGACGGCGACGAAGACCTGGCCGACCGGGTGTCCGTCCTGCGGATCGGGCCCGGCGACGCCGGTGGTGGCGATGCCCCAGTCCGCCTCACCACGCCGCGCGGCACCGGTCGCCAACTCGGCGGCGGTTTCGCCGGCCACCGGTCCGTGTGCGGTGAGCGTCTCCGGTCGTACGCCGGCGAGCAGCGCCTTGAGCCGGGTGGCGTAGACGATGACGCCACCGACGTAGACGCGGGAGGCGCCGGGCACGCCGACCAGAGTGGAGCCGAGGAGTCCGCCGGTCAGCGACTCGGCGGTGGCCAGGGTTTCGGTGCGCCGCGCCAGTGCGTCGATGACCTCGGCGGGGCGGGTCATCGCCCGGCGGTGGCCCGGCGGCGGAGTTGCGCGGCCTCGCGGAGGTAGTCGAGTCCGGTGACCACGGTGATCAACCACGCGGCACCCATCACCACCATGGCGACCACATGAGCCCAGCCCGGCAGCGGGAGCAGGTACATGATCACCGCGATGGCCTGGATCGTGGTCTTGATCTTGCCGCCCCGACCGGCCGCCATCACGCCGTAGCGGAGCATGACGAAGCGCAACAGGGTGATCCCCCATTCGCGGACGAGCATGGTGATGGTCACCCACCACCACAGCTCGCCGATGATCGACAGCCCGATGAAGGCCATCCCGGTCAGTGCCTTGTCGGCGATCGGGTCGGCCAGCTTGCCGAATCGCGTGATGATGTTGTGCTTGCGGGCCAGGTGGCCGTCGAGCGTGTCGGTGAGGATCGCGACCAGGAAGGTGCCGGCCGTGAGCAGCCGCCACCCGTCGTCGGCCGGGTGGCTGAGCAGCATCCAGGCGAACAACGGCACGAGCAGGATCCGGAACGTGGTCAGCGCGTTGGGCACGTTCCAGGGACTGGTCTCGGGCTCGGCGATCGGCCCGATCGGGTGCTTCTCCGACGGATTCACCGCGTCGCGGTCGATCTGCGGTCGGGCGTCCTCGGGGGTCACGTGGCGATCTTCTCAGCGATCAGGTCGGCACCGTCACTCGCCACCACCACAGCGGGCACCAGGTCGCCGATGCGGACCAACGGGCCGGTGTCGGCGAGACGGACCACGCCGTCGACCTCGGGTCCCTGGTGGGCGGCACGGCCGGTGATCTCGTCCTCGGTGTCCTCGATCAGCACCTCGACGACTTCGCCGATCCGAGCCTCGGCGCGTTCGCTCATCAGGACCTCGACGAGGTCGGTCAACCCGGCCCGACGGTCCTCGACGGTGTCGGCGTCGTGCTGGCCGGTCAGTGCGGTGGCGGCGGTGCCGTCCTCGTCGGAGTATCCGAACACGCCGACGGCGTCGAGCTCGGCGGCGATCAGGAAGTCGCGCAGGATGGTCAGATCGGCCTCGGTCTCGCCCGGGAAGCCGGCGATCACATTGCTGCGGATCCCGGCGGTGGGAGCTGCGGCGCGGATCTGGGCGATCAGGGTGAGGAAGGCGTCTGGGCTGCCGAACCGGCGCATCCGACGGAGCACGGCGGGGGCCGCGTGCTGGAACGACAGGTCGAAGTAGGGCACGACCTTGGGCGTCGAGGTCATCGCCTCGATCAGTCCGGGACGCATCTCCGCCGGTTGGAGGTAGGACACCCGGATCCAGTCCAGACCGTCGACCACGGACAGCTCGGTGAGCAGCGACTCGAGGGCCCGGATGTCGCCGAGGTCCTTGCCGTAGGACGACGAGTTCTCGCTGACCAGGAAGACCTCACGGACGCCCTGCTCGGCCAGCCAGCGGGCCTCGGCGACCACGTCGGCGGGCGTACGCGACACGTACGCGCCGCGGAAGCTGGGGATGGCGCAGAACGTGCAGCGCCGGTCACAGCCCGAGGCGATCTTGAGCGGCGCCATCGGGCCGCCCTCGAGCCGACGACGGAACAACCGCGGACCGCTGGCCGGTGCGTGGCCCGGAACGGCGACGTCGGAGACGGCAGCGGGCCGCTCGGCCGGCGCCAGCGGCAGCAACCGCCGACGGTCGCGGGGCACATGGGGCTGATGGCGTTCGCCGGCCAGGATGGACTGCAGTCGGGCCGCGATATCGGTGTAGTCGTCAAAGCCGAGGACGGCGTCAGCCTCGGGCAGCGCCTCGGCCAGTTCGGTCCCATAGCGCTCGGCCATACATCCGACCGCGACCACCGCACGGGTCCGACCGTCGGCCTTCAGATCCGAGGCTGCGAGCAGGGTGTCGACGGAGTCTTTCTTGGCCGCCTCGACGAAGCCGCAGGTGTTGACCATCACCGCGTCGGCCTGCTCGGGCTCATCGACCAGAGTGAAGCCACCGATCTCGAGCCGAGCGGCCAGCTCCTCGGAATCGACCTCATTGCGGGCGCAGCCGAGGCTGACGAGATGGACGGCGAGCAGTTCGGGTGCGACAGGCATAACCCGTCTAGTATGACCGACTTTCCCCCCGCACCCCGAACGCCGGAGGCGCGGTCAGGCCGCCGGCGCGTCCATGGCCGGCTCGGCCTGCGTACGGTCGGCCCGCTTCCCGCGCAGGGTCGTCGGGTTGCGAGCCGAGTCCTCGCGGTGCACGAGCGAGTCGTGCATCGGCCCGTGAATGCCGCGCGGGCCGAAGTGAGCAGGTACGCCGCGTTCAGGGTGACCGGGCCCACGACCACGCCGAGACGGTTCAGCACCCGGGCAAGGATGGCGGTCCCTGCGGCGGCGGGAGCGGTGCGGACCGACGCGAGGGCTCGCCGGGTGCCGGTCTGGTCCAGTGGCGTCCGGGGCTCGCGCAGCAGGACCAGCACCGCGACCAGGTGCACCACGTCGACCGAACGCCGGGCCGGTGTCCACCGTGCGCGCGTTACCGCCGTGCTCAACCGGCGATGATCGCCTGGTCGGCGGGCGGGTCCATCGCTCACCGGCCTCGGGGTGAGACGATCGAGCCTCCATGTCACTCACTTCCCTGCTGCCCGACGACCCCGGACCCGACGCGACCTACGAGGCTTTCGCCGGCTGGACCTCGAGCCGCGGTCTCGATCTCTACCCGGCCCAGAGCGAGGCGTTGATCGAGCTGGTGAGTGGGTCGAACGTCATCCTGTCCACCCCGACCGGGTCGGGCAAGAGCCTGGTCGCCACCGGCGCGCAGTTCGCCGCGCTGGCCGCCCAGACCGGCCGGATCTTCTACACCGCACCGATCAAGGCTCTGGTCTCGGAGAAGTTCTTCACCGCCGTCGAGATCTTCGGCACCGACCAGGTCGGGATGATGACCGGGGACGCCAGCGTCAACGCGGGCGCTCCCATCATCTGCTGCACGGCCGAGATCCTGGCCAACCTGGCACTGCGCGAGGGCGCGGCGTCCGAGGTCGGCTGCGTGATCATGGACGAGTTCCACTTCTACGCCGATCCGGATCGCGGCTGGGCCTGGCAGGTGCCGCTGCTCGAGCTGCCGGACGCTCAGTTCCTCCTGATGTCGGCGACCCTGGGCGACGTCACCCGGTTCGAGCGCGATCTGACCCGACGGACCGGGCGTCCCACCGCGGTGATCGCCTCTGCCGAACGGCCGGTGCCGCTGCACTACGAGTACGTCACGACCGCGATCCACGAGACGATCGAGGAACGGCTGTCCACCCACCAGGCCCCCATCTACATCGTCCACTTCAGCCGCGCCGCCGCGATCGAGCAGGCGCAGGCCCTGAACAGCCTGAAGGTCTGCACCCGTGAGGAGAAAGACCAGATCGCCGACCTGATCGGCGGGTTCCGGTTCAGCGCGGGCTTCGGCAAGACGCTCTCGCGGCTGGTCCGCAACGGGATCGGGGTCCACCACGCCGGGATGCTGCCGAAGTACCGGCGGTTGGTCGAACTGCTGGCCCAGGCCGGATTGCTCAAGATCATCTGCGGCACCGACACCCTGGGCGTCGGGATCAACGTGCCGATCCGCACCGTGCTGCTGACTTCGCTGAGCAAGTACGACGGGGTCAAGCCGCGGCTGCTGACCGCGCGGGAGTTCCACCAGATCGGTGGGCGGGCCGGACGCGCGGGCTACGACGCCTCGGGCACCGTCATCATCCAGGCCCCCGATCACGTGGTGGCCAACGAGAAGGCGCTGGCCAAGGCGGGCGACGACCCGAAGAAGCGGCGCAAGGTCGTGCGGAAGAAGCCCCCGGAGGGCACCGTCGGCTACGGGCTGCCCACGTACGAGCGGCTGATCTCTGCCGCCCCCGAACCGCTCGAGTCCTCGTTCTCGGTCAGCCACTCGATGCTGCTCAACGTGATCAACCGACCCGGCGACTGCTATGCGTCGATGCGTCACCTGCTGACCGACAACGACGAGCCGCCCGTGCGCCGCCGGACGCACGTCCACAAAGCGCTGTCGATCTACCGCGGGCTGTTGACCTCAGGAGTGGTCGAGCAACTCGATCAACCCGACGAGTTCGGCCGACAGGCCCGCCTGACCGTACAGCTGCAGCCGGAGTTCGCGCTCAACCAGCCGCTCTCCCCCTTCGCCCTGGCCGCGTTCGACCTGCTCGATCCGGACGCCGAGACCTACCCGCTCGACGTGCTGTCGGTGATCGAGTCGACGCTGGAGAACCCGCGTCCGGTGCTCACCGCCCAGCGGTCGAAGGCTCGCGGTGAGGCGGTCGAGGGGATGAAGCGCGACGGTTTGGAGTACGAGGAGCGGATGGCGTTGCTCGAGGACGTCACCTATCCGAAGCCGTTGGCTGACCTCCTCGGGGTCGGTTACGCCGCGTACGCGAAGACCCACCCGTGGGTGCTCGATCACGAGCTGCAGCCCAAGACAGTGGCCCGCGACCTGGCCGAGCGGTCGATGACGTTCACCGAGTACGTCAGCTTCTACGGCCTCGCGCGTTCCGAGGGCATCGTGTTGCGCTATCTGGCCGACGCCTTCAAGGCCCTGCGGCAGACCGTGCCCGAGTCGGCACGGACGGAGCCGGTGGCCGACCTGACCGCCTGGCTCGGCGAGCTGGTCCGCCAGGTGGACTCGAGCTTGCTCGAGGAATGGGAACGGCTCCGCAATCCGGAGGCGTCCGACGCGGCCCAGGTCAGCGCCGCCCTCGACGATCGCACACCGCCGGTGACCAGCAACCTGCGCGCATTCCGGGTCCTCGTGCGCAACGCGCTCTATCGCCGGGTCGAGCTGGCCGCGCGTCGGCAGTGGATCGATCTCGGCGAGCTGGACCACGAGTCCGGCTGGTCGACCGACGACTGGGCCGAGGCGATCACCGACTACTTCGCCGAGCACACCGCGATCCAGACCGGGGCCAACGCCCGTGGTCCGCAGATGCTGATCATCACCGAACGCGGCCGGTTCTGGGATGTCCGGCAGATCCTCGACGACCCGGCTGGTGACCACGACTGGGCGATCACCGCGGTGGTCGACCTGGACCGCAGCGACGCCCTCGGCGAGGCTGCGGTCACCATCACCGGGATGGCCTCGCTTTGACACCGGGCTGACCGGCCCGGACCGGCCCCCGACTTGCTCGACCTGTCCGCCCCGGTTCACTAACTGGGGGCAGATAACGCGATTGACGACCGCGAACGTGCTATCTGCCCCCAGATAGTGAGGTGGGGGCGGAGGCGACGGAGGCAAGGGGTGCCAAGGGGGCGAGGCCGTCAGCCGAGCTTGAGGTTGTCCAGCACCACGTCGAGCTCGTCCGGCTTGACCAGCACCTCGCGCGGCTTGGAGCCCTCCGAAGGTCCCACCACGCCCCGGGTCTCCATGATGTCCATCAGCCGGCCGGCCTTGGCGAACCCGACGCGCAGCTTGCGTTGCAGCATCGAGGTCGAGCCGAGCTGCAGGTTGACCACGAGTTCGGCCGCCTGCAGGACGAGGTCGAGATCATCGCCGATGTCCTCGGCCACCTTGTTCGAGGCCTCGGGGGCCGCGGTCACGTCTTCGCGGTAGGTCGGCTGCAGCTGTTCCGTGACGTGCTTGACCACCGAGCGGACTTCCTGCTCGGTCACCCAGGCGCCCTGGATCCGGATCGGTTTGCTGGTGCCCATCGGCAGGAAGAGGCCGTCGCCCTGACCGACCAGCTTCTCCGCGCCCGGCTGGTCGAGGATGACCCGCGAGTCCGTCATCGATGAGGTCGCGAAGGCCAGCCGACTGGGCACATTGGCCTTGATCAGGCCGGTGACCACGTCGGTGCTCGGGCGTTGGGTGGCCAGCACCAGGTGGATGCCGGCGGCCCGGGCGAGCTGGGTGATCCGGACGATCGAGTCCTCGACATCGCGCGGGGCGACCATCATCAAGTCGGCCAGCTCGTCGACGATCACCAGCAGATACGGGTAGGGCGCCAGCGTGCGCTCGCTGCCCTCCAGCGGCTTGACCCCGCCGGCCCGGACGGCCTTGTTGAAGTCATCGATGTGCCGGAACCCGAACGCGGCCAGGTCGTCATAGCGCATGTCCATCTCGCGGACAACCCACTGCAGCGCCTCGGCCGCCTTCTTCGCGTTCGTGATGATCGGCGTGACCAGGTGCGGAACCCCCTCGTACGCGGTCAGCTCGACCCGCTTCGGGTCGACCATCAGCAGCCGCACCTCGTCGGGGGTCGACCGCATCAGGATCGAGGTGATCATCGAGTTGACGAAGCTCGACTTGCCCGAGCCGGTCGCCCCGGCCACCAGCAGGTGCGGGGTCTTGGCCAGGTTGGCGACCACGAACCCGCCCTCGACGTCCTTGCCCAGGCCGACGGTCATCGGGTGGTGGTCGTTGCGGGCCTTGGCCGAGCGGAGGACGTCGCCGAGAGAGACGACCTCCTTGTCCAGGTTGGGGATCTCGATGCCGATCGCCGACTTGCCGGGGATCGGCGACAGGATCCGGACGTCGGCGCTGGCCACCGCGTACGCGATGTTCTTGCTCAGCGCGGTGACCTTCTCCACCTTGACCGCCGAGCCGAGCTCGACCTCGTAGCGGGTCACCGTCGGGCCGCGGCTGTAGCCGGTCACCTGGGCGTCGATCTCGAACTGGTCGAACACCCCGGTGAGGCGCCCGACGACCGCGTCGCTGGCCTCGGTCCGTGCCTTGTGCACGCTCCCGATCTTGAGCGCGGCGGGATCGGGCAACAGATACTGCACGTCGCCGGAGAGTTGGAGTTGCTCGACCCGCTGCGGGATGGGCGTGTGCGGCGGCGGCTCGAGCTGCTCGTTCTCGCCGTGCACCACGACGTCGGCCGGCAGACCGGCCGTGACCTTGCGCCCCGACGGCTTGCGGGTCGTCGGGGTGGGCGGGAACTCCGCGGCGGGTGCACCGTCGAAGGGCTCGTCGAACGGATCGAACCCGTCGAACGCGTCCGGCTCGGCATCGCCCCGATCGAACTCGTCGCTGCTCGGGGCCACCGGCCCGGGCAGAGCCCGGCGACTGCGCCGCTTGCCCTTGTCGCCGACCACCGGGGTCACGTACGCCTCGTCGGTGGTGCCGTACTCGAGCTCGGGGACGACCTCGCCCTCGATGATCACCGTCGGGCGTCGGACCAGATCGCGGGCGGCGCGGACGCGCTCGGGGATCTGGTGCAGCGGGATGCCGACGACGACGAGAACGCCGAAAATCATCAGCAGCACCAGGAGCGGGACGGCCACGTAGACCGAGAGCAGGTCGGCCAGCATCGACGACGAGATGTAGCCGAGGATGCCGCCCGCCTCGCGCAGCGCGGGCAGATCGTTCGTGCGCGGCAGTCCGTGCGAGATGTTGATCAGACCGAGGAAGCCGAACAGCAGCGAGGTCCAGCCGACCACCTGACGACCACCGGGACCGTTGCGGTCGGGGTGCCGCAGCGTGCGCCAGGCCATCAGCACCAGCAGCAGCGGTGCGCCGTAGCTCAGCCCGCCGATCATGGCCGAGACGCCGATCCGGACATAGCGTCCGAGCGCGCCCGGCAGCCCGAACCAGAACTCGGCCGCGACGACGACCGCGGTGCCCAGCAGGAACAGCCCGGCCCCGTCACGGCGCAGCGCCGGATCGATGTCGCGCGCACCCTGTCCGATGCCACGGGCGGCCCGGCCGACCAGATGAGCCGTACCCAGCCACACCGTGGCCAGGCCGTGCCCGAACGCGCTCAGGAACGAGCGCTGCGGCTTGCGCGCCGGTGGTCGCCGCCCGCTGGAGGACCGGGACGAGCCGGACCGTGACGGGTGGGGTCGGGACTGACCCGACCGGGACGCGTGGGCACGCGACGTCGCTGGACGGGCAGGGGTCTTCGAACTTCCGGACGACCGAGGTTTCGCCGACGAGCCCGAGGGCTCGCCGGTACGAGACCGCGGTGGGGAAGACGCGCGGGTCGCCATGGCGATGAGGCTACTTGACCCCTCGCCCACATCGAGGTTGCGACAGGCGCCGCCACCCGGTTCCTGCGCCGACGCGACGAGCCGGTGACTCAGCCGGGCAGCGCGGGGCGCAGGGCCCAGAGGTGGTCGGTCGGGCCGATGCCGGCGCCGAGGGGGAAGCCGGCGGCGATGGCGCCGGTGACGTAGCGCTTGGCCGCGGCGGTGGATTCGGGTACGCCGAGGCCGGCGGCCAACCCGCAGGCCAGGGCCGAGGCCAGCGTGCAGCCGGTGCCGTGGGTGTGCGGATTGGGATGGCGCTCGGCGCTGAACTCGTGAGCCTCCCCCGCGGCCGCGAACAGGTGGTCGACCGCGGTCGGGCCACCGCCGTGGCCGCCCTTGACCAGCACCCATCTCGGTCCGTACGCGAGCAGCGCCGCCCCCAACTCGGCGGCCGGGGCCGACTCGGCGAGCCCGGCCAGCCAGGCAGCCTCATGCAGGTTGGGGGTGATGACGGTGGCGACCGGGAGCAGCTCCGCGAGCAGGGCGGCGCGGGCGTCCTCATCGACCAGCGGGTCGCCGTGCTTGCTGATCCCGACCGGATCGACGACCACCGGCACCGTGCCGGCGAGACTGACGATCAGCTCGGCGACCACGGACACCATCTCGGCGGTGCCGAGCATCCCGGTCTTGATCGCATCGACCCCGATGTCGTCGATCACGCTGCGGAACTGCGCGCGTACGGCCTCGATCGGCAGCGGCCAGATCCCCTGGACGCCGATGGAGTTCTGCGCGGTGATGGCGGTGATGACGCTCATCCCGTGTCCGCCGTGGGCCAGCACCGTCTTGAGGTCGGCCTGGATCCCGGCCCCGCCGCCCGAATCGGACCCGGCGATCGTCAGCACCCGGATCATCGAACCGCCCCGCGCGGTCATCGACGGGTGCGGAAATGGTCGTAGCCGACCGGCGCTTCCCAGACCGCGCCGTCCACCAGCACCGGGCAATCGCCCTGCTCGGTGACCACCCCGATCTGCTGCCAGTCCGGCGGCAGCGGCGTACCGGCCGGGAAGGTCGCCGCCAGCGCGTGGTCCTCGCCGCCGGTCAGCACCAGCACCGACGGGTCGGTCCGGGTGGCCACCGCGACGACCCGCAGCGGCTCACCGATCTCGATCGACGCGGAGGCCACGTCGATCCCCACCCCGGACGCCCGGGCGATGTGCCCGAGGTCGGCCAGCAGCCCGTCGGAGACGTCGATCATCGCGGTCGCGCCGGCCGCAGCGGCGACCCCCCCGGCCCCGTAGTGCACCTGGGGTCGGCGATGGGCATCGACGGCCGCGCGTGGCGAGCGGAAGCCGCGGCGCAGCGTGGCCAGTCCGGCCGCCGCCCAGCCGAGCCGGCCGCGGATCGCCACCACGTCACCGACCCGGGCACCACTGCGGCGGACCGGTCCGCTCGGCGGCGCGACCCCGAGCACGGTCACCGCGATCGTCACGTCACGGGCCCGGGTGATGTCGCCGCCGACCAGGCTGACGCCGGCGGCCGCGCACTCGTCGCGCAGTCCGGCGGCGAAGTCGAGGACCCAGGCCACCGGCAGGTCCTCCGGGGCCGAGAAACCGACGACGATCGCGTTGGCCCGACCCCCCATGGCTTCGATGTCGGCGACGTTGACGGAGACCGCCTTGTGGCCCACATCGCTTGGCTCGGACCAGTCGCGGCGGAAGTGCACACCTTCGACCAGCACGTCGAGCGAGGTGAGGACGCTGCCGTCGACCCGGATCTGGGCGGCGTCGTCACCCGGCCCGATCACCACCTCGTCGGCAGCCGGCAGATCGGCCGTGATGGCCTCGATCAGGGCGAACTCCCCCACCTGCGAGAGCGGGGCGGTGCGGTCGACCGCCATCACCGATCACCGATTCCGTCCCGGCCGTGCCGGGGCCGCGGGCAAGCTGTAGCGTGACGCACGTCGGCGAGCGTACGCCGTCCGATGGATCCTGCACCTAGATCGTCTCCCGGTCGGACAACTCGCTCGTCCGCCCCGGTCCGGTGGTCGGTTCCATCGTCGAACACGCACCGCTTTGGAGGGATTCACACCGATGGTCGTACAGGCATACATCCTGGTCCAGACCAACGTCGGCAAGGCTGCCGAGGTCGCGAACGCGATCAGCGCGCTGTCCGGGGTGACCATGGCCGAAGATGTCACCGGACCGTACGACGTCATCGTCCGCGCCGAGGCGTCGAGCGTCGACGAACTCGGTCAGCTGGTGGTCGCCAAGGTGCAGACCGTCCCGGGTATCACCCGGACCGTGACCTGCCCCGTCGTCCACATCTGATCCTGCCGACTCTCCACCGCGCCCGGTCCGGCGTCTGCGCCGGAGCGGTTTCGGTCGTCCTGCTGTCGGCCGGCTGTGCCGTGGCGGTCCCCGACCCGGCCCCGGAACCGCGGGACCGGCCGGTCTGCGCGGCGTTGCTGGGCGCCCTACCCGAGCGGGTCCTCGACCAGAAGCAGCGCAAGGTGCGCCCGGAGGGATTCACCGCCGCCTGGGGTGACCCGCCGGTGGTTCTTCGCTGCGGGGTGCCGCAGCCTGCCGCTCTGGTCGAATCGAGTGGGTGCATCGAGGTCAACGGCGTCGGCTGGTTCGACGAGCCCGGCGCTCGGGTGGCCGGATCTACACCACGATCGGGCGGGCGGTGTTCGTCGAGGTCACGGTGCCCTCCGCGTACGCGCCCGAGGTGAACGGGCTGGTCGACGTGGCCGCCGCCGTCTCCGCGCACGATCCGCTGATCACGCCCTGCAGCGGCTGACCGTCGAACCGCGGCGAAGGGTCAGCGAAGCCCGATCGGACGCTGCAGCGCCAGGGTGATCAACCGGTCGAGCAGTTCCGGGTAGTCGACGCCGGTGGCCGCCCACATCCGCGGGAACATCGAATGCGGGGTGAAACCGGGCATGGTGTTGATCTCGTTGATCACCACCCGGCCCTCGGCGGTGACGAAGACGTCGACCCGGGCCAGGCCCTCGCAGTCGATCGCCTCGAAGGCCTGAACGGCCAGTGCCTGGACCCGCGCGGCCAGGTCGTCGTCGACCTCGGCGGGGACGTCGAGCGCCACCTGCTCCTCGGGGAGGTACTTCGCGTCGAAGTCATAGAAGCCTGAGGCGTTGAGCATCCGGATCTCGGCCAGACGGCTGGCCTGCGGCGGGCCGCCGGCCGGGTCGGCGAGCACACCGCACTCGAGTTCGCGGGCGCCGACGAATCCCTGCTCGACGATGACCTTCGGGTCGTGCACCTGCGCGGCGAGGATCGCCGCCTCGAGACCGGCGGGGTCGTCGACCTTGCTGATCCCGACGCTCGAGCCCCCGCGGGCCGGCTTGACGAAGACCGGGAAGCGCAGAGCGTTGACGGCCTCCAAGATGGCCACCCGGTCGCGGGCCCATGGGGCCGGCGGGATCGAGACGAAGGGTCCGACCGGCAGCCCGCTCGCGGCCAGCACGAGCTTCATGAAGTGCTTGTCCATGCCGACCGCACTGGCCAGCACCCCCGCGCCGACGTAGCGCACCCCCGTCATCTCGAACAGCCCCTGGATGGTGCCGTCCTCACCGAACGGTCCGTGCAGCACCGCGATGGCCACGTCGACCCGACCCAGCCTGGTCAGCGCCTCACCGATCTCACCGGCGCCCTCCTCGGCCACCGCCGGCAGCCGACCGTCGACGACCTCGAGCGCGACGACCTCGGCCGGGTCGACCAGAGCCCAGCGGCCGGTTGCGGTGATCCCGACCCCGACGACCTCGTACCGCTGCGGATCCAGGGCGCCCACGACACCGGCCGCAGTCAGACAGGACACCCCGTGCTCGGTGCTCGCGCCGCCGAAGACGACAGCGACCCTGGTCCGCGGTTGGCTCTCGGTCACGATCACCGACCCTATCCCGGGTGCCCGGCGCACCCGGTTGAGCGACCCGCCAGACTCGCCCTTGTGACCGAACCGTCTTCCCAGCCCCCGCAGCACCGCTCCGACCTGCACCCACACACCGTCGCCGTGACGGTCGGACGCCCCGAAGCGGCGGTCGACGCGCCGCTCAACCCGCCCGTGGTCTTCGCCTCGACCTACGTCGCCGGTGCCACCACCGACGAGGGCCGGCTGGGCTACGGCCGCTACGGCAACCCGACCTGGTCGGCGCTCGAGGACGCCATCGGTGCGCTCGAGGGAGGGCGGGCGCTCACCTTCGCCTCCGGGATGGCGGCCGCGTACGCGGTGCTCGAGTTGGTGCCGAACGGCGCCACCGTCGTACTGCCCCGGCACTGCTACCTCGGCGTGGCCGCGGCGATCGCGCAGCGCGCGGAGCGACTCGACTGGACGCTGCGCTCCGTCGATGTCGCCGACACCGCCGAGGTGCTGGCCGCGGCGGCCGGCGCCGACCTGGTCTGGATGGAGTCGCCGACCAACCCGATGATCGAGGTCGCCGACCTGCCCGCCATCGGAGCCGGACTGGCCACCCGAGCCGGATCACGGGCGGGGGCGGCGCCGATGTTCGTGGTCGACAACACCTTCGCCACCCCGATGCTCCAGCAGCCGCTGGCCTGCGGCGCGACGATCGTGCTGCACTCCGGGACCAAGCTGATCGCCGGACACTCCGATGTGTTGCTCGGCGCGCTGGTCACCCGCACCGACGACGACGCCACCTTCGCCGCGCTCGACCTGCAGCGTCGTGCGATGGGCGCCTCACCCGGGCCGATGGAGGCCTACCTCGCCCTCCGCGGTCTGCGGACGCTCCCGCTGCGTCAAGCCGCCGCCCAGGCCAACGCGCAGATCCTCGCCGAGCGGCTGCTCGCTCACCCGGCGGTGTCGGTGGTCCGTTATCCAGGGCTGGTCGACGACCCCGGACACGCCACGGCGGCCCGGACGATGAGCGGATTCGGCTCGCTGGTCTCCATCGAGCTGGCCGACGCGGCGACCGCCGACGCGATGGTCGCCCGGTGCCGGCTCTGGGTGCACGCGACCAGCCTCGGCGGGGTCGAGTCCACCCTCGAGCGTCGTCGGCGCTGGGGCGCGGAGCTGCCCACGGTCGCTGAGGGGCTGGTGCGGCTGTCGGTCGGCATCGAGCACGTCGACGACCTGTGGGCCGATCTCCGGCAGGCGCTCGGCTGAGGCGTACGCGCTCAGTAACGCTCGGGCTTGGCCGATCGCGACATCAGCGCGGTGATCATCTCGGCCGGGGTCAGCTGACCGGCCACCACCTCGGAGACCCGCTCGACGATCGGCAGCTCGATGTGATGCCGGGCGGCCAGATCGGTGATCGAGACGCACGACTTCACACCCTCGGCCACCTGCCGCGTCGACGCGGCGATCTCCGCGACCGTCCGGCCCTTGCCCAGCTCTTCGCCGAAGGTCCGGTTGCGCGACAGCGGCGACGAGCAGGTCGCCACCAGGTCGCCGAGCCCCGCCAGGCCGGAGAAGGTGTAAGGGTGCGCGCCGAGCGCGGCCCCGAGCCGCGAGATCTCGGCGAGGCCGCGGGTGATCACCGAAGCGGTGGCGTTGGCGCCGAGTCCGAGCCCGACCGCCATCCCGACGGCCAGCGCGATCACGTTCTTCGTGGCGCCACCGAGCTCGCACCCGACCACGTCGGTGTTGGTGTAGGCCCGGAAGCGCGCCGTGTGGCAGGCGACCTGCAGCGCGTCGGCGGTCGCCGCCGAGGTGCTGGCCACCACGCTGGCCGAGGGCTGCCGTTCGGCGATCTCGCGAGCCAGATTGGGCCCGGTGACCACGGCAATCCGCTCCGAGTCGATGTGGGCGGCCTCAGCGATCACCTCGCTCATCCGGAGCCCGGTGCCGACCTCGACGCCCTTGGCGAGGCTGACCACGACCGCCTTCGACGGCAGGGTCCAGCGGGCCAGGTTGTCGCGCAACGACTGCGACGGCACCGCCAGCACGACGAACTCGGCGTCGGTCATGGCCTGGGCCGGGTCGCTGACCGCGCGGAGCTGATCGGGCAGCGCAATGGTCGGGAAGTAGTCCGGGTTGCGGTGGTCATCGGTGATCGCGGCCGCCAACTCGGGTCGACGGGCCCACAACGTCACCTCGTTACCGGCGTCGCACAGCACCATGGCAAACGCCGTCCCCCAGGAGCCCGAGCCCATCACGGCGATCCGGCTCATCGTGGGTCTCCCGCCCCGGAACTGGTCCGCGGATCGAACCGGACGGCCGGCGGCTCGCCGTCGCGTAGTTGGGCGACCAAGGTGGTGATGGCGGCCATGATCCGTTCGGTGCCCTCGCGCAGCGTGGCGGTGGTCACGGGGAGTTCGCGGAGGTCGTCGAGCAGGACCGGGTCGCCGGTGATCACCCGGAACGTCTTGCGCGGCAGCAGCTTGGGGAAGTGGATCTGTCGGCCGTACATCACGTCCTGAGCACCCCACTGAGCCATCGGGATCACCGGACAGCCGGTCTGCAGCGCGATCCGCGCCGCGCCGGTCTTGCCGACCATCGGCCACAGCTCCGGGTCGCCGGTGATCGTGCCCTCGGGGTAGACCACCACCGCGCGACCCGCCGCCACGGCATCGGTCACCGCGACCAGCGCGTCGCGCGACTGCGCGGTCTGGCGCTGGACCGGGATCTGGCCGCATCGGCGTAGGATCGCGCCGACGACCGGCACCGAGAAGATCGACGCCTTGGCCAGGAAGCGCGGCCAGCGGCCCGAGTACGCAACGTACTGGCCGATCACGATCGGGTCGAAGTTCGAGATGTGGTTGGCCACGATGATGACTCCGCCGGTCGCCGGCAGCTTGTGCTGCTGACGCCAGTCGCGGCGACTGAACGGGGCCACGACGGCGTTGAGCAGCCGGACCACGCCCGAGATGGTCTGCCCACCGGGTTCGTGGTTGACCGATGCGAGCGAGAGCACCCCACGCGGAAACCGCGCCTGCGGCGTCGATGCCATGCGAACCTCGCGCTTCTGCTGGGTCGGCGGTGCCGAATCGGTGTTCACGGGCGGGTGCTGCGGACCGCGGAACGAGGCAGCCGCCCGCGCGGGACCGGCACGCCGGTGCCCACACCCTACGCTGAACGAACCCCGGCGGCCCGCAGGCGGTGTGGCACGATCACCCGGTGATCGAGCGCCGCTTGGGGTCCGCGGCGGCCTGCGCGTTGGTGGCCTGGAAGGGCACCGGGTACGCGAAGAGCCGGCTGGCGGTCGGGGCGACCCCGCGCCAGGAGCTCGCCGAGGCGATGGCCCTCGACACCCTGCGCGCGTTGGCCGCGGCGCTGCCGGCCGTTGCCGTCACCACCGACGATGCCCGGCTCGGCGCGGTCCTCGAGGCGGCCGGCCTGCACCCCGAACTGATCGTCGACGATGCTCCCGGCGGCCTGAACGGCGCGCTGACCAGGGCGGACCGGCGGTTGCGGTCGGCCGGCGTACGCATCGTGGTTGCCTGCGTCGCCGATCTGCCGGCGCTGCGGCCCGAGTCGGTCGCACTGGTGCTCGAGGCCACGCGTCCCTTCACCCGCGCCTTCGTGCGCGACCACTCCGGGTTCGGCACCACCATGCTGGTGGCCCGCGACGTGGAGCTGAACCCGTGCTTCGAGGGTGAGTCGGCCGCGGCCCACCGGTCCAGTGGGGCGCTCGATCTCGTCGCGCGCTCCCCCGGTGTCCCGGCGGACGCCCGGCTCGATGTCGACACGGTCGAGGATTTGGTTGCCGCGTGGCGGATCGGGGTCGGTCCGGCCACCCAACCGCTGATCGCCGACCTCTCCGGTATCGATCGCCGGGCCGGCTGACGCTCCGTCGCCACCGGAGCCGGGCCGCGGACAGATCGACGGCCGGCTCGACCATGGGTCGGGCCGGCCGCGAGGCCGTGCCGGGATCGGATCAACCCGGGGTTCGATCAACCCGGGGTTCGATCAACCCGGGGTTCGATCAGGACCGCGCCTCGATCTTCGCCGGCAGCGTCTTCGGCTTGAAGGACGGCCGCTGGGTCTCGAAGGCGTCGATGCGGTCGACCTGCCGCAGGGTCAGACCGATGTCGTCGAGCCCCTCGATCAGCCGCCAGCGGGTGTAGGGGTCGATCTCGAAGTCGGCCTGGAAGCCGGCCGCAGTGATCTGCTGCTCGACCAGGTCCACGGTCAGCGGGCTCGCCGGGTTCTGCTCGACGAAGTCCCAGAGCTCTTCGACGATCTTCTGGTCGACCACCGCGACCAGCAGTCCGGCCTTGCCGGAGTTGCCCCGGAAGATGTCACCGAACCGCGAGCCGATGACGACCTTGAAGCCGTAGTTCTGCAGGGCCCAGACCGCGTGCTCGCGCGACGAGCCGGTGCCGAAGTCGGGGCCCGGGATGATGACCGTGGCCCCGGCGTACTGCGGCTGGTTGAGCACGAAGTCGGGGTCGTTGCGCCAGGCCGCGAACAGGCCGTCCTCGAACCCGGTCTTGGTGACCCGCTTGAGGTAGACCGCGGGGATGATCTGGTCGGTGTCGACGTTGCTGCGCCGCAGCGGCAGCGCGGTCCCGGTGTGGGTGCTGAATTTTTCCATCGTGGGTCTCCTCACAGATCCGCGGGCGAGCTGAGGGTGCCGTTGACCGCGGTTGCGGCGGCGACCAGCGGGGAGACCAGGTGGGTGCGCCCGCCCTTGCCCTGCCGGCCTTCGAAGTTGCGGTTGGAGGTGGACGCCGCGCGCTCACCCGGCTTGAGCTGGTCGGGGTTCATGCCCAGACACATCGAGCAGCCCGCCGCGCGCCACTCGGCCCCGGCCTCCTTGAAGACGATGTCGAGACCCTCGGCCTCCGCCTGCAGCCGGACGCGGGCCGAACCCGGGACGACGAGCATCCGCACCGACTCGGCGACATGGTGGCCCTTGATCACCGACGCCGCGGCGCGCAGGTCCTCGATCCGTCCGTTCGTGCACGAACCGAGGAAGACGGTGTCGACGTGGATCTGCCGCATCGGCGTGCCGGCCTGCAGATCCATGTACTGCAGCGCCTTGCTGGCGGCAGTGCGATCGGCCTCTTCGGCGAACGTCTCCGGATCGGGCACCGTCGCACCGAGCGGCACACCCTGCCCGGGGTTCGTGCCCCAGGTGACGAACGGGGTGAGCTTGGCCGCATCGAGATCCACCTCGACGTCGAAGACCGCGTCGGCGTCGGACTTCAGGGTCTTCCAGTACGCGACCGCCGCGTCCCAGTCCTTGCCCTCGGGGGCGTGCGGACGACCCTTCAGGTAGGCGAAGGTCGTCTCGTCCGGGGCCATCATCCCGGCCTTGGCGCCCCACTCGATACTCATGTTGCAGATGGTCATCCGACCTTCCATCGACAGCGCCTCGATGGTGCTGCCCCGGTACTCCACGATGTAGCCCTGGCCGCCACCGGTGCCCACCTTGGCGATCAGCGCCAGCACGACGTCCTTGGCGGTCACGCCGGGGGGCAGCTCACCGTTGACGTTGACCGCCATCGTCTTCGGCTTGCTCTGCGGCAGGGTCTGGGTCGCCAGCACGTGCTCGACCTCGGAGGTGCCGATCCCGAAGGCGATCGAGCCGAACGCGCCGTGGGTCGACGTGTGCGAGTCGCCACAGACGACCGTCATACCCGGCTGGGACAGACCCAGCTGCGGGCCGATGATGTGGACGATGCCCTGGTCGAGATCACCGAGGCTGTGGATCCGCACCCCGAACTCGGCCGCGTTGTTACGCAACGTGTCGACCTGAGTGCGCGAGACCGGATCGGCGATCGGCTGGTCGATGTTGAGCGTGGGGGTGTTGTGGTCCTCCGTGGCCAGGGTGAGGTCGGTGCGCCGGACCGGGCGACCGGCCTGACGGAGACCGTCGAACGCCTGCGGGCTGGTCACTTCATGGACCAGGTGGAGGTCGATGTAGAGCAGATCCGGTTCGCCCTCGGCCGTGTGGACGACGTGGTCGGCCCAGACTTTCTCACTCAGTGTTGTGCCCATCGAAACGGCTTCTCCTCGGTTGCTGGTGGACCACGGGAACGGTCCGCCTGGACCGCTCCGGGGCCCGGACTCTGCCCACGGGCCGGAACTTGCATTCCAACATCCGAGACGGCAGTATCAAGGCATGGACAACTCTAGCGGTGTCGGCGTTCTTGACAAAGCCGCCCTCGTGCTCAGCGCGCTGGAGACCGGCCCGACCACTCTGGCCGGTCTGGTCACGGCGACCGGACTCGCCCGACCGACCGCCCACCGGCTGGCCGTCGCGCTCGAGCACCACCGCATGGTGAGCCGTGACCTGCAGGGTCGCTTCGTCCTCGGACCCCGGTTGGGCGAGCTCGCCTCCGCTGCCGGTGAGGACCGCCTACTGGCCACCGCCGGCCCCGTGCTGGCCCGGTTGCGCGACATCACCGGGGAGTCCGCCCAGATGTTCCGCCGCCAGGGTGACTTCCGGGTCTGCGTCGCCACGGCCGAGCGGATGTCCGGGTTGCGGGACAGCGTCCCCGTCGGCACCCAGCTGACCATGACCGCCGGCTCGGCCGCCCAGGTGCTGCTGGCCTGGGAAGAGCCCGACCGGATGCAGCGCGGGCTACGCGGTAGCCGTTACTCCGCCGTCGCCCTGGCCGCCGTACGCCGTCGCGGCTGGGCCCACTCGGTCGGTGAGCGCGAGGCCGGAGTGGCCTCGGTCTCGGCGCCGGTGCGATCACCCTCCGGCAAGGTCATCGCCGCGGTCAGCGTCTCCGGGCCCATCGAACGCCTTTCCCGTCAGCCGGGCCGGTTGCACGCCCCCGCGGTGATTGCGGCGGCCGAGCGGTTGAGCGACGTCCTCCGTCGCAGCGGCGGCGAGGGCTGATCCGGCACCACTCGATCGGGTGGCAGGTGGGCGTACGCCCGTGGGTCGATCGTTAGGGTAAGAAGATGGAGTACCCAGCGCTCAACCGCGCGTTCCGTGTCGACCTGGCTTTGCTGCGCTGGCGGGCCCGTCGGGCGCGAGCCGCCGGGCTGACGCCCCAGATCATCGCGTACACGGGCTACGGCTCGACGACGTGGATCCGGGTGCTTGGCCGCGCGCTGCTGACCCGACGTGACCTGCAACTGACGCCGGAACCCGCAGGGTCGCGGGGATGGCGGAGCTTCACCAGCGTGCCGGTCGAGAACGCGCTGGTCGAGGTGACGATCGGCGGCCGCGATTTTCAGGTCCGCGCCGACCACAGCGGAATCATCGACCAGGTGCTTCAGGTCGACCTCGAACCGGGGTGGACCACCATCGGACTGAGCTGCGAGGGTTCGGCCATCGCCCCGGCCCACGTCTTCGTGGTGGACCCGAGCACCGAGTTCGGCGTGGTGTCCGACATCGACGACACGGTCATGGTCACGGCACTGCCCCGCCCACTGCTGGCCGCCTGGCACACCTTCGTGGTCAACGAACACGCCCGTTCGACGACCCCCGGGATGCCCGTGCTCTACGAACGGCTGACCAGTCAGCACGCCAATGTGCCGGTCATCTACCTGTCGACCGGGGCGTGGAACGTGGCGCCCACACTGACCCGCTTCCTGTCGCGCAACCTCTATCCGCCGGGCGCGTTGCTGCTCACCGACTGGGGGCCCACGGCCGACAGCTGGTTCCGCAGCGGCCAGGACCACAAGCGCCAGAACCTCGAGCGGCTCGCGGTGGAGTTCCCACAGATCCGTTGGCTGCTGATCGGCGACGACGGTCAACACGACCCGGCGATCTACTCCGACTTCCTCGAGCGGCACCCTGACAACGTTTCGGCGGTCTGCATCCGTCAGCTCACCCCCGGCGAGGCCGTCCTGGCCGGTAGCAGCCACCGCGACCACGTCGTCACCAGCTCGGCCGTGTCGTGGCTCGCCGCGCACGACGGCGCCGGGTTGGCCGACGAACTCGAGGCCATCGGCATGCTGCCGGCGGCGCCGCAGCAACCCGAGACCAAGGCTCCGGCGTAGCGATCACCGTCTCGTCTCGCGTGGTTGTCGCTCTCCGACAAGGTCTGCTGAACCGGGAGTGCGACGCATGGTCGCCCTGCTCAGCTCGGTCAGCATCACCGCCCCGAAGGTAGCTGTCCCGTCGTCAGCAGGTCGCCGGCGACGTCACCGATCCGACGACGGCCGGTGCGGGCGGCGGCGCGCAGCTCGTTGAAGGCGGTGAGCGCGTCGATCTGATCGCGGCCCATCAGGTAGCCGACCCCACGCTCGATCACGACCCGCGAATCGAGTGCGTACTGCAGCTGTCCGGCCAGCTCCTTGGCCTTGTGCGCCGACAGGGCGGCCGCCAGAGTCGTCTCGACGACGTCGCTGTAGCGGACCAGAGTGGCCTGCTCGGTCTCGGTCCACTCGTGGGTTCGATCGAGGTACACGTCGAGCGTGCCGACGGTGACCCCGCCGAGCCGAACCGGCACGCCGAGCACCGCCCGCGCTGGATGGTCGCGGAGCGCGGCGGCGAGCTGGGGCCAGCGGGTGTCGGCCGTGACGTCGCTGACCGGGCACGGGGCGTTGTTGACGAACGCGCGTACGCAAGGGCCGTCGCCGAGGTCGCTCTCGGCCGTCTCCAGGATGCGTCCGGGACTGTCGGAGGCGACGACGTAGCGGATGAGATTCTGCTCGTCGGCCAGCATGATCCCGCTCCCGGTGACCCCGAAAAGCTCGACACACGCGTTGGTCACCGCGCTGAGGGCCGCGATCAGATCGCCATCGGCCGGATGGCCGTCGGCGAGGCGTCGCAGGCTGGCCGTCAGTGCTTCCTCATTGATGGGCATGAAACTCTTTCGTCGATGTTCTTGACGCGCAGCAGCCGCCCCTCACGGCAACCGCGGCCGCACGGCGGCGTCCTCGGACGAGGCGCTCCCTCGAATCGAGGGCTTAATCCGTTGCGATGGTACGGGTTCAGTCGGGTGGCCGCGTCGTACTCGGCACACTGAGATCGAGCGTCATCGCCAGACCGGGGCCCTGACCGACCCGGAGCTGGGCGCCTTCCATCGCTGATGCTGAGGCGTCGCTGAATCGGTCTGCAGCTGCTCGCGAGCACCGACCAGCATCAGCCCGACGCTGTCCACTTCGAGCACGTCGACGGCCGCGGTGACCAACTCAGCGAGCCGGCTCACCCCGGTCGATGCGAGCTTCTCCGGGACCGAGGGCCGGTCCGGTCATGCTCGGAGCGTCGATTCGGTGGCGTGCTCAGCGCTCGACACGCGTGGGTCCGCCCGTACGGTCATCGGCGAGCGAGGCGAGGATGCCATCGAGCTGTCCGTTGAGCCGCATCGCCAACTGCTGGTCGGCGACCGTGAGTGTGCCGCCGTGGGCGGCGGAGATGACCCGGGCCACCTCACGGAGCTTGGTGTTGGTGTTCTGCGACATCTGCACCAGCAGCTGCCACACCTGCTCCTGGCTGAGCTCGTACCGATGCGCCAGCAGCCCGCAGACCCAGCCGATCAGCTCACGGGTCCGCACCGCCTCACGGAGTTCGACGACCTCGCGTTGCAAACTCTCGACCCGACAGTCCTCCTCCGACATCGTGGGACCGTGCGGGCCCCCCTCCACCCAGGAGGGCTCGACCCGGGTGAGGGGGAAGCCCCCCACCGCCACGTTTTGCCTCATTGCGGTCATGCGTCCACTCCATAAGAGACGTCATGTCCGCGGGGGTCAGGGCGGAACGTGTGTGTAGGTCGGAACAGGAATTTGCGAGCCTCATCCTAGACAAGATTTGTTCCTACACAAGGGGACGCGGAAAGTCGTCGTGCGCGTCCCTCCATTATGGCCGGCACAGGGTGTTCGGACGGCCCGCTGCCGTTGGAGCGACGGTTTCCCGCCGGTGCGGATGCCGATGAGTTCGACCCGGCGGCCCCGCTGTGGAAGAGTTGCTCCCGAAGGGGAGTAGTTCCGTACACGCCCGCGAGGGCGTCGAGGTCCGTCGACATACTGGTGCCAGGTGGCGCCCGGCGTACCGCTCGGCCCAGCCGGGTGAACGAGACCTTCGGCCATACACATGGCCGGAGGCAGTGTCATCCGGTCAGGACGCGAAGGAATTCATGACTCCCTGGGCCCTCATCCTGCTCTCCATCGCCGTCTCCGCAGACGCCTTCGCCGTCGCGTTGGGCAAGGGCCTGCAGATCCGGCACCGGATCGTCGCGCACGCTCTCGGTATCGGCGCCCTGTTCGGTGTCGCCCAGGGGCTGATGCCTTTCCTGGGCTACCTGCTCGGGACCACGTTCGCCCGAGTCATCGCCCCCTTCGACCACTGGGTGGCCTTCGGACTGCTGGCCCTGGTCGGCGCCAAGATGTTGTGGGAGGCGTTGCGGGCGCACGGCGATGACAAGCCGAGCGGCGTATCCCGACGCGAACTACTGATCCTCGCCTTGGCCACGAGCATCGATGCGTTGGCAGTGGGCGTGACCCTGGCCTTCCTCGACACCGCCATCTGGGTCGCGGTCCTCGTCATCGGGCTCACGACCTTCGTCCTGTCGACCCTGGCCGTCCTGATCGGGCACCGCCTCGGTAACCGCTATCAGAAACCGGCCGAGCTCATCGGCGGCGTCCTCCTGATCCTGATCGGTGCCCAGATCGTGGTCGAGCACCTCGGGCTGCGGTGATCGAGCGCGCCCGGTCGACGATCCGATGGACCGCCGACCAGGGGCGCTGACCGCTCAGATCGCGCTGGCGCTCACCGAGAGCACCGGCACGGTCGCCTCGAGGATCAGGCGCTGCGGGATGCTGCCGAGCAACGCTTTGCCCACGGCAGAGCGCTTGCGGACACCGACCACCAGCCGGGTGATCTCGGGCCGGTCCTCGATCACCTTGAGCACCTGCTCGACCTCGTCGAGATCGTCGGCACCGGTGGTGTGCACGACCTCGATCGACACCTGGTCGCCGGTGCTGGGCAGATCGGACGCGGTGAGATTCACCGCCACCACAGAGACGCCCAGCTGGGCCGCTTCCTCGATCGCGGCGGTGAGGGCCGCCTGGCCCTCCTTGTTGTCGGTCACGGCAACGCAGACGCTCATGGCTTGGCTCCGGTGTTCGTCGAGGAGGTGGTGGCCCGGTGACGCGGCTGTCGCCACATGGCGATCACCGGACCTTCTTGATCGGTAGCACGACCAGCGCACCGATCAACGCGGCAACGCCGGCGGAATAGAGCAACAACGTGTAGTTGTCGTTGGCCGTGGTGCCCAACGCCAGCAGCGCCGCACCGAGGGCCGGCGCCACGCTCTGCGGCAGGGCGTTGGCCATGTTGAACACGCCGAGATCCTTGCCGGCGTCGTCGGGATTGGGCAGGACGTCGACGACCAGGGCCAGGTCGACCCCGACGTAGATGCCGTACGCGACGCCGAGGATGCCCTCGACCACGTAGAAGCCGGTCAGGGTGGAGACGTGGGCCAGCATCACGATGCCGACGCCGAACAACAGCGTCGAGCCGGCGACCAGGAACTTGCGGCGCCCGGTGCGGTCGGAGATCTTGCCGGCGAACCAGCCGGAGGCGACCAGCGCGATCGTGTAGATCAGCACGCCGACGGTGACGGCACCCGGAGCATCCGCCTCGGACAGGCCCAGCTCGTCCTGCAGGTAGAACAGCCGGAAGGCGGTGAACATGAACGTGGCGAGCGTGATCAGGAACCGGGACCACCAGGCGAGGGCGAAGTCACGGTGCTTGATCGGGTTGAGCCACAGCGTGCCGATCCATTCCTTGGCCGTCATGGCCGGAGGCTTCTCGCGCAGCCGTTGGTCGGGAAGGACGAAGGCGAACAGGAGCATGGCGCCGATCGCGAAGATCGACGGGACCACGAACAGCATGACCATCTGGGTCCGGAAGATCTGAGCGACGAAGGTGCCGCCGAGGATGCCGATGTTTTGGGCGATACCGAGCAGGGCCGACACACTGCCGCGTTGGAACTTCGGCACCTGGTCGGAGATGGTCGCGATGAACGGGGCCAGAGTGGCATTCGCGCCCAACTGGGCCAGCGCCCACCCGATCATCACGACCGGCACCGTCTGACCCAGGGCGATGACGGTGAACGCGGCCGTCATGGCGATCGTGCCGCCGACGATCCACGGCCGACGGCGACCGAAACGCGAGGTGGTGCGATCCGAGAGTCGGCCGAACAAGACATTACCGATCACGGCGAACAGGGCGCCGACGCTGAAGACCAAACCGGCCGCCGTCGTCTTCTGATCGTCGGGGACGATCGTTTGGACCTTGACCGCGATACCGATGATCGCTGGGCCCAGCAGGGCGACGAAGAACACCAGTTGGGCGAAGACCAGGGCCGCGACGAATTTCGGGCCCACCTCTTTGGTCGGAACCTGGAACCAGTGGTGCTCGTGGGAGTCCCGGACACCGACCGAGGAATCCGATTCGGATCTCGGACGCTCGTCGTAGGGGTCGTTGGGGTTGCTCATCTTCCTCCTCCATCGCAGGGGCCGCCGGCACCGCCGCGGCGGTGAAGGCATCGCTCAGTATCGAGGCACCCAACCGCCGTGGCAATAGCTGACGGGATGGGTGAAAGCTGTCGGAAAAGCTGGGCCCCGGGAAACGGACCCGCCTCAGACCATCTCCGTACGGCACATGGTTTGGCCATCATCAGATACTTCGTGGACGCAGTCCGCGGTCAGGTATCGGTCGTCGACCGACTGGATCTCAGATCGGATCGGGCTCGAGCCAGACGGCCGTATCCGGGTCCAACCGGTCCACCCGATCATCGGCCGAGCTGAGGATCACCCGGCCGGCCGGCCGCTCGACCGGGCTCGCCCCGAAGTTGACCCAGCACTGGACCGAGCCCCGGCTGAAGGCGAGGACGTCGGGCGGCGTCGACAGCCAGGCCAGCGGTCCCGCCCCGGTCATCCACACCCGGCGCGCCGCCAGCATGCGCTGATAGAGCACGAGGACCGAGGTCGGGTCCTCCTCCTGAACAGCGACCGCGAATGCGTCCCAACCCGCCGGCTGCGGCAGCCACGGCTCGGCGGCGGTTGCGTCGGAGAAACCCGCCGAAGCGGTGCCCCGCAGTCCACGGCAGCGGGATCCGGGAACCGTCGCGACCCGGGTCGGTCCCACCCGATCGATGGTGGATCGGGTCCCGGCGACGCTGATCGGGCAGGTCCTCGACCTCGGGCAACCCGAGTTCCTCGCCGAAGTACACGTACGCCGCACCCGGCAGGGCCATGGTCAGCATCACCGCGGCGCGAGCCCGTCGTCGGCCCAGTGCCAGATCGACGGGGTCGGTGCCGAATCGGGCGCGCTGCTCCTCGTTCGAGGCCCGGCGCTCCGGCTGGGCCCGGCCGTACCGGGTGACCTGGCGGACCACGTCGTGATTGGTCAGCACCCAAGCGCTCGGTGCGCCGGACAGCTCGGCCGCGGCCAGCCCCTGGTCGATGACCGCTCGCCACGGCGCGGCGCGGAAGGCTACGTGCAGCGGCTCGAACTCGAACGCGGTGTGCAGTTCGTCGGGTCGCAGGTAGAGCGGAAGCCGCTCGGGCCGGGCCACCCAGGCCTCGGCGACGAAGACCCGGGGCGGGTCGTAGCTGTCGGCCACTTCCCGCCATTCCCGGTAGATCTCGTGCACCTCGTCCTGGTCCCAACCCGGGTGCTCCTCGGTCCGCCGATCGCGGCCGAGGGCATCGACCAGGTCGGCTTCCTTGACCAACCCGTGCGCGACGTCGATCCGGAAGCCGTCCACCCCACGGTCGAACCAGAACCGCAGCACGTCGAGGAATTCGGCGTGCACCTCGGTGTTGCGCCAGTTCAGGTCCGGCTGCTCGGCGGCGAACATGTGCAGGTACCAGTCGCCCGGACTCCCGTCCGGGTCGGTGGTTCTGGTCCACGCGGGACCCCGGAAACAGCTCTCCCAGTCATTCGGCGGCAGCTCGCCGTGCTCGCCGCGGCCGGCGCGGAACAGGTAGCGGTCGCGGGCCCGCTCGTTTCCGGCGAGGGCGTCGACGAACCACGGGTGGGCGTCGGACGTGTGATTGGGCACGATGTCGAGCAGGACCCGCAGTCCTAGTCCGTGCGCCTCGCCGATCAGCGCCTCGGCCTCCGTCAACCGGCCGAAGGTCGGATCGATGTCGCGATAGTCGGCGACGTCGTAGCCCACGTCGACCATCGGTGACGGATACCAGGGGTTGATCCAGATCGCGTCCACCCCGAGGGCGGCCAGGTACGGCAGGCGCGCGCGCAACCCGGCCAGGTCACCGACGCCGTCGCCGTTCCCGTCGGCGAAGCTCCGCAGGAAGACCTGGTAGATCACCCCGGTCCGCCACCACTCGGGATCACCCGGAAGCCTCGTGAGCTCTGGCGCAGGGGTCGGCCGAGGATCGGGCGTGGCGATGAGGAGGCTTGCCGAGGAGCGGTCCGGCGGCGGGGTCATGGGTCGTTGGCTCATCGGAAAGCGTCAGGCACGCGGTCCCTGCCTCCTCCGGTTCACCCGGTGTCGATGTGCGTACCTGAGCCACGGCATCAGTCACGTGTCGTCGGCACGTGTCGTCGGCCGAAACGCTCGCGGTGGCCACGCTATTCCGTCAAGGGTCCTGCTCACGAACCGGGCGCGAGTGAACTCGGGCCTGACCGTGGAACCGTCGTCGATGGCTTCGGAGTCGACCCGTCCGCGGATGCACGCGAGGGCGTCGGGTCCGCCCTGCCACACTGACCGGAGATCAGAGGGGGGACACCGATGACGGGCGATCACCATCACCATGCGCGTACGCGGGGTAAGACGTCGAGCGCCGACGAGGGCACGGCGGACATCAACGTCCTCGCCACTCAGTTCAGCGAAGTGGCCCGATCCCTGCAGGCCCAGGACGACACCGACGCCATGTTGACGGAGCTGGTGTCGGCGGCGGTCCGGTTGATCCCGGGCGTGGACGAAGGCTCGATCAGCGTCGTGACCGCGCGACGCACGGTGAAGTCGCACCATCCGTCCGGGGAGCTCCCGCGGCTGGTCGACGCCGTGCAGGACAAGGTGGGGCAGGGACCGTGCCTCGATGCGATGTACGAGCAGCAGACCGTGCGGGTCAACGACATGTCGAGCGAGCAGCGGTGGCCGCTGTTCGCCCGCCGGGCCGCCGAACTCGGAGCCGGCGGGATGCTGTCCTTCCAGCTCTATGTCCACGGGGACAACCTGGGCGCACTCAATCTCTACAGCTATGAACCCCGAGCCTTCACCGACGAGTCCGAGCAGGTCGGCCTGATGTTCGCCAGCCACGCCGCGGTGGCGTTCGCCGACGCCCAACACATCGATCAGCTGACCGAGTCGCTGGCCACGCGCGACCTGATCGGTCAGGCCAAGGGCATTCTGATGGAGCGCTACGGCATCACCGCCGGCCAGGCCTTCCAGGTCCTGATCCGGGTCAGCCAGAATCGCAACACCAAACTCCGTGAGGTGGCCCTCCAGCTGACCTCGAGCCGCCAACTCGACGAACTGCCAGCGCGGCCCACCCCACCCACCTAGAGGCGAACGGGAGGGCCACGCCGAGCCCCGATCGTTTGAGCGACCCCGCGTCACCGTGTAGACCTGTGGGCGCCCGGCCGGTCCGGCGCGGGCGGGATCACGGAGGTCGGGATGAACGACGCGACGACCAGGCTGGGCCGACATCCGCTGGTTCGACCGCCGACGCTGCGAACCGGACGCGACGGAAGCGCAAGCCGCCTCGAGCTCTTCTTCGATCTGGCCTACGTGCTGGTGGTCATCGAGCTCGCCCATGGCTTCACTCTCGATCTGACCTGGCACGGTTTCGCGGTGGTCGCCGGGTTGTTCGCCGCCATCTGGCTCTCGTGGGTCGGATTCACCCTCTATGCCAACCGGTTCGACACCGATGACGTCGTCTTCCGGCTGGTCAAGCTCACCGCTACGGCCGCGGTCGGGGGGTGCGCCGCCGCCGCTAGCGATGCGGTCGGAAAGTTCGCGGTGCCGTTCGCCGCCTGCTTCCTGGTCGGGCGGATCCTGCTGCTGGTGCTCTACGCCCGCGCCTGGCGGCACGTACCGCAGGGCCGTCCGACGATCGTGGTCTACCTGGTCTGTCTGGCCATGAGCTCCGCGATCTGGGCGGCTTCGCTCGTCGTCCCGGGCGATCTGCGCTATGCCTTCTGGGCCGTGGCGGTGCTCGTCGATGCGGTCGGGCCCATCGCTGCGACCCTGCGCGACGATCGCCTCCCGCTGCGCCTGGAGCATCTGCCCGAGCGATTCGGCCTCCTCATCATCCTGGTGCTGGGCGAAGCCCTGGGGGGCGTCGTACGCGGACTGCACGATTCCGACTGGGCCGCGCCGTCGCTGTCGGTCGGGATCGCCGGTCTGGTCGTTGCCTCCGCCCTGTGGTGGGTCTACTTCGATGTGGCTTCCGAGGTCAGCGCGGACCGCCTCGACGAAGCCGAGAACGATCCGGAGCCGGGTGAGGAGGAATCGAAAGCCGACGAGCGGCATGACATGTTCGTCTACGGCCACCTGCCGCTGGCCTTCGGAACCGTGCTGGTCGGGGTCGGCCTCGAAGATCTCGTCGTGCACCGTGACGCCGGGGCCGAATGGGTGTTCGCGGGCGGCGTGACCTTCTTCCTTCTCGGCATCACCCTCGTCATCGCCGGCACCACGCGACGACTTGATTCGGTCTGGCCCTGGCCACTGGCGTTCATCGCCGCGGTCCCGCTGATGGCACTGTTGCCGTTGCCCAACGCACTGACCTTCACCTGGGCCGCCGCGGTGATCCTGATCGTCCTGGCCGCGCACGGCACCATCGTCAGCCGACGCCCCACGGTCTTGGCTGGAGCCTCCGAAGACGGGTGAGTCGGGTGGCCTGGGCGGCTAACAGCTGTGTGAGGCGAGTCCGGACGTGAAGGCGGCGTTCAACCCGCGAGGAAGTAGTCGATCGACAGACGCCGCTCAGCAACCTGGCCCGCGATGTCGTCAAGGGTGGTCTCGTGGGAGTAGGCGTAGCTGCGCAGCAGGGCCAGGACCACCGACGATTCCTGACCGGTCTGGGCGGTGATCATGCCGATGGCCCGCCAGACCGTCATCCGGGTGGCCGCCGGCGTTCCCGGCGTCCAGATACCACCGGAGACGGTGGCGTTCCGGGTCCCCGAGATCGCCAACATCAACCCACCGATGTGCTCGACCAGGGCGCTCACCTCGGCACCGAGCAGGAAAGGGTTGGCGTCCGGGCTCACCGAGTAGAGATCGAGCGCGCCGAAGGGCAGTTGGTCGGAGAGGCGGACCGGCCAGGAGCCGATCGACCGGAACGGAGTGGTGCGGACCAACTGCTCGTAGAAGACCGGCCAGCGCTCGGCGAGTTCGGCCGGGCCGGCGACCAGGGGCGCATCCGTGGCCGAGGCCGTCAAACACGGCCCCTCCCCGAGCGTCACCTGGAGGCGCTCGACCTGGCTCGCGGCCTGATCGCTGGAGCCGAGAGGGACGCGCAAGGCCCCGGACAGGCTGAGACCGGCACCGTCAACCGGCAGGACGGCTACGCACGCCCGGGCCAGAGCGGTCGGCAGCAGCGCCTCGCTTTGATCCTGAGGTGCGCTCTCGGTCACCAGCGCCATCAGGTATTCGTCGATCATCGTGCTCACGGCGTGCCACACCTTTCCGTCATCGTCGATGCTCAGCTCTGTTCGAGGTCGTCGTTGAGTTGGTCGAGCAGGGGGACCGAGAGATCGAGCCGGGCCAACACGGTCAGAACTCGACGAGCCACCGACGCGACCGGGATCTGATAGCGCTCGGCGTATTCGATGAGCAGGGCATGCGCCGTATCGCCGGAGAGGTTGGCCGCCACCATGAGCGCGCCTTCGGCCTGGTGCACGCACCGGTGGTTCTCCATCGACGCCCTTACGGCAGCATCGGCGGTGGTCTGCTCGGCGCGGGTGAGATCGGCGAAGTAACCGACGGTGACCAAATCCCCCGACGAGTCCCGATCGGTGACTCCCACCGTCAGGACCGTGCGGATGCGGCCGTAGGAGTCACGGAGTCGGTGATAGTGCGTGAAGGACACCGGGCGCACCCGACAGCTGGCCAGGAGGTCGGCCGACGGTCCTCGGTCGACGTCGACCTTGTGCCGCAGGACCAGGTCCGTGGTGGGTTGCACCGAGCGGGCCGGGTACCCATGGAGCAGGTACAGACCAGCCGACCACGTCCAGACATCGGACATCGTGTTCCAACGGAAGCGGCCGGCGGGCACCCCCGGCTTGCCGGCGGGGTTCACCAACGCCCCCGGGTGCGCGAAGGCGCCAAGGGTTTTCGGAGCGGGAGGCCCGGAGCGATGGACCAGCACGGCTGATCCGGGAGTGCGATGGAGGGCATGGGGATCCTCGATGAAGAACGGAAGCGGATAGGGCAAACCCTCTGATGTATCCCCAGCTCGGTGAGCCTAGGTGGGGTCGCCAACGCGCGACCCCCAGCCGCGTTCGGACCGGTTCGGAGGTGACTCATCGGATGGTCACTGTTGCAACTGAAGATCCCCGGGTAGAGGGCGATCGCAGTGGTGCCACCGGGCCTGTCCAGCAAACGGCGACGACTCGCTTGTCCCTCTGGGTGGGGAGCCGGTCGAGATCGGCGTGAGCTCCGTCCGTGCCTCGACTTCGGGTGGTTGCCTCCATCGCCGCACCGATGACTCTCGTGGCCTGTCGGTGATGTCTGCGGGTTGCGAAACGTCGAGAGACCTCACTGACCCGTCACCATGACCCTCCCCGATCGGCGGCGGCAGCGCCGCCCAGCCCCCAGCCGATGGCGACCGGGCCGTTGAGCCGGTAGTCGGGAGTGGCCTCGACCCCGGGCGGGAGCGGCCACCCCAGGCCCGGGACCCGCTCTTCCGGCACCGAGGACCGACCGAGCACCGTGATGTAGGAGCTGGCCACGATGCTCTGGTCGCGGTCGGCGTGGCCGGTGGGGGCACTCATGACCACCATCTACCCGGGTCGGGCAAGGGGTAACCACCTGCTGTCGTGCGTGGACACGGCATCGCCATCGCCGCGGCTTCCCAGCCTGGGGGATCGTCCCGATTTCCGGGCCGTTGCTCGGGGTCCTGATGACGGTCATCGTGGCCTCACACGGTCGAGGTAGCCTCGGTCCCCGCAGTGATTCGGCGGATGGCGCTCGTCACCGGCTGCCGATCATCAACGCGGTTCGCACGCGCCGGCGAGACGCGGATCGAAAGGATCATCGGTGATGTGCAACCGGTCGGACGACCACGGAGGAAGTAAACAAGGGCGCGGATGACCTTCGCCTGGCAGCGCGAGCGATCGAGGGAGTTCCATGACCGTCACGACAGCGCGTCCAGTCGATACCTACGCGCCCGTACGCTCCGATCGGTGCCGCTTCGATGCGCCGGTCCGGCTGCCGCAGCCTCGCGGGCCGGTCACGCGGACGCTGTTCGATCTGCTCCGCACCCGCCCGACCGACCCGGTTGACACCACCGGGCTGAGTTGGGACGGCGACCCCGAGCAGGCCCCCGTCGACGACGATCTGCAGCTCGCCCTCTGGATCAGCTATGAGCAGCACTACCGCGGACTGGCCGGGGTCGACGACGGATGGGAATGGCATCCGGACCTGGTCCGCGCCCGCCACAGCTGGGAGGCCCAGTTCCTGGCCGGCCTGCGGCACCACGTACGCGCCGACGGCGCCACGCCCGGTGACGACCCGATCAGCCCCCGTGACCTCACCCGACGCCTGAACGCGCTGGTCGACGACGATCCCGGGCCCTCGTTGTCGAAGTACCTGCTGCGCGACGCCACGGCGGCGGAGTTCGAGCAGTTCCTGATCCACCGGTCGCTCTACCAGCTGAAGGAGGCGGACCCGCACACCTGGGTCATCCCGCGGTTGAGCGGCTCGGTCAAGGCCGCGATGGTGACCATTCAGGCCGACGAATACGGCAACGGGGTGACGGGGGCCATGCACGCACAGCTCTTCCGGGCGCTGCTGCTCGACTGGGGCCTCGACGCCCGCTACGGGCATTATCTGGAGCAGGTCCCCGGTGTCACCTTGATGAGCACCAACCTCATCTCGATGTTCGGTCTGCACCGGATCCACCGCGGCGCCCTCGTCGGCCACATGACCCTGTTCGAGATGTCGTCCTCGGTCCCGAACGGCCGCTACGGGCGTGGTCACCGCCGTCTCGGCGGCGGTGAGCGAGCCGCCCTGTTCTTCGACGAACACGTGGTGGCCGACTCGGTGCACGACCAAATCGCCCTGCACGACCTGGCCGGCGGACTCGCCTCCAGCGAACCCCAGCTGGTCGCCGACATCGTCTTCGGCGCCGAGTGCGCGGCGTACGCGGATCGGGCGTTCGCGGAGTACGCCCTCCCCCGCTGGGCCACCGGGACGACCACGTTACGAAGCTCGCCCGTCACCGACCCCGAACCGTCGACGGTCAGCCCGTGACCGCGGCGGAGGTGGGTGGCCTCGACGCCGCGGACGAGCTCGGGTCCCTCGACTCGGCCAGCATCACCGTGTGTCCGGACGGTCCCCTGCTGGTCCGCGGTCCCGTGCAGCTGCGGACCGTCGACGGCGAGTCGATCGCGCACGGACGACCGGTGATCGCGCTCTGTCGGTGTGGTCGGTCCCGGCTCAAACCGCTGTGTGACGGGTCGCACCGGCTGGCGACCTTCCGCGACGCGGCGGAGGCGGAGCAGATCTCACGGGTGCTACGGCAGCCGGCCTCGGACGCCTGAACACGCCCGCGGGATCGGCCTGGAGGGACGGGTCAGACCGCGCCGGTGGTGGCCCGCAGTCAGGTGCTGCGGCTGGCAGGCCCGGGGGCCGTCCTCCGTGGCGCGTTCTCGCTCGCTGAGACCGTTCACCTTCGTATGGAAGTGTCCCTGCATCAACGGGACCAGGACCCGCGGGTCGGCCGCGGGAGCGGCCGGAGAACGACAGCGTCAGGAGACCCGGGTGGTCGAGCATCAGCACGAGCGTGAGGACAAGTACGACGTCGATCCGGGATGGGGGCTGCCGGATCTGACCGGGCTGCTGCCGGCCGGTGGGCGCTTCGAGATCGCGGAGCTGCAGCTGAGCAACACCTACTACGACACGCCGTCGGCCCACCTCGCTCGCGCCGGGGTGACGCTACGCCGACGGGTCGGCGGCCCCGACGCAGGCTGGTGCGTGAAAGTGCCGGCCGGCCTCGGACGCGATGAGATCACCGATGCCTCGGACGCCACCACGCTGCCCGACGAGTTGGCCGCGGTGGTCGCCGGGGTGCGGGCCGGCGAAGAGCTCAAGCCCGTGGCCACGCTGACCGTCGCGCGTACGGTGCACCGGTTCGTCAGCGAGGAGGGCGCTCTGCTGGTCGAACTGGCCGACGATGTCGTCGCCGCGGCCACCCTGGGCCACGAGTCGCGGCTGTCGGCCTGGCGCGAGGTCGAGGTCGAGCTGAAGCCGGGCGGCGACGCCCGGCTCCTGAAGAAGATCGGCAAGGCGCTGCGGGCGGCGGGGGCTCGGCGTTCGGCGTACGGGTCCAAGCTGGGTCGGGCACTGGGACCCCGGGCCGGCCGAACCGCGATCAAGCCGGGCTCCGCCGGTGCGCTCGTCACCGCGTACGTGGCCGCCCAGGGCGAGGCGGTCGTGCTCTGCGACCTCGGCCTGCGGATGGGGCAGCCCGAGATCCACAAGTTCCGGGTCGCGCTACGCCGGCTCCGGAGCACGATGCGGGTGTTCGGGCCGATGCTCGACGCCGACCGGATCGCCCAGCTCGAACCGGAGCTGGTCTGGCTCGCCGGCCTGCTCGGCGAGGTGCGCGACCGCGACATCCTCCGCGAACGTCTGGCCCAGCAGGTCGCGGATCTCCCGCCCGAGCTGGTGCTCGGACCCGTTGCGGCGCACATCGAGACCACGTTGTTGCTCGAGCGCACCGAGCATCTGGACCGACTCTTCGAGGCGCTCGACTCCGATCGCTACCGGGCGCTGTTCCTGGATCTGATGAGCTGGCGCACGGCCCCGCCCCTGACCAAGGCGGCCCGCAAGCCCGCGGCGGAGATCAGTCGTTACGTCCGCACCGCGGAGCGACAGGTCGTCAAGCGACTGGCCCGGGCCGGAGGTGAGGTCGAGGCGCTGCACGCGGCCCGGAAGGCGGCCAAGCGGTTCCGCTACGCCACCGAGCTCGGTGCCTCGGTCGGCGGGCGATCCGCATCGAAGACGGTCAGGGCGACGACCGAGCTGCAAACCCTTCTCGGCGAGCATCAGGACAGCGTGGTCAGCGCTGCCTTCCTACGCCGCATGGGGGCCCAGGCCGGCGCGGGCGGCGGTCAGAACGGCTTCACCTACGGGCTGTTGCTGGCCGACGAACGGCACCGGGCCGACCGGATCAGTGCCGACGCCGGTCGCCGCTGGTCGAAGAAGCACTGATGAAGAAGCACTGACGGGGAAGCAGTGACGGGAAAGCAGTGACCGGGAAGCAGTGACCGAGAAGCACGGAATCGGCTGAAGACGCCCTGGTCTCTCCTCAGCTCCCACGGCCTGCTGACCGCGAGGGCCTCGGCCGTTTATCGGAGGTAGTTATGCCGGGTAGTCACGGCATAACTACCTCCGCTGATCCGGAATCGGAGAAACCCGAGCCGGACAGCCGCGATGACCCGGGGGGCCCTCGGCGCATCCGGGCCGAACTTGTTCACCCGCGTTGTCAGGATCACTCGCGCCCCGACCATGGCGCACCGCACCGACGATCGGGTGTGAACGTCGCCTCGGGTGACCGGGGGCGGTCGACGAATCGGTCCGGTCGGGTCAGACTGTCGAGGTCATCGCCACCATCGACCCCATTCACCTTCGTCTCGGAAGACTGGGATCCCTTTGCCACCACCCCCTGAGGACCCTGTGCGCTATCGAGAACTCACCCCCGGCCAGCGATCCCAGATCTGGATCGGCGGCCCGGCGATGACCACGCCGCAGCTGCTGTTCGAGACCGACGAACTACTGATCGAGGCACCGAACTGGTCGCTCGACGGCGTGGACCTCATCCTCAACGGCAACGGCGTCCTGTGGCGCCTCGCCGTGGACGCGCCCCGGTCGGGATTGCTGCCGATCGACTTCGTCGGTTTGCCCGAGCTGAACAACGACCATGTGCTCGACCCCGACGGCCGCCACGTCTACCTGTCGGCCAACGACCGACACATCTACCGCGGTGCGCTCGACGGCGGGCCGGTGCAGCGCGTCACCCCCGACGACGGGAGGTGGCACTACCTGCACGGGGTCTCGCCCGACGGCACCCGACTGGCCTACGTCGAGATCGAGGACTCCGCGTTACCGGGCCGACTGGTCGTACTCGAACTCGATGGCGACTCCGGCGGCACCGTGATCGACACCGGTGACGGGCACCTCGACGGACCCGAATGGTCACCCGACGGCGCCTGGATCTACGTCAACACCGAACGCTTCAGCGACACGCCCGGTCACGCCCAGCTGGCCCGGGTGCCGGACGCGGGCGGCGCGGTCGAACGGCTGGTCACCAGCGAGACCGTCGACTGGTTCCCGCATCTCTCCCCGGACGGGCGGCTGGCCGCGTACATCGCGTTCCCTAAGGGCACCCTCGGGCACCCGGCCGATCTCGACGTCGAGGTCCGGTTGGTGTCGACCTCGGACTGGTCGACGCCGCTGCAGACCTACGCGCTGTTCGGTGGCCAGGGAACGCTCAACGTCAACAGCTGGTCCGCCGACAGCCGACGCTTCGCCTTCGTCGCCTACCCGACGACGTGACCGCCCTCGCGTCCCCCGCCGGCGCAGGAGACCCGCCAGGTCGGCTGACCCGGTGGTGGACCTGCCCGCTCCGGCCCGGTTAGCTGGTGACATGCCCGTTCTGATCAGCGTGTCCGAGCTCGCCGACGCCCTCGACGGCCCCCGCCCACCGGTGCTGCTCGACGTGCGCTGGGCGCTCAACGGCCCACCCGGACACGCGACGTACCTCGAGGGACACCTGCCCGGGGCGGTTTTCGTCGACCTGGAACACGAACTCGCCTCCCCCGGCCCGCCCTCCGCCGGCCGCCACCCGCTACCCGCGGTCGCCGAGCTGGAGACGTCGGCCCGCCGTTGGGGTATCGACCCCGGCGATGCTGTCGTGGCGTACGACGGGGGCGGGAATCTCGCCGCCGCGCGGGCCTGGTGGCTGCTGAGGTGGGCCGGTCTGGCCGACGTCCGGCTGCTCGACGGCGCCCTGCCGGCCTGGGTCGCCGCCGGCCACCCGCTGACCTCCGACGACGTGGTGCCCGACACCGGGACCGTGACCCTGACGGCGGGTGGGCTCCCCGTGCTCGACCTGGACGACGTGGGCGCCTTCACCCCGGCTGGAGTGCTGCTCGATGCTCGCGCGGGCGAGCGGTTTCGTGGCCACTCCGAACCCATCGACCCGAAGGCCGGTCACATCCCGGGGGCGGTGAGCGCACCGACCACGGAGAATCTGACCGACACCGGCACCTTCCGGTCCGTCGCGGAGCTGCGGGCCCGATTCGTGGCAGCTGGAGTCGAAGACGGCCGGCCGGTGGCCGCATATTGTGGCTCCGGTGTGACCGCAGCGCACCAGATCGCTGCCCTCGCGATCGCTGGGTTCGAGGCCACGCTGTTCCCGGGGTCATGGTCGCAATGGAGCAATCACGACCTCCCGGTGGCGACCGGTGACCCGGTCATCGACGGTCCCGGCCCGGCGCCCGTGAGGCTTCGGTGAGATCCGTCGGGCTCGCCGACCTGCGTGCCGTCAACGCGTCGGAAGTGCGGCCCCGAAGCGGGCGGCGCCGGAAGCGATCCCGCCCTGTCCCGGGACCCAGGCGCGGTGGGCGAAGCCGCCCTGCAGGCTGATCACGTCGACCATGCCACTCGGGTGGTCGACATCATCGGGCACGCCGATGAGCAGCGCCTTCTCGGTCGGTCCGGTGATGACGGTGAGGCTGGACCCGAACCGATCCCCGGGGTCGACGCTCCCGGGGACCCCGGGCGAGTCCTGCGCCCAGGTCCGGTCCGCAGCGAGATCCGACAGCGGGAAGACCTGCACGATGCCACTGTCGACCGCTGCGCCGTCCTCGCCCGGCACCCCGACGGCCAGCCGGGTGAGGCGATCACCGGGGGTCGGTGGCACGAAGGTCAGACGATCGCCGAAGAGATCGCCCGCTTCGGCCCTCCCGTTCACCCCGGCGGTGTCCTGGCTCAGGCCGGGGCCGGCCGCCAGCGTGCTCACCGGCTCTCCGGTCGAGGTGAAGAGCTGCACCATCCCGGCGTTGCGGGCCGCACCGATGTCCTCACCGGGGACGGCCACCGCGAGGTGGCTGACGGCACCGACCCGGATGGCGGCCAAGGTCCGTCCGAACCGATCTCCGGCCTCCGCCCGCCCCGGCACCCCCGCCGTGTTCTGGTCGTACGCGGCGCCGGTGGGAAGGTCGTAGATGTCGGTCACGATCGTCACCGAGCCGGCATCGCGGATCGAACCGATGTCCTCACCCGGGCTGCCCACGGCGACGTCGATGGTCCCGGCGGCTCCCCGGAACTGGCCGACGGCCACGGAGCTTCCGAAGCGGTCCCCGGCCTCGGCCTGACCGGCGACGTTCGCGCTGTCCTGAGTGAGCGGGAATGAGGAGTTACCGCCGTCCACCGCCGACTCCACCCCGACCCAACCGGCATCGTCGCGGCCGTTGACGTCGCTTCCCGGGGCGCCGATGGCCAGTACGTACGCGTTCGGCGCGCCGGTGGCCCCGTCGATCCAGTCTTCCTGGGTGTCCACGGCGTACCCGAACTGGTCACCGGCCGTGACCGGCGAGCCGAACGCGGCTCGCGTGATGTCGCGTGACGCCCGCGACGTGCCGAGCCCTGCCGGCGACCCCCAGACGATCTGGGTCAGACCGGCGTCGACGGCCGCGCCCACGTCCTCGTACGGGCTCCCGACGACCAGGTCGCTGAAGCCGTCGCAGTCGAGATCGGCGATCGACAGCGCGGAGCCGAACCCGTCCCCTGCTTCCGGGCGGTCGCCGACCGTGCCCGAGCCCTGGCTGACCAGCCCGCGCTCACCCTCACCGATCCGCCCGTCGGCGTCGCCGTACAGCACCACGACCCGCCCGGCCCGACTCTGCCCGGCCACCGTCGCGTACGGATCGCCGACGACGACGTCGGCCCGTCCGTCGGCGTTGAAGTCCGACGGGTAGCCGGCCGGGCACTCATCGGTCTGCGGCGGGGCCTGCCCCGGACCGCCCATCAGATCGAGCAACAGGGTGAGGCCGACCAGGCTGATGCGGACCGATGACACGACCATCTCGACTCCCCGGATTCGCGCCGCCTGCGAACGCGATGGCGCACTTCCATGGTCCACCCGGACGAGGGCCGACGCCAGAGTCAGCGGTCTATTTACGGCAGCCGTACATACACCTCACCCCGGCTGCAGGCGTCTCCAGCCTCACCTGGGCGTCCGGCTCAGGGGACCAGGGCGATCTTCCCGGAGCGGCCGGCGTCGGCCAGCCGGTACGCCTCCTCGGCCTGGTCGAGCGGAAGCGTGTCGGAGACGATGACCTCCGGGTGCAGATTCCAGACGGGAAGCCGGGACACGAGCTCGCGCATGTGCTCGAGGCTGGTGACCCAGGAGCCGAGGATGACGATCGACGGGTGGATCAGGGTCGGGCTCACCTCAGGGACCCGCAGTCCGTTGCCCTCCCCGATCAGCACCACCCGACCGCGTTCGCGGACCAGGGCGATGGCGGCCCCGCGACCGGGTTCGCTGCCCGAGCAGTCGACCGCCACGTGCGCACCACCGCCGACTGCCGCCCGGGCTGCGTCCACGTCGTCCGGCGCGAAGGCCGCATCGACGGCGCCGAGCTGGAGCGCAAGCTCACGACGCTCCGGGCTCGGGTCCAGTCCGACCCGAGGGACCGCACCGAGCTTGCCGCCGAGCAACCCGGCCGCCAGACCGACCGGGCCGAGCCCGACCACGGCGAGCGCGTCGCGACCGCTGACCTGGGCGCGCAGCAGACCCTCGTACGCGGTGCCGAAGCCGCAGGCCACGCAGGCCCCGTCGAGGAAGGTGACGAAATCGGGGAGGACAACGCAGTCGCGCTCCTCGGCCAGGATCAGATCGCCGTGGCCGCCGTCGCGCTGCCAGCCGTAGGCCGCGCGCTGCGGCGAGGAGCAGCTGATCTGGTAGCCCCGGACACAGTCGTCGCACTGGCCGCAGCCGCTGATGTGGTAGACGCAGACCCGGTCGCCGACGGCCAGCCGCTGAGCTCCCGGGCCCAGGGCGACGACCTCACCCGCCGGTTCGTGTCCGGCCACCACGCCCTGATACATCTCGGCCGGATCCCCCTGCAGGTGCTCGCGGTAGATGGCCCGGATGTCCGACCCGCAGATCGTCGACGCCTTCATGGCCAGCACGACCTGGCCGGGTCCCGGCTCGGGGTCGGGCAGCTCCCGCAGCTCGGTGGTGGAGTTGCCGGGGAGAAAGACGCCACGCATGAGTGATGGTCCCATCTGTTCGCGAACGTCCCCGACCTGCTCGGTCCGGGCGACGATCCTGGTCGATCTGACCGCGGCTACCCGGCCAGATCGACCACGATAAAGGCGGGCAAATCCGATCAACGAGGGGCATCCGGCCGTTGCGGCACTGCGCGTGCTCAAGCGGCCCCCGACGCGGCGACGGCTGGACCCGTGTTTCCGGACGGTGCCTTCAGCCAGCACCATCGGGCCGGCGATCTCGACGTGGGTCGGGCCACGGGCAAGGCGCTCGAAGACCACCCACTCGGGCGACACGTCCTCCAGCAGGAACCGGCTGGACCGGCTCGTAGCGACCAGCAGACCAGCCCTTCGTTGTGGAACGTCGGCAGCCCGAGACCCAGCAGTTCGGAGCGCCGGTCGTGCTTGATGACCCGAATCACCGTCGTGTGACCGTGACCCGTCTCGGCCACTGCGTCGATGACAAGGGCTTCCCCTTCTTTGTCGTGACCGGAGACAGTCGAGCACCTCCGCGACGATCGGCGGGCTGAAGCCAGGACGACGGCGTCAGCACGGTGAACGTGGTCAGGATCGGATGCCGCTGGCGGCGGCCGGGGTGCTGCGGCCCCGAGGACTCGTCGTCAGCGCCCTCCGCCTCGTTCCTCAGCCACTCTGATGGTGTGGTGGCATTGTCGCGGCGACGCACCGACGAAAATCCGGCGCCAGTCCGGGGTCACCGGCGACCACCAGGCGTGAGATCACCGGGAAGGGGTCGACTGGTGCTGGATTTTCAGCGGAGTGGGTCGGCTCCCCCGCTTGGCCAGATCGACCGGATCGGCCTCGCATGCGAGTGGTTCGTTATGGCCGTCGTGCTGCATCACTCATCCAGGTGCTCCTGGGCCGGCGTCGCAAGCGGCAGCGTTTCACCGAGCAGGCGGTCGAGCAGTGCGAGCGCGCCCACCTGGTCGACGTCGGGGTCCAGCAGCCACTGGGTCTGGAGCCCGTCGGAGGCGGCGATGATGAGAGCCGAGACCTGCCCGGGGTCGAGATCGGGCCTGAGGCGCCCGTCCTCCTGGCGACTCCTGATCTGGTCGGCCAGCGAGGCGCGGATGGCCGCGAACCGCTGGGTGGCGAAGGCGGTCGCCGCCGGGTGTCCGTCCTCGAGCGCGGAGGCCACCAGGGCCGTGTACAGCTGCACCAGGCCGGGCACCTCGTGGTTGCGCTGTGCCGACAACCGCATGAGCTCCACCGGCGACGTGTCCTCGGCTGCGCGGGTCTCGAGTTCCAGCCGGCGCGCCGACTCCTCGTAGACCTCGACGAGCAGCCGCTCGAGGGAGCCGAAGTGATGGATGAGGGCGGCGTGCGTCACCCCGACCTCGTGCGCGATCGAGCGGAGGCTGGTGCGGTCGGCACCCCGCTGCGCGAACACCCCGATCGCCGCGGTCAGGATCTCCTGCCGTCGCGCGAGCCCCTTCGCGTAGCCACCGCGGGGCCGGGCGATCGGCGGAGATTCTTCTGCCATGGCAGCGATGGTAGAGCACCCAGGGCCCTGAATACCTCCATCTGGATGTTTTCGCTATAGTGGGATCCAGACAAGAAACATCCGGACGAAAGAAGGACGACGTGGCCCTACCTGAAGCATCGGTGCAGCTCTACACCCTCGCCGAGCAGTTCTCCTCCGACATGAACACTTCGCTCGAGCGGCTCGCGGCGATCGGCCTCAAGAACGTCGAAGCCTTCGACTTCGTCGGTCGCCCCGGCGAGATCCGCGCAGCGCTCGACGCCGCGGGGCTCGCTGCCCCCACCGGGCACGCTCCGCTGCTGTCCGACGAGCTCTGGACGCCCGACGGCTCGATCCCGACCCCCGAGCCCGAGGTGGTTTTCGAGGCCGCGGCCACGATCGGCATCAAGACCGTGATCGACCCCTTTGTGGGGGCCGACCGGTGGATCACCGAGGACGGCGTCAAGGACATCGCCGAGCGGATGAACGCCGCCGCTGAGGTCGCCGCCCAGTTCGGGCTCGCCGTGGGTTATCACAACCACGCGCAGGAGTTCATCGCCTCGTTCGACGGGCAGACCGCGTACGAACGCTTCATCGCCCTGACCGAGGACCGGGTCGAGATCGAGCTCGACCTCTTCTGGGCCCTCACCGGCGGCCAGGACGTTCCCGCCCTGGTCGCCCGTCTCGGTGACCGTCTGGTCGCCCAGCACATCAAGGACGGCGTCCCGCCCGAGAGCAACCCGTTTGCGCCCGACGCGCCCGCCTTCGGGTCGGACAGCCTCGATCAGCGCCGCGCCGGCAACGGTGAGGTGCCCCTCGTCGAGTCGCTGCGGGCCGCGACCGCGCTGCAGTACGCGGTCATCGAATACGACCGCGCGCCCGGTGACGTGTTCGACGACATCGCCGCTTCGTACGCGTTCCTCACCGACGGCGGATACGTCCGATGAGCGCGGTCGGTGTCGGCATCATCGGGGTCGGAGTCATCAGCGACACCTACCTGGAGAACCTGAACTCGTTCCCCGACGTCGAGGTGCTGATCGTCGGTGACCTCATCGCCGAGCGCGCGCGTTCCCAGGCCGAGAAGCACGGTGTCCCCGCGCACGGCAGCGGAGAGGACGTCCTCGCGCACCCCGACGTGCAGCTGGTCGTGAACCTGACGACACCGGACGTACACGTCGAGGTGTCGTCGGCCGCGATCGCCGCGGGCAAGCACGTGTGGTCGGAGAAGCCGCTGGGTCTGGACCGGGACGCGGTCGCCGCCATGCTCGATCAGGCGAGGGCCGCCGGCGTACGCGTGGGCTCTGCGCCCGACACCCTGCTCGGCCCCGGATTCCAGAGCGCGAAGCGCGCCATCGCCAGCGGGATCATCGGTGAGCCGCTGTTCGCTCAGACGGCGTTCCAGACCCAGGGTCCGGATCTCTGGCACCCCAACCCCGGCTTCCTGTTCGCGCAGGGGGCCGGCCCGCTGCTCGACATGGGCCCGTACTACTTCTCCGCGCTGATCAGCCTGCTCGGCCCCATCGACCGCGTCGCCGCCGTCGGGATGAAGGCGAAGGAGGAGCGGGAGATCCGCACCGGTCCCGACGCCGGTTCGACGTTCCCCGTCGAGGTGCCGTCGACCATGCAGGTGCTCACCGCGTTCGAGTCCGGCAAGCAGGCTCAGAGCCTGTTGAGCTTCGACTCCGCGCTCGAACGGCACGGGATCCTCGAGATCCACGGCACCGAGGGATCGATCGTCCTCCCCGACCCGAACCAGTTCACCGGCCGGACCGCCTACGTCAAACCGCTCGGTGTGTTCACCGACGGGATGTCGGTCGAACAGCCGTGGATCGAGGTCGAGGAGCACGGCACGGTGGTCGGACGCGGGCTGGGTGTCCTCGACATGGTGCGTTCCATCGCCGCCGACCGACCGCACGTCGCCTCCGGCGAACTGGGCCTGCACGCCGTCGATGTGCTGCTGTCAGCGCAGGAGTCCGCGGCGTCGGAACAGTTCGTCAAGGTCCAGAGCACCGTGGCCGCCATCCCCTTGCTGCCCGACGACTTCGATCCGTTCGCCTCGACCCTGTAATCGTCGGGCGGGTCCGATCCCCTCGCGCCCTGACCCGGCCGACTTCGCTGGTCGACGTCGGTCGGGTCGGCGCGGGTACGCGGCGTCAGCGCGAAGTCGAGCGGCTGGTCGGTGACGAACTGGATCAGCTCCTCCGGCGGCGGTGGCTGGTCCGGGGATGCCGTGACCGCGTCGACACGAGGCTTGCCCGCCCCACGGCGTCCGGGATGGCGTCAGCTGGCCGGAACCCCGGTTCGGGCTCCTCTCGCTCGCTGTCTCAGCGCGCGAGCCCGTACGCGAGCGCGATCCCGTAGCGCACCCACGATTTGGACGACACGGCCGCCACCCCGTAGTGGTAACCCTCGTCGAATCGCATCACCGAGATGCATCCATGTCGCGGGGCCGCCACACAGACCTCGCCCCCAGGACCCTCGATCATCAATTCACCACCGAAGCCGGGCCGCCAGCCCCGGCTCACGTAGAAGACGAGGGCGAGACTACGGAGGTCACCGGCTTCGCTCTCCCGACGCCGGTACTGGCCGAACTTCATCCGGATCACCTCGGTCGACAAGCAGACCAGCGGTTCGCCGTACACACCGGACAGGGCTTGGAGCACCGGGCCGCTGCTGGCCGCACCGATGAACGCGCGAACGTGGTGGTCAGCGGTCGGCACGACGTCCAGGTTGTCCAACGCCGACACCCGATCGGGCAGCGGCGTCGAGGCAAACCCGGACGCGGTCGTCTCGGCGACCAGGCCAGAGTCTGGGTGTCGGATCTGATACCGGCTGCGCCACGGATGGGGCCGGCTGAGCTCGTTGAGGAGTTGACCACCGATCATCTCCCCCGTCGAGGTCGGAAGCATGATCAAACCGCCGGACGTGGCCCTCAGCGAACGCACGGCCGAAAGCACCGCACCCTGGGTGAGACAATCGAAAGCGAGCTTGCGAGGTGGGATGCGCGAAACCGAAACGGTTTCGGTGGCGGTAGTCATGCTGGGCTAGGTCCTCAATCCCCCGAGAACAAGTAACCCCGAACTCACAGAGTAATCCTGTCCTCGACGGCTGACCACCCCGGCACCCGCCTAGCTCGCCTCGGTGCACCATCGGGTGGCCGAAGCGCACCGATGGACAGTTCGGACCAGTCCCAAAGCGAACACCGGGACAGCCGGGAGGGTCACGGGAGTTAGCGACGCAGGCGTGGGCGATCATCCCCCTGAACGGCCGGCCTCCTCGGCCGCTCGATCCAACCAGTCGCCGGCGAGGTGGAGGAAAAGGTCGGGCTGCTCCGCGAACAGCAGGTGTCCGGCCCGATCGAGAATGGCCAGACTTCCCCGTGGGTAGCGGTCCATGAAGCCCTCCGTCACCTGACCACCAGCGGGATCCTGGCGACCGCTGCAGATCAGCACCGGTCCACCGAACGGCTTCGGCGACTCCTGGAGATAGGAAAAGCCAAGGCCCTGTTCGATAAGAGCGAGAAACGGGTAATCCGCCTGGGAAACGCCCAGGAGCGACTGGCGACGCACCATCTCGAGCACAGGCAGTGTGCGTACGACGAACAGATCGAGGAAGGGCCTTTCCTCCTCGATGGCGGCGAGGAAACCGGGATCCTCAGCCAGCACGAAAGGGGCACATTCCTCAGCCGCCCCGGTCCGTCCGGGCGAGAGCAGGAGTGCGGCCGAATAGCCGTCTGGGTCACGTTGAAGAAGTCCCTGCACGAGCTGCGCACCGTAGGAATGACCCACCAGCAGAGGCCTCTCCTCGGCCACGCGTGCGATGAACTCGGCGACGAAGTCGAGCATCTGGTCGTGGGTGGTGAGCCAGTCGGGGCCTGCGGTGTTACCCATCCCGGGCAGGTCGACGTAGATCCGACGCCAGGCGTGTCGCCGCTCGAACAGGGGCTCCATCATCTGGAGCATCTGGCCGTGCTCTCCCGGCCAGCCGTGCAGGTTGACGATCGGCCGGCCACGTCCGATGGCCTCGTAGAAGGTCTTCGTGCCGCGCACGGTGCAGTTCATCGTCCCCCCGAGCATCAGGATCACAGCCGTTCACGAGCCTGTCCAGCGGTGCCCGGCCCGGATGGTGGTGAGAGGCAGCCTGGCGGCGCGGGCCATCTTTAGAACTCCCCGGTGTGGAGCGATCCCCCGTTCGGCGCTCAAACCCACGACGACCGGAGAATGCGCCTCCGCGGCGCTCGTGAGAACCAGGCTGTCCAGTTGTGGACATGTCCGATAAATGACACGAATTAGTCACCTTCTGGACACATTCATCCGGCAAGATATCGACAGAAGCGGCGATCAGATGAACCCCCGAGCATCTGGTCGCCGCTTCGTCTACTTCCCGACAGGGACGGCACCGATGCGGCCGTCGACCGGCTCGGCAGACTTACGAGATGCGAAACGCTGGCGCCATGCCGTCACCGAGACGCGCGACGAGGTTGTCAGCTCCACCTCGGACCGCTTGACGACCGCCAGACGGGTCAGCACGGAAGCCCTGGACCGAACGACAGAGACTTTCCGTGCAGTTCGCCCGATCAAAGGCCCCTGACCGTTTGCGCTGGTGGGGACGCGAATGCATCGGCTGAGGTGTCGACGGCCTGACCCGACTTCCACGGCTTATCGGACTCGGGTACTACAGAGCCAGGTCGTCATGGCGGATGCTCTCGATTATGAGTATGCACCGTTCGCTCGGGAACGCCGGGTAGCTCTCGGCGGTGACCTCGTGCAGAAGAGGCGTGATGGCTTTCCCTTCGAAGCTGTGTCCGAGGTCGCTCTCGACGGTCAGCACGCGCAGGCCCCGTTGATGCTGGGATGGAAACTGCAGGCGGGGCAGGGATCCGGGTCCATGAGGGGCACACCGCGCTTGCGAGTTTCTTTCGACGAGACGTACTGGGTTCGACCAGACCGATCCTTGCGCTTCGATCCCGCTTGACGGCTCTTGTTGGGCGGTGTTTGCGTTGTGACGTGGTGGTCGACGGGGCCATCGAGGTCGTTTGCGCCAAACGAAGGGGACTCAGCGGGGCCGGGCCACGGTCGCGGCCTCGTCAACGCTTGCGCCTGCTTGACCGCATTCACTTCGCCGGTCGTGGTCGCGAAACCTTGACGAGCCATCGCCTTCACCAGCGCTACGGTCTTCATCGGCTGGCCTGACCGGGCGGCCGTTTCCACGACCACTGATTGCTCAGGTCGGGCGCCGAGGTCCCCCGGTGATCGGACGACTTCATCAGAGACCGTTCTCGAGGGGAAGCCGTCGACGCCCATTCGTGATGACCTCGCTGCCCGAAGAAGCGCTTCGAATAGGGTGATGCGCATGGGTGCTGACATCGGGGTCGCGGCGAAGGAGTCAGCTGGGTGCTGAACGCGGCGATTGCCCCCGGATCGATCGTCGTTGTCCGTGACGAGGAATGGCTGGTCACTTCACTCGACCAAACCGCCGACGGCCAGCTCATCCAGGTCCAGGGCTTGTCCGAGCTGGTCAGCGGCACCACCGCCGCCTTCTACGACACCCTGGACACCATTCAGGTCCAAGACCCAGCCGCCGCCCGGCTGGTCGCCGACGACTCACCCCGTTACCGCCGGGCTCGGCTCTGGTTGGAAGCGAGCATCCGCAAGACTCCGGTCCCGCTGTCCGACACCCGACTCACCGTGACCTCCGGGGTGTTGGCCGACGCCCTGGCTTACCAGCGGACCGCGGTCATCACCGCTCTCCATCCCGACAACCTGCGGCCGCGCATCCTGCTGGCCGACGCGGTCGGTCTGGGCAAGACGTTGGAGATCGGGATGATCCTGGGCGAGCTGGCTCGCCGCGGTCGGGCCGACCGCGTCCTCATCGTCTGTCCGCGGCACGTGCTCGAACAGATGCAGCAGGAGCTCTGGATCCGGTTCGCGTTGCCGTTCGTCCGGCTCGACTCGATCGGTGTGCAGCGCGTACGCCAGGAGCTGCCGGCCACCCGTAACCCCTTCACCTACTTCAAGCGGGTGATCATCAGCATCGACACCCTCAAGCAGGATCGCTTCATCAACGACCTGCGCCGGCACCACTGGGACGCCGTGGTCATCGACGAGTCGCACAACATCACCAACTCGGCCACCCAGAACAATCAGCTGGCCCGGGTGCTGGCCCCCAACACCGACGCCCTCATCCTGGCCTCGGCCACCCCGCACAACGGCCGGGCGGAGTCGTTCGCCGAGTTGATCCGGCTGCTCGAGCCGACTGCGGTCGCCCCGGACGGCAGCCTGGTCAGCGATGAAGTCCAACGACTGGTCGTACGCCGGCACCGGCACAGTCCCGAGGTCGCCCAGGTCGTCGGCGACGACTGGGCCGAACGCCGGGATCCCCAACACTTCCTGGTCGAGGCGTCCCCGGCCGAGAACGCAGTCGCCGACGAACTCGACGCCGTCTGGCTGCACCCGGGCGCCGGCGGCTCCCCTCACTCCGGTGCCACCTCGTCCCTGTTCCCCTGGACGCTGGCCAAGGCTTTCCTCTCCTCCCCCGCCGCGCTCGCTCACACGATCACCGAACGCCGACGCAAGCTGACCGTCGGTGCGGCGGCCGACCGCGAACGCGCGGCCCTCGACCGATTGGAGAAGCTGAACCGCCCGTGTCTGGACGAGCGCGGCGGCAAATACGGCCGGCTGCTCAGCTACCTCCGCCAGATCGGTGTCGGCCCCCGCTCGACGGTGCGCGCGGTGATCTTCGCCGAACGCGTCCAGACGCTGGCCTGGCTGCACCAGCGCCTGGTCAGGGATCTCGCCCTGCCCGCGACGGGCGTCGAGGAGCTGCACGGCGGCCTGAGCGACGAGAAGCAGCAGGAGATCGTCGAGTCGTTCAAGCTGGCCGGCTCGCCGATCCGGCTCTTGATCACCGGCGACATCGCCTCCGAAGGCGTCAACCTGCATCGCCAGTGCCACGAGCTGATCCACTTCGACATCCCGTGGAGCCTGATCCGGATCGAGCAGCGCAACGGCCGCATCGACCGCTACGGCCAGCGCCACCGGCCGCAGATCTCCACCCTGCTGCTGCACCCGACCACCGAGCAGTTCGCCGGCGACCTGCGGGTCCTGCGCCGGCTGTTGGAACGGGAAGAGGTCGCCCACGCCGCGCTCGGCGACGCCGCCAGCCTGATGGGCAAATACTCGGTCAAGGCCGAGGAGGACGAGCTCGCCAAGGTGCTCGCGGGGCAGCAGGACTTCGACGCCGTCGTTGCCGACGTGACCACGGTGGCGGCCGTCGATCCCATCGCCGCCTTCCTCGCCTCGCTCTCCACGCAGACGGCGTCCGCGGACCCAGGGTCGACACGTTCGGCGTCCTCCGCCGCCCCCGCCGACCGCGACAGCCTCTATCCGGAGCACGTCGACTTCCTCCGCGATGCGTTGCTGGAGATCTTCGAGACCCCGGACGCGAATGCGGGCGCCGGCGGGGTGCACTGGCGGGAGCATCCCGACTACGGGGTGGTCTCCCTCGACCCACCGCCCGACCTGCGCCAGCGGCTGCGCGCGCTGCCCCAGACCTACCGCCAGCAGCGCCAGGTCGACACCCGGTTGACTCTGGCCACCACTCAGCTGCGCGGCAACCAGGCCGTGGCCGACGCGCTGGCCGAGTCGTCCGGCCAGCCCGGCACCAGTTGGCCCGAAGCCCACTACCTGGCCCCGCTGCATCCAGTCCTCGACTGGGCGGCCGACCGCGTCCTCAACACCCTCGACCGGCATCAGGTCTTCGTGATCCGGGGCACCGTCGACTCCCCCATCGTGCTGCTGCTCGGCACGCTGACCAACCGCCGCGGCCAGGTCGTCGCCGCCAGCGTGCTCGGCGTCGAGTTCCCCAACCCGGCCAACCCGGCGTTCGCGCCGGTCAGCGTGTACGCGTCGGTCACCGACGCGGCCACCACGCTCGGCATCGCGACCGGCGCCCACAACCCCGGACCCGCGGCCGCCGTCGAGACCCTCCAGCCCCTGCTCCGCCGGGCCGTCGAGGTCGGCAGCGCGGAGATCGAGGTGCTGATGGCCGAGGCCCGCCGTGAGGTGACCCGCCGCCTCGATGCCTGGCAGCAGCGGGCCGCCCGGTGGACCTCGGAGTCGGACGGGCTGGCCCAGACCGCTGCGGTCAAGCAGCGCCGGATCAGTGTGGCCGCCGAGCAGGAAATCGTCGCCCGTCTCGCCCCCGACCGGGCCCTGGTCCGCGCGCTGGTCATGGTCGTCCCCACCGATCACCCGGTCGCGGGGCACTGATGGCCACCAGCGATGCCCTGGTCGTGGTCGAGGACTGGATCAGCGAGCACTACTTCACCGCCGACAGCCGGAACGCGTCGTTCCACGCCCGGGTGATCGCCCGCCGCACAGCGTGGGACGACAGCGAGGCGACCGACACCGTCCGATCCCGGTTCACCCGCGAACGCGGCCGGCTCGAAACCGATCTGGCCGCGCTCTACGACGCCGAGGCGACCGACCCACCCGACGTAGCCGCGCTGTACGCCCGCATCCAGACGATCCTCGGTTACCGGACCGGCGAATACGGCATCCGGACGGTGGGGCCGGTCCAGTTCTTCAGCACGCCGGGGGTGGACAGCGAGCCCTTCGCGCTGATCGCGGCCCGGCCGATCGCCAGCCTGGACGAGATCGGCGATCGGGCCGCCGACAGCCTGACCGAGCCCTACCAGCGCGAGGACGACGACCCGATCACCTCGGCGGCTCGGCTGCTGTCCACGCTGTTCGTCGCCGACCACGGTCCGACCTTCGCGCTGGTCCAGGCCGGCCGCTGGCTGGTCATCGCCGACCGGGACCGCTGGGCCGAGGGCCGCTATCTCGGCATCGACCTGCAACTGGTCGCCGAACGCAACGACACCAGGCGCTGGGGCGAGATCGACAAGGCCCTGACCTGTGTGGCGGCCGAGTCCCTGGCTCCCGACCCCGAGGGCCAGCTCTGGTGGACCGACACCCTGGCCGACTCGGTCAAGCACACCGTCGGGGTGAGCAAGGACCTGCGCGAAGGGGTACGCCGGTCGATCGAGATCATCGCCAACGAGGTGGTGGCCCGCCGCGCCGCCCGCGGCCTCGACCCGTTGGCCCCCGATCAGGCCCAGCCGCTGGCCATCCAGTCGTTGCGGTTCCTCTACCGGATCTTGTTCCTGCTGTACGCCGAGGCCTCACCCGAGCTGGGTGTGTTGCCGGCCAGGGCGCCCGAATACAGCCAGGGCTACAGCCTCGACCGGCTGCGCGAACTGGTCAGTGTCGAGCTGACCACCGAACGCGTCCGCCACGGCACCCACTTCTACGAGTCCCTGGGCATGCTCTTCCGGCTGGTCGATCAGGGCCACGCGGCCAAGTCCGTCAAAACCGACAGCACGCTCGCCCGCGGTCTGGAGTTCAACAGCCTGCGCGCGGACCTGTTCCGGCCCGCGGCCACTCAGCACATCGACGACGTCGGGCTGGGTAATGCCGCGATGAAAGAGGTGCTGGAACGGCTGCTGCTCAGCAAGAAGCAGCGAAACAAGGACCGCGGCTTCATCTCCTACGTCGACCTGGGGATCAACCAGCTCGGCGCGGTCTATGAAGGGCTGATGTCCTACACGGGATTCTTCGCCACCGAAGACCTGTACGAGGTGGCCAGGGGCGGCAACAACGAGAAGGGATCGTGGGTCGTCCCGGTCACCCGGGCCGAGGGCATCGCCGAGACCGACTTCGTCACCGAGGAAGACCCGGTCACCGCTGCACCGGTCCCGGTCCTCCATCAGCGCGGCACGTTCGTCTTCCGGCTGTCCGGTCGGGACCGTCAGCGCAGCGCCTCCTTCTACACCCCGGAGGTGCTGACCCGCTTCACGGTCGGCCAAGCCCTGGCCGAGCTGCTCGGTGAGGACGGCGACCGGCTGACCGCCGAGGAGATTCTCGGACTGACCGTATGCGAGCCGGCGCTCGGCTCGGGCGCCTTCGCCATCGAGGCGGTACGCCAGCTGGCCGAGGCCTACCTGAAGCGGCGGCAGGCCGAAACCGGCCAGACGATCGAGCCCGATCAGTATCCGGTCGAGTTGCAGCGGGTCAAGGCCTACCTGGCCCTGCATCAGGTCTACGGCGTCGACCTCAACGCCACCGCCGTCGAACTGGCCGAGATCTCGCTCTGGCTCGACACCATGTCCGCCGGGCTGGCCGCGCCCTGGTTCGGGCTGCGACTGCGGCGGGGCAACTCGCTGATCGGCGCCCGGCACGCCGTCTACACCCGGGCTCAGGTCAACGACAAGGCCTGGCTGGTGGCCCCGCCGACCGACGTCTCGATGACCGAACTGGCCGCCGCGGTCGACGCCGACCAACCGGTCAGCGGCGTCGACGGGCGCATCCACCACTTCCTGCTGCCCGCGGCCGGCTGGGGCGCGACCACCGAAGCCAAGGAGGCCCGCGAACTCAGCCCCTCGGCCACCGAGGCGGTCAAGCAGTGGCGCAAGGCCGTGAAGAACAAGCCGACCCGGGCGCAGCTGGACCACCTGGTCGAGCTCAGTCGCCGGGTCGAAACGCTGTGGCAGATCGCCTACCGTCGGCTGCGGATCGCCGAAGCCGAGTCGCACCGCGACCTCCCGGTCTGGGGTCGCCACGTGGAGCCGCACGGCAGCACGGTCAGCCGCGAACAGATCGAAGCCTCACTGGCCGACCCCGACGGCGCCTACCAACGGCTCAAGCTGATCATGGATGCCTGGTGCGCGCTGTGGTTCTGGCCGCTGCACGGCGACCAACGACTGACCGAAACCCGGATCCATCCGCCGAACCTCGATCAGTGGATCGCCGCCCTGCAGGCCATCGTCGGCCGCGATCCGATGCGATCGCGGAAGGTCGGCATGCAGACCCTGGCCACGGCCACCGACTGGGCCAGCCTGAACCAGGCCGAGCAGGACGACCTCGCCTTCGCCCTGGCCGTGCCGATCGACCAGGTGCTGGACGAGCACCCCTGGCTCGGCAGTCTGCCGCGACGGTCGCCGCCCAGCAGGGCTTCTTCCACTGGGAACTCGACTTCGCCACCGTCTTCAGCCGCGGCGGCTTCGACCTGCAGGTGGGCAACCCGCCCTGGGTCCGGCCACGAAGTGACGTCGATGCCCTGCTGGCCGAGTCGGATCCCTGGTGGCAATTGGAGCTCAAGCCGAGCGAGGCGTGCGCGGGCTTCGACGCCGCCGCCTGACCCTGCAGCAGGATGGCGCCGCGGACGTGCTGCTGTTCGGCACCGCCGAGGTGGTCGCTCTGGCCGAGTTCCTGGGACTCGACGGCGAATTACCCCCTCCTCGCCGGTCTCCAGCCCGACTTGTACCGCTGTTTCATGGCGCTCACCTGGTCGCACGGTTCGCCTCGCGGAGCTATCGGTCTGATTCACCCAGAAACCCACTTCACCGACGAAAAAGCCGGTCAACTGCGGGCCGCTACGTATGCGAGACTTCGACGACACTGGCAATTCATCAACGAACTGAGTCTGTTCGAGGTCCACCACCAGTGAGCTATGGTGTGCACGTCTACGGTCGACCGCAGGAGCGTCGCGTTCCGCAACGCGTCCGGTCTGTACCATCCCGATACCGTCTTGCGATCCCTCGACCACGACGGCAGCGGCCCGGAGCCCGGCTTCAAGGGGGCGGACGGCAAATGGGATCTGCGCCCGCATGGCAGCCGCATCACCAGAGTCAACCGAGACGTTCTGGAAACGTGGCACGATGTTCTGGAGGACGAACAGACTCCCATTGAGGCCACGCGAATGCTTTACACCCTCAACGCATCGGTTGCCCGGGTCCTGGCCAAACTCGCCGCTGCCCCGCGGCTTGGCTCCCTCGATCTTCAGTTCTCGGCCGGCTGGGACGAAAAGATCGACCGCAAGAAGGGCCGCTTCATTCAGGAATGGGGCGAGCCATCCTCCTGGAACGAGGTCATCCTGCAGGGGCCCGCACCTGCATGTGAACAATCCGTTCTACAAGTCGCCCAACAAAACCATGCTCCACAACCAGGACTGGTCGGCCACCGACCTCGAACATCTCGACGCCGACGCCATCCCGATTACCGCCTACAAACCCGCCGGCGACCGGGCACTGTACGACGCCGCCTACACCCATTGGGGCGACCACAACGAGATCGCCGCGCGCGATCACTACCGGGTGGCCTGGCGACGAATGGCCGCAAACACGGGCGAACGCACACTGATCTCATGCGATCATTCCGCCCGGCGCAGCGCACGTTGACGGCATATTCTCAGCTGCAGCGGACGATCCGCCAGAACGACTGGTGCTAGCCTGCAGGCCTATCGTCAGCTCGCTCGCACGACTTTCTCGATCCGAGCCGCGCCTAAAGGCGAACATTCGCTCCACACAGATCGTCAGCGGCTTGCCGCTCATCGACATGCATCACCCTTTGTTCCGCGATCGCACTACTGCGCGTTCTTCGACTTGAATTGCTTGACCGAGCGCCTACTCGACGCTTGTGGGCAAGCTGCTTCGCAATCGATTTTCGGCGACGACGCGTGGACGCTCGACCACGAGCACCACGACTCGATCTGACCTTCAGCATGTCGGTCAGATGTGGAACCCTAGATACCGCTCCGACGCGCGCTCGATCGCCGGCAAGCCCAAGTCGAAATCGACGCGCTAGTCGCGCTCATGCTCGGCGTGACGGCCGACGAGCTCTGCACGGTCTACCGCACTCAATTTGCTGTCCTCTATGGCTACGACCATTGGGACTACACCTACGACGCCCACGGCCGATTGGTCCCGAACAGCGTGCTGAGTGTCTGGCGCAAGAAGGGCGACGGCATCAGCGCGGCCGAGCGGACGGCGACCAATCAGGCCGGGTACACCTACACCTATGACCTGCCGTTCCGGACCTATGACCGGGAGGCGGACATGCGGCAGGCCTACGCCGAGTTCGAGCGACGGTTGGCGGCGATGACGTGAGCCAGCTGCTGCCCACCACGCAGGCCGAGGATCTGCAGCGGGCCCTGATCGACTATCTCCGGACGACCTTCGCGCTGGCCGACGCCGAGGCTCAGGTGGCGCTCGAAGACTTCCTCCGCCACGAGTCGGAGGGCATCTTCAAGGGGCCGTTCGTCCGGATCCGGTTGCCGTTCCGGCCGGCCGAACCGGGGTGGGAGTCCATCCTCGACTGGGCGCCGGCCGGTTTCGTTCCCTACGGCCACCAGACGGCGGCGTTCGCGCGCTTGTCCAGTCGGGGCGAGGACGGCGGGCTGCGGCGACCGGAGCCGACCCTGGTGACGACCGGGACCGGGTCGGGCAAGACCGAGGCGTTCCTCTACCCGATCATCGACCACGCGCTTCGGGCCCGCGCTGCCGGCATCACCGGCATGAAGGCACTGATCCTCTATCCGATGAACGCCCTGGCCAACGACCAGGCGCAACGCCTGGCCGGACTGCTCAGCACCGACCCCCGGCTGGCCCGGGTGACCGCCGCGCTCTACACCGGGGAGAAGGGTCCACAGCGCACCCAGGTCAGCGCCGCCGGATTGATCACCGACCGCACGGTGATCCGTGATCAGGCCCCGGACATCCTGCTGACCAACTACAAGATGCTCGACCAGCTGCTGTTGCGCCACGAGGATCAGCCGCTGTGGCAACAGAGCGCGGAGAGCCTGACCTATCTGGTGCTCGACGAGTTCCACACCTACGACGGCGCACAGGGCACCGATGTGGCCATGCTGCTGCGGCGGCTCGGGTTGGCGTTGCGGCGCTGTGGGCGAGGCCTTCCCCAAGCTCAGGGCGACGGAGCGGGTAGGGCGCAGGGTGACGACGAGGGCTGGGCTCAGGGTGCGTATCCGCTGGGGTCGATCACCCCGGTGGCGACATCGGCCACGCTGGGTGACTCGGGAGACCCGAGTGCCATGATCGAGTTCGCGAGCACGATCTTCGGTGTGCCCTTCGGTGCTGAGGCTGTGGTCACCGAGTCGCGTCAGAGTCTCGAGGAGTGGGCTGATCGACCCGGGCCGGAGGTCGCACCAGTCACGCTGACCGTGACCGACGCCGAGCTGCTCAATCGCACCATCTCCGAGCGTGACCTGGGCGGCCAAGGCGCCCCGCTGACCCGACTTCTCGTCGGTGAGTTGTTCGGCGCGGAGGCCGCCACCGCGTCCGCCTGGACCGACGAGGCATGGTCGGCGCTCGTCCGGCGGCATCCGCAGGTCCGGGCCGTGGTCGACACCGACGGCCGGGCCGTGACCCTGGCCGAGCTCGGTCAGTTGATCTTCGGCGTCGGGGCTGAGGAGACCGCGGCCGTCGAGTTCGCGACCCATCTGGTTGCTGCTCTGAGTTATCTCCGGGCCACCACCGGGCGCGACTTCGTCAGTGTCGAGACTCACCTGTGGGTCCGGGAGCTGAGCCGGATCGACCGCGTCGCCGGCGGCGTCCCGGCGTTTCGATGGAGCGACGACGGCCGGGTCCTGCCGAACGACGCGTCCGACAGCACCGCCGCCCGATCGGCGTACCCGGCCGTGTACTGCCGACATTGCGGTCGGTCCGGGTGGGGCGTCGAGCTCGCGCCGCTGGGCCACAACCTGGGCACCCAGGACCCCCATGAGATCCGCGCCCATCACGTCGCCCACGAGGGCCGGTTCCGGGCGTTGATCTTCGCCGCCCGCGAAGCCGCCGCCGACCGCCAGACCGCGGGACTGGCCTGGTTCGACACCCGCGACAAGCAACTGCTGACGGCCGCGCCGGGCGAGGATTCCGACCTGGTCCGGGACGGCTGGGTGCTGCCGGTGCTGCGGCTGATCGAGGATCCGGACGCCGACTCGGTCAAAGACCAGTGCCCGGCGTGCGACCGGCCCGACGGCATCCGCTTCCTGGGTTCGGCCATCGCCACGCTGCTGTCGGTCAGCCTGTCCGCCTTGTTCGGCGCCGCCCACGTCGACGCCACCGAGAAGAAGGCGTTGGTTTTCACCGACAGCGTGCAGGACGCCGCCCACCGGGCCGGTTTCGTCGAGAGTCGCTCGCACGCCCTGACCCTGCGCGCGGCCATCCGCGACGCCGTGGACGACCAGCCGGTCAGTCTCGACCTGCTGGTCGACGAGGTCATTCGCCGGGCCGGCGACGACCGGTTCCGGCGCTACCGGCTGCTCCCGCCCGATGTCCTCGGCCGGTCGCGGTTCGACGCCTTCTGGTCGCACGAGCGTTTCGCGAAGGTGCCCAACGTCAGCCGGCAGTGGGTGCGGCGGCGACTGCTGTTCGACGTGATCTGCGAGTTCGGCGTGTTCTCCCGGGTCGGCCGCACGCTGGAAGCGACCGGGGCCGCGGCGGTCGAGGTCGACGCCGGCTCGCCGACCGCGCTGGCCGCCCTCGCTCGCACCGTCCTGGACCAGACCGAACAACCCCTCCTCGACGGAGTGCCCCAGCCCGCCCTCGACGGCTTCGCCGAGCCCAGCCTGATGGATCTGGCCGGTCCGGACGACCGGCAGCGGATCGCCTGGGTCCGCGGTGTGCTCGAACACCTGCGCACCCAGGGCGGGATCGATCACGAATGGCTGTCGACCTACATCCACGACGACGGCAGCCGCTACCGCATCTGGGGCGGCCGCGCCCGCGACCAGGGCATGCCGGCCTTTCCGACCGGCCGGACCGCCCCCGCTTTCCCTCGGGTCGGCAAGCGCGTCGACCGCAAGGCCGAGGTCCTGCTCGACGCCGTGACCACTCCGCAGAGCTGGTACGCCCGCTGGACCGGCCGGATGCTCGGCGTCGACGCGGGCCACGGCGCCCGGCTGGCCCGCGGGCTGCTGAACCGGTTGCATGAGGCGGGGCTGCTGCTGAGCCGGTCCACCCAGTCCGGCGGCACCGCGTACGCGCTGTCTCCGACCCTGGTCACGGTCGTGGCCACCGACGCCGAACGGCTGGCCCGCGGCGACTACGGGTTGCGCTGCACGATCTGCGGCACCGAGCAGTACGGCAGCCCGACCACCGTCGAGCAACTGGACGGGGCGCCGTGCCTGCTGGTCCGCTGCGCCGGGACGTTGCGCCGGGCCGGCTCCGTCGACAACTACTACCGCCGGCTCTATCGCGCCGACATGCGCCGGGTCGTCGCCCGCGAACACACCAGTCTGCTCGACGACGCGACCCGGCTCGCGTACGAGAACGGGTTCAAGGCCGGTCACACCGACCCCAGCGCGCCGAATGTGCTGGTCGCCACGCCGACCCTGGAAATGGGCATCGACATCGGCGACCTGTCCACGGTGGTCCTGGCCTCGCTCCCCCGCACCGTGGCCTCGTACGTGCAGCGGGTGGGTCGAGCCGGCCGGCTCACCGGCAACGCACTCGACCTGGTCTTCGTCACCGGCCGCGGGCAGAACCTGCCCCGGCTCGGCGAACCGCGGTCGCTGATCGACGGGCCGGTCCGACCGCCGGCCACCTATCTCGACGCCGAGGAGATCCTGCAGCGGCAGTATCTGGCGGCGATCGTCGATGAGATGGCCGGTGACCCGTCCGCCCGGCATCCGGCCCGGGCCACCGCCGCCCTGCAGGCCCCGTTGGCCGGGACTTTCCTGGCCGAGTTGATCACCCGCGGCGAACGAGGCGGCGGGCTCGACCGGTTCCTGGCTCAGTTCGATCGGCTCGGCGCGGAGGCGGCGAGCAGGCTGCGCGCGTGGGCGACGCCGGAGCCGGAGGTGCCGGCCAGCAGCCGCCTGGCTCAGTTCGTGACGGCGGCCTCGGCGGAATGGACGGCGACGGTGGAATCGCTGTCGCATCGGGTCACCGCGATCGAGAAGGCGCTGCCCGACCTGCAGCAACGGGCGGCCTCCCCGGCCAGGACCGAAGACGACGAGCGGGCGGCCCGCGCCGCCGAGGCCTCGCTGCGCCAGACCAAAGGGGCCCTGGCCGGACTACGCGGCGAATACTGGATCCAGGTGCTGGAGGAATACGGGCTGCTGCCCAACTACACCTTGCTGTCCGACAACGTGACGCTCGACGTGGCGATCAGCTGGCTCGACCCGGAGACCCAGCAGTACGACAGCGCGCCGACCACCCACAGCCGACCGTCCGGTCTGGCCCTGCGCGAGTTCGCCCCCGGCGCGACGTTCTACGCCCAAGGCATGGAGATCCAGATCGACGCGCTCGACCTCGGCGTGGGTGGCGAGTCGGTCCACGCGTGGGCGCTGTGCACCGACTGCGGGTACGCGCGGCGGCTCGACCAGCCCGCCGAACCGGCCGCCGACCAGGCCTCGAGCGGATCGTGTCCGCGCTGCGGGAGCACCGGGCTGGCCGATGCGGCGCAACGGTTCAAGGTGGTCGAGCTCACGCGGGTGTCGGCACAGGCGCACCGCGACGAGGCCCGGATCAACGACCGCAGCGACGAACGCCGGCAGACCCGGTTCTCGATCGTGCCCGCGGCCGACATCGACCCCGCTCAGATCGCTGCCCAGTGGTTCATCGACGGTGAAGCATTCGGCGCCCGCTATCTTCGGCGACTGACTCTGCGCTGGTTCAACGTCGGCCGCCGCACCGGCGTCGGCGCCCAGCGGAGTATCGCCGGGGAGACCTTGCCGGCCCATCTGTTCCGGGTCTGTGTCGGCTGCGGCGTGCTCGATCAGACCACCCGGGCGAACAAGCGGGACGAGCACCGGGCCTGGTGCCGCTATCGCACCGACACCGCCGAACACACCGAAAGCCTGCTGCTGTCCCGGACCCTGGTCACCCAAGGTGCCGTGCTGCCGTTGCCCTGGTCGATCAGCCTGAGCGACGCCAACGCGGTGGCGAGCCTGGAGGCGGCGATCCTGCTCGGACTGCGCGAGCGCTTCCGTGGCGCACCGGATCACATCGGTGTGCTGACGACGGTCGATCCGGCGCTGAACGGGGAGAACCGGCCGGCCCTGCTGCTGCACGACCTGGTGCCCGGTGGGACCGGCTATCTGGCCGAGCTGGCCCGGCCGGAGCGGGTCTACGAGCTGCTCCGCGCGGCCTGGATGGTGGTGTCGACCTGCGCGTGCCAGGACGAGGGCCGCCATGCCTGCCACCGCTGCCTGCTGCCGTTCGCACCGCCCGGTCAGCCGGACCGGGTGTCGCGGTCCTCGGCCGAGCGGCACCTGCGGGAACTGCTGGTCCTGGGCACCGGGGCGAACGAGCCACCGGTCGACATGGGCTGGAGCTGGTCGCGGCAGGAGCCCCCCTCCACCAAGGCCATCGAATCGCATCTGGAACTGCACTTCCGGCGGCAGTTCGTCGAGCTCGCCCGCTCTTTGTCGGGTGCGGTCACCGAACGGCCCGGTCCGACTGGCACGGCGGTGCAGATCGTCTTCCCCGGCTCCCGCACCTGGCTGCTCGAACCCCAGGTCAACGTCCTGGATTCCAAGCCCGACTTCGTGCTGCGCTCGACCGACACCCATGTGCCGCCCATGGCCATCTTCACCGACGGGTACGCCTACCATGCCGCCCCGGCCCACCGGGCCACTCTCGCCCAGGACGCAGTCAAGCGCACCAACCTCAGTGATGCGGGGTATCTCGTCCTCTCCGTCACCTCGGCCGACCTCGACCTCAATCCGCCGATCCCGGACTGGTGGAACGACATCGCCGCCACCGGACTGATCGCCCAGGCGCCCAGCATCGTTGCCTGGCTGCCCCGGGCGAAGGAGGGCCCGTTGGCCGTGCTCCGGGCCTGGCTGCTCGACCCGAAAGCCGACGTGCAGACGGCGTGGGCCAACGTCGTCCCGATGATGTTGGCCGTGGACGCCACCCCCGTGTCCGTGGACCCGACCGCCGCCCTCGCGGGCCTGGCCGCCGCCCGGCTGACCGGTGCGCCGGGGGTCGGCGGGGACGCGAGCGGCTACTGGTGGGAGGTCGGCGCGCTCGGTGTGCTGTGCCGCGTCGGCGGCGGGAGTGGTGGAGCTCGCGGCCGTGCTCGATGATCGACCGGCGGCTGTCGACCACCACGACTTCCGGACCAGTTGGCAGAACTGGCTGCGGCTGGGCAACGCGCTTCAGCGGGCCACGATCGCGACCCGTTGGACCACCGTGTCCTCGGCGGACCACTCAGCCGGGAATCTCCTCCCGCGGTCGGTGAACCTGACCGCCGAAGGCGTCGTCACACCGGGCTGGGGACCGGCGATCTCCGCCGCCGAAACCACGGCGCACCGGGAGTTGATCGCCGCCCTGGCCGCAGCCCAGGTGCCACCCCCCGGGGGCACAGGTGAGGAGATCGAAGGGATGCTGGTCGATTTCAGCTGGCCGGACCAGCGATTGGCCGTGCTCCTTGACGAGGTCGACGAAGAGCTGAGCCGGGAGTTCGCCGCGGCGGGATGGCGGCTGATCGGCGCCGATGCGGAGGCCATCGTGGCCGCCTGGAATGCTCAGGAGGGCAGCCGTGTCGGCTAGCACGTTGATCATGGGCAAGCCGGTCACCAAACTGGGCTCCGACCTGCGCAAGCAGACCTACGGGTTCTTGGAGAAGCTCACCGAGAACGATGCCAACCCGAGTCTGCACATCGAGCCGATCGCCCAATGCCGGGATGCCCGGGTACGCACAGGACGGGTGAATCAGCAGTATCGGGCGGTGCTGTTCCGACTCGACGGCCCGACCCAGCCGACCTATGTCTTCGTCGGCGTCTGGAATCACGACGACGCCATCAAACGGGCGCAGAAGTCGGAGTTGAGCGTCAACCCCGTCAACGGCGTCAGCGAAATCCGGCTGGTCGAGTCGATCGAAGCGACGGACGTCACGGAGCCGGTCGGGCCGCCGGTGACGTCTCCCCCGGTGGCGACGACGATCCCCGAGCCCGCTCCGGCACCCATTCTGGGTTTAGCGCCGGCGGAGCTCGCCGCGATCGGCATCGATCCCGCCCTGGCTGAGCGGGCCGCCCGGGCCACCACGGAGGACGAGATCCTCGAACTCGCCGAGGCAGCGATCGAATGGCAGGGGTTGGCGCTCGTCGACCTGGTGGCGGGCGTCGCCCTGGCCGACGTCACCGAGAAGCTGGGCCTGTCCACCGTCACCCCGGCACCCGACCCGGACGAAACCACCGATGTCACGATCCTGCGCGGCTTCGACCATCCGGCCGCCAAGATCAGCTACACCTGGATCGAGGACAACGCCGAGCTGCGGCGAGTGATCGACGGCGGCGACTACGCCGCGTGGCGGGTGTTTCTGCACCCCGAGCAACGCCGCTACGCCAGCCAGTCCTACAACGGCCCGTTCCGGCTCTCCGGCGGCGCCGGCACCGGCAAGACCGTGGTGCTGATCCACCGGGCCGCCGATCTCGCGACACAATCGCCGCAGGCACGCCTGCTGCTGACCACGTTCACCAAGAACCTGGCCGCCGAACTCGCCGCCAGCCTCCAGCTGCTGGCGCCGGACCTCAGGCAGGCATCGGCACTGGGCGATCCGGGCGTGTACGTCGCCGGGCTCGATGCCGTGGTGAGTGCCGTGCTCAAGCGAGCGGGTGCCGACGTCGCAGCCGCGCGGGCCGCTGTCCTCGGGTCGGAGACGGGCGGCCTGACGCGCCGGACCGAGGTGAGCGACGCTTGGCGGGCGGCGATCGAGGCCGGCGGAGACGAGCTACCCGTCGCGTTGCGCTCGGTCGCGTTCCTCGACGCCGAGTACGGCGAGGTCGTGCTGCCGCACCGGCTGACCGATCTGACCGGTTACCTGAAGGTGCGTCGACCCGGCCGCGGCGTACGGCTGAACCGTGTTGAGCGGACCGCAGTCTGGCGGGTGATCGAGTCCTACCGGCTCAGCGCCCGCGCCGCCGGCAGCGTCGACTTCCGGGAGGCGGCGGCGGTCGCGGCCGCCTATCTCGATCTGGCCGCGGAGAGCGGACAGGACCGGCTGTTCGACCATGTGCTGGTCGACGAGGGCCAGGACTTGGTGCCGACGCACTGGCAGTTCCTCCGCGCGCTGGCCGATCCCGGCCCGAACGATGTGTTCATCGCCGAGGACAGCCATCAGCGCATCTACGGCCGCCGGATCAGCTTGAAGCCGTACGGACTCAATATCGTCGGTCGGTCCCGTCGGTTGAGCCTGAACTACCGGACCACCGCTCAGAATCTGCGCTACGCGCTTCGGGTGCTGGAACCCGCGACGTATCGCGACCTGGAAGACGAACCGGAAACCGCGGCGTACCGGTCGGCTCGGGGCGGACCGCAGGTCCAGCTCCGGCCGGCATCGGGGATCGGCCACGAACTCGATCAGGCGGCTCGGCTGATCGAGGACTGGCTGGCCGAGGCGGACCGCGACGGGCAACCTCCTGAGACGATCGCCATCCTGGTCCGCGACCGCAACCACCGCGACCGGGTGGTCACCGGACTCGCCGAACGCGGCGTCACCGTCCGGGCAGTCGACCGGGAAACGGTCCCGACCGGCAAACCGGTGGTGATGACCATGCACCGGGCCAAGGGAACCGAGTTTCGCAACGTCCTTCTCTTCGGCGTGAGCGCGGGCACCCTGCCGCGCGGGCTGGCCGAATACGACTATGCCGAGGACGAGGCGGCCGATGCCCTGTTGCGGGAGCGCTCACTGCTGTATGTGGCGGCCACCCGGGCCCGTGACCAACTCGCCGTGTCCTGGTCCCGCGAGTCGAGTCCGTTGTTGCCGGACAACTGATGGACGGCACCCGAGCGCTCCCAGGTCAACCGATCTGGCCCGGCAGGTTGCCGGATCGGAACCCGGTGATTTGTGCGCGTCGGCCGATCACGTTCCCCGTAGTCGCCCGCGCATGTTGGCACCCCGCGCGCTGCCTCGAATGAGGCGTTGACTAGCGACATTGCGTGGTAGCCCCCCGTGAGCCGAGCACCAAAGCCAAGGTGACCCCTGAATGCCCCGTGTCAGCGGCCCGTAGCAGCGCCGATCTGGTATGCGTCGCGGAGGGCCGCAAGTACGTCCGGCGTCACCTGGCAGCACGGCGTGTGCGGCGGGCGCGAGGACATCGCTGGTGTGATTGGCTGATCTTCGCGCCACTGCGTTGTGGCATAGCGAGGATGGTGATCCGTGCGGGCACATGAGGTTAGCTTCCTGGACCTCGTCCAGGGCGAGAAGCAGTTTCAGGTGCCGTTGTACCAGCGGCCCTACAGCTGGACCGAACCGCAGTTGGACCGCCTCTGGCGTGACATCTGCGAGCAGAGCAGCTCGATGGCGGCTGCTAGCGAGCACCCGCGCCACTTCATCGGCTCGATCGTGATCGCGCCGAGTCCGGGGCTGCACGCTGCGGGTGTGCAGCGGTGGTTGGTGGTCGACGGTCAGCAGCGACTGACCACGTTGATGCTGGTACTTACGGCCCTGCGGGACCATTTCGAATCAGTCGGCGGCGGGGATGCCGACCGTATCCACCGGCAGTACCTGGTCAACGAGTTCCGACAGGGCGACGAGCACCTGCGGATGCTGCCGACTCAGGCTGATCGCGATGTGTACCGGGCGTTAGTGATGCGGCGGCCTGCGGGTGAGCAGGTAGGGAACGTGGCTGATGCGTACCGGTACTTCCGCCGGATGTTGGTCGTTACTGATGATCCCGATGACGACGACGACCTGGTGCGGATCGAAGCCACCATCCGCGCTGGTCTGTCGATCGTTGAGATCAGCGCTGAGGCCGGTGACAACGTGTACCGGATCTTCGAATCCCTCAACAACACCGGTATGAGGCTCAGCCAGGCGGACCTACTGCGGAACTACCTGTTCATGAGGCTGCCGCATCGCGGTGAGGACGTCTACCGAGACGTGTGGCTCCCGATGCAGGAGGCCCTGACGGGAGGCCAGCTGGAGTTACTGGTGTGGCTCGACCTGGTCATCCGGGGTGATGAGCGGGTCAAGCAGACCGAGATCTACCAAGCCCAGCAGGAGCGATTGAAGTCGATCTCGGAAGGTGACGAGGCCGCCATCGAGGCGGAGATCGTCGAGCTGGCTCGGCGGTCGAAGCACCTGCTCCGCATCCTGGACCCGGCTCGCGAACCGGACCTGTGGCTTCGGGAAGCGCTGCACCGGCTCCGGGCCTGGGCGGCGACGACCGCCTACCCTCTCGTGATGCACCTGCTGGACCTCCAAGACCAGGGCGTCGCTGAGCCTGCTGACGTCACGGAGGCGCTAGGCCACATCGAGAGCTTCCTCGTGCGGCGGATGATCTGCCAGGTACCAAGCAACAACTTGAACCAGGTTTTCAACTCCGCTCCATCCGTACTGGGGAAAACGGTCCCCGTAGGTCCAGCGGTACGGGGTTTCCTGTCAGGCCGCCGTCGCTATTGGCCCTCCGACGCCCAGATCCGGGACAGCGTCCGAAGCCGTCCTTTCTACTGGACGGGACGGGGACCCCAGCGGATGTTCGTGCTTCGCCGCCTGGAGGAGAGCTACCAGGCCGCTGAGCCAATCGACTTCGACCGCGCCAAGCTCACCATCGAGCATGTTCTCCCGCAGACCCTAACCGACGAATGGGCTGACCTGCTCGCCGCTGAGGTGAGTGATGAGGGCGGCCCCAGGGAGTTGCACGAGATGTTGGTCCACACACTGGGCAACCTGACCTTAACAGCGGAGAATTCTCGGTTGTCGAACAACCCGTTCCAGCGGAAGCAGGACATCTACACCGCGAGCTCTCTAAGGATGAACCGCGAGATCGCGGATGCTCCCACCTGGGGCAAGGCGCAGATCCAGGCGCGGGGAGCCACGCTGGCCCAGCGGATCATCACCATTTGGGGGTGTCCTGCTGATGGTCTTGCTGACACTGGTGAGGGACGAGACTGGTCCCTGCTCCGGCAAGCCTGTGCAGCGATCCCGGCAGGGGCCTGGACGACATATGGTGATCTTGCCGAGCTGATCGGTAGCCACCCGGTCCCAGTAGGGGTGCACCTGGCCACCCACCTGGTGCCGAATGCCTGGCGGGTCCTCACTGCTGACGGCACCATCTCCTCGGGCTTCCGCTGGCAGCTCGAAGACCGCAGCGATGACCCCCAGGTTCTGCTGGAGTCCGAAGGCATAACCTTCCAGTCGGCCAAGGCTGCGCCAGTTCAACGGCTCACGGCAGCCGATCTGGCAACCCTGCTCGGGATGGACACGAGCGAGCAAGTCCCCCGGGACCAGACCGGGGTGAAGCTGGACTCCGAAGCCGGTGCCCGCTTTTTACAGCAACTGACCCAAGCACAGCCACAGGCCGCTGATGGCGTCATCGATGTTGTCGGTTGGTGGCAGTCGTTAGGCGGGGACCTCTCCTTCGGCAGTCACAGCGAGACGACCTGCTTCTTGGTCGCGGACCTGAGCCGCTACGTCCCGGGGGACATCTGGCCGTTCGCCATCTACCCACAGTCCGGCACGATCGAGGTGGTGTTTCAGCACATGCGGCGACGACCAGTCTTCGAGGACCCAGCACTGCGCGACGAGTTCCGACAGCGACTGGAGAGCGCGGGCGTCGTCCTTCCCCGATCCAAGCTGAACCTGCGACCCTCGTTCCGACTGGAAATCTTGGCCGATTATCCGGCCAGAACAGCCATCAAGGATGCTCTCGAATGGTTCGTCATGGTGCTGCACACCAGGCTGGCCCAAGCCGCTCGTGATGACGTCGGGAATGGCAACATCCTCGGGGTGCAGGGCGGGGACGCTAGCCCAGCGGTGGCCTAGCTGTGATGTCCAGGAAGGTTGCACCGCGTTTCGGCGCCTGGGCGACGGCTGGGCCTACGCCGCTTCTACAACTCAGAAGCTAGACGCGGCGGGTGGCGTTACGTCGGAAAGGCCCAAGGCGCCTTCCACGATGACCCCGCGTGCGGCGAACCAGGCGGTCGCCCGTTGGAGGCAAGCCGCGCGAGGCACTGGACGCAGGAGCCCTCGCGGCTGGGACGTACAAAAGACGTACAAACGCGAAAATCGTGACTCTGCGGATGGTCTCTTAGAACGGACAACTGCCCCTGACAAGGAAAGGTCCTTTGTAGCCCCGACGGGATTCGAACCCGCGCTACCGCCTTGAGAGGGCGGCGTGCTAGGCCGCTACACAACGGGGCCCCTAGCTGTCGATCGTGCCCGACGGAAGCCTCTCCGCCGTTCGGATCTGACCGCGGAAGCTTATCAATTCCCTTGTCACAGGGCGAATCAAGAGCTTCCGTGTCGCTGGGGTACTAGGACTCGAACCTAGACTAACTGAACCAGAATCAGTCGGGCTGCCAATTACCCTATACCCCATCGATTGCTGCTCCCGGCTCTCACCGAGGGCTGCTGCGCCCTCACGGGCACGAGGGAAGACTTTACTGTAAGCGGCCCCCCGGCTCAAACTCAGCAGTGCCGGACGCGCCTCAGCGGGTCGGGATCGGCGTCAGCTGGACCGTGATCGGGAGCTTCTGCAGCCGGAAGTACGCGAAGGCCAGGGCGGCGAAGAGGGCGAAGCCGCCGACGTCGAACGCGGCGTCGGCCCAGCCGATCTGCTGGATGGCCTTGAGGTCGGCGATCGAGCCGGTCAACCCGGCGATCAGATAGGCGCAGACGTTGTTGATCACGTGCGCGCCGATCCCCGCCTCGAGACCGCCGGTCTTCCAGACCAGGATGGCGGCGAGCAGCCCGAAGGCCAGCCGGTCGACGAACAGCGGCAGGTTCTGGGTGCCGTGCAGCAGCGCGAAGATCACCGAGGACACGACGACGCCGAACCACGGCGTACGCACCAGGCTGCCCAGCGCCTGCATCAGGTAGCCGCGGAAGAAGATCTCTTCGGCGGCCGCCTGAATCGGCGAGGTCAACACGATGACCGGCAGGAAGGTCCAGAACCCGGGCTGCATCGAGAAGACCAGCGGCTTGGAGAAGCTGGCCGAGAGCAGCAGTACGCCGTTCAGCACCACCGCGGCGATGACCAGCGAAGCGATCAGATAGCGCCAACGGATCCCGCCGGCGACCGAGAACAGCCAGCGCGGCCGCACCTGGTGCAGGACCATCATCAGCCCGACCGCGATGGGGATGAGGGTGGCGATACCGAGGTTGGTCGCCAGCATCCCGAGCGGGTTGCGGAAGGCGAACGCATCGGCGTAGAAGACCTGGTACGTCACGTCGTGGCGGATGATCACGTAGCCGAGGTAGACCACGGCCTGACTGATCACCGACGTCAACAGCAGGAAGAGCGCGAGTCCGATGAACGCGCCGGCCGATCGAACGCCAGGCCGCGTACGTCTCGCCCCGCAGCATCAGCGGGTACGAGGCACCGTCCGGCGGCGCCACGTACATCTCCAGCTCGACCGCCGGCGGGGGCGGAGTGGTCCGCGGGGCGCGCGTCACCGTCGCCTTCGTCCGGGCGCCGGGGTGTGCGGGCGTGCGCGATCCGCGCTTGCGCGCCTTGGCCATCAGCCGGCCAGGTCGGCGCGGGCAGCGTTCAGCCGAACGAGGCTGGACTCGCGTCCGAGCAACTCCATCGATTCGAACAGCGGCGGCGAGATGCGTCGACCGGTGATCGCGGTCCGGACCGGTCCGAAGGCGTGCCGGGGCTTGAGCCCCAGTCCGTCGATCAGCGCGGCCCGCAGCGCCGCCTCGATCGTGGCGTGGTCGAAGGTCTCCAGTCCCTCGACGGCCGCGATCGTGGCGCTGAGCACGGGCTCCGCGTCGGCCGACAACGCCGCGGCCGGGTCGATCCGCAGCTCTGCGTCGGGGGTGAACAGGAAGCTCAGCAGGTCGACCGCCTCCGACAGGGTGTTCATCCGCTCCTGGATCAGCGGGGTCGCCGCCGCCAGTCGGTGCTGCTCGTCGGGCAGGGGCGGGTCGCTGACCAGACCCGAGCGGACGAAGAACGGCACCAGCTCGCCGGTCAGCGCCACGGGATCGAGCATCCGGATGTGCGACGCGTTGACCGCTTCGCACTTCTTCGGGTCGAAACGCGCCGGGTTGGCGTTGACCCGACGGATGTCGAAGGCGGCCACCATCTCGTCGAGGGAGAAGATGTCGCGATCTTCCGAGATGGCCCAACCGAGCAGCGCGAGGTAGTTGATCAGAGCCTCGGGTAGATAGCCCAGCTGCTGGTACTCGGCCAGACCGGCACCCTTGTCGCGCTTGGACAGCCGGCGGTTGCCCTCCCCCAGCACGGTCGGCAGGTGGCCGAACATCGGCACCCGGCCGCTCCCGACCCCCAGCTGCTGCAGCGCCCGGTAGAGGACGATCTGCCGGGGCGTCGACGGCAGCAGGTCCTCACCCCGCAGCACGTGGGTGATCTCCATCAGCGAGTCGTCGACCGGGTTGACCAGGGTGTAGAGCGGCTCACCGTTGCCGCGGACGATGACGAAGTCGGGGACGTGCTCGGCCTGGAAGACCACCGGCCCACGGACCAGGTCGTCGAAGCCGATCGGCTCGTCGGGCACCCGCATCCGGACCACCGAGGGCGCGTCGACGGCGTCGAGCTCGGCGATCCGCTCCGCGCTCAGATCCCGACAGAAGCCGTCGTAGCCCGAGGGCGACCCCTTCGGCCGCGCCGCCTCCCGGGCCTCGATCTCCTCCCGCGTACAGAAACAACGGTAGGCGAGCCCGCCGTCCAGCAGTTGCACCACCACCTCGCGGTAGATGTCGCCGCGCTCGGACTGCAGGTAGGGCTCGTACGGGCCGCCGACCCCCGGCCCCTCGTCCCAGGTCAGCCCCAGCCAGTCGAGCGAGTCGTAGAGCACCTGGTAGGACTCGGCCAGGTTGCGGCCGGCGTCGGTGTCCTCGACCCGGAGCACGAAAGTACCGCCGAAGTGCCGTGCGAACACCCAGTTGAACAGCGCGCTGCGGACGTTGCCGACGTGCAGGTTGCCGGTCGGCGACGGGGGGAAACGCACCCGGACCTGCTCGGGGCGCAGGTCACCCAGCACATCGACGGTGCCGGTGTCGCTTCCGGCGCGTTCTCGGGTCGGGGTGTCCAGCTCACTCACGGTTGTGCTCTCTGCTCGTCAATCAGATGCCGGTCGATCAGATGCCGGGCCGCTGCCCGTCACCGAGTTGGTGAGGGTACCAATTCCCTCGATCTCGATGCTCACTTCTTGTCCGGGCACCATCAGTCCGACGCCTTCGGGCGTCCCGGTCAGGATCACGTCACCGGGCAGCAGAGTGGTGAACGAGGAGATGTAGGCGACCAGCTCGGGGATCCCGAGCACCATGTCGGCGGTGGTCCCGTCCTGCCGCAGCTCGCCGTCGAGGGTCGTGCGCAGCGACAGCTTCGAGACCTCCTCGACGCTCTGGTGGGTGGTGATCCAGGGTCCGAGCGGGCAGAACGTGTCGTAGCCCTTGGCCCGGGCCCACTGACCGTCCGAGCGCTGCAGGTCGCGCGCGGTGACGTCGTTGGCGATTGTGTAGCCGAAGATCACCTCCGGAACCCGCTCCACCGGGACCTCCTTGCAGATCCGTCCGATGACCACGGCCAGCTCACCCTCGTAGCTGACCTCCTGGGTGGCCGACGGATAGACGATCAGATCGTCCGGCCCGATCACCGAGGTGTTGGGCTTGAAGAAGATCAACGGCGTCTTGGGCACCTCGCCGCCCATCTCGGCGGCGTGCGCGGCGTAGTTCTTGCCGACGGCCACCACCTTGCTGCGCGGGATGACCGGAGCGAGCAGGCGTACGCCGTCGAGTTCCTTGCGCTCGCCGGTGAGCTGGACCGGCATGGCGATCGGATCACCGGTCAGCACCGCGATGGTGCCGGGATGCTTGCCACCGTCCTCGGCGAGCTCGACGATGCCGTACTGGGGGTCTCCACCGGACGCGAAACGGGCGATACGCACCCGCTCACCCTATCCGCGTACGCCGGGGGGCGAGAATGTGTCGATGAGCGCCTTCGATGCCGTCGACGTCATCCGCACCAAGCGCGACGGGGGGCGACTCAGCGACGACCAGATCGACTGGGTCATCGCCGCCTACACCGCGGGGGAGATCGCCGAGGAACAGATGTCCGCGCTCGCCATGGCCGTCCTGATCCGGGGCCTCGACCGGGAGGAGCTGAGCCGGTGGACCGCGGCGATGATCGCCTCCGGCGAGCGGCTGGACTTCTCCGGATTGAGCCGGCCCACCTCGGACAAGCACTCGACCGGCGGCGTCGGCGACAAGATCACCCTTCCGTTGGCCCCGCTGGTGGCGGCCTGCGGCGTCGCCGTGCCCCAGCTGTCCGGCCGCGGGCTCGGCCACACCGGCGGGACCCTCGACAAGCTCGAGTCGATTCCCGGCTGGCGGGCAGCGCTGAGCAACGAGGAGATGCTGGCCCAGCTCGAGGACGTCGGCGCGGTGATCTGCGCGGCCGGGTCGGGGCTGGCCCCGGCCGACCGCAAGCTCTACGCCCTGCGGGACGTGACCGGGACGGTCGAGGCGATCCCGCTGATCGCGTCATCGATCATGAGCAAGAAGATCGCCGAGGGCACCGGTTCGCTGATTCTCGACGTCAAGGTGGGTTCGGGGGCGTTCATGAAGAACCTCGACCAGGCCCGCGAACTGGCCCGGACCATGGTCGAGCTGGGGACCGATGCCGGCGTCACCACCATCGCCCTGCTCACCGACATGGGCACACCGCTCGGTCTCACCGCGGGCAATGCGCTCGAGGTCGAGGAGTCGGTCGATGTCCTCGCGGGTGGCGGGCCGGCCGATGTCGTCGAGCTGACCGTGGCCCTGGCTCGCGAGATGGTCACCGCCGCCGGCCGCGCCGACGAGGATCCGGCCGCGGTCCTGGCCTCCGGCAAGGCGATGGACGTCTGGAAGGCGATGATCCGGGCCCAGGGCGGCGACCCCGACGCTCCACTGCCCACCGCCCGCGAATTCCAGGTCATCACCGCCGACACCGCCGGCGTGCTGACCAGCCTCGATGCGTACGCGGTCGGGATCGCCGCCTGGCGACTCGGGGCCGGTCGGGCCCGCAAGGAAGACCCGGTGCAGGCCGGAGCCGGCGTACGGCTGCACGCCAAACCGGGTGACCCCGTATCGGCCGGTCAGCCGCTGATGACCCTCTACACCGACGATCCTGACCGCTTCGACCGGGCTCGTGCCGCGCTCGAGGGCGGCTGGTCGATCGGCGACTCCGCCGCCGCGGCTCGGGAGTTGATCCTGGACCGGATCGGTTGACCCGCCGGCCGAGGGAGGGAAGATCGAGCGGGGGCGGGTCGACGAGTGCGGTTCGCCGCTGGTGTGAATGAGTGACAAAGGCGCCCTCGCGGCCGCGCGTCGGCCGTCGCATGCGGACCCGGCCGCCGGGATCTGACCCGACGGAGGGCCCCCGCGACTCAGGCCTGGATCAGCTGACCCCGTCCGACCTCGACCGCCGGCCGTTCGGCGTGGATGAGGCCGTAGAGATAGGCCTCGGACAGGGCCTCCCACGAGGCCTCGACGATGTTCTGCCCGACCCCGACCGTGGTCCAGATCCGCGCACCGTTGGTGGTCTGGATCAGCACCCGGACGGTCGCATCGGTGCCGTGCCCCTGCTCGAGGATCCGGACGCGGTAGTCGGTCAGTTCGAACGTCGAGACCACCGGGTACGCCGGGGCAAGGGCGTTGCGTACGGCGTGATCGAGGGCGTTGACCGGGCCGTTGCCCTCCCCCACCACCCGCTGGCTCACGCCCTTGGCGGTCAGCCGCACCGTGCATTCGGTGTCGGTCTCGTGGATGCCGAACGCCGTCGGAGCCGACTGGGTGAAGACGCGCCAGGACTGCACCTCGAAATACTCAGGCAGCTGGTCGAGCTCACGACGAAGCAGCAGCTCAAAGCTGGCGTCTGCTGATTCGTAGGTGTAGCCCGCTGCTTCCGCGTCCTTCACCCGGTCGGTGATCCGAGCCGCGAGTTCGCGGTCGGACAGGTCGAAGCCCAGTTGCTCGCCCTTGATCTGGATGTTGGCCCGCCCCGCCATGTCGGATACGAGCATCCGCATGTCGTTGCCGACCAGCGTCGGATCGATGTGCTGGTAGAGGTTGGGATCGACCTTGATCGCGCTGGCATGCAGGCCCGCCTTGTGAGCGAACGACGACAAACCAACATAAGGCTGACGAGCGCTGGATGGCACGTTCGTCACCTCTGCGATCTCGTGCGCGAGTCTGGTGGCCTCGCGCAACGAACCGGCCGGAAGCAGCGGCCAGCCGTACTTCAGTTCGAGATTGGCAACCACCGAGATCAGCTCGGCGTTGCCCGTGCGCTCGCCGTAGCCGTTGACGGTGCCCTGGACGTGCATGGCACCCGCATCGACCGCGGCAAGAGTATTGGCGACGGCACACCCGGTGTCGTTGTGGGCGTGGATGCCCAGCGGGACTCCGGTGCCGGCGGTCTCGGCGACGATGTCACCGATCCACGGCGGCAACATCCCGCCGTTGGTGTCGCAGAGCACGACGACCTCGGCACCCGCCTCGGCGGCGGTCCGGACGACCTCGAGCGCGTACGCCCGGTTGTCGCGGAAGCCGTCGAAGAAGTGCTCGCAGTCGACGAACACCCGCTGGCCCTCGGCCCGCAGATGCTGCACGGTGTCGGCGATCATGGCCAGGTTCTCGGCCAGGGTGGTCCGCAACGCCTGCTCGACGTGGCGGTCGTGGCTCTTGGCCACGATGCAGGCGACCGGGGCACGCGAGTCGCGCAACGCCGCGGTGAGCGGGTCGTCGGCGGCCCGCATCCCGACCCGGCGGGTGAAGCCGAACGAGACCAGCTCGGCGTTGTGCAGCTGGACCGCCCCGTCGGCCATGGCCGCGAAGAAGGCGGTGTCGTTCGGGTTGGCGCCCGGCCAGCCACCCTCGATGTAGTGCACGCCCAGCTGGTCGAGCAGCGCAGCGATGGCCAGCTTGTCGGTGACCGACAGGTTGAGGCCCTCCTGCTGCGAGCCGTCGCGCAGGGTGGTGTCGAAGACGTGGAACTCAGCCGGCTTTGGCTTTGTCTGCGAGTACATCGAGAGATCCTTTGGTGTCGGAGTATGTCGTGACACGAAAAAACCTCCAGTCCTGGGGACGGGAGGTCTGCGCGCTGACGAGGGAGTCTGCGCGCTAGCTGATAATCACGACGAGGTACGTCACGTCCGACAGTCTGACCCACCCGGCCCCGAATAGCCAGCCCCGACGCGCGCAATCTTTCGATCGGCTATCCAGTGACGGCGGAACCGCTTGGGCACTTGTGCGCGCAAACGGCGCCCGATGCGCCGAAATCCGGGCCGTCTGGGCACTTGTGTGCGCAAACGGCCCGGGTCCGCCGAAATCCGGGCCGTCTGGGCACTTGTGTGCGCAAACGGCCCGGGTCGCGGGCGGACCGGGGTCTCGGCCGAGCAGGGATTCAGAGGACCCGGCGCAACCAGCCGTGGGTGTCCTCGGCCCGGCCGTACTGCACGTCGAGCAGGTTCTTGCGGAGCGCCGCGGTGGTCTCGCCGGTCTCGCCGCCACCGACGACGTACTCCCCCGATGCGTCCTTGAGCCGGCCGATCGGGGTGATCACCGCGGCGGTCCCGCAGGCGAAGAGCTCGGCGATGTAGCCGGAGGCGATGCCTTCGAGGAGTTCGGCGATCTCGATCTTGCGCTCGACCGGGGTGAGACCGAAATCGGTGGCCGACGTGAGGATCGAGTCACGGGTCACGCCCTCGAGGATGGAGCCGTTCAACTCGGGCGTGATCAGCTCGTTGTCGCTGGTCACCAGGTAGACGTTCATCCCGCCGAGCTCCTCGAGCCAGCGGTGCTCGGCGGCGTCGGCGAACATCACCTGCTCGCAGCCCTGGTCCGCGGCTTCCTGCTGGGCGAGCAGGCTGGCGGCGTAGTTGCCGCCGCACTTGGCCGCTCCGGTGCCACCCGGAGCCGCCCGGGTGTACGTGGTCGAGATCCAGATGCTGACCGGTCGGACCCCGGAGGCGAAGTACGCGCCGGCCGGCGAGGCGATACAGCAGTAGGTCACCCGCCGGGCCGGTCGGACCCCGAGGAACGCCTCGGAGGCGAACATGAACGGCCGGAGGTAGAGGCTCTGCTCGGCACCGCCGGCCGACCGGGTTCGGGACCCAGGCCCGGTCGGCCGAGACCAGGGCGTCGATGCTGGCCAGGAAGTCCTCGGTCTCGAGCGACGGCAGGGCCAGCCGGTGCGCTGACCGCTGCATCCGCTCGGCGTTCTTCTCCGGCCGGAACAGCCAGACGCTGTTGTCGGCGTGCTGATAGGCCTTCAGACCCTCGAAGATCTCCTGCGCGTAGTGCAGCACGGCGGTGGCCGGGTCGAGGGCGAAGGGTCCGTAGGGGACGACCGCCGAGTCGTGCCAGCCGTCGACGGCGGTCCAGGTGGCCACGGCCATGTGGTCGGTGAAATGGACGCCGAAGCCCGGGTCGGCCAGCACCACCTGGCGCTCGGCAGTCGGTACGCGGCTTGGGGTTGGGGCGGACTTCGAACTGGAGGCTCACATCGGTGCTTTCTGCTGGTGACGGGGTCGAACGGGCGGAACAGGAGTGCAGCGGGCGGGCGTGATCAAGGCGGAGCGACTGGTGGGACGAACCTGAGCGTACGGCGGACCGTTGGTTACGATGCGCGCGTGACGCAGACCACGGATCGTGAGCCCGGCCGCCCCTTCAATCTTGCCGTGATCGCCGGTGACGGTATCGGACCGGAGGTGGTCGCCGAGGGCCTGAAGGTACTCGACGCGGTCGCCGGACCGGGCACCTTCGCCACCACCGCGTACGACCTGGGCGCGACGCGCTGGCAGCGTACCGGCGAGGTGCTGCCGGATTCGGTGCTCGCCGAGCTCGCCGCGGCCGACGTGATCCTGCTCGGCGCCGTCGGCGCCGCGCCGGGCGCGAAGGACGTACCGAGTGGACTGCTCGAGCGTGGACTCCTGCTCAAACTGCGTTTCGCGTTCGACCACTACGTCAATCTGCGCCCGAGCCGGCTCTTCCCGGGCGTGCCCACCCCGCTCGCCGACTCGGTGATCGCGGGCAAGGAGATCGACTTCGTCGTCGTCCGCGAGGGCACCGAGGGTCTCTACTGTGGCAACGGCGGCACCGTCCGCACGGGCACCCCGCACGAGATCGCCACCGAGGTCAGCGTCAACACCGCGTACGGCGTTGAGCGGGTCGTCCGCGACGCGTTCGAGCGCGCCAGCAAGCGGCGCAACAAGCTCACCCTGGTCCACAAGCACAACGTGCTGGTCAACGCGGGCGGTCTGTGGAACCGGATCTTCACCGCCGTGGCGACCGAGTACCCGCAGGTCAGCACCGACTACCTGCACGTCGATGCCGCGACCATCTTCCTGGCCACCGACCCCGCCCGGTTCGACGTCATCGTCACCGACAACCTGTTCGGCGACATCCTGACCGACCTGGCGGCCGCGGTGACCGGTGGGATCGGTCTCGCCGCCAGCGGAAACGTCAACCCGAGCGGCGCGTTCCCATCGATGTTCGAACCGGTGCACGGCTCCGCACCGGACATCGCCGGCCAGGGGATCGCCGACCCGACCGCCACCATCTTGTCGGTGGCCCTGTTGCTGGATCATCTTGGTCTCTTCGAGGAGGCGGCTCGCATCGAGAAGGCGGTGCTCGCCGACATCACCGGGCGTGGGACCGGTCCGCGACGCAGCACGAGCGAGATCGGCGACGCGATCGCCGCTGAGGTCTGAGTCGTTGCGCCCCCACCCGTGAATCCGGGTGCGGGAACGCGGCGGGAATGCCTACCCGGTCCGGTTCGGACCGTGGGGGCGAGGGCTGTGAAGGGTCGGGATCAGCCGAGCGTCGAGGTCTTCGACGTCGGGGCTACGAGGATGGCGGGTACGACTGAGTGTTCCTTGCGGGCGCGACGACGCGGCCGATTGCCGGCTGCCTGTGCTTGACGGTCTTCGGCCGCCCAGACCTGCGGATACATCTCGTACATACGACTGTCCTGTGCTCGGTCGAACCGCTGGTGGCGGGCTCGACGTCGGATCGATGATCCAGATACTAGGACATCCGACTATCTTGGCGCGACGCTGATTCCCCAGATTCCACATCCTGGTACGCACCCCGGATCGGCGCGGCCGCTGCACAGACTTCTGGGATGAGCGCTCCCCCGGTTCTGCCCGAACTGGTGCTTCGTGCGCTGCGGATGTCGTTGCAGCGGGGGTATGTCTGGGCCTCACGCACCGAGACCGGTCGGCTGCTGGCGGCGCTGGCGGCGACCCGCAGCGGGACCATCGCCGAGTGTGGCACCGGCTGCGGCGTCGGTGCGGCCTGGCTGCGCAGCGGCGCGCCGAAGTCCTCGCGCGTGATCACCGCCGAGCTCGACCCCGAGCTGGCCCACGGCGTGATGGAGATGTTCGCCGACGACGACATCGACGTGATGCACGCCGACTGGCGCGCGCTCGACGAGCACGGGCCCTTCTCGCTGATCTTCATGGACGCGACCAGCGCCAAGGGCTGGCCGCGCGAGGAGATCAGTGCCCTGCTCGAGCCGGGCGGCATGCTCGTCCTCGACGACTTCGTCCCCTGCTCGACCTGGCCGCCGATTGCCCGCGGTCGCGTCGACAGGTTGCGGATGGACTGGCTGGCCGACGAGAGCTTCACCAGCGTCGAGGTGATGGTCGCCGACGACACCTCGGTGATCATCGCGGTCAAGAAGTAGCGACCGCCTGGCTTCGTGACGGAATCGATGCGGAGTCGTCCGCTGGCGCCATCCGCCGTCGGGCATCCTGTCCAGGTGCCGAAGAGACGTTTCAAGCCGCTCCGGATCCTGATCGGCATCGTGACGATGGCCGGCATCGTCGCCCTCGCGCTCTACATCCTGACCCGCTTCGCCGGCGGCTGGGGTGTCCCCTACTTCTCCTTCACCTCCGAGCGCGGCTCGACCTGCGTCAACAGCTTCACCGGCTATACCTGCACGCCGTTGACGCTGGAGGAGGTTAAGTACTACAGCTACGTCGATCTGCCGCCCGACGCCCGCGTCCTCAGCGGGGTCTACCGCTCCACCCACGACTACCAGCTCGATGCGGTGATCGAGGTGGACAAGCCCGATGCGAACGAGGCGCTGCTCCGACTCCGGGAGGCGTTCGGTCGCTGTCGGCCGAATCACCCCTCGCCGCTCGACACCACCGGCCTGCGTCGGATCTGCGTGATGGCCAACGACGACAGCTTCGCCAGCGGCGGCGAACCCAGTAGCCGGCTGTTCACCGTCGGGACCGGCGTACGCGCGGACGGCACTCGGGTCGTCGCCTTCGAGATCAAGAGCCGCTGAGCATCGAATCGACGCAGGCGGCCGCGATCGAGGAGACGAGGTGCCAGACCACGCCTACCGACCGAGGTGCAGGAACAGGTCGGCCACGGTGTTGCAGCTGTCGATCATCGCGCCCACCTGCTCCTTGGTGCCGCGGAGCGGGTCGAGCAGCGGGACCCGTTGCAGGGCCGGTCGCCCGGCGACGTCGAAGATCACCGAGTCCCACGAGGCCGCGACGATGTGCGCGGAGAATTTCTCCATCACCCGACCGCGGAAGTACGCGCGGGTGTCCTCGGGCGGGTGGGTCCGGGCCCAGTCGACCTCCTCGTCGGTGACCAGCCGCCGCATCTTGCCCTTGGCCACCAGGGCCGCGTAGAGACTGCGGCGGGGGTCGACGTCGGCGTACTGCAGGTCGATCAGACCGAGCTTCGGGGCGTCCCAGGCCAGCCCGTCGCGTTCGCGGTAGGACTCCATCAGCTTGAGCTTGGCCACCCAGTCGAGCTGGTCGGCCAACGCGAAGACGTCGGTCCGCAGCGCGTCCAGGCAGTCCTGCCAGCGGGCGAAGATGTCCTTGGCCTCGATCCGGGCGCTCTCGGTCAGCTCGCCGGCGATCTGGTCGTAGTGCCGCCGACACGCCTCCAGATAGATCTCCTGGGTGTCGATCGCCGTCGCGGTGCCCCGCTCGACGAACCCGAGCGGCTGCCGACAGCTCACGTCCCAGCTGACCTGGCGCATCGCCGCGACCGGGGTGTCGAGCCGCAGATCGCTACCGAGTTCGCCGGCCTCGATCACCCGGAGCACCCACGCAGCGGTGCCGACCTTGAGGTAGGTCGACATCTCCGACAGGTTGGCGTCGCCGGTGATCACGTGCAGCCGCCGATAGCGGCTGGCGTCGGCGTGCGGCTCGTCGCGGGTGTTGATGATCGGTCGGTTGAGCGTGGTCTCCAGACCCACCTCCGCCTCGAAGAAGTCGGCGCGCTGGCTGATCTGGAACCCGTCGGCCTGGCTCGACTGACCCAGCCCCACCCGGCCGGCCCCGGTGATCACCGGGCGGGTGACCAGGAACGCCGAGAACTGCGTGACGATCCGGTCGAACGGGGTGCTCCGCAGCAGCAGGTAGTTCTCGTGGGTGCCGTACGAGGCGCCCTTGCCGTCGGTGTTGTTCTTGTAGAGCCGGACCGTACGCCCCAGCGCCATCGACGCTCGCCGCCCCGCGATCGCCATCACCGCGTCGCCGGCCTTGTCCCAGCGGACCGCGTCGAGGGCCGAGGTGACCTCGGGCCCGGAGTACTCCGGGTGGGCATGGTCGACGTAGAGCCGGGCGCCGTTGGTCAGGATCAGGTTGGCCATCCCGAGGTCGCTGTCGGTCAGTTGGTCGGGGTGGGCCGCCGCTCGGCTGATCTCGTAGCCGCGGCTGTCCCGCAGCGGGGTCTCGGTCTCGTAGTCCCAGCCGGTGGGTTGGTCGGCGCCGGTGAACCCGTACGCCTTGACCACGTGGTTCGACAGCTGCATCGGGTGCAGCTCGTCCTCGATCCGGCCCAGGGTGATGCCGCCCGGCCCGCCCGGCACCGCGGTCGCACTGATCCCGTACTCGGTCTCGATGCCCAGCACCCGGGTGGCCCGGTGCTGCTCGGGCTCCGCGGTCGAGTCCTGGTGATCCGTCCGCGCCGTCATGCCGTTCAGCGTAGTGTGATCGACCATGCGTACTGGGACGGCAATCGCGGTGGACGTCATCGCCATCGTCATCTTCGCCATCGTCGGCCGCTCGTCCCATGCCGAGGGCACCGATCTGCTCGGCGTCTTCCACACCGCCTGGCCCTTCCTGGTCGGTGCGTTGATCGGCCTGCTGGCCGGCCGCGTCTGGCGTGCCCCGGGCACCCTGAACTCGGGCGTCTTCGTCTGGCTCGGCGCCCTGGTCGCGGGAATGCTCCTCCGCTACGCCTCCGGCGGCGGCATCCAGCTCAGCTTCGTCATCGTCGCCGGCATCGTGCTGGCGCTGTTCCTGATCGGCTGGCGCGCCGCGTACGCCCTGATCCGCCGCGCCGCCCACCGCCCGGCCCGGCCGACCACCTGACCCGGCCTCTCGTCGAGGACCCGTGGGGCACTGACTCACGCGACCTACAACGAAAAGTCCGGACTCGGAGCGGACCGGCCTCGCCGACCTGAGGGTGAGAAGAGCCCTACAAGTACTGCCCCGTATTAGAGACAGTGTCGATCGACCGGCCGGGGGTGGTCCCCTGCTTGGAGTTGATCAGCGTGCGGATGAAGACGATGCGCTCGCCCTTCTTACCGCTGATCTTCGCCCAGTCGTCCGGGTTGGTCGTGTTCGGCAGATCCTCGTTCTCGGCGAACTCGTCGATGCAGGCCTGGAGCAGGTGGCCGATCCGCAGGCCGCGTACGCCGGCGTCGAGCAGATCCTTGATCGCCATCTTCTTGGCCCGGTCGACGATGTTCTGGATCATCGCGCCGGAGTTGAAGTCCTTGAAGTACAGGACCTCCTTGTCGCCGCCGGCGTAGGTGACCTCGAGGAACTGGTTCTCCTCGGACTCCTCGTACATCCGCAGCACGGTGCGCTCGATCATGCCCTGCACGGTCGCGAGCCGGTCGTTGTCGAACTCCGACAGGTCTTCGGCGTGCAACGGCAGGGTCGGGGTCAGGTACTTGCTGAAGATCTCGCGGGCGGCTTCGGCGTCGGGGCGCTCGATCTTGATCTTGACGTCAAGTCGGCCCGGCCGCAGGATCGCCGGATCGATCATGTCCTCGCGGTTCGAGGCGCCGATGATGATGACGTTGTCGAGACCCTCGACGCCGTCGATCTCGCTCAGCAACTGCGGGACGATGGTGTTCTCGACGTCGGAGGAGACGCCCGATCCGCGGGTGCGGAAGAGCGAGTCCATCTCGTCGAAGAACACGATCACGGGCATGCCGTCGCTGGCCTTGTCCCGGGCCCGCTGGAAGACCAGGCGGATGTGACGCTCGGTCTCGCCGACGTACTTGTTGAGCAGCTCGGGGCCCTTGATGTTGAGGAAGAAGCTGCGCCCCTCCTCGCCGGTGGTCTCGGTGACCTTCTTGGCCAGCGAGTTCGCCACCGCCTTGGCGATCAGCGTCTTGCCACATCCGGGCGGCCCGTAGAGCAGGATGCCCTTCGGCGCCTTGAGCTCGTGCTCGATGAACAGGTCCTTGTGCAGGAAGGGCAGCTCGACCGCGTCGCGGATCGCCTCGATCTGGTTGCCCAGGCCGCCGATCACCGAGTAGTCGATGTCGGGGACCTCTTCGAGGACCAGTTCCTCGACGTCGAGCTTCGGCACCCGCTCGTACGCGAAATGCACCCGGCGATCGATCAGCAGCGAGTCACCCGAGCGCAGACCGGCGTCGCGCAGCCGGGTGGCCAGTCGGACCACGCTCTCCTCGTCGCCGTGACCGACGACGAGCGCGCGATCACCGCCTTCGAGGACCTCCTTGAGGACGACGACCTCGCCGACCTCGTCGAACTCGAGGACGCCGACGACGTTCATCGCCTCGTTGATCATCACCTCTTTGCCGGGGGTCAGCTTGGCGAAGTCGACATCGGGGCTGACGCTGACGCGCATCTTGCGACCGGAGGTGTAGATGTCGGCGGTGTGCTCTTCCTCCGTGGACAGGAAGACCCCGAAGCTGGCCGGCGGCTGGGCCAGTCGATCGACCTCGCCCTTGAGCGACACGATCTGATCGCGGGCCTCGCGGAGCGTCGTCGCGAGCCGCTCGTTGTTGGCCGACGTGGTCCGCAGGTCGGACCGGGCGTCGGCGAGCCGGCGTTCGAGCACGGCGATGTCGTGGGGGTGGGAGGACACGCGTTCGCGCAACCGGACGAGCTCGTCGCTCAACGAACTGATCTGGGCAGCGAGTGCCTCACGATCATCACCGAAGCGATCTTGGAACGGACCAGGCAAATTGCCGCACCTCCTTGGCGAAACCCTACCTGGGTGGCGAACGGGGTCCGGTGTAATCGTCGCCGTACGCGCCAGGTGCGGGGCGTCGTTTGCGTAACGGTGCCGTTACACCTGGGGCGAGGCGTCGAGCGGTGATCAGGAAGCCGGTGTGGCCGACCATGTCGTGCCGAGGGCGTACGGCCAGCCCTTCGGCGTGCCAGGCGCGGATCAGCGACTCGGTGGCCTCGGGCTCGGTGAACCCGCCGTGCACGCGCAGGGTCTCCACGGTCCGGCTGAGTTGGGTCGCCGTCGCCACGTACGCGCAGATCACCCCGCCGGGGATCAGCACCTCGCCCAGCGGGTCGACGCACTCCCAGGGGGCGAGCATGTCCAGGATCACCCGGTCGACCGGTTCGTCGGCGAGCTCGATCACGTCGCCGACCCGCAGGTCCCAGTTGTGCGGCTCCGCGCCGAGGAACTGGACCACGTTGCGCTTGGCGATCACCGCGAAGTCCTCGCGCCGCTCGTACGAGATCAGCCGGCCGGTCGGGCCGATGGCCCGGAGCAGGCTGCAGGACAGCGCGCCGGATCCGGCGCCGGCCTCGACCACGGTGGCACCGGGGAAGATGTCGGCGCCCATCAGGATCTGGGCCGCGTCCTTGGGGTAGACCACGGCCGCCCCACGCGGCATGGTCACCGTGTACTCGTTGAGCAGCGGCCGCATGGCCAGATACTGGGTGCCGCCGACCGAGGTGACGACGACGCCTTCCGGGCCGTCGATCAGCTCGTCGTGGTTCACCCCACCCTTGGTGGTGTGGAAGGTCCCGCCCGCCGCGAGCAGGATCGAGTGCCGCCGTCCCTTCGGGTCGGTCAGGGTGATCCGCTCGCCGACGACGAACGGACCGGTGCGTACGCCGGACAGCGGCTCAGCCATTGCTGATCCCGAAGAGTCCGAGCTGCCAACCCGGACCGAAGGAGGTGGCCGAGACCTCGGCGGTGCCGCGGGTGTAGATGATCTCGTCCGACTGGCTGAGCGGCAGCAGGGTCAGGTCGTTCGACGCCTGGTCCTGCAGGCTGGTCAGCAACCGGGCGGCCGTCGCGTCGTCGGTGGTGGCGCGGTACTGGTCGAGATCGGTCTCGATGACCTCGCTCGAGCCGGACAGCGGCGATTCGACGTAGGGCTGCAGCCAGGCCAACGGCGTCGCGGTCCAGGCCTTGCGGTCGAGCAGGATCAGGTCGGCCCCGGGATCACCGGCTCGCAGCTGGACGCTGAGATTGCCGGTGTTCTCCAGCCGGGTCCGGACCTGGGTCGCGATGTCCTGGCTGTTCGGTGCGGTGGGGTCGTAGCTCAACGTGAGGTTGATCCGGTTCTTCCAGGTCACCTTCGGTTTCACCTTGCCGCCGAGCGGGAAGCTGGCGACATGGCCCGGCACGCCGCCGGGGATGATCGAATCCGAGGTGCGATCGCCCTGCAGGGCGACGGCGATGGCTCGGCGGAGGGCTTTGTTGCGACGCATCGGTGCGTCCTCGTTCCAGCCCAGCTGCAGCACCCGGGTGCCGGTCAGCGTGGTCTGGGTGAAGCCGCTGGTGGTCTGCTGGTCGGGGCTCTGGACGACCTGCTGCGCGAGTCGGGTGACCGCAGCCGCGTCCAGGCCCCGCCAGACCACATCGACCAGGCCCTTGCTCATCGCGTCCTCGACGGTGGCCGAGTCGGCGGCGGTCCGATAGACCAGGGTCGAGAGCCGGGCAGCGCTGCGCCCGACGTACTCGTCGAAGCGGTCGAACACGATCGCGTTCTCAGCGAACGAGGCGACCGCGAACGGGCCGGACCCGACGATGGGAGCGTCGGGTTCGGCGATCGCGTCGGCGTCGTAACTCTCCTCGTCGAGGATCGAGGCGGCCGGCGAGGCCAAGGCGAAGACGAACTCGTTGTCGACCCGGCTGAGCAGGAAACGGACCGTCTCGGGGTCCGGCGTCTCGATCCGACGGACTGAGGACAGCAGCCAGGCCGAGGAGCCGGCGACGTTGAGCCGCAGCGCACGCTCGATGCTGAATTTCACATCGCTCGACGTGAGGTCGTGACCGTTGGAGAAGGTCATCTCCTTGTTCAAGGTGCAGGTCACCGTGGTCGGCGACGTGTAGACACAGTCGCGGGCGGCATCGGGCTTGGGTGCGGCCATTCCGGGGTCGACCGTCATCAGGCGCTGGAAGACGTTGACCGCGAGCATCGCCGAGGAGGCATCCGTCATCGCCGCCGGATCGGTGACCCGGACCCGGTCGGTCGACATCACGGTGAACGGCCGCAGGGTCGAGCCGGGGGTGGGGCTCGGATCGGGCTGCGCGGGATCGGTGCAGCCCGCCAGCAGGATCAGCCCGGCGAGGGCGACCGCCCCCGCACGCAGCCGGTCAGTGCGACGCATCGGCACGTTCCATGATCGAGGCCAGCGCAGTGGGGTCGACGTCGGCCAGTGAGCCCAGCGTGACGCGTCGGGGCGCAGCCGGGATCGGGACCCGGTTGGGCACGGCGAGCACGACCGCACCGGCGGCGTTACCCGAGCGGGCACCCGTCTCGGAGTCCTCGATCACGATGCAGTCGCGGGCCCGGACGCCCAGCACGGTGCACGCCTTCACGTACGGCTCGGGGTGGGGTTTGCCCTGGCTGACCTCATCGCCGGCGACCGAGGTCACGAAGGTGCCCTCGGGCAGCCGGGCCAGCGCGGCGTCGAGCAGGATCCGGTAGGACGCGGAGACCAGCGCGCAGGGAACTCCGGCCCGGTTCAGCGCCTCGAGCAGCTCGAGCGCTCCCGGACGCCAGGGCATCGGTCCGTCGGTGAGCCGGGCGACCACGAAGGTCAGCAGTTCCTCGACCACCCAGGCCGGGGACAGATCCGTACGCCCGATCGCGTTGAGGATGTAGGCGCCGGAGTCGAGCAACGAGTTGCCGACCAGCTGATCGGCGTGCTCGACCGACCACTCTCCGCCAAGTCGACCGATCAACTCGAACTCCGCCTCGATCCACAGCGGTTCGGTGTCGGCCAGGGTGCCGTCGAAGTCCCAGAGGACGGCGGCGGGGCGCGGGGGTTTGGCGTTGGTCATGGCGCGGCCATTCTTGCTCACCGGCCCCGCGCGAGGCGAACTCGCGCGGGGCCGCAGATTGTGCGGGGCGAACCGGTGATCAGCGGCGAGCGCCGCGGACGAGGAGCAGGATCACCAGGGTCAGCGGTATGCCGACCACGGCGGCCTGAACCGGCAACGACGCGGCGCGGAAGCGCTCGACCGAGGTCTGCGCGCGATCGGCGACCTGGTCGGCGACGTTCGCCGCCTGCTGCTTGGCCCGGGCCGTGGCGGCCTCGGTCTTGGCTTGCTGGCCGTCGAGCGTGGCCTCGGCCTCGTCCGTCGTGTCCTCGGTGTGACCCTTGAGCTGGTCCACCGCCTCCTCGGCGTGCCTCTGGAGCTGGCCGACCTTGTCCTGGGCCAGCTCGCGCGTCTCCGCGATCTTCTCCTGCGCCTGGGCCTTCAGCCGGCCGAGCCTCTCCTGGGCCTGTTCCTTCGCCTCCACGAGCGTGTCCTCGACATTGGACCTGGTCTCGGCGATCTTGGCCTGGGCCTGTCCCTTCACGTCGAGCTTGGCGGCCAACTCCTCGATTGCGTCGGCCATGTGGTCGCGCGTCGTGGCGATGTCGGACTCGATGTCCTCGGGGGCCGACGTGTTGGTGTTGTCCGTTGTGTTGCTGCTCATCGCTTGATGCTCCCCTTGATCTCGCTGACCTCTTCTTTGACCCTCTCGGTGGCCTTGGTGCGACCGCTCGTGCTGGCATCGGGCCCGCCGTTGCGCCCGACCGGCTGATCCTCCCCGGAATCGCCGTCCGACCCACCCTTCGGGACGGAGTCGGCCTTCACCGCGCCGCGCTCACCGAGCGGAGCGGACGGGCCCTTGGTCGTGTCCTTGACCGTCTGCTGCTCGGACTCGGCGTTGATCTCGGCGCCGAGCAGGATCGCGTAGGAGGTGATCCACAACCAGAAAAGCAGGACGACGATGCCGGCCAGCGCGCCGTAGGTCTTGGCGTACCCGCCGAATCCGGCGTAGATCGAGAACCCGATCGAGGCCAGCACCCAGAGCAGCGTAGCCACCCCTGCGCCGACCGAGACCCAGCGGAGCTTCGGGGCATCCCGATCCGGGGCGACCCGGTAGAGCACGGCCAGCGCGACGGTGATCACCGCGACGAGCACCACCCAACGGACGACCTGGAGGCCGAAGTGCAGTACACCGCTGGTGGCTAGGTTGAGCAGAGCAGGCGCGACGGCCACCAAACCGAGCATGACGGCCATGACCACGATGGCGCCGAGCGTCAGCAGCAAGGCCAGGCCGCGCTGCTTGATGAAGGAGCGCTTCTGCTCCTCGTCATAGGCGAGCGAGATGGCCAGCATCAGGTTGTTCATGCCGCCGGAGGCGCTCCACAGGGCCAGGGCGAGGGCCGCGACCAGACCCCAGCCGGTGGCGGCGGGCCGCTCGGTCAGCGCGACCAGGTTGTCCTGGATCAGCGACTTGGCCGCGTCGGGGACCGCGCTGCCCAGCGAGTTGATCTGCGCCGAGATCTGGGCCGGATCCGCGATCAGGCCGTAGATCAGGACCAGCGCGATCATCGCCGGGAAGATGGCGAGGAAGGTGTAGAAGGCGACACCGGCCGCGAGCAGCGGAACGTTGTCGGACTTGGCCTCCGCCCAGCCGCGCTTGGCGATCTGCAGCCATCCGCGCTTCGGGATGTCCTGTGGCTTCTCGGCGGCCACACCCGGCGTACCCGCCGGGGTCGAGGTGGTGGGCATGCGTTCTCCAGGGGGCTCAGGTGTCGACTTACAACGTAAACTGACAACCTACGCGCAGCTCCTGACTCCGTTGAGATCCGCGACCCGCCGCTGAGATCCGCGACCCGGAGGCAGAGGCGGAAAATCGCCGTCCAGTCGCGGCAGCACCGTGTGACACGCGGGATTCGGCTGCCTCCGGCTCGACTGGACGTCGAATTTCAGCGGCCGAGCTCGTCGAGGATCGCCAGAATCACCGTCTGCGGGGTGTCGTCGATCATCCGCGCCGTGAAACGCAGCACCCGCCAGCCCGCCGCGACCAAGGCGTTCTGTCGCCAGCGGTCGGTCTCGAAGATCTCAGCGCCCTCGTGGAACTCACGACCGTCGATCTCGATGACCAACCGTTGACGGGGGAACGCGATGTCGAGCCACAGGGTCCGACCGGCGACCACCAGCGGGTAGTTGCCCTGCCACCCGGTGATCCCGGCCGCTCGCAGCAATCGATGGGCCCGTCGTTCCAGCGGTGACCACGGGTTGCTCCGCGACTCGTCGAGCAGCACTCTCCGCACCCCGTTGCCGACCCGGTCCGGATGGGCGGCGAGAGCTTCCTTCAGCCCGTCCACGGTGACCTGCCGCGACCGGAGCGCGACGTCGATGGCATCGCCACCCATCCGGTCGGTGAGGTCGATCGCGGTCAGCGCGGGCGCAGCACACCGCAGACCCTGGCGGATCACGACGAACTCAGGGTCGATCCGTCGCGCGCTGAGTCGCAGCATCGCCCGCCGGACTCGCCGGCTGCTGGCCAGGGAGACCACCCGCACCGGTAGACCGGGCCAAAACGTCAGCGAGGCCGCCGCCTCATGCGTCACGACCGTGGTGGGATCCCACAGCTGGCTGGCGTACATCCACGTCCGTGGGTCCGACTCGATCCCCGGTCGGGCATAGACACCGGGCAGCAGGGCGACCAGCCGGCCGGTCCGCAGCAGCCCGTCGATCGACGAGGCGAGTTCGGGGTGCTGGCGGCGGCCGATCAGCCCGCCCTGCCGGTCGACGAGATCCTGTACTTCCTGGGTGAGTGTCCTCATACCAGGGAGGATGTGGAGAAAAGTCCCGATCGTGCGCCCACCCAGAGATCTGTGGATAGCGCCAGATCGGGCCCCTCGAGCTGTGGACAACGGAGAACCGACGCCCAGTGGAGCCGCAGGTCGCCGACATGCGGCCCGGGGCCGCATGCGACTCCACTGGACGTCAGAAATCAGCGCGCGTTGAAGTACTTCGCCTCGGGGTGATGGACGATCATCGCGTCGGTCGACTGCTCGGGGTGCAACTGCAACTCCTCCGACAGCTCGACCCCGATCCGTTCCGGGCGCAGCAGGTCGACCAGCTTGATCCGGTCCTCCAGCTCCGGACAGGCCGGATATCCGAAGGAGTAGCGCGACCCGCGGTAGGCCTGGTCGCGGATCATCTCGTCGACGTTGCCGTTGTCGCCGGAGAAACCGAGATCCGACCGCACCCGGTCGTGCCACATCTCGGCCAGCGCCTCGGTCAGCTGGACGCTGAGGCCGTGCAGTTCGAGGTAGTCACGGTAGGCGTTGCGCTCGAACAACCCCGCCGTCGTCCGGGCCACCGCCGCACCCATGGTGACCAGATGGAACGCCACCACGTCGGGACCCTTGGCCAGCGCGAGTTCGCGGTCGCGGAAGAAGTCCGACAGACACAGGTAGCGCCCGCGGGTCTGCCGCGGGAAGGTGAAGCGGTGTAACTCGGCCGCGGGGTCGGCGACCTCGCCGCCGGGTCGGAGCACGATCAGCGTGTCGCCGTCGCTGTAGCAGGGCCAGTAGCCGTAGACCACGGCGAACTCGGCGATCCCCTCGGTGGCGACCCGATCGAGCCAGTTCCGTAACCGGGGCCGCCCCTCGGTCTCGACCAGATCCTCATACGAGGGTCCGCCGCGGCTGCCCTTCAGACCCCACTGGCCCATGAAGGTGGCGCGTTCGTCGAGATACCCGACCACGTCCGCCAGCGCGATGCCCTTGACGATCCGGTCACCCCAGAACGGTGGGGTCGGGACATCGATGTCGCGGGCCACGTCCGAGCGCGCGGGCAGGTCAGGGATCGGCTCCTCGGATCCCTCGCCGACCTCCGGACGCGGCTTGAGCTTGACCCGCCGCTCGCGCGGTGCCGGGAGGGCCGCGCCCTCCTCGCCCCGCTTGACCGCCATCAGCGCATCCATCAGCCGCAGGCCCTCGAAGGCGTCACGGGCGTAGCGGACCTCGCCGGCGAAGACCTCGCGTAGGTCCTGTTCCACGTAGGCGCGGGTCAGGGCCGCGCCGCCGAGGAAGACCGGGTAGGCGGTGGCCAGACCGCGGGCGTTGAGTTCCTCGAGGTTCTCCCGCATCACCACGGTCGATTTGACCAGCAGCCCCGACATCCCGATGGCGTCGGCGTTGTGCTCCTGCGCGGCGTCGATGATCGTGCTGATCGGCTGCTTGATCCCCAGGTTGACCACCGTGTAGCCGTTGTTGGTCAAGATGATGTCGACCAGGTTCTTGCCGATGTCGTGGACATCACCCTTCACCGTGGCCAGCACGATGGTGCCCTTGCCCGCGGCGTCCGTCTTCTCCAGATAGCGGCTCGAGGTAGGCGACCGCGGTCTTCATCACCTCGGCCGACTGCAGCACGAAGGGCAACTGCATCTGACCGGATCCGAACAACTCGCCGACGACCTTCATGCCGGCGAGCAGATCGGTGTTGATGATCTCCAGCGCGGGCTTGTCGGTCAGCGCGAGCTCGAGGTCCTCCCCCAGCCCCTTCGACTCCCCGTCGACGATGCGCCGCTGCAACCGCTCGCTGACCGGGAGCTTGGCCAGCTCGGCCGCCCGCTCGGCCTTGGTGTCGGCGGTCGTCACGCCGTCGAACAACTCGAGGAAGACCTGGAGCGGGTCGTACGCGGGCTCGGTCTCGGTGGCCGGTCGGCGGCGGTCGTAGACCATGTCGAGCGCGACCCGGCGCTGCTCGTCGGGGATCCGCGCCATCGGGACGATCTTGGCCGCGTGCACGATGGCCGAGTCGAGCCCGGCGTCGATGCACTCGGCGAGGAAGACCGAGTTGAGCACGACCCGGGCCGCCGGGTTGAGGCCGAAGCTGATGTTCGACAACCCGAGCGTGGTCTGCACGTCGGGGAACCGCCGCTTGATCTCGCGGATGGCCTCGATCGTCTCGATGCCGTCGCGACGGGTCTCCTCCTGGCCGGTGGCGATCGGGAAGGTCAGCGCATCGATGATGATGTCGCTGGTCCGCATCCCCCAGTTGCCGGTCAGGTCGTTGATCAGCCGCTCCGCCACCGCGACCTTCCAGTCGGCGGTCCGGGCCTGCCCCTGCTCGTCGATGGTCAACGCGATGACCGCCGCGCCGTGCTCGACGACGAGCTGGGTGATCTTGGTGAACCGCGAGTCGGGACCGTCGCCGTCCTCGTAGTTGACCGAGTTGATCACCGCGCGACCGCCCAGGCACTCCAGTCCGGCCTGCAGGACGGCCGGCTCGGTCGAGTCGAGGACCAGCGGCAGCGTCGACGCGGTGGCCAGCCGGAAGGCCAGGTCGCGCATGTCGGCCGGCCCGTTGCGGCCGACGTAGTCGATGTTCAGGTCGAGCAGGTGGGCCCCGTCACGGATCTGGGCCCGGGCGATGTCGACGCAGTCGTCCCAGCGCTCCTCGAGCAGGGCGTCGCGGAAGGCCTTCGACCCGTTGGCGTTGGTCCGTTCGCCGATCGACAGATAGCTGGTGTCCTGGCGGAACGGGACCTCGGCGTAGAGCGATCCGGCCGAGGCGATGTGGCTGGGTCGACGCGGGACGATCGGGCGCTCGCCGAGCCGCTCGACCACCTGGCGGAGGTGTTCGGGTGTGGTGCCGCAGCAGCCGCCGACCAGCCCGAGCCCGAACTCGCCGACGAACTGCTCGAGCGCGTCGGCCAGCTCCTCCGGCTTGAGCGGGTACGCGGCGCCGTCGGAGGTCAGCATCGGCAGCCCGGCGTTCGGCATGCAGCTGACCCCGATCGAGGCGTACCGCGACAGGTGCCGCAGGTGCTCGCTCATCTCGGCGGGACCGGTGGCGCAGTTGAGCCCGATGAGGTCGATGCCGAGCGGCTCGAGCGCGGTCAGCGCGGCACCGATCTCGGTGCCGAGCAACATGGTGCCGGTGGTCTCGACGGTGACGTGGACGATCAGCGGGAGGTCGCGACCGGCGTGGGCGAGCGCGCGTTTGGCGCCCAGGGTGGCCGCCTTGGTCTGCAGCAGGTCCTGCGACGTCTCGATCAGCACGGCGTCGATCCCGCCGGCGAGCATGCCCTCGACCTGCGCCTGGTAGGCGTCACGGAGCGCCGCGTACGTGATGTGGCCGAGGGTCGGCAGCTTGGTCCCGGGGCCGATGCTGCCGAGCACCCAGCGCGCCCGGTCCGCGGTGCTGTACGCGTCGGCCGAGTCGCGGGCGATCTGCGCGGCGGCCTGGGACAGCGAGAAGATCTGGTCGGCGATCCCGTACTCCCCCAGCGCCGACAGGTTGGAGCCGAAGGTGTTGGTCTCGACGGCATCGACGCCGACGTCGAAGTAGGCGTCGTGGATGGCCCGGACGATGTCGGGTCGGGTCCGGCTGAGCACCTCGTTGCAGCCCTCGAGCTGCTCGAAGTCATCGAGCGTGAGGTCGTAGCCCTGCAGCATCGTCCCCATCGCCCCGTCGGCGATCACGACGCGACGGTTCAGGGTGCTACGCAGGTCGGTGGACATAGCGCCGAGAATACGGCCCGCCGGGCGGGTAACCGGCCCCTCGACAACGTGTGGGAAGCGAGCGCCCGGCCCAGAGCCGACGATTACAGTGAGATTCATGCCCGAGTCCGCCGACAGCGATCTCCGCGACCTCCGTGATCTCGTCGACCCGGTCGTCGTGATGGCCTTCGGCGGTTGGAACGACGCCGGCAGCGCCGCCACCGGAGCGGTCGAGCATCTCGACGAGGTCTACGGCGCCGAGCCGGTCTTCGCGCTCGATCCCGACGACTACTACGACTTCCAGGTCAACCGACCGCAGGTCAGCATCGACCCGGAAGACAACCGGGCGCTGGACTGGCCGACCACGCAGTTCCTGATCGCCGAGCTGCCCGACGGCCGTGACCTGGTGCTGATCAACGGCCTCGAGCCCAACCTGCGTTGGCGGCAGTTCAGCACGGTCATCGTCTCCGCGCTGCGCTCGGCCGACGTGCAGCGGGTCTACCTGCTCGGCGCCCTGCTGGCCGACACCCCGCACACCCGGCCCGTCCCGGTGTCGGTGTCGACCAACGACCGGACGTTGATGACCGAGCTGGGCCTGGCGCCGTCGACCTATGAGGGGCCGACCGGCATCCTCGGGGTGATCAGCGACGCCCTGCAGCGCGCCGGGATCGAGGCGCTGATGCTGTGGGCGGCCGTCCCGCACTACGTCTCGCACCCGCCGTGCCCCAAGGGAACGCTCGCCCTGCTGTCGACCCTGGAGAAGTACACCGGTTGCGCTCTCGAGCTGGGCGAGCTCCCCGAGCTGGCCCGGGCCTGGGAACGCGGCGTGGACGAACTGGCCGCCGATGACAGCGAGGTGGCCGAGTACGTCACCTCACTGGAGGAGCAGCAGGACGCCGCCGAGCTCCCGGAAGCGAGCGGCGAGGCGATCGCCGCCGAGTTCGAGCGTTACCTGCGGCGGCGGGGCAACTGACCCGGACGCTCAGCGCTGGGCCGCCGCCTCGGCCAGCGCCCGCAGCGCGTTGACCGCGGCGTCGGGATCGTCGGCGCCGAACACCGAGGACCCGGCCACGAACGAGTCGACCCCCGCCTCCGCGCACCGCTCGATCGTCTCGACCGAGACGCCCCCGTCGATCTGCAACCAGATGTCGCCACCGGTGCGGTGGATCAGGTCACGGGTACGGGCGATCTTGGGCAGGCACAGGTCGAGGAACTTCTGACCACCGAACCCGGGCTCGACCGTCATGATCAGCACCATGTCGAGCTCGGGCAGCAGGTCGGCGTACGGCTCGATCGGGGTGGCCGGCTTGAGCGCCATCGAGGCCCGGGCGCCCTGGTTGCGGAGCTCGCGGGCCAGCCGGATCGGAGCGGCCGCCGCCTCGACATGGAAGGTGACCGATTCGGCCCCGGCCTCGGCGTAGGCCGGGGCCCAGCGATCGGGGTCGGCGATCATCAGGTGGATGTCGAGGAACCGGTCGGTGGCGCGCCGCAGCGACTCGACCACCGGCAGACCGAGGGTCAGGTTCGGGACGAAATGGTTGTCCATCACGTCGATGTGCAGCGCCTCGGCGCTGGGCACGGACTCGATCGCGGTCTGCAGATTGGCGAAATCGGCGGACAGGATGCTCGGCATGATGCGCACGGGTCGACCCTATCGAGCCTCACGTCGCGGTAGAGACGCGGCGGCTCTACCCTCGCCGCCGCAGGTAGGCGGCGAACATCGCATCGGTGCCGTGCCGGTGCGGCCAGAGCTGGAGAAACTTCCCCAATGCCGCCTCGGGGACCTCGGGGAGCAGCGACGCGGCGTCGAGCACCTCGACGTCCTCGCGACGGGCCAACGTCTCGGTGATCACGTCGGTCGTCTCGCGGCGGTGCGGTGAGCAGGTCACGTAGCCGACCACACCGCCGGGTCCGGCGCTGTCGAGGGCACTGGCCAACAGGTCGAGCTGGAGCGGATGCAGCTGTTCGACGTCGTCGGCCGACCGACGCCAGCGCGACTCGGGACGTCGACGTAGCGCTCCCAGGCCCGAGCACGGCACATCGGCCAGCACCCGGGTGAAGCGGCCGACGGGCCACGGCGGGCGGGTCCCGTCGGCGACGAACACCTCGGCCCGATCGTCGCCGTAGGCCCGGACGGCCTGGGCGACCAGCTCGACCCGGTGCGGCGCCGAGTCGGTGGCGGTCAACCGGCTGCCGTCGACCAGCGCCAGCCCGTTGAGCAGCGCCGCCTTACCCCCCGGCCCGGCACACAGATCAAGCCACTCACCGCGGGGCGCCGTGGCCCGACTCAGGGCCAGTGCGACCAGTTGCGACCCCTCGTCCTGGACGCCGGCGCGGCCGGCACGGATGGCTTCCAGCTCGCCGGGCGGACCGGACCAGCGGACCGCGTACGGGGACCAACGGCCGGGCTCGGCCCCGGCCTCGAGCAACTCTGCGACCTCGGCCAGCCCCGGTCGTACGGCAAGGCTGATCCGCGGGGTCTCGTTGTTGGCCTCCAGCGCCGCCTCGAGCTCTTCGGCCGGGAGCACGTCGGCGTACGCCTCGACGATCCAGCGCGGATGGGCGGTCCGGACCGCGAGTCGTTCGGGGCCGTCCAGACCCTCGGTCAGTCGGTCGAGCCAGTCCTCGAGGTCGCGGGCGGCGACCCTGCGGAGAATCGCGTTGACCAGCCCGGTGACCCGGCGGCCGACGGTGGCTGCGGCCAGATCGACCATCGCAGCGACTGCGGCGTGCGACGGCACCCGCATGGCCAGCAACTGATGGGTACCGAGCCGGAGCAGATCGAGCACCGCCGGCTGCAGCGTCTTCAGTTCGCGGCCGGCGGCCAGCGCGATGATCGCGTCGTAGCGGCCCTGACTGCGGCAGGTGCCGGCGACCAGTTCGGTGGCGAAGGCAGCGTCGCGCCCGGTCAGCCGACGCTCGGCGAGCAGCTCGGCCAGCACCAGGTTGGCGTAGCCGCCCTGGGAATTGACGGCGCGCAGCGTGTCGAAGGCGAGCCGGCGCGGACGGTCAGCCACCGAGGCGGTCCTGACCCGCGAGGGCGATTCCCCGAGCCCAGTCGGCGGCCCCCATCGGCCTCTTGCCCTGCGCCTGGACGTGCCCGAGCTCGAGCGAACGGGTCGCGGTGCCGACCTGGACCGCGCGTTTGGTCACCTCGAGCTCGCCCGGAGCGAGGGCGGTGTTCGCGGCGACCCGGGCGCTGTTGATCTTGAACCGCTCGCCCCGGAAGGTCGTCCAGGCACCGGGTGCGGGAGCGCAGCCGCGGATCTGTCGGTCGAGATGGTCCGCCGGACGGTGCCAATCGAGCTCGGCGTCGGCGACGGCGATCTTGCTCGCGTAGCTGACCGCGGCCTCGGGCTGGGGCTGCGGTTCGACCCCCGCCTCGATCGCGTCGAGCGTGTCGGCCAGCAGGCGGGCCCCGCTGAGGGACAGCCGCTCCAGCAGCGCTCCGGAGGTGTCGTCGGGCCGGATCGGCTCGGTGATCGAGGCGTACGTGGGTCCGGCATCGAGTTCGAGCACGATCCGGAACGTGGTCGCGCCGGTCGCGGCGTCCCCGGCCATGATCGCGTGCTGCACCGGAGCGGCGCCGCGCCAGGCCGGGAGCAACGAGAAGTGCAGATTGATCCAGCCGTGCCGCGGGATGTCGAGCAGCCGCTGAGGCAACAGCGCGCCGTACGCGACGACCGGGCAGCAGTCGGGTGCCAGCTCGGTCAGCCGATCGACGAAGGCCTCATCGCGCGGGCGTTGTGGGGTGAGCACCTCGATGCCCTTCGCCGCCGCCAGTCGGGCGACCGGGCTCGCGGTCAGCTTCTTGCCGCGACCGCTCGGTGCATCGGGGCGGCTGACGACCGCGACCACCTCGTGCTGCGAGGCCAGCAGCGCCTCCAACGACGGGAGGGCCGCGGCGGGAGTTCCCGCGAAGACGATGCGCACCGACGGATTCTACGGTGATCCGGCGCGCGAGCACCGCGGTCGACCGGGCGCGGCCGGGTCGACGGGCCGCTGCTCAGCCTCCGGTCACACCGACCGCTGGATGTCGATGTGCTGGGCGTCGAGCCCGGCGAAGAGGACGTCGAGCCCGTGGTCGAGCTCTTTGGTGCCGTCGTAGCCGGCGAGTTCCGAGGCGAGACCACGGAGCAACGGGAACTCGCGCAGCGGCAGCCTATGCAGCCCGAGCCGCAACAGATCGTCGGTCTCGTCGGGCTCGGCGATGATCTCCTGCAGCTCGGTCAGGATGTGGCCATAGAGGAAGCCGATGAACAGTCGATAGATCCGCAACGCACCGGCCGGGCTGAAACCCGCCTCGGTCAGCACGCCGAGCAGGTGCTCGAGCGGCCGCAGGGTCGCGAGCGACCGCGAGGCCAGTGGGGTGGACAGCGGGCGGGTGACGATCAGGCCGACCACGTGCGGGTGGGCGACGGCAAGACTGCGGAACTGGTGGGCGGTCCGGCGGAGCTGGGTCTGCCACCCCTGCCCCTGCGGTGGGACCATGAGCTCGCTGAGGACGAGTTCGACGATGCCGTCCAGCAAAGCGGCGCGATCCGGCGCATAGCGATAGAGCGCCATGGCGTCGCGGCCCAGCTCCAGGCCCAGCCGTCGCCGGGTCAGCGCGTCCAGACCTTCGGCGTCGACCAGCCGCAGCGCGGCGATGAGGACCGCGGCCCGGGTCAGTGGTTCCTGCCGCGGGCGGGGCTCGCGGGTCTGGGGGCCTTTGCTCGCTTCAGTCCCTTTGCTCGATTCAGTCATGGGCTCCTTTTCCCGTGAGCCTATACAGCGCCCGCCAAGGCGTACGGAGCTGCCTGCGGGCCCGTCGAATAGCCATTCGGGCACCGTGCCGCTAGAGTTCTGGCTGTAGATCTACGTTGTAGACGTTTGTTGTAGTCCAACGATGTAAATCACGAAAAAACGTACAGCGCGGCGATGAGGCCGAACCTGGCGAACGCCGATTCGGGCAACCATCCATGTTGCCCACCACTTTCAGGGAGACCCCATGTCCAGCACCACCAACAGCCCGACGCGTAACGATGCCAACTACGGCACCGACCGCCCCCGCCGCCTGACCACCGAGACCAAGGCGGCCTTCAAGACCACCGAGTTCATCGTCTACGTCCTGGCGGTCGTCGGCGTGCTCATCGCGTCCGCCGTCACCGACTCCGGCGATGACAACTCGGCCTTCGGCGCCAAGAGCGCCTGGCTCTACGTCACGCTGCTCACCGTCGGCTACATGATCAGCCGCGGGCTGGCCAAGTCCGGCAGCCGCGAGTACTACGACGCCTGATCCCCTGGCCGCGTCGCGCCTCGAGAGGTGACGTAGCCACCGGCGACTCGGTCGCCCGTCGAACCGGAACGGCCCCATCAGCTCTCACGAGGAGCGGGTGGGGCCGTTTCGTCGTTCCTAGAGATCGATCGGATCCATGATCATCCGCAGCGAGCCGTCGGCCTTGCGCGCGCTGCGGATCGCGGCGACGTCCTTGGCCGCGCGGGCCAGCGACGAGCGGTGCGCGCGGGCGGTGCGCGCAGTCAGCCGGAGCACGGGCTGGTCGTCGACGGTCGGCCCCGGCAGGGGCACCGGGCCGAGCAGATCGGTGTCGTCGGGCAACCGGGCCAGCTCGACGAACTCGGCCAGCGCCGCCGAACTTCCGTCCACCACCACCACCGCGGCCGCCGGGGGCAGGCCGGCATCGGCCCGCTCGGCGAGCTCGCGGACCGCAAAGCCCGCGGGATCGACCCGGACCAGGGCCTGCAGCGCGCGACCCGAGCTCTCCCCCACCGCGATCACCGAACCACCGTCATCACCACCGCGGACCAGCGCGACCACGCTCAGCCAGCGGCGGAGCGCCTCCTCGCCGGCTCGCAGCTCCGAGCGCAGCAGCAGTTGCTGGGTGTCGAGCAGGACCGCCGCGGCATAACCGTGCTCGGCCGGCGGCTCGGCGCCGGGCGTGGCCACCACGATCGCCGGTGCGTCACGGACGAGATCGAGGACCTTGCCGCCGACCGAGCGGTGCACAGCGGTGTGCGGGAACGCCTTGCCCAGTTCCTCGGCCGTCCGCTCGGCCCCGATGATCGGGGCGCGGACCCGGCGCGATCCGCAGATCGGACACTCCCACTCCGGCTGCGGCCGCCCGCACCACCCGCAGGACAACCCCCCGCCCGCCGCCGCTCGCACCGGCCCTGAGCAGAACCGGCAGTGCGCCGGCTCGCGACAGCTCTGGCAGACCAGCGCCACGAGATAGCCACCCCTGGGCACCTGGACCAACACCGGCCCCTGGGGCAGCGCCGAACGCATCAGCTCGAACACCTCGTGCGGCAGCCGGGCCGCCCGGGCCAACGGATCGCGCTCGAGCGCGTGGTCGGAATCCGCGGTGACCCGGACCCGGGGCGCGGCGTGTCGCACCGCCTGCCGCTCCTGGGCGAGGGGGGTCAACCAGCCCCGGTCGATCCACACCTGGATCTCGGCGGTGCGCGAGTAACCGGCGAAGAGCGCCGCCGCGTGGGTCTGGGTCGCCCGCAGCGCCAGCACGTCGCGGGTGTGCGGATACGGCGAGCGTTGCTCGACGAGCAGGTCGTCGCCGTCATCCCACAACGCCACCAGCCCCAGATCGTGCACCGGCGCGTACGCGGCCGCGCGGTTGCCGATCACCACCATCACGTCCCCGCGGAGCGCCGCGAGGAAGGCCCGGTAACGAGCCGCCGGTCCAGTGTCGGCCGACAGTACGGCGAAGCCGCCCTTGCCGAGCGCCGCCTCGCAGGCCTTCCGGAGTCGTTGCAGATCGCGCTGATCGGGGACGACGACGACCGCGCCACGGCCCCCGTCGACGCAGGCGCGCGCCGCCTCGGCCAGCCCGGCCGCCCAGTCCGCGGTCGGCGAGGCGCTCGGGGTGATCTGCCAGTAGCCGCGCGGTCGGCCACCGCCGCGGAGCGCGGCCAGATACTGCGGCCCGGTCGGATAGCCCGACAACGGGCCGATCGGCGGGTCGGCGAGCGGCGGGGCGGGCGACGGGCGGTCGGCCTGCTCGGTCGCGGCGTGCCGGGGCGGCACCGCCAGCCGGAGGACGTCGACGAACATCCCGGCGTAGTGGTCGGCCACCGCGCGGATCAGCTCAGCCACCTCGGAAGTCAGCACCGGCTCGGCCGAGATGATCTTGTGGATCGCGGTGAGCGTGCCCTCGTGCTCCGAAGCGGCCGGCCGCTCGAGGATCACCCCGTCGCGCAGCCGCCCGGCGAACCGCACCCGGACCCGGGCGCCCACCACCGCCGCCGTGTCCTGGGTCGGCAACACCGCGTAGTCGAACGGCCGGTCGAGGTGGCTCAGGGGCACGTCGACCGCGATCCGGGCGATTCTCGGCGTCGGCTCCTCGGGCACACCGCATGGTAGACACCTCGGTCCGACACTTCTCGGCATCGGAGCCCGCTCAGCGGGGTTGCCGAGGTTGGCTGGAAGAGTGGTCGCGTGGAAGCGAACGACTACCAGGTGCGGCGACTGCTGGCCTATCTCGGGACGGCGATGATCGCCACCGGGCAGCCGGTCGGTGAGGTGGAGGACGAGCTGGTGGCGGTGAGCGTGCGGCTCGGGTATCCCGATGTCCAGATCGCCGGGCTACCGGTCGGGGTGCACCTCAGTCTGTCCAGCGGCGAGCCGGCGGTGTTCGAGTCGGTCAACGCGCCGCTGCGGCTCGATCAGGCGGTCGACGTGCGATTGATCCGCTACAACCTGATGGCCGGGTCGCTCCCGGTCGAGGACGCCACCCAGCTGCTGCTCGACCTGCGCGCCCGCCCACGGCCCTACCCGGGCTGGACCGCCGACGTGGGTCTGCTGGGCGTCTCGGCCGGGATCTGCCTGATCCTGCAGCCCGGGTGGCCCAATGTCGGCTTCGCGACCCTGGGCGCGCTGACCGTCGCCGGCCTGCTCCGGCTGTCCCGTCGCTTCCGCCTCATCGCCACCCTGTTGCCGGCGCTGGCCGCGTTCGTCATCGGCTGCGGCATGTTCGCGGCCGCCGAGGCCGGTCTGATCGAAGGACCGCTCCGCACGGCCCTCCCCGCCCTGGCCGTGCTGCTCCCCGGGGCGCTGCTGGTCACCGCCATGTCCGAGCTCGCCGCCGGAGACATGATGGCCGGGTCGTCGCGCATGGTCTTCGGCGTGGTCCAGCTGATGCTGTTCACGCTCGGGCTGGTCGCCGCCAGCCAGTTGATCGGGGTCTCCCCCGCGATGCTCACCGTGGCCCGGGTCGAGGGGATGGGCTGGTGGGCCGCCCCGGTCGGGGTCCTGCTGATCAGTTTCGGTCTGCTGCTCATGGAGACCCCACCCCTCCGCCTGCTGCCCTGGATCATCGCCGTGCTGGCCATCGCACTGGTGGCGCAGACCCTGGGTCAGCAGATCTCGGCACCCGTCGGCAGCTTCGCGGGCGCGGCCGCGGCCAGTCTCGGCTCGTACCTGGTCGAGGCGGTGAAACCATCGCTGCCCCGCCTGGTGGTGTTCCTGCCGGCGTTCTGGCTGCTGGTCCCGGGCAGCCTGGGCCTGCTGTCGACCACGCAGCTGGTCATCTCCCCCGACACCGCCGTCGCCTCCGCGATCCAGGTCGGAGGCATCGTCGCGTCGATCGCGCTCGGGCTGCTGGTCGGGGCGGCGATCGCGCAGGCGGTCCGTCGGGCGACCTATCCACTGCTGCGTCATCGCCGCCGCGGGGTCCCGCTGGGCAACTCCGATCCTAGGTCCGACGGTGCCGCGTCAGGAATACCCGAGCGCGACGCCGGCTCGTAAGCACCGCAGGTCACTGATTCTTCCAGCGAGGGCTCAGGTCCTCACCGGCAAGGAAGGAACCGGACTGGGGCCGACCGTAGGACTGCCGCCCTCTCTTGGGGGGGCCAGGAGAGGGCGGCAGGTCCGGTTGCGCTGGTCAGGCGCGCGCTGTCATCGAACCGCGATGAAACCGTCGATGTCGACCCGGTTGGCCGCGCTGGGGGCGGTGCGGCTGCCCAGGGCTCGCAGCTCTACCTGATGGGTAGCGTTGGCCAGACCCTCGACGGTGTGGACGACCTGAGCCGGCTGCACCGTCGCAGCGTAGAGGTTCACGGTCGCCCGCCGTGTGCCGTCAATCCAAACCTCGGCGTTGCCGCGGTCCGGACCCTTGGTGCTGATCACCTGGAAGCCGACGCCGTTGGTCTTCAGCGTGACGTTGGTGCCCGCCGTGCTGTTGCTGCTCACCGATCCACCGAAGGAGCCCGTGAGCGCGGAGCGGCTCCAGGTGCCCTTGGTCGAGATGTTGGCGTTGTTCTCCTGGAAGTCGGCCAGGGTGAAGGCTGCCAAAGACACCCATGCGGAGCAGTTGACACCGTTGCACGCCCGGAGTTGGTACCGCACGTTGCTCACCGAGGTGGGCAGCTGCTGCTTGACCGTAGTGGCCGTGCCCGGCTGCTCCAGAGTGGGGACGTCGGCGAACCCCGCACCTCCCACGCTCTTCTGCAGCTGGTACCCGCTGACCGAGCCCGTCGATGCGTTCCACTTGAGCGTCACCTGGACCGTCGTGGTGATGCTCGTGCCGGTCAGGTTCTTGACGAACCCGGTGGGGGCGCTCGGGGCGGCGGTGTCGGTGCCGTTGCCCGTCAGCTGCACCGTCTGGTACGAGGTGTTCGCCGCGTTGTCCGCGAAGTCGAGGGTGGCGCTGCGCGCCCCCACGGCCTTCGGGGAGAAGGTGACGTTCACCGTGGTGCTCGCGCCAGCCGCGAGTGTCGCCGGGAGGGTGGCCGGAGTGACCTCGAAGTCACCGGGGTTGGCCCCGCCGATCGAAACCCCGGTCAGCGTAACGGTGCTGCTGCCGGCGTTGGTCAGCACGACGGACTTGGCCGCGCTAGTCGAGGCCGGGGTGGCGCCCTGATCACCAAAGGCGAGCCGGGCGGTCGGGTTGAGGCTGACCAGCGGCGCGGTCGGGTCGAGCGGTGCGGTGCACGAGCCGGCTGCGGGCCCGCCGTCGGTGCCCGGGCCGTTCTCGAAGATCGTCAGCTCGTTGCCGGTGAGGGGCGAGCGCCCCAGCCAGTTGATGACCATCTCCCCGTTGAGGGCCCGGGTGACATCGGCGGCCGATAGGCCCTTGTACGTCGCGGTCCACTTGGTCGAGCCAGCGGTGTCGTACGCGAGCGTGCCGCCATCACCGGGTGCTCTCAGGATCTTGCGACCGTTCAGCTGGAACGAGGTGCCGTTGCCAGAGATGATCCGTGCCTCGAGCTGGTCCATCGGTAGCGGCTTGCCGGCCGCGTCCTTGGCCGTGCCCTTCACTTCCACCGTGCCGGGCGCCGACTGGACCGGACGGCCGGTGTAGACGGCTGCGGCCGTCGTCTGGTCGGGGACGTCGGTGTCGGTCGGGGTGATTCGGGCGACGTCGCCGGGGCGGACGTCGGGGGTGTTGGCGAAAGCCGCCGTGCCCCAGCAGCCCGGTCCCGCGTGGTTGACCTCCACCAGGCCGGTGTTGTCGGCCTTGGTTCGGGCCTGCCCCACGATCTTGCCGTCGCGGAACAGCTCGACCACGACGTTCTGGCCGATCTGGTTGCCGTTGGCGTCCTTGACCGGGTCGCCGGCGGCGTCCCGCTGGATGTAGCCCTGGCCCTCGACGAAGTCCCGGGCGGGGTAAGCGATGATCACGTGGCCCGCCGAAGGCGGGTCGTGGGCGATGGCAGCGGAGACCGCCGTCTGGGTAGCCCGGTCGGATCGGTTGTTAGCCGAGTCGACCGCGTCGACCTTGTACCTGTAGGTGCCCGGGGCGAGGCCGACGTCCTTGAACGCCAGCGTGGTGCCGCCGACCTGGGCGATCTTGGTCCCGTCGCGGTAGATGCCGTAGCCGGTGACCCCGATGTTGTCGGTGGCCGCCGACCAACTGAGTACGACGTCCCGGCCGTGGATATCCGGCACGGTGGCGGTCGGGGTGCCTACGAAGACCGGGGCCTCTGCATCGGGGGCGATGGTGACCGAGACCTCAGCGGTCTGAGCCGACTTGTTGCTGGCGGCGTCCTTGGCCAGCACCGCGTAGCGGTAGGTCTGGCCCTGGGTGAGCCGCTGGTCGATGTAGATCATCTTGCCCTGAGCGTTGAGCGTGGGCACCGCGGTGGGCAGGAGCAGCCCGTCGCGGTAGATCTCGTACGTCGGGACCGCGCCGCTGTCGTCGGTCGACGGGTCGAAGACGAGGCGGGCATTTCGGGTGCCGGTGACCGCACCGGTGGCCGGGTCGACGTTGGTCGGGTTGGTGACCTGGAGGTTTCCGGGCACCGTCGGGGCCTGGAGGTCCTTCGGGGTCACCGACGCGGCCTCGGAGCGGACGGAGGTGTTGCCGTAGGGCTTGCCGAGACCGTCCTGGACCTTGTCGACGCTCGTCGCGCCGGCGCCGGTCGCGCTGGCCGAGTCGAACGCCTCGACGGCGAAGGTGTGCGTGTTGGGGGTCACGCCCTTGACCGTGTAGGTGCTGGCGTCACCATCGACCTGGGCGACCATCTTGTCGTCCTGGAAGATCCGGTAGCCGTAGACGTAGACGTTGTCGGAGGACGGGGTCCAGGCGACGTCGACGTCCCGGGTGCCGTCGACAGCCGTGGCGGAAACCTTGGGCATGGTGGGAGCGGTGGTGTCGGCGTCCTCGAACGGGGCGACGCAGTCCGGCCCGGCGGGGCCGGGCGGGTCGGCGCTGCCCACCTCGAAGATGGTCAGCTCCAAGCCCGCCAACGGCTCGCGGCCGAGCCACATGACCCGAGACTCGACGCTGGTGGCCAGCTTCTGGTCGGTGACGTCGAGCCCCTTGTAGGTGGCCGTCCACTTGACGCCCACCGGGTTGTCGGCGCTGACCGGGTCGTAGGCCAGGGTGCCTTCGCCGGCGCCACCGGCGTCAGCGCGGAGGGTGCGCTTGCCGTTGACCCCGAACGGGTTCTTCGTGCTGGCGACCAGGCGCTGCTCGAGCTGGTCCACCGGCAGCGGCTTGCCGTCGTGGCCCTGGGCGGTGCCATGGATGGTCACCACGCCGTTGGCTGCGGTGGCGACCTCAGAGGTCACGTTGGCCGTGGTGGCCTCGTCCTTCCAGGCCACGCTGGCGTCGGAGTTGTAGACGGTCGCGCGCACCTGGTCGTTGGCGCGCAGGTCCGGCGTCGTGCCCGACCAGCAGGCCTGGCCGACGTGGTTGATCTCCACCATGCCGGTCTCGTCAGGGAACAGCCCGGGTGCGTCGGTGACGACCTTTCCGTTGCGGATGACCTGGACCGTCGCTGTCTGTCCGTCGACGAGCCCCTCGACGTCGATCATGTCGCGCGAGGGGAACAGGGTGAAGGGGTGCGTCGGCGGGTTGGCGACCGTCGTGGTCTCGGCCGCCTTCGCGACCGAGGTCGCGTCGACACCGGCCGATTCGGCCGACCGGTTGTCGATCGCGTCTGCGGCGTCGACGGTGTAGGTGTAGTCGCCCGGCGGCACATTCGTGTCGACGAAGGTCGTCGGTGCCGGGGACGAGGCGTCGGCGTTCTGCACTGTGAAGACGGCCACCCCATTTCGGTAGACGCCGTAGTTGGTGACACCCTCGTTGTCGGTTGCCGGGTCCCAGGTCAGCGTGACGGTGTTGCTGTTGGAGACGGCGGCGGCGAGGCCTGCTGGGATCGACGGTGCAACCGCGTCCATGCCGGGCAGCGGGGGCAGCTTTTCCTTGGGCGCCACGCAGGGAGCCTGCGGGCCCGCCGCGATGCCGGCGCCGGTCTCGTAGATGGTTCCCTCGACCCCGGCAGCCGGGTTACGGCCCAGCCAGGCGCCCATCGCCTCCGCGCCGAGCGCGAGCGTGACGTCGGCGTCGGTCAAGCCGGTCCAGGTCGCGGTCCATCCGAAGTTGGTGATCGAGCCGGGTTCGTCGTAGACGATGGTGGCCCCGCGAGTTCCGGGTGCCCGCAGGTCCCGCCTGTTCGATTTCGCGAAGACCTTGCCCGGCGCCACCAGTCGGGCGTCGAAGTCGCCAGCCAGGAACTGGGCGCCGTCGGCGGCCACAGCGGTGCCCATGAGCGTGATGGTGCCCGGAGCGCTGTTGACGGGGCGGCCCGCGGTGATGTCGGCGACGTGGGTGACGTCAGCCGTGCCGATCCGGGTGGCGTCCGGCGAGTCAGTGACGACGGTGCGGACGGTGTCGCCCGCGACGATGTTCGGGGTGACAACATCCCAGCAGGTGCCACCGGGGTGGTTGACCTCAGCCAGCCCGTCGTCTCCGACTACGAACGGTTTGCTCGCGACCGTCGCGCCGCCTCGTTCGTCGGAGTGTGTGACCTCGAAAACCACCGTGTCACCGGGCGTGAGCCCGTCCTCGGACACGAAGTCGCGGGACGGGAACGCGGTAAGGGCGTGCGGGGCGACTGGTGGGTCGTTGACCACGCGAGCCGTCAGAGGTGTAGCGGCGAGGGCTACCCCACTGAGAGCTGGCAGCATGCCGGCTAGCAGTGCTGTGGCACACGTCGCAGCGAGGAGCCGAGACGCTGAGGTGCGACTCACCGAGTACGACGCGATACCCGACGAGCCGCCGGAGTATCGTCGGCGCTGTCCTGGAGCGGTCGTCATCCGTCCGGCCGCGCCTTGGGCACGGCCGATGATGATGAAGCGGAACATGGAACCCCCGGGGGATTGGGATCGAAAGCCAGCATCCGACCGGACTTAGGCGATCTTCACCATCTCAACCAGGATCGCCCCGACGCAGCCGCAGCCGGGGGGTACCACGACCCCAAATTCAGGGGGTGCTCCGGGCGAGCGCGATCACTGCCCCACCGGGGACGTGAGCTGCTCGGCGCTCTACCGTGCTCCGGCCAGATCGATGTCAGCGACGACGACGTGTGCTCCTTCGGCCCCAGAGATACACGAATCGCCCAGCCGGATTCACTCCTTCACCGGTGACGGAGGCGACACGGTCAGGCACATCGTTCACGCGCACCTACCGGTCGACCTGAAACACCATCCGACCCACTCTCATCACCATGGACCGAAAGTAGCAGCGCGGACCCCGCTCCTGGAGCGGCTGCCCAGCCTTCCCGGCAGATGCGGCAGTGCGGTGTCACACCGGCGGAGCCGGGCTCAGCCGCGTACGGCGGCCGCCAGCTGGTCCGCGCGGTCGGTCGACTCCCAGGTCAGATCGGGCAGCTCCCGGCCGAAGTGGCCGTAGGCGGCGGTCTGGGCGTAGATCGGGCGCTTGAGATCGAGATCCCGGATGATCGCGGCCGGCCGCAGATCGAAGACGGTCAACACCGCCTCCTGGATCTGCGCGACCGGAACGGTCTCGGTGCCGAAGGTCTCGACGTAGAAGCCGACCGGGTGCGCCTTGCCGATCGCGTACGCGACCTGGACCTCGCAGCGTCCGGCCAGGCCCGCGGCGACGACGTTCTTGGCCACCCAGCGCATCGCGTACGCGGCCGAGCGGTCGACCTTCGACGGATCCTTGCCCGAGAAGGCACCGCCACCGTGGCGGGCCATCCCGCCGTAGGTGTCGACGATGATCTTGCGGCCGGTGAGCCCGGCGTCACCCATCGGGCCGCCGATCTCGAACCGGCCGGTCGGGTTGACCAGGAGTCGGTAGTCACTGGCGTCGATGTCGTAGCTCTGCAGCACCTGGTCGACGACGTGCTTGCGGACGTCCGGCGCGAGCAGCGCGTCGAGATCGACATCGGCGGCGTGCTGGCTGGAGACCACGACGGTGTCGAGCCGGACCGGGGTGTCGCCGTCGTACTCGACCGTGACCTGGGTCTTGCCGTCGGGACGCAGATACGGCATGGTGCCGTCCTTGCGCGCTCCGGCCAGCCGCTCGGCGAGCCGGTGGGCCAGGTCGATCGGCAGCGGCATCAGCGTCGGGGTCTCGCGGCACGCGTACCCGAACATCAACCCCTGGTCGCCGGCACCCTGCGCGTCGAGCTGGTCCTGCGATGCGCCCGTGCGGCTCTCGAAGGCGGTGTCGACGCCCTGGGCGATGTCCGGCGACTGCTGACCGATGGCGATCGAGACGCCACAGGACGCACCGTCGAAGCCCTTCGACGAGGAGTCGTAGCCGATCTCGAGGATCCGCTGCCGCACGATCTGCGGGATCTCCGCGTACGCCTCGGTGGTCACCTCACCGGCGACCACGACCAGCCCGGTGGTGACGAGGGTCTCGACCGCGACCCGGCTCGCGGGGTCCTGTCGCAGCATCTCGTCCAGGACGGAGTCGCTGATCTGGTCGGCGATCTTGTCCGGATGACCTTCGGTGACCGACTCGGAGGTGAACAGTCTGCGTGCCATGGGCTCTAGCCTCTCCTGATCGCGGCCAACCGCAGGGCGGTGCCCAGAATGCGGTGGGCCAGGATGTCCTTGCTGCCGGCCTCCGGCTCGCTGGGACCGTCGGCGGTGAGCAGGATGATCTCGCTGTCGGTCTGGCCGAAGACCACACCGCGTCCGACCCGGTTCAGCACCAGCAGGTCGCAGCCCTTGCGGGCCAGTTTGGCCCGGCCCAGCTCGATGAGCGACTGGTCGGCCGTCGGTGTCTCGGCGGCGAACCCGACGATCACCTGGTGCGGGTCACTCCGTCGGGCGACCAGCCCGGCCAGCACGTCGGGGGTCTGGGTGAAGTCGACGCTCAGACCGACGTCACCGGACTTCTTGATCTTGCCCTCGCTCGGGGCGGCGGGGGTGAAGTCGGCCGGGGCCGCGGCCATCACGACCAGATCGGCCCCGGTTGCGGCCTCGCGCATCGCTCGGTCCAGGTCTGCGGTCGAGGTGACTCGGCGGACCTCGACCCCCGGCGGGGCCGGCAGGTCGACGTTGGCCGCGACCAACACCACCCGGGCACCACGGTGGACGGCGGCCCGGGCCAGCGACCAACCCATCAGGCCGGACGAGGAATTGCCGAGGAAGCGGACCGGGTCGAGATGTTCGCGAGTACCACCGGCACTGATCACCACGGTCGAGGTGGCCAGGTCCCGCCCGGCCAAAGCGACGGCGAGCGTCGGGATCGGCCAGCACGGCGGTGGCGGCGGCGACGATCTCGGGGGGTTCGGGGAGCCGACCCGGACCGGAGTCGGGACCGGTCAGTCGACCCGAGTCCGGGTCGAGGACGACGTGGCCGCGCGACCGCAGGGTGTCGACGTTGGCCCGGGTGGCCGCATGGAGCCACATCTCGGTGTGCATCGCGGGGGCGAAGACGACCGGACAACGGGCGGTGAGCAGGACGTTGGTCAGCAGATCATCGGCCCGGCCGGTCGCGGCGCGGGCCAGCAGGTCGGCCGTGGCCGGCGCGATCAGCACCAGCTCGGCCTGCTGCCCGAGCTTCACGTGCGGTACGAGGTGGGCGTCGGTGAAGACCCCGGTGGCCACGGGCTTGCCCGACAGAGCCGACCAGGTGGCCGCCCCGACGAATTCCAAGGCGGCGGCGGTCGGCACGACGGTCACGTCGTGCCCCGCGCCCTGGAGTCGACGGAGGACCTCGCACGCTTTGTACGCGGCGATACCCCCGGCGACACCCAGGACGATCCGGCTCATGGCTGCCGGCCCAGGAAGGCGAGCATCGCGGGCGGCTCAGCGGCCGGTCAGGCGGAGGTCGGTCCGAACGGCGACGGGTCGGCGTTCGCAGCCTCGGCGGCCGCCTCGGCCTCGGGGTCGATGTCGATGCAAGACAGCTTGCCGGCGTTGACCTCGCGGAGCGCGATCGACAGCGGCTTCTCCTGCACGCTGGTCTCGACCAGAGGGCCGACGTGGTCGAGCAGGCCCTCGCCGAGCTGGGAGTAGTAGGCGTTGATCTGGCGAGCGCGCTTGGCGGCGAACAACACCAGCTTGTACTTCGAGTCCGACTTCGTGAGCAGTTCGTCGATCGGCGGGTTGGTGATGCCCTCGGCAAGCGCATGGTTGGTCAAGATGAGCCTTCGGTTCCTCGGATGCAGGTCGCGTGCCCGCGATCGCGGAAGCGGAGGTGAGGGCACAGCGAACAGGCCTGCAGGACTACAGACGGACCAAGGCTACCAAGTCTTCCACCGCTTGTCGCACTTCGCCGTTGACCACGGTGAAGTCGAACTCGGCCTGCGCCGCCATCTCGGCCCGGGCACTCTCGAGCCGACGCTCGCGTTGCTCGGCCGTCTCGGTCCCCCGCCCCACCAACCGGCGGACCAGTTCGTCCCACGACGGCGGGGCCAGGAACACGAACCGGGCGTCGGGCCAGTTGGTCCGCACCTGGCGGGCTCCCTGCAGGTCGATCTCGAGCAGCGCCGACTGACCGGCGGCCAGGGCTTCGACGACCGGAGTCCGCGGCGTGCCGTAGCGATGCCGCCCGTGGACCACGGCCCACTCGAGGAGCGAGTCCCCCGCGATCAACGCGTCGAACTCGGCCTCGGAGACGAACAGATACTGCCGGCCGTGGACCTCGCCCGGTCGGGGACGCCGAGTGGTCGCCGAGACGGAGACGAAGATCTCCGGGTGCCGAGACGACAACTCGGTCACCACGGTTCCCTTGCCCACCGCGGTGGGTCCGGAGAGAACGGTCAACCGCGGTGCGGCCGACCGTCCGGTCTGCGGTCCAGGCGAGTCCGGCCCTCGGGAGTCCGGTGCAGCAGCCGTCACGACGGCGGCTGGGCGGCCTGCCGGTTGCTGAACTCGTTGATCAGCGCAGCGACCTGATGTCGGCCTAGTCCCCGCAGCCGACGGTTGGCCGCGATGTCGAGGCGGTCCATCACCTTCTCGGCGCGGACCGTACCCACCCGCGGGAGCGCGCGGAGCACATCGACGACCTTGGTGTGGGCGATGACATCGTCGTTGTCGGCGAGCTCGAGGACCTCGGCCAGGGAGCGTTCCCCCGAACGCAGACCCTGCTTGACCTCGGCGCGGGCTCGACGGGCGGCGGTGGCCGCGTGACGAGCCTCCTGACGCTGTTCGTCGCTCAAAGGGGGAATGGTCACAGCGGCAGTCCTCGGGTCTATCGGTGAAACATGTCTTCGTCAGGGGTTTGTGAACTTACCGCAAACGTACGGCGGCATTCATCTCGGCGAGTGCGCGTCTCGCCGCGTCCTGCAGGTCCGCCGGTTCCGGCCCGGCGCCGAGCACCTCGCGGCTCATGGCCGGGAGCACGAGACGAGCCGCCGGACCGAACACCTCCGCCAGATCAGCCGCTCCGGCGCCCTGGGCGCCGAGGCCCGGGGCCAGGATCGACCCGTTCAGCGCGGAGAAGTCGATGCCGACCCGGCCGATCGTCGCGCCGACGACGAGCCCGACCGAACCGAGCCCGGGGCCGGCGTTGGCCGCCGCGGCCTCGTCGACGATGAGCTGCGCGACCCGGCGGCCGTCGGCGGTGACCGCGTGCTGGACCTCCCGACCTTCCGGGTTGCTGGTCAGCGCCAGCACGTAGACCCCACGACCCTGCTGCCGGGCGAGCGCGACGGCCCCGGCCAGCGAGCCGAAGCCCAGGTAGGGGCTCAGGGTGACGGCGTCGGCCGCCAACGGCGACCCGTCGGTGAGGTAGGCGGCGGCGTAGGCGTCCATCGTCGATCCGATGTCACCGCGCTTGACGTCGAGCAGGCTGAGCGCGCCCGCGGCGTGCAGATCCGCCAGCGTGCGCTCCAGCACGGCGATGCCGCGCGATCCGTGAGCCTCGAAGAAGGCCGACTGCGGTTTGAACACCGGGACCAGTTCGCCGAGCGCCTCGACCATCCCGCGGGCGCACCGCTCGAGCCCGCGGACGTCGTTGGGCAGGCCCCAGCGGGCCAGGATGCCCGGATGCGGGTCGATCCCGACGCAGAGCGCACCCCTGGCCGCCATCGCCGCCGTCAGCCGTTCTCCGTAGGTCTGACCCATCAGGTGAGCTCCTTCGGCTCGAGGCGGTTGAGCTCGGCGACCAGAGCCGGGCCACGGAAGATGAAACCGGTGTAGATCTGCAGCAGGGCGGCGCCGGCGTCGAGCAGGGCCCGACCGTCGTCGGCGGTGAGGATGCCACCCACCCCGATCACCGGCAGGTCGGTCCGCTCGGCCAGGAACCCGACGACCTCGCGGGCGCGAGCGGCGAGCGGAGCCCCGGACAGTCCCCCGGCCTCGGCGGCACGGGCCTGGTCGCCGGGGGCCAGACCGTCACGGGCGAGCGTGGTGTTGGTGGCGATGATGCCGCGGGCTCCGGACCGGGCACAGACGTCGAGCGCCTCGTCGAGCGCGTCGAAACTCAAGTCGGGGGCGAGCTTGACCAGCACCGGAACCGGTTCGGCCGGCCCGGCCAGCCGTTGCGCTTCGGCGACCAGAGCACCGACCAGCCCGCTCAGGCTGTCGGCGTCCTGCAGCGAGCGCAGCCCGGGGGTGTTCGGGCTGGAGACGTTGACCGCGAGGTAGTCCGCGTACGGGGCCAGCAGCCGCAGGGAGGTCAGGTAGTCCTCGGTCGCCGCTTCGAGCGGCGTGGACTTGGTTTTCCCGATCGAGATGCCCACCGGCATCCCGACGGCGGCGTTGCCGCGGCGTACGCCGGCGACGGCCAGCCGGTCGGCCAGCGCCTGCGCGCCCTCGTTGTTGAACCCCATCCGGTTGATCACCGCCCGGCTGTCGGGCAGCCGGAACAGCCGGGGCCGGTCGTTACCCGGCTGGGCCCGCGCGGTCACGGTGCCGAGTTCGGCGAAGCCGAAACCCAGGGAGCTCCAGGCGCGTACGCCCAGAGCGTTCTTGTCGAGCCCGGCGGCCACCCCGACCAGGCCGGGGAAATCGATCCCGGCCACCGTCCGTGGCGTCGCCGAGCGGGCCAGCAGCCCGCGCAGCGCCCGGAGCGCCACCGGCTGGTCACCGATCCGGGCGATCGCGGCCAGGGTCTGCTCGTGCACCCGCTCGGCGTCACCGCCGTACGCGCGGAACAGCACCGGGCGCACCAGCCGGCGGTAGCCCAGATCGAGGATCAACGCCGGTCCGCCCGGGGCGGCCGGACGCGTCGCGTGCTCACCGGCGCGCCCAGTCCTGCAACGAGCGCACCCCGATGTTGCCGGCCATCACCGCTTCGATGCCCTGGACGGCCGCGGCCAGCCCCTGGACGGTGGTGATGCACGGCACGTTGCGGAGCACGGCGGCCGTGCGGATCTCGTATCCGTCGAACCGGGGGCGGCCGTCGCGGCTGAGTCCGTGCGGGGTGTTGAAGATCAGATCGACCTCGCCGTCGAGGATGGCCTGGACGACCGTCTTCTCACCGTCCGGTCCCGCCCCCTGGCTGTACTTGCGGACCGTGGTCACCGCGACCCCGTGCCGCCGCAGCATCGACGCGGTGCCCGCGGTGGCCAGGATCTCGAACCCCAGGTCGGCCAGCCGCTTGACCGGGAAGATGACGAAGCGCTTGTCCCGGTTGGCCACCGAGATGAACACCGTGCCCTTGGTCGGCAGTGGCCCGAAGCCGGCGACCTGGCTCTTGGCGAAGGCGGTGCCGAACCCCAGATCCAGCCCCATCACCTCACCGGTGGACTTCATCTCCGGGCCGAGGATGGTGTCGACCGAGATGCCCTCGATGGTGCGGAACCGGTTGAACGGCATCACCGCCTCCTTGACCGCGATCGGCGCTCCGGGATCCTCGTTCGACCCGTCGCCGACCGCCCGTAGCAGACCCTCGGCCCGCAGGTCGGCGATCGAGGTCCCCAGCATCACCCGGGACGCCGCCTTGGCCAGCGGGGTCGCCGTCGCCTTCGAGACGAACGGGACCGTACGCGAGGCGCGCGGGTTGGCTTCGAGGACGTAGAGGGTGTCCCCGGCCAGCGCGAACTGGATGTTGATCAGGCCGCGTACGCCGACACCGGCCGCGATCGCCTGGGTCGAGGTCCGGATCCGGTCGACCACCTCGGCGCCCAGGGTGATCGGCGGCAGCGCACAGGCCGAGTCGCCGGAGTGGATGCCGGCCTCCTCGATGTGTTCCATCACGCCGCCGAGATAGAGCTCGGTCCCGTCGTAGATCGCGTCGACGTCGATCTCCACCGCGTCGTCGAGGAACCGGTCGACCAGCACCGGGTGCGCCGGTGAGACCTCGGTGGCCCGCTCGATGTAGGAACTGAGCGTCGATTCGTCGTAGACGATCTCCATGCCGCGACCGCCGAGCACGTAGCTCGGTCGGACCAGCACCGGGTAGCCGATGTCGTCGGCGATCCGCTTGGCCTCGGCGAACGACCGGGCCAGCCCGTGCTTGGGGGCGGGCAGGTCGGCCTCGGCCAGCACCTGACCGAAGGCGCCGCGCTCCTCGGCCAGGTGGATGGCCTCCGGGCTGGTGCCGACGATCGGTACGCCCGCGTCCTTGAGCGCCTGAGCCAGCCGTAGCGGGGTCTGCCCACCGAGCTGGACGATGACGCCGGCGATCGGACCGGCCTGCCGCTCGGCGTGGACGACCTCGAGCACGTCCTCCAGCGTCAACGGCTCGAAATAGAGCCGGTCGGCGGTGTCGTAGTCGGTGGAGACGGTCTCCGGGTTGCAGTTGACCATCACCGTCTCGTAGCCGGCCTCGCTGAGCGCGAGCGCCGCATGGACGCAGGAGTAGTCGAACTCGATCCCCTGGCCGATCCGGTTGGGTCCGCTGCCGAGGATCAGCACCGCGGGCTTGGTCCGCGGCATCACCTCGGACTCTTCGTCGTAGGAGCTGTAGTGATACGGCGTACGCGCCGCGAACTCGGCCGCACAGGTGTCGACGGTCTTGAAGACGGGCCGGACGCCGAGCGCCCAGCGCACGCCGCGGACGACGTCCTCGGAGAGGTCGCGGAGCCCGGCGATCTGGGTGTCGGAGAGCCCGTGCCGCTTGGCGTGGCGCAGCAGGTCGGCGGTCAGTTCGGGGGCGTCACGGACCTCGGTGGCCACCTCGAGGATGAGCACCAGCTGGTCGATGAACCAGGGGTCGATCTTGGTCGCGTCGAAGACCTGCTCCGGGGTCGCCCCGGCGACCAGGGCCTGCATCACCACCGCGAGCCGACCGTCGTGCGGGCGGGAGGCCTCTTCGAGCAGCGCGGCGACCCGGTCGTCGCCCGGCAACGGGGAGCTGGCGGGTGCGCTGGGCCGCGGGAAGACGAACGGCGCCTTCGGGTCCTCGAGCGAGCGCAGCGCCTTCCCCAGCGCCTCGGAGAAGTTGCGACCGATGGCCATCGCCTCGCCGACCGACTTCATGTGGGTGGTCAGGGTCGAATCGGCCGACGGGAACTTCTCGAAGGCGAACCGCGGGACCTTGACGACCACGTAGTCGAGCGTCGGCTCGAAGCTGGCCGGGGTCTCGGCGGTGATGTCGTTGGGGATCTCGTCGAGCGTGTAGCCGATGGCCACCTTCGCAGCGATCTTGGCGATCGGGAAGCCGGTGGCCTTCGAGGCCAGCGCGGAGGACCGGGAGACCCGGGGATTCATCTCGATCACGATCATCCGCCCATCGGCGGGGTCGATCGCGAACTGGATGTTGCAGCCGCCGGTGTCCACGCCGACCGCGCGGATGATGCCGATGGCGACATCGCGCATCCGCTGGTACTCGCGGTCGGTCAGCGTCATGGCCGGAGCCACGGTGATCGAGTCGCCGGTGTGCACGCCCATCGGATCGAGGTTCTCGATCGAGCAGATGATCACGACGTTGTCCGCCTTGTCGCGCATCACCTCCAGCTCGTACTCCTTCCACCCGAGGATCGACTCCTCGATCAGTACCTCGGTGGTCGGACTGGCCGACAGACCCGCGCCGGCGATCCGCCGCAGATCGTTCTCGTCGTGGGCGAAGCCCGAGCCGACCCCGCCCATGGTGAAGCTGGGGCGGACGACCAGCGGGTAGCCGAGCTCGCCGGCCGCGGCCAGCACCTCGTCGATGGTGTGGCAGATGATGCTGCGGGCGACCTCGCCGGGGCCGCCGGCGACGCCGGTCAGGTTCTCGACGATGGCCTTGAACGTCTCGCGGTTCTCGCCGCGCTGGATGGCCTCGACCGAGGCGCCGATCAGCTCGACCCCATGCCGCTCGAGGGCGCCGTTCTCATGGAGCGCGATGGCCGCGTTGAGCGCCGTCTGGCCGCCCAGGGTGGCGAGCAGTGCGTCCGGCTTCTCCTTGGCGATGACCATTTCGACGAACTCGGGGGTGATCGGCTCGACGTAGGTCGCGTCGGCGAACTCCGGGTCGGTCATGATCGTCGCCGGGTTGGAGTTGACCAGGATGACCCGGAAGCCCTCGGCCCGCAGCACCCGGCAGGCCTGGGTCCCGGAGTAGTCGAACTCGCAGGCCTGGCCGATGACGATCGGGCCAGACCCGATCACCAGGATGGATGTGATGTCTTCACGACGCGGCATCAGTGACTCTCCTGCCCCTCGGTGGATCCGGGGCTCGATCGGTGATGCTCCATCACCTGGATGAAGCGGTCGAACAGGTAGCTGGCGTCGTGCGGACCGGCGGCCGCCTCGGGGTGGTACTGCACCGAGAAGGCGGTCAGCTCGCCGTCCGCCCCACGCAGCTCGAGGCCTTCGACGACATCGTCGTTGAGGTTGACGTGGCTGACCGTCGCCGTGCCGTACGCGGTGTCGTAGGCCTTACCGGCCTCCGCGTCGACAGCGAAGCCGTGGTTGTGCGAGGTGACCTCGACCTTGCGGGTGGTCAGGTCCATCACCGGCTGGTTGATCCCCCGGTGGCCGTAGCCGAGCTTGAAGGTGCCGAGCCCGAGCGCCCGTCCGAACAACTGGTTGCCGAAGCAGATGCCGAAGTACGGCGTACCGGCGTCGAGCACCGAACGGAGCACCTTGACCGGGCCCTCGGCGGCGGCCGGGTCACCGGGGCCGTTGGAGAAGAACACCCCGTCGGGGTCCAGGGCTGCGATCTCGGCGTACGAGGTGGTCGAGGGCACGACGTGCACCTCGATGCCGCGTTCGGCCATCCGGACCGGAGTCATGGTCTTGATGCCGAGGTCGACCGCGACCACCCGGAACTGCGGCTCACCCACGGCCTCGACGACGTACGGATGGTCGCGTGGAGACCTCGTCGGCCAGGTGCGCTCCGCTCATCGCCGGCTGGGCCAGCACCCGCTCGAGCAGCGCGGCGGGATCGGTCTCGACGCTGGACACACCGACCCGCATCGCCCCGCGTTCGCGCAGGTGGCGGGTGATGGCGCGGGTGTCGACGTCGGACATCCCGACGATGCCCTGGGCGCGCAGTTCCTCGTCGAGGCTGCGGCGCGAGCGCCAGTTGGACGGGATCCGGGCGGCGTCACGGACGACGTAGCCGGCGACCCAGATGCGACCGGACTCGTCGTCCTCGTCGTTCCAGCCGGTGTTACCGATGTGGGGGGCCGTCGCTACCACCACCTGGCGGTGGTAGCTGGGATCAGTGAGCGTTTCCTGGTAACCCGACATCGCGGTGGCGAACACGGCTTCCCCGAACGTCTCGCCGATCGCGCCGAATGCCCTCCCCCGAAATGTCCGGCCGTCTTCGAGAACCAGAAGAGCGGGCGCGTCGGAGGTCGCAGCGCGCATAACCGTCCTTTGTGTCGACAGAGCGGGTCAGCGTGGGTGGTGACCACGCTGGACTCCCAGGCGGTCGCGCAACCATAACAGCCGGAACGGGTGCTCCCGCGAATCCGACCGAGCCGTGAACTCCCCCGCGGTCCCGACTACGCGGTGAGGAAGGCGGTGACCGCGGCCGCGGTCTCGTCGGCCCCGTCACCGAGCCAGAGCACATGGGTGGGGCTCGACACCTCGACCAACCGGGCGTCGACCAGCGCATCGGCCAGCCGCGCCGGGTGCTCCCAGCCGACCGAGCCGTCGGTCCGGGTGGCCAGGATCAGCGTCGGCTGGGCCACCCGGGCGGTGACGTCGGTCGGCGGGCGCAGGTCGAGGGCGAAGCCGCTCCCGGACCGACAGGAGAGCAGGAACTCGATCATCCGCTCGCGATCGGATCCGAGCCGGCGTACGGCCTCCGCCGCGGGCAGGGTGGTCAGATCACCGACCACCCGGGGCAACGCGCCCTGCGGATCGCGCCGCAGCAGGGCGTGCACCGCGCCCCAGGTCGCGCGCTCGGTCACCGGGTGGAACACCGCCCGCGCCACCCGCCGACCGGCACGGTCGGGCCAACGGGCGAAACTGGTCGGACACAGCAGGACGACCTTGCTCACCCGTTCCGGCGCGTACGCGGCCCAGGTCAACGCGCTCCGGGCGCCGAGCGAGATGCCGACAGCCGCCGCGTCCCCGATGCCCAGTTCGGCGCACAACCCGTCGAGACGGACGGCGAATTCGGGCGCGGACGGACCGGCTCCGGGGTCGGTCCGGCCGTAACCCGGGCGCGATACCACCAGCACCGCGAACCCGGCCGCGAGGTAGGTCTCCTCCGCGAACCGACTGGCCGCCGACATGTGCCCGCCGTGCAGGATCACGGCGGTCTGGTCACTCCGGCCGGCCCGGCGGTACTCGATCTGCCGGCCGTCGACGATGGCCACACTGGTGGTTTGCTCGCTCACAAGGCCCGATTGTCCACCCAGCCGGTGAGCGGTCGGAAGAACAACGAAGAGTCGACCGCCGATCGACTCGAGCTGTTTGCTACCGCTCAGGCCTGAGCGGGGTCGGGCTCAGCGGGGTCGGAGCGGCACTCAGCGGGGTCGACCGTGTCGCGGTTGGCCACCACCGAGGCGAGCAGGCCGTTGATGTAGCCGGGCGAGTCGTCGGTCGACAGATCCGAGACCAGGGCGACCGCCTCGGCCACCACAACCCCCGCGGGCAGCCCGAGGAAGTCGAGCTCGTAGACCGCGATCCGCGCGGCGGCGCGGTCGACCCGGGGCATCCGCTCCAGCGACCATCCGCCGGTCATCCCGGCGCGGATCCGACCGTCGACGGCCGCCCGGGCGCCGGCCACGCCTCGGACCAGCTGCGCGGTGTAATCGCGTACGGGCGGATCGGCGTCGTCGGAGCGCTCGAGCAGCGTGGTCAACAGATCGCGGTCCCGCAGCTCGGCCTCGAACAGGATGTCCAACGCACGCTTGCGGGCCTTGCTGCGGGTCGAACTCGCCCGGTCCGGACGGGGACTACGGGGCGGGTTCGTCGCCGGTTCAGACACGACCGAGATACTCACCCGTACGGGTGTCGACCTTGACCTTCTCGCCCGTGGTCAGGAACAACGGCACCTGGATCTGCAGGCCCGTCTCGACCGTCGCCGGCTTGGTGCCCCCGGTGCTGCGGTCGCCCTGCAGGCCCGGCTCGGTGTAGCTGATGACCAGCTCGACCGAGGCCGGCAGGTCGATGTAGAGCGGGTTGTCCTCGTGGATCGCGACCGTGGCGATCTGCTCCTCGAGCAGGTAGTTCTTGGCGTCGCCGACCACGGCATCGTTGATCGAGACCTGCTCGTAGCTGCTGGTGTCCATGAACACGAAGCCCGAACCGTCGTGGTAGAGGTACTGCATGTCGCGGCGGTCCACGCTCGCGGTCTCGACCTTGGTGTCGGAGTTGAACGTCCGATCGACGACCTTGCCGGTCAGCACGTGCTTGAGCTTGGTCCGGACCACCGTGTTGCCCTTGCCGGGCTTGTGATGCTGGAACCAGATGACCGACCAGAGCTGGCCGTCCAGGTCCAGGACCATTCCGTTCTTGAGATCGTTCGTCGACGCCACGCCGAAAACCCTTCTGTCTTTGTCACACTGCTTGCGCCCTCGCGGGCAGCGGCACAGTCTAGTTGGGGGCGCGGGTCGTGTCGATCGGGTGACACCGTGATCAGGGGGCCATCTGGGCACTTGTGTGCGGAAACGATCGGGTGACACCGTGATCAGGGGGACATCTGGGCATTTGTGTGCGGAAACGATCGGGTGACCTAGAGGATGGAGAAGCGCGGGGGCAGGGAGGCTCGGCCGGTGAGGGCCAGGATCAGGGGCAGGCCGGAGCCTTCGAGGACGGCGGCCCGGGCACCGGCGGTGACGACCTCGGCCAGGACGGCGGGGCTCCAGGCGGGTGGGTCGGCGCCCAGGGCGGCGGCGATGTCGAGGCCGTGCACGACCAGTTCGAAGGTACGGGTCGGGAGGTAGGTGCTCAGCCGCATGCCTCCCGCGATGGTGGTGATGACCGGATCGTCGTCGCGATCGATCAGCCCGATCACCCGTTCGGCCAGAGCGGTGACCGTGGCGACCGGGTCGTCTCCGAGGGCGCGACCGGCAGCCCGGCCCCGCTCGACGATCGAGGCCGCGTCGACGTCGGCGCGCAGGATCCCCGCGATCGCGGCGTAGTAGGCCTCGGGGCTCGCCAGGTCCTCGTGCTCAGCGGGCTGCTGCAGGTAGGTCTCGACCGTGATCAACGATCGCGAGGTGTGACCGACCAGCGCGCGGAGATCCCAGTCCCCCAGGCCCGGTCCGTCCCAGGGGTCCGGCCCGATCATCGACACCTGCCGGACGAACTGGCGGGCGGCCTCGGCGAAGTGGGTGCGGGCGGGAAAGGCGGCGGTCATCTCCGCATTCTGACTGCGCCGACGTGCGCTCTCAGCTCGGGGTCAGGACCGCGTACGCCTCGCGCAGCAGGGTGTCGTCCGGGCCGGCGAGGATCTGGGCCGAAGCCAGACCGTTGAGCACCACGAACCGCAGCTGCGAGCCGCGGGTCTTCTTGTCCAGGGCCATGGTGGCGACCAGTTCGTCGAAGACGCCGGCCGCGTACGTGGTCGGCAGCCCAACCGAACGCAGCACCGCGGAGTGCCGGGCGGCGAGCCGGTCGTCGATCAGCCCGGCCCGTCGCGCCAGTTCGGCCACGTAGACCATCCCGACACTGACCGCTTCGCCGTGTCGCCAGCGGAACTGCTCGCGGCGTTCGACGGCGTGGCCGAGGGTGTGTCCGTAGTTGAGCAGTTCGCGGCCCACCCGGGACCCGGTCGAGGTCGCCTCGCGCAGGTCGGCCGAGACCACCCGGGCCTTGACCGTGATCGAACGCTCGACCAGCTCGCGGACGACCGACGAGCCGGGGTCGGTCGCGGCGGCGGGATCGGCCTCGATCAGGGTCAGGATCTCCGGGTCGGCGATGAAGCCGCACTTGATGATCTCCGCGAGACCTCCGATGAGATCCGCGCGGGGCAGCGAGCGCAGCAGGTCCAGGTCGCAGACCACGGCGACCGGCTCGTAGAAGCAGCCGACCAGGTTCTTGCCCTCCGGGGTGTTGATCCCGGTCTTGCCGCCCACCGCCGCGTCGACCATGCCGAGCAGCGACGTCGGGACGGTGATCAGGGGGACGCCGCGCAGCCAGGTCGCCGCCACGAAGCCGGCGAGATCGGTGGTCGCTCCCCCACCCAGTCCGATCACCGCGTCCGAGCGGGTGAAGCCGCGGGCGCCGAGTACCGACCAGCAGTACGCGGCGACCTCGGCCGTCTTGGCCGCCTCCGCATCAGGGAGGTCGATCCGGGTCGGTTCGAAGCCGGCCGCCCGCAGAGCGGTGACCACCCGGGCCGCCCGGTCGAGCAGGGTCGGCGGGTGCAGCACGGCGACCCGCTGGGTGCCGCTCGGCAGCAGGTCCGCCAGACCGGTCAGCAGATCGTGGCCGACCAACACGGGGTACGGGCGCTCGGCGGTGACCTCGATCCGGGTCACCTCGCGCTCAGCGCTGGGTGACATGGGCTCCACTCGTGATCAGCTCGACGACCTGTTCCGGGGTGCGTTTGTCGGTGTCCACCGTCTCGGTCGCGCACGCGGCATAAAGCGGCGTACGTTCGGCGAGCAGGGTGATCAGACGGCCGCGTACGTTGCCCAGCAGCAACGGTCGGGCCGCGTTGAGCCCGATCCGGTTGACCGCAGTGGCGGCGTTGACCCGCAACCAGATGACCCGATGGCGGGTCAGCGCGGCTCGGGTCGCCGCCGACAGCACGGCACCGCCGCCGAGCGACAGGACCACCGGCTCGGCCAGCAGTTCGGCGGTCGTCTGCTCCTCGTACGCGCGGAACGCGGGCTCGCCGTCGTCGGCGAAGATCTCCGAGATCGACCGACCGGTGCGGTCCTCGATCACCGCATCGACATCGACGAACGGTCGTCCGAGTGCGGCGGCCAGCAGCGGCCCCACCGTCGACTTGCCCGACCCGGGAGCCCCGATGACCACGACAGCTGGGTCTGTGCGGGGGGACGACCCCCCACTCCCCCCGGTTCCGTCGCGACCGTCGGTCACGAACCCACCCGCAGGCCTCGCTGGTCGATGTCGGCGAGGTAGGCCAGGTAGTTCCGGCGGGTCTCACCGACCGAGTCGCCGCCGAACTTCTCGATCACTGCATCGGCCAGGACCAGCGCGACCATGGCCTCGGCGACCACGCCGGCGGCCGGAACGGCGCAGACGTCGGAGCGCTGGTGGTGGGCGACGGCCGCCTCTCCCGTGGCCGTGTCGATGGTGCGCAGGGCGCGCGGGACGGTGGCGATCGGCTTCATCGCGGCGCGGACGCGGAGCACCTCGCCCGTGCTCATCCCGCCCTCGGTCCCGCCGGACCGGTGCGAGGCCCGTCGGATACCGCCGTCGTCGGTGACGATCTCGTCGTGGGCCTTGCTGCCCGGGGTGCGGGCGAGCTCGAAGCCGTCCCCGACCTCGACCCCCTTGATCGCCTGGATGCCCATCAGCGCGCCGGCCAGCCGGGCGTCGAGCCGGCGGTCCCAGTGCACGTGCGAGCCCAACCCCGGGGGCAGCCCCCAGACGACGACCTCGACCACGCCACCGAGCGTGTCGCCGGCCTTCTGCGCGGCCTCGACCTCGGCGATCATCGCAGCGCTCGCCTCGGCCCCGAACGAACGCACCGGGTCGGCGTCGATGGAGGGCAGATCGGCGTAGGTGGGAATGGGTCCGGCCGTGGCACGGACGCTGCCGAGCTCGACGACGTGGCTCAACACCCGGGCACCCACGGTCTGCTCGAGGAAGGCCATCGCCACCCGACCGAGCGCGACCCGAGCGGCGGTCTCGCGGGCGCTGGCCCGTTCGAGGATCGGCCGGGCCTCGTCGAAGTCGTACTTCTGCATCCCGGCCAGGTCGGCGTGACCGGGCCGCGGCCGGGTCAGCGCGGCGTTGCGGGCCAGTCCGGCGAGCACCTCGGGATCGACCGGATCGGCCGACATCACCGTCTCCCACTTGGGCCATTCGGTGTTGCCGACCTGGATGGCCACGGGTCCGCCCTGGCTCTCGCCATGGCGGATGCCGCCGAGGATGGTGACGGCGTCGGCCTCGAACTTCATCCGCGCGCCACGGCCGAACCCGAGTCGCCGGCGAGCCAGCGCGTCGGCGATGTCAGCGCTGGTGACGGCGACGTGAGCCGGTAGTCCCTCGAGGATCGCCACCAGTGCGGGCCCGTGCGATTCTCCTGCGGTCAGCCATCTCAACACGCCCGGCAGTCTGTCACGCCGGCGAAGCGAGAGCCGAGTAGAGAACGTCGGCGGACACGGCCAGTCCGGTCATCAGCTCGATCTGGACCAGGGCCTGACCGATCAGCAGATCGCGGCCGTTCACCACCGTGCGCCCGGCCCGTTCGGCGGCGGCCGCCAGCACGGTCGGCCAAGGGTCGTAGATCGCATCGAAGATCACCGGCGCGCTGGCCACCGCGGTCTCGGCGAGATCGTCCGCCGCGCCGGCGGTCACGGTCGAGATCAGCAGATCGGCGTCGGGCAGGTCCGTGACCCACGGCCGGATGTCGACGGCGAGATCCATCCGCTCTCCCAGCAGCCGTAGCGGCTCGGCCTTCGCCGGCGTACGCGCCACGACCGTCACCGTCTCGGCTCCGAGCCGACTCGCCGAGACCAGCGACGACCGCGCGGTCGCCCCCGCGCCGAGGATGGTCACCCGGGGGGTCAGGTCCGCGCGCACCCGACGGACCGCAGAGACCAGCCCCGGCACGTCGGTGTTGTAGACCCGACGGACGTCGTCCTCGAAAACCAAGGTGTTGCCGGCCCCGGCCAGCGCCGCCACCTCATCGACCTCACCCATTCCGAGCACCGCCACCTTGAGCGGCATCGTCAGGCTGAGTCCGCGCCAACTGGCGTCGAGCCCGGCCACGAATCCGGCGAGCTCGGACTCGTTGACCTCGAACCGGTCGTAGTGCCAGTCCAACCCGAGCGCGGCGTACGCGGCGGCATGGAGTCGCGGGGACAACGAGTGCGCGATCGGCGACCCGAGCACCGCACACCGCCGCGTCTTCGACGCCTCCCTCACGAGTCGCAGCGGCCCTTGTTGTCCTGGCACCACTGCTGGAACTCGTTCTTGATCTTGAGGAAGCCGGCCTCGGTACGGGCGAACTTGGTCTCGCCGGTGTCGAAGTTGACCGTCACGAAGTACAGCCAGCGGCCCTTGGCCGGGTTCGACGCGGCCTCCAGCGCCGCCTGCCCCGGTGCGGAGATCGGGCCGGGCGTGAGACCGGCGTACTTGTAGGTGTTGTATTTCGACGTGCTGGCCCGGTCGGCTTCGGTGGTGGTGTTGGTCTTGAGGTTCTCGGCGTAGACGACGGTCGAGTCGAGTTCGAGCTTGCGGTCGATGGCCAACCGGTTGTAGAGGACACGGGCGACCTTGGCCCGGTACTGGTCCTGGTTCACCTCGCGCTCGATGATGCTGGCCACGATCAGCGCGTCGTACGGCTTGATCTTGTTGGCCTTCGCCTTACGTTCGAACCCGATGTCGGCGGTGACCTCCTTGTACTGGGCGGTCATCTGCTGCAGCACGGTGGTCGCGGTCGCGTCGGCGGTCAGCTCGTAGGTGTCGGGGAAGAAGAAGCCCTCGGGCCGGTTCTTGGCGTACCCGGGCAGCCCGAGGCTCTTGGGCTTCTTGATCGCCGCCCGATACTTCGCCTTCTTGATCTTGGTGCCCTTGACCAGCTCGTCGACCTGGGCACTCATCCGCAGCCCCTCGGCCACCCGGAACTGCGCGCGGATCCGTGAGGTTCCCGGGTTGATCAGCAGCCGTAGCGCACTGATGGCGGGCATCTGGGTGCGCATCGCGTAGTTGCCGGCCTGGACGGTGGCGGCCCGCTCCTCGGAACGCACCGCCTTGTCCCAGGCCTTGGTCGACTTGATCACGTCCTTCTCGACCAGGATCGAACCGATCGTGTCGAGCGACGCGCCGTCCGGGACGGTGATCGAGATGCGCGCCTTGCCGTTACCGGTGTAATCCGGGACCTCACCGAAGCTGCTCAGGAAGTCCGAGGCCCGGTCCCAGACGAAGTAGCCGCCGAACAACAGCACGGCGGCGGCGACCACGACGGCCAGGCAGCCCTTGCCCCGATGGACGATCTCCTTGGCCGGACTCGACTTGACCTCCGGGTCCATGATCGATGACACGCTCGCCGGTCTCCCTCAGGTTGCCTGATCCCCTCAGCTGGACGGGGCCCCCGGATCATCGGGACCGCCCGATACTAACGCGCCGAACTGGGTACCCCGGGAACGTTCGAGGGCCAGAGCGTGCTCGAGGATCTCGGTCGCCGCGGCGGCGTCGATCACCCCTCGCTGCTGTTTCGACCGCTTGCCGGCCGACTGCAACCGACGGCTGGCACTAACGGTCGACAGTCGCTCGTCGACCAGCCGGACCGCCACCCGGGTGCGCGCGGCCAGCCCGGCGGCACGCTGTTGGGCCTTGACGGCGGCCGGCCCTTCGCCGCCGCCGAGCGAGCGTGGGAAGCCGACGATGACCTCGAGAGGCGCGTACTCCTCGATCAACGCCAGAATCCGGGCCAGCTCGTCGGGCCCCGCCTTGACCGTGTCGATCGGGAACGCGAGCACACCGTCGCGATCGCAGGCGGCGACGCCGATGCGGGCGTCACCCCAGTCCAGCGCCAGCCGTACGCCGCGCCGGAACTCCCCCGTCGTCGTGGTCACGCCCCCGATCACACCACACCTCGACCGCCTCGCTCTTGTCTGCGCCGCTGCCTCCGCCCTCTGCCTCCGCCCTCTGCTCGCAACTAACTGGGGGCAGAAGACGTGAGAACGGGCCGAGAGCTTGTTATCTGCCCCCAGTTAGTCACGGGGGGCGGGGGCCGGCCTCGGCAGCGTCGAGTGCGGCCCGAGCGCCGGCAGTCGGCGCGATGGCGACGAGTCCGCGGTAGAGCCGGATGAGGGTGGCCCGGTCGAGGGTCCCGGTCCGGGCGCGATCGCCGTGCAGCGACTGGATGGCCGCCTCGAGCTGGAACCGGCCGAGCGGCGCGCCGAGCCGGGCGGCCCGAGCGAGCAGCGCCTCCCCCTCCACGATGAGGCGGCGATCCCAGAGCCGCGGATCCTGGTCGTCGATCCCCGGCCAGGGATCACCGACCCGGGCCGGCGCGCGCGACTGGGCCAGCGTGAGCAGGGCCGCGAGCCCCCACGCTTCGGGCTCGGTGTCCAGCAACGTCGCCACCAAGACAGCGAGCCAGCGGACCTCGTCGGCGATCGACTCGCGATAGTGCTCGCCCTGGTCGAGCCAGTCGATCGCGTACGCGCCGTAGATGGCCTCCAGGACCGAGGGCAGCCGGTCGGGCATGTCGGCTCGGGTCGGGACCCGGAACGGGATGCCGGTCATCCGGATCCGGCGCTTGGCCCGGACCAGACGCTGGGCCATCGCCGCCGGCTCGACGGCGAACACCGACGCGATCCGGGCGGCCTCGAACCCGAAAACCGTCTGCAGCATCAACGGCGTCCGGATCCCGGGGTCGATCGCCGGGTGCGCACACACGAAGAGCAGTTCCAACCGACGGTCCGGGATGGCCTCCCGGTCGTCCAGCCAGGCGTCGAGATCGACATGGTCCACGATGGCAGCACCTTCCTCCAGCGGTGCGCTGGTCCGCTGCGCAGCCGAGCCGACCAGATCGCGGAGCCGGTTGCGGGCGACGGTGAGCAGCCACCCGTCGGGGTTGTCCGGTACGCCGTCGCGGGGCCATCGGGTCAGGGCCCGCTCGAACGCGTCGGCCAAGGCGTCCTCGGCCAGGGTGAGATCACGGGTCCAGGCGCCGAGCACGGCGACGAGCCGCCCGTAGGACGTCCGTGCCGCCCGCTCGGCCGCCCGCTGGGCCGCCCGCTGGGCCGCCTGATCCGCGGCCGTCACGCGAAGGGGTGAGCCGTCCAGGCCCCGTCGGCGAACCGGGTAGCGGTCGGCCGGATCTCGACATGGCCGTACGCGGCCGGCGGGGCCTGCCGGGCCCAGGCGAGGGCCTCGTCGAGGTCGACCACGTCGATCACGACGACACCTCCGAGCCTCTCGTGGGTGTCGACGAACGGTCCGTCCTGTACGACCAGCTCGCCGCCGGCCAGGGTGAGCGTGGTCGTGGCGGCAACCGGCTGCAGCACCTCGATGCTGACCAGAACACCCGCGGCGTCGAGCGCGTGGGCGTAGACGTCGAACGCCCGCATGCCTTCGGCGAGTGCCTCCGGGCCGAGCTGCTCGGCGGTCATCTCGGGGTAGTGGAGCAACAGTGAGTAGCGCATGGTGTGCCTTTCCGGTGAGTGGATGCTGACACACCGATGACGATCGGATCCGCTCCGGATCGACACCGACCTCCCTCAGACTTCGTCGAAGTTCCTCGTCCGTAGTCGGTCGACCGGTTTTCACCCACATCGGCCCGGCGCCATCCGACGCGCGACCAACCCCCTCACCATGCTCAGAGGTGCTGGAGGGCGTCAGGACTGCAGGACGTGCCCGATGGCGTGTTCGACCGAGGTCAGGGCGTCGTCGGCCTTCGCGCCGTCGGTGCCACCGCCCTGGGCGATGTCGTCCTTGCCGCCACCGCGACCACCGAGCACCTGGCTCGCCGCGCGGACCAGGTCCCCGGCCTTGAGTCGTCGCTCGCGGGCCGCGGCCGTGGTGACCACGACGACGGCGGGCTTGTCGGGGGTGCCCCCGATGACGGCCACCACCGCGGCGGTGTTGTCCACCCGGTTGCGGATCTCCAACGCGAGGCTGCGCAGGTCGTTGCCGCTGACCCCGTCGGCCCGGTGACCGATGTAGTTGACGCCCCACATGTCGTGGGCCTTGGCCACGATCCCGGCCACATCGGACAGCGCGGACTCGCGCTTGAGGTCGGCGATCTGCTTCTCGGCCGCCTTGAGCTGCGCGATCATCCGGTTGACCCGCTCGGCCAGCTGGTCGGGCTGCACCTTGAGCGCGTCGGTCAATCCGAGCACCAGCGAGCGCTCCTTGGCGAGATAGCGGAAGGCCTCGATCCCGACGAAGGCCTCGACCCGGCGTACGCCGGAGCCGATCGACGATTCGCCGGTGATGTTGATCAGACCGATCTGCGAGCTGTGCTGCACGTGGGTGCCACCACAGAGCTCGCGCGACCACGGACCGCCCATCTCGACGACCCGGACCTCTTCGCCGTACGTCTCGCCGAAGAGCGCGAGCGCCCCGAGCTCGCGCGCAGTGGCCAGCGGCATGAAGGTCGCCGTGACGTTGAGGTCGGCCCGGATGCCGGTGTTCGCGGCCTCTTCGACCGCCTCGCGGACCTGCTGCGACAGCCCGCTCTGCCACGCGAAGTCGAGCCGCAGGTAGCCGGGCTTGTTGTACGAGCCGCTCTGCAACGCGGTCGGGCCGAGCACCTGACGCAGCGCCGCGTGCATCACGTGGGTGCCCGAGTGCGCCTGACAGGCCCCGAGGCGCCAGTCACCGTCGACCTGCGCGAGGACGCCGGCACCGCTGAGCAGCTCGCCGCGCGTCACCTCGACCCGGTGCACGATCAGGCCCTTGACCGGCCGCTGGACGTCGATGACCTTGAGCTCGACGCCATCGCCGGTGATGATCCCGGCATCGGAGTCCTGGCCGCCGGACTCGGCGTAGAACGGGGTCTGATCGAGCACCAGCTCGACGATCTGCCCCTCCTCGGCCGACTCGACGGCCGCGCCGTCGACGACGATCCCGCGCACCCGCGACTCGGTGGTCAGTTCCCGGTAGCCGGTGAAGGGGGTCTCGCCCTCGGCGCGCAGATCCTTGTAGATCTCCACCGCCTGGGCGCCGGCCTTCTTCGACTTCGCGTCGGCCTTGGCCCGGTCCTTCTGCTGCTGCATCAAGGAGCGGAACCCCGGCTCGTCGACGGCCAGCCCCTGCTCCGACGCCATCTCCAGCGTCAGATCGATCGGGAAGCCGTACGTGTCGTGCAGCTGGAACGCCCGGTCGCCGGTCAGCGTGGTCGCGCCCGCGGTCTTGGCGTCGGAGACGGCCAGGTCGAAGATCTGCGTGCCGGTGGTCAGGGTGCGTCTAAACGCCTCCTCCTCCGCGTACGCGATCTGGCTGATCCGGTCCCAGTTGACGTCGATCTCCGGGTAGGACTCGCTCATCAGGTCCCGGCTCACCGGCAGCAGCTCGGGGAGCACCGGATCGGCGACGCCGAGCAGTCGCATCGAGCGGACCGTACGCCGCAGCAGCCGGCGCAGCACGTAGCCGCGCGCCTCGTTGCCCGGGGTGACACCGTCGGTGATCAGCATCAGGCTGGAACGGATGTGATCCGCCACCACCCGGAGTCGGACGTCGTCGCCGTGATCGCGACCGTAGGGCCTACCGGCCAGCGCCGACGCCCGCTCGATGACCGGGAACACCTGGTCGATCTCGTAGAGGTTGTCGACCCCCTGCAGCAGATAGGCGACGCGCTCGAGCCCCATGCCGGTGTCGATGTTCTTGCGCGGCAGCGGGCGGACGATGTCGAAGTCGTCCTTGCGGCGGACCTGCGACAGCTCCTCCTGCATGAAGACCAGGTTCCAGATCTCCAGGAACCGGTCCTCGTCGACGATCGGGCCACCGTCGGGTCCGAACTCGGAGCCGCGGTCGATGTAGATCTCGCTGCACGGGCCGCCGGGACCCGGGATCCCCATGTGCCAGTAGTTGTCGAGCAACCCACGGCGCTGGATCCGCTCCTTGGGCAACCCGGCGATGCTCTCCCACAGCCCGGCCGCCTCGTCGTCGGAGTGCAGCACGGTGACCCAGACCCGGTGGGGATCGAAGCCGTAACCGCCGTCGTCCTGGCTACCGGTGACCAGGTCCCAGGCGAAACGGATCGCCTCGGCCTTGAAGTAGTCACCGAACGAGAAGTTGCCGTTCATCTGGAAGAACGTGCCGTGCCGGGTGGTCTTGCCGACCTCTTCGATGTCGAGGGTCCGGACGCACTTCTGCACGCTGGTCGCACGGTTCCACTGCGGGGTCTCCGCGCCGGTGAAGTAGGGCTTGAACGGCACCATCCCGGCGTTGACGAAGAGCAGGGTCGGGTCGTTGTAGAGCAGGGGCGCGGACGGCACCACCTCGTGGCCACGGCGGGCGAAGAACTCGAGGAAGCGGCGCCGGATCTCGGCGGTTTTCATGATGATGTCCTAGCTGATGGATCGTTCCTAGCTGAGCGGGTGGGGGTCGTACGCGTCAGTCGGCGATGCCGTAGGTCTCGCGGATCTCGGCTTCGCGCTCGGCCATCCCAGTTCTGACCCGGGCGGCGAAGTCCTGGGCCCGCTCGCCCAAGCTGCCGGCGGTGTCGACGGCCCGGTGGGCCAGGGCCTCCGGGCTCGCCTTGCTCAGCGAGGCGCGGATCTTGCGGTAGGCGTAGAGGGCCACGCCGGCGCCGATGGCGAACCAGAACAGACGCCGGATCATCACTTGCCCCGCTTCGTGCGCTTGCCGCCGCGGAGGGCGTTGCGTACGCCGTAGCTGAGGGCCGCGGTCTTGACCAGCGGGCCACCCAGGGTGGCGGCGAACAGGCTGGTCATCTGAGCGGCGTTCTCGGCGACGACCGTCGCGTGAGCGCTGACCTTGGCCACGTCATCGGTGACCAGGCTGAGCTTGCCCAGCTCGTCGTTCGTGGCGCGTACGGTGCCGCGCAGCTCGGTCAGGATCGGCACCGACTCGTGGCCGATGTCCCGCACGGCCAGCCGGACCTCTTCCAGCACCCGGCCGAGCTTGAGCAGCGGCACGGCGGTGAGCGCTACCAGAGCGACGAACGCGATGGCGGCGATCAGGCCGGCGATTGCTCCTGCTGTCATCGTTGATCCTCACTAATGTCTTCGGGGGTACAGAACCGCCCCTGACCCTACCCCGCCGACACCCCCGTTCCGCGGTCACTTTCGCTCCCGGACGGGGCAGTTCGACGGCGTACGCGGGTGGTGGTGGATGGCGCGGCGGCGTGGCTAGGCTGCGAAGTCCGATGAGCCCCACCGACGCCCAACCCGAGCGCACCCCCGACGGTCACCACCTCGTCATCGACGGCCGGAAGTGGCGGACCACCGACCCGACGATCCCCGAAGCGCTCCGGGCGGAGCTGGTCAAGGAACTGATGGCCGCGCGCCGCGCGGTCCACACCGACCGGGGCGACGCCGAGGCGGTGGCGGGCGCCCGGGCCCGGGTCCAGGACGCCAAGATCGCGCTCGGCGAGCGCGGCGAACCGTGGTGGGAGACCGCCAGCGAACCGGGCCGGGCGGAGCGGTTGGCCGCCACCATGCGCGCTCTGCTGTGGCATCGCGACCCGGACAAGACGATCTGTCCGAGCGATGCGGCCCGCACCGTCGGCGGCGAGGACTGGCGCAACCTGATGGACCAGGCCCGCGCGGTCGCCGGCGTGCTCGCCGACCGTGGTGTCCTGGAGATCCAGCAGAAAGGCGAACGGGTCAGGCTGTCGGATGCCAAGGGACCGATCCGGTTGGCGCGAGGACCCCGCTTCCCCGGCCGGTAGGTTGAGCGGGCTCGACCGGCTTCGATCCCCGTCGGCGGACATGGCGAGGAGGCGACGTGGCGTTCAGGGACACCCGACGGTTCGACGCCTTCGCCCTGGTCGAGGTGCGTCGGACCGAGCAGATCGGGCCCCATTTCCTCCGGGTCACGGTCGGCGGACCGCAACTGGCCACCTGGCCGCGTCACGGCTTCGACCAGTGGTTCCGCCTGTTCCTGCCTCAGGGTGCGGATCGGACCGGCTTCGACCTCCCCGACGGAATGGACTGCATCGCCCACCTCGACTTCCTCCGGTTGCCGTCCACGCAGCGACCGCAGTTGCGCAGCTACACGGTGCGTGAACTGCGGACCGACCCGCTCGAGCTGGACATCGACCTCGTGCTGCACGGCGACGACGGCGTGGCCGGGCGTTGGGCCCGGCGGACCCGGCCCGGAGACCGGGTTGCGCTGCTCGACCAGGGCTGCGGCTACGAGCTCGCCTTCGATCCCGGCGTCCACCAACTGCTGGTCACCGACGAGACCGGGTTGCCCGCGGTGGCCGGCATCCTGCGCGATCTCCCGCGCGACGCCCACGGCGACGCGTTCATCGAGCTGGCCGACCCGGGCGACCGGCGCGAGCTCGCCGGACCCGAAGCGGTCACCGTGCACTGGCTGACCCGGGCGCCCGGTCAGCGCCCCGGCACGCTGGCCATCGACACCGTGATGGCCTGGACCCCGCCCGGCCCCGACGTCTGGGCGTACCTGGTCGGCGAGCGCGCGATCCCGACGACCCTGCGCCGGTGGCTGGTCACCGAGCGCGGGGTGAACAAGGCGGCCGTCAGCTTCGTCGGCTACTGGCGGATCGTCTGATCTGTGGTCAGCGCAGGGCGCGACCTGCGTAGAGGTACGCCATCGCGCGCGGTCGCGTCGGTCCGTATCCCGTCCACAGGTCGTTGAGGCGGAAGCCCGCCGCGGTCAATGCCTCGTCGATCGCTCGATCGAGTCGGCAACCACCGCCGCACCGCGCCTGCAGGGGATTGAGTCGGCGTTGCCAGGCGCGTACGCGCGGGTCGGGCGCCCGGCCATGCTCGAGGAAGTGCAAGGCACCGCCCGGACGGAGCACCCGTCGGACCTCGGCCAACGCCGTCGACAGATCGGGAATGGTGCACAGGGTGAAGGTCGACAACGCGGCGTCGACCGAGTGGTCGGCGGCGTCGAGTCGCTGACCGTCGAGACCGGCCCGGGTGATCGTCGCCGAGCTGGCCTCGCGTCGCGGCTGAGCCAGCCGCCAAGCCACGTCCGACGGTTCGACCGCGAGCACGGAATCGACCGCGGCCGGATAGTGCGGCACGTTGAGCCCCGAGCCGAAGCCGATCTCCAGCACCCGGCCCGACAGGCCGCGACAGACCTCGGCGCGCCGCGGATCCATCTCCTCGCCGTCGAGAAGCCGGTTGATCAGCCGCGGTAACGCACGTTCGGTCCACCACCCCATGGCGGAACGCTAGGCGAAGAACCGGGCTCAGTCAGGCCGATTCAGCAACTCGTTGACTCGTCTTAGCCGTTTCCCCAAGGCGGCCTCGGCGCCGTGATCGGTGGGCTCGAAGTAGGTCGCCCCGGTCAGTTCGTCGGGCAGGTACTGCTGGGCGGCGATCCCGTGCGGGTGGTCGTGCGCGTACTGATAGCCCTGGCCGTGACCGAGGTTCTTGGCCCCCGCGTAGTGCGCATCACGCAGATGGGGGGGCACGAGTCCGATCCGACCGGCGTGGACATCAGCCAGCGCTGCGTCGATCGCCGTGATCACCGCGTTCGACTTGGGTGCCAGGGCCAGCGCGATCACCGCCTGGGCCAGGTTGATCCGGCCCTCCGGCATGCCGATGAAGGCGACCGCATCGGCGGCCGCGACCGCCGTGGTCAACGCGGTCGGATCGGCCATACCGATGTCCTCCGAGGCCAGCACCACCAGCCGCCGGGCGATGAAACGCGGATCCTCCCCGGCGGCGATCATCCGGGCCAGGTAGTGCAGGGCCGCCTGCACGTCGGAGCCGCGGATCGACTTGATGAAGGCGCTGATCACGTCGTAGTGCTGATCGCCGTCACGGTCGTAGCGGAGGGCGGCCTTGTCCACCGCCTGCTCGACGATGTCGGCGGTGATAGGGAGGGAGCGCGCGAGTGGCGCGCGGGCCTTGGCGCCGGCCGCCGACTCCTCCAGATAGGTCAGCGCCCGGCGGGCGTCACCACCAGCGAGCCGCAGGATCATCGACCGGGCGTCGTCATCGAGGCTGCAGGTGCCGGCCAGGCCGCGATCGTCGACCAGCGCCCGATCGAGCAGCCCGGAGATGTCCTCGTCGGTCAGCGGTCGCAGGGTGAGCAGCAGCGACCGGGAGAGCAGCGGCGAGATGACCGAGAAGCTCGGGTTCTCGGTGGTCGCGGCGATCAGGGTGACCAGTCTGTTCTCCACCGCGGGCAGCAACACGTCCTGCTGGGTCTTGGAGAACCGGTGCACCTCGTCGACGAACAGGACGGTGTGCCGGTCGGCGCGCAGATCCCGGCGGGCCTGGTCGAGCACGGCTCGCACCTCACGAACCCCGGCGGTCACCGCGGACACCTCGACGAACTTGGCGTCGTTCTGCCGCGAGACGACGGCGGCGATGGTGGTCTTGCCGACGCCGGGCGGGCCCCACAGGAACACCGACATCGGCTCGCCCGCGGCCAGCCGGCGCAACGGTGAGCCCGGGGTCAGCAGGTGCTGCTGGCCGACGATCTCGTCGAGCGTGCGCGGTCGCATCCGTACGGCCAACGGGCGCCCGGCCAGTCTCGGCGTCGGCCAGGCTGCCGCCGCTACCGGGCGGCGGCGCCCCGACCGGCTCACCGAACAGGTTCTCGCTCACCGCGCCATCCTCTCCCGGGGAAGTAGGGTCGCTCCACATCGCCGTCACCGAAGGAAGGTGATGAGCCACGGCGGCCACCGGATCGTGTTCGTCTCGCCGGCCGACCTCGCGTCGTCGGCCGGTGATGACCCCCCGGCCCATCGCCAAGCCTCAGCCGGTGTCGCTCGACGCACCCGGGCTCGACCGATGGGCCGCTCTTCTCGGTCGCGTCGTCGACAACGGCCGACGGCTGACCCTCCGGTCGCTCCTGTCCCCAGATCGGCCGGGGGATCGGCGTACCAGCACAGCGCGACACGCGGAGAGTTGGAGATCTCCACATGCTGATCTAGGCTCTGCCAAACGGTTTTGGCGACGCTCTGTCACCACGTTGTCGGGTTTTCTCACTCGCGCTCGGGGCTCCTCTTCAAGGACATCGCCGCATGCTGCCCTCACACACCCTTCGACGACCCCGGCCCACCCGGCGGTCCCGCACGGTCCTGCCCTTGCTGGCCGGTGCGCTCGTCCTGACCGCCTTCGGCTCAGCGCCGACCGCCGAGGCCAGAACGGTGGCCGAGCCCGGTCTGCACCAGGAGCGGTCGGCGGCGGTGACGCTCACGGGCCCGTGGACGGACTCGACGACCCCCACGGCGAGCGGCGGAGCGTACGCGTCCCTGGCTGTCCCCGGATCGGCCAGCATCACCTTCGACGCGACCGGGGTCTCCTGGATCGCCCGGCGCAACGCGTACGCGGGCACGGCCAGGGTCTACCTCGACGGTCGCCGGGTGAAGACGGTCGACCTCTACGCCAAAGAGACGCAGTACCGCAAGACCGTGTACGCGGTGTCCGGACTGCCGCTCGGCGAGCACACGCTGAAGATCGTCCGCACCGGGAAGAAGAACGCGGCCTCACACGGTCGGAATCTGATCCTCGATGCGTTCCGGATCCTCGACATCACCCCGCCCGATCGTCCCGATTCCCTCGCGGCGCGGCCCATCCGGACCGGCGCCGAACTGACCTGGCGGCAGTCCGCGACCGCGGATCTGGCCGGCTTCCGGATCTACCGTCAGACCGGATCGGGTGCCGCCCGGCTGGTCGCCACCACCGGTCCGGGCACGACGACGTTCCGCGACGTCGGACTCGCCGACGCGAGCCAGTGGCGCTACACGATCAAGGCCTTCGACCGGGTCGGGAACGCCTCGGCGGCCTCCGATGCCGCGGGCCACCAAAGCCCGACCCCGGTGTCGTACGCCGCGTACCGCTTCGACGCCTGCCCCGCCGCCACGGTGACCGTAGCGACCTGGCAGGAACTCAAGGCCGCCGCCGACACCGCCCAACCCGGAACCGTCATCCGGCTCCAGCCGGGGACCTACACCCTCCCCTGGGCGCTCAAGCTCAGCGCCCGCGGCACGGCTGACCAGCCCGTGTGGATCTGCGGGCCGCGCTCGGCGATCATCCAAGGCGCTGGCGTACACGCCAGCGGTGGGATCCAGATCAACGACTCCGTCCACCTGCGGCTGGCCGGCTTCACCGTCCGGGAGTCGCAGAAGGGTGTCTCGGTGCTCAACAGCCGGGCCATCGCGCTCGCCGACCTGCTGGTCGAGCAGACCGGCGACGAGGGCGTGCACCTCAAGGTCGACACCACCGCCAGCGTCGTGGTGCACAACACCATCCGGCACACCGGGCGCGCGACGCCCAAGTACGGCGAGGGCGTCTACATCGGTTCCTCCGTCGCCAACTGGTGCGCGCTGACTGCCTGCCGGCCCGACGCGAGCGATGACAACGCGATCGTCGACAACACCATCAGTGCCACCGCGGCCGAGCCGATCGACGTCAAGGAAGGCGCGATCGGCGGCGTGATCAGCGGCAACATCATCGACGGGACCGGAATGACGTCGGGCGGGACCCTGATCAGCATCCAGAGCAACGACTGGGTCGTCGCCCACAATTGGGGCGCGAACCCGCCCAAGGACGGCATCCAGGTCTGGCAGGTGCTCGACATCTGGGGACGTGACAACACCGTCTACGCCAACACGATCAGCGGCCGGGTCCCCGGATACGCCGTCCGCCTGGCCTACAACGACCTCAACAACGTCGTCGGCTGCGACACCGTCGCCGACACGAGCGCTCTGGGCCTGTCCAACAAGCCCTGCCAACTCTGAGAGGTGCGGGGACACCGGGGCCGTGGAGGGAGACCCACCCACCCGGCCCGGTGACGACAGCGACGGACCGCGGGTGAAGTCAGAACCTCCACCCGAGGCCCCGACTCAGCGGGCGGGGAGGACCGGGACGTCGACGCCGGCTTCCTTGCGCTGCTGGGGGGTGATCGGCGCCGGGGCGTCGGTCAGCGGGTCGATGCCGCCGCCCGACTTCGGGAACGCGATCACGTCGCGGATCGAGTCGCTGCCCGAGAGCAGCGCGCAGATCCGGTCCCAGCCGAAGGCGATGCCGCCGTGCGGCGGCGGTCCGTAGTCGAAGGCGTCGAGCAGGAAGCCGAACTTGGTCCGGGCGTCCTCCTGGCTCAGCCCCATCATCGCGAACACCCGCTCCTGAATGTCGCGTCGGTGGATACGGATCGAGCCGCCACCGATCTCGTTGCCGTTGCAGACGATGTCGTACGCGTACGCCAGCGCCGCTCCGGGATCGGTGTCGAAGGTGTCGATCGACTCCGGCTTCGGTGAGGTGAAGGCGTGGTGCACGGCGGTCCAGGCGCCGGAGCCGACGGCGACGTCGCCGGCCGCGACGGCCTTGTCGGCCGGCTCGAACAGGGGCGCGTCGACCACCCAGCAGAACGCCCATCGGCGGTCCTTGGGCGCGGCCGAGTCGTCGAACAGCCCGCCGCGTCGGCCGATCTCCAGGCGGGTGGCCCCCAGCAGGGCCTGGGCCTGGGCGCGCACGCCGGCCGCGAAGAAGATGCAGTCGCCGGGAGCGGCGCCGACCTGGGCGACGAGCCCTTCGCGTTCGCTCTCCGAGAGGTTCTTGGCCACCGGTCCGCCGAGCTCACCGTCCTCGCCGACCAGCACGTACGCCAGCCCGCGGTGACCGCGCTGCTTGGCGAACTCCTGCCAGCCGTCGAGCACCCGACGGGCCTGGCTCGCACCCCCGGGCATCACCACGGCGCCGACGTAGTCGGCCTTGAACACCCGGAACGGCGTCTCGGCGAAGTAGTCGGTCAGCTCGACCAGTTCCTGACCGAAGCGCAGATCCGGCTTGTCGCTGCCGTAGCGGTCCATCGCGTCGCGGTAGGTGATCCGCTCGAACGGTGTGTCGAGGGTGACCCCGATCAACGCCCAGATCCGGGTCAGCAGCGCCTCGGTGAGCTCGATGATGTCGTCCTGGTCGACGAAGCTCATCTCGATGTCGAGCTGGGTGAACTCGGGCTGCCGGTCGGCGCGGAAATCCTCGTCGCGGTAACAGCGGGCGATCTGGTAGTACCGCTCCATGCCGGCCACCATCAGCAGCTGCTTGAACAGCTGCGGGCTCTGCGGCAGCGCGTACCAGCTGCCGGGCTTGAGCCGGGCCGGGACCAGGAAGTCGCGGGCCCCCTCCGGGGTCGAGCGGGTCAGTGTCGGCGTCTCGATCTCGACGAACTCGCGCTCGCCGAGCAGATCTCGGGCCGTCTTGCTGACCTGGCTGCGGAGTCGGATGGCCGCCGCCGGGGCGGGCCGGCGCAGATCGAGATAGCGGTACTTCAGGCGGGCTTCCTCGCCGACGGTGACCCGCTCGTCGATCTGGAACGGCAGCGGGGCCGCCGCGCTCAGCACCTCGAGCGTGGTGACCACCACCTCGATGGCCCCGGTCGGAAGCTCGTCGTTGGCGTTGCCCGCCGGTCGCAGCGACACCTCGCCGATCACGGTGATGCAGTATTCGTTGCGCAGATCGTGCGCGCCCGACTCGGCCAGCATCTCGTCGCGGATCACCACCTGCACCACACCGGAGGCATCGCGCAGATCGACGAACGCCACCCCGCCGTGGTCTCGGCGGCGAGCCACCCAGCCGGCCAGGGTCACGTCGGTTCCGGCATGCTCGGCCCGAAGGGTGCCGGCGCCGTGGCTGCGCATCACGAGAGTGCTTCCTTTCCTCGAATCAGTCGCCCCGCCGAACGGTGACCGGGCAACCCGACGATCTTATGACCCCGCACCCCGGGCCCGCCTCCCCGTTCCGCGGGGCCGGGGCCGCAGCGAGGGCGGGACCGCGACATACGCTGGCCCCATGCGGAGGCTGGGTCTGCTGCTCGCCGTCGTCGTGTGCGGCGCCTTTGCCGTCGTCGTCGGGGCAGTGCCCGCGTACGCCTGCAGCTGCCGACCGTCGTCGGTGGACGAGCAGCTGCAGCGATCCGACGTCATCTTCCGCGGCAAGCTGACGTCGAGCACCCCGGTGCGCCACCGCAGCGACGAACGGGTCGAGCTGCGGTTCGACGTCGACGCCGTCTACAAGGGCCAAGCCTTCTCCGACCAGGTGGTGGCCAGCAGCGACAACTCGGCGTCGTGCGGTTTCACCCCCGAGGTCGGGACCACCTGGATCGTGTTTGCGCTCGAGGGTCTGGAAGGAAGCGGCGATCGGACGGTGACCCGGCTAAGTTCGTCGTCGTGCAGCGGCAATCTCGCGACCTCGACGCCTCCTCGGCTGCTGGGTCCGCCCCGGTCCCCCATCGACGGGCCGTCGGACGCCCAGGAGAAGACGGTGATCGCCGACCAGCGGGTCAGCCGCGGTTTCGCGTACGCGGGGATCGGTCTGCTCGTCGTCGGAGCAGTCAGCGCGATCGGGCTGGTCTGGCTCTGGCGACCCGGCCGACGTCGATGACCGTGGTCCGCCGCTCGGCCGCGATCGTCCTGGCCCTGCTCTCCACGCTGCTCTGGCTGGTCCCGGCCACCTCCGCCCCGGCGTACGCCAGCTGTGTGGTCGATCCGCAGGACCCATCCGTCCGGACGTATGCGGACGTGATCTTCACCGGGGTGCTGGTCGCCGACCAGTCGGCCAAGTTCGGCCGCGAACGGGAGTACACCTTCCGGGTCGACCGCGTCTTCAGGGGCGCCGCCTTCGCCGAGCAGATCGTCGCCTCCCCGGCCGGCAGCAGCATCTCGCTCGAGCTTCAGGTCCAGCAGACCTACCTCGTCCAGGCGAAGTATCCGAGCGAGGGTGCCATCGGCCCGGTGGCCCGGCTGGTCAGCGACACCTGCTCCGGCACCCGGGTCATCAACGCCGACAACCAGGCCCCCACCGATCTCGGCACCGGTCAGGACCCCGCCGTCGGTACCTCGCGCAGCTTCACCTCACGCTTCAACGGCCGGATCTGGATGGTCGCCGGCGTGGCCTGCATCCTCGGCGCCGTCGTCGTCACCGCCCGCAACCGCCGCCGCCGCTGAACGGGAGACATCGGGGGTGCGGGCTGCCTCCGCCGGAGGTCAGGGCCGGAAGGCCGACCCTTTCTCCAGGGCGCCGTCGGTGACCGGTAGGACGCCGCGGCGGACGGCGGCGACCAGAGCGGCATGGTCGGACTCGGTCTGGTCGGCGTAGGCGCGGGCGAAGTCGGCGAAGGCCCGATCGAGTTTGTCGGAGCTGCCGACGTACCCGGCGATCATCGAGGCCCCGCTGGTCCGGGCGTGGCCCTTGGCCAGCAGGTGGCCCACGATCCCGGCGTAGTCGGTCAGCGCGGCCGCGTCGATCGAGTCGAGCGGGATGGTGCCCTTCATGTTGCGGAACTGCCGCACGTAGTACTGCCGATCCTCGATCGTGGTCCAGCCGAGTAGCGGATCGCTGACCGTCTGCAGCGCTTGCTGGTACTCGACCACCCGTTGGCCCTGGTGGGCGTGCCAGGCGGAGTCGCCGTGGACGTACTTGGCCAGAACCGAGCGGCGCGCCTGCTTGAGCTGGAGGAAGACCACATCGTCGGGGGTGCTGCCTTCGAGCAGCGCCACGTACGCCCGCAGCCCCACACTGCCCACCCCGACCACCTTGTGGGCCATGTCGATCAGCGTGTAACCACCGATGGCCCGGCGCCAGTGCGGCGCGAGGGTGTTCAGATAGGCGTCGAGTCCCTCGGCCGCGGCCTCGTACTCCCCCGGTGACAACCGGGTGGTCAGCGGTGGCTCCTCGACGATGTGTCGCCGGCCCTCGTGCTCGGCGGTGAACCGCGGGAGCGCGCGGTCGCTGGTCCGGCTCCGGGCCCGCTTCGCCGACCGCTCGATCTCGTCGCGCAGCGACTTCTCGGTCGCGGTCTCGTGCAGCCGGCCGACGTCGAGTCGGTTGTAGCTGCGCATCAGCAACGGCTGCTCCGCCAGGAACCGCACCTCGGCCCGGTAGGAGCTCACGCAGGCGACGACGGCGTCGTGGCACTGATCCTCGGTCGATCCGTTCTCCCGGCCGGCCACCCAGATGCTGGCGACCAACCGGCGCAGATCCCACTCCCAGCCGCCCGGATGCGCCTCGTCGAAGTCGTTCAGATCGATCACCAACTCACCCTCGGGCGAGGCGTAGAACCCGAAATTGCCCAGATGTGAGTCCCCGCAGATCACCGGGGTGATCCCGGTCGAGGGCAGCGACGCGACGTCGGCGGCCATCACGATCGCGGTGCCCCGCAGGAACCCGTACGGCGAGCCGACCATCCGCCCCACCCGGGTGGGGATCAGCCAGTCCAGCCGCCCTTCGTGCGACTCCAGGATCAGTTGCACCGGGTCGGGCCGGTCGGCCGGCGGCTTCCACTGGCCCAGGCTCTTGCGCGGCACGGCATCGCGCAGGTGCCGACCCATGGCGTAGCGCTCTTCACGCGAGGTCGGCCGACGACGCAGCGACGCGAACGACTCGCTGTCCGCGGTCGCCAGCACGGTGTGCCCGGCGGTCTCGGGAACGCTCATCGATACCTCCTGGTGGCCTCCGGCCGCACTCTATCCGGGGTGTAGGGGTCAACTGGCCAACCGTGGACGCCGGTGGCAGCGTCCGAGTCATCCGGTACCCGCCTCACAGGAGTCGTCACATGCCCACCCCGCGTTTGTTCCTCGGTCTCGGGATCGCCCTCGGCGCCCTGACCCTCCCGCTCGTCGCGATGCCGTCGGCTCAGGCGGCCGAGGTGATCAACTGCTACGACCTCCGGCCGTACCGCGATCTGAACGGAGACGGGTACGAGGACGCCGTGGTCGGCGACCCGTTGGCGACCGTGGGCGGCCAACCCGAGGCGGGAACGGTCACCGTGCTCTTCGGTGACGCCGACGGTCGGATCGGCGAGGGGTCCCGACGGGTGCTCACCCAGGCCGATCTCGGTGGGACGCCGGAGGCCGGGGACCATTTCGGCTGGGCGACGGCGATCGACCTGATCGAGAGGGACGGCTGCTACAGCATCATGATCGGCGCGCCGGGCGAGGACCTCGACGGCCACCGCGACGCCGGGGTCGCGCACACGTACACCTTCAACGGCGCGCAGCGCGACGACGCGCAGCAGCGTGATGTCTTCGCCACCTACGACCAGTCCGATGTGGGCGGGACGGTCGAGGACGGCGACGAGTTCGGTTCGGCCGTGGCGTCGGTCGGCGGACGCGACGAGTACGAGGTGGTGCTCGCGTTCGGCGCGCCGGGTGAGAACCATGACGCCGGCGTCATCAACCACACGTCGCGCGGCCAGACTCCGGCACGGCAGCAGCGTCAGGGCGCGGGCGGGGTTCCCGGAGCCTTCCAGGCCGGGGACCGGTTCGGCGAGACGATCGGCTTCTTCCACTACCTGCCGAGCATCGAGGACGACGACTGGAATCTCTACGTCGGCGCGCCCGGAGACGTGGTCAAGGGTCACAAGGGGGCCGGCTCGGTGACCGTGCTGAGCCGCTTCGCCAAGCCGCGGCTGATCACCCAGAACACCTCGGGCGTCCCGGGCACCGCCGAGGCGGGCGACCACTTCGGAGCCAGTCTGGCCGGGAACTCCGTCCCGCCGCTGCCCACCTCCCACCAACTGGCCATCGGGTCTCCGGGTGAGGACCTCGGCAGAGCCAAGGACGCCGGGACCGTGACCGTGCTCAAGCGGGCGAGTGCGACCAACAAGGTGCTGCCGGCCACCCTGCTCAGCCAGTCGACCAGGGGCTGGGCCGACACCGCCGAGAGCGGCGACCAGTTCGGGGCGGCGGTCGCCTACCGCGACGACCGCACCCTGGCCGTCGGCGTACCCGGGGAGAACCTCGGTTCGGTGGTCGACGCGGGCATCGTCCAGATCGTCCGGGTCGGCACCTCGAAGCTGTCCTTCCCCTCGCCGACCCTCAACGAGGACTCCCCCGGCACCCCGGGGACCATCAAGGCCCACAGCAGGTTCGGCTCGCGGGTGGCCGGTCTGCCCGCGACCGACGTGATGTACCGGACGCCGCCGGCCGGCGGTTACGGCGAGTCGGTGTTCGCGATCACCAGCGGTCAGGACGGGGGATCGGTCTACGTCGTCTCCAGCGACAGCGCGACCGCGCCGCGGTCGTGGAAACCCGGCACGGGTGGCATTCCCGGTATCGGTGTGCGTTTCGGTCGGTCGGTGGCCTGACATGCGTCGCCGTCTGATCGGTTCGCTGACCGCCCTGCTCGCCGGAGTGGCCCTGGTCCCGGCGGCGTCGCCGGAGGCCCAGGCCGAAGTCCACGGATGTGACCTGACCGCGAGCAGCCGGGATCTGAACGGCGACAGCTACGACGACCTGGTCGTCGGCGATCCGTACGCGACGGTCGGCGGTCAGGCCGAGGCCGGCACCGTCACCGTGCTCTTCGGTGGCGGCCCGACCCGGATCGGTGAGGACGGACTCCGCCGCGTACTCACCCAGTCCGACTTCGGAGCCACCCCCGAAGCGGGCGACCACTTCGGGTGGTCGGTCGCCCTGAACCGGGTCGGGCTGAACGGCCAGTGTGCGGGTCTGGCCGTCGGCTCGCCCGGTGAGGACGTCGCCGGACGGGCGGACGCGGGCGCTGTGCACTACGGCGCGTACGCCCGCGATCCCGAGGCTCGTCCGATCCGGTTCGTCGGCTGGAGCGCCGACCAGTCGCAGGCCGGCGGGACGGTCGAGGCCGGGGACCGCTTCGGCTTCACCGCAGCGATCAGCGGGCCGCTGGCCGACCGGACGCAACGGCTGGCCTTCGGCGCCCCCGGCGAGGACGTCGGCCGGATCCGCGACGCGGGGGCCGTCAACGTGCTCCGGGTGGCGACCGCGCCACGGTCGGTGGGCGAGCTCCGACAGGGCAAGAAGCTGCCCGGGTCCACGGTCCGGATCCCCGGATCGGCCCAGGCCGGCGATGCGTTCGGCAGCGCGCTGGTCGTCGGGCGACTCGACCTGGGGACCCGGTCGGGTCGCAGCACCGATCGGCAGCAAGCGATGATCATCGGCGCGCCGGGCGACACGGTGTCGGGTCGCGACGGCGCCGGGTCGGTGACGATCGTCCGCGAGAAGCTCGACGGGGCCCGGCTCTACAGTCAGGATTCGGCCGGGATCGCCGGCCGGGCTGAAGCCGGAGATCGCTTCGGGGCCAGCGTCGCTCTGAGCATCCAGAGCGGCAACAACATCCGCAAGCTGGCGATCGGCGCCCCCGGCGAGGACGTCGGCGCCACCGCCGATGCCGGATCGGTGTCGACGCTGATCGAGAAGAGCCACACCCTCAAACACATCCTGACCTTCCACCAGGACACGGCTCGCGTGGAGGACAGCAACGAGGCCGGTGACGAGTTCGGGGCGGCCCTGGCCTTCACCGACATGTCGAACCTCAGCGTCGGCGTGCCCGGGGAGGACCTAACTGGCCTCCGCGACACCGGTGCGGTGCACAACCTCTCGGTCTTCGACCGGCTCGACGCGTTCCCGCCCTTCGTGGCGGAGAACTTCGCACCGGTCACCCAGGATCTGGCCGGCGCCGGTTCGAGGCGAGCCGACAGCCGGTTCGGGGCGGTGCTGACCACGCTCTACGGCCAGCGCGGGAAGACCCTGGCCATCGGCGACCCGGCCACCGGCGGCGGATCGGTGTACGGCACCGACGGCCACAGCGAGCTCACCCACCGCTGGCAGCCGGGCCGGGCCGGTGTCCCGGGACCCGGCGCGCGGTTCGGTCAGGCCATCGCCTGAGCGACGTCGGGGTGCGGAACCACTAGGGTTCCTGCATGGCCCGCATCCTCATCCGCGCCCACAAGGCCCCGTTCGTCGTCGCTGACGCCGAGACCACGTACGAGAAGAACCTGATCGGCAACAACACCGGCAACCTGGTGTTCAGCCAAGCGGTCTACCGGCTTCTCTCGACCGGGGACGCCGAGCTCACGACCTCGGGGCTGCACAAGACCCCGCCGGAGAAGATCAACGAGACCTACGACCACGTCGTGATCCCGCTGGCCAACGCCTTCCGTCCCGGCTACACCGCACTCGAGGCGCTGGCCGCGACCGTCGAGCAGCTGACCGTCCCGGTCACGGTGGTCGGCGTCGGTGCCCAGGCCAGCATCGAAGGCGACTACAAGGACCACGAGTGGGTCGCCGCCGCGACCACCCGGTTCGTCCGGGCCGTACTCGACCGCTCACCCTCGATCGGCGTACGCGGCGAGTTCACCGCGAAGTTCCTCGCCGATCTCGGCTTCGGCGACGAGCACGTCAAGGTCATCGGCTGCCCGTCGATGTTCATGTACGGGCCGGACTTCGCGGTGCACAAGAAGGTCGACGCGCTCACCCACGCGTCGCCGATCGCCTTCAACGTGTCGCCCTACGTCAAGGCGATGGGCCCCATCTCGCAGTACGTGGCCGAGCACTACCCGAATCTGGTCTACATGAGCCAGAACATCCAGAGCCTGGAGCTGCTGCTCAACGGGACCTACCCGATGGGGGCGAACAGCGCGATGCGCAGCACCGGGGTCCCGGTGAGCCTCGACCATCCGCTCGTCCGGGAGAACCGGATCCGCTTCTTCCTCGATCCCAAAGCCTGGTTCGAGCACCTGTCGCACTACGACTTCTCCTTCGGCACCCGGATCCACGGCAACATCGCCGCCCTGCTCGGCGGGACGCCGGCGCTGCTGCTGGCCCACGACTCGCGCACCCTCGAGCTCGGCGACTACCACCAGATCCCGCACAAGCAGATCGGTGACGTCGCCGCCGACGCCGACCCGGTCCGGCTGTACGAGGAGTGCGACTGGGAGCCGATGAACCGCGGCCAGGCCGAGCGCTGGGACCGCTTCGCCGGCTTCCTCGGCGAGCACCACCTGGACCACGTCTACAACGCGGGCAACGACCGCGGGGCGGCGTTCGACGCCAAGCTCGCCGCGACCGACCTGCCCGGCCCGGTCGAGACGCTGATGGGTCTGAGCCCCGAGCAGCTCTACGCGATGAAGCACGCGATCGACGACCTCGGCGCCGAGGCCAAGACCACGCTCGCCGAGCTGACCAAGGTCCGCAAGTCCCAGACCAAGGCAGGCAGCGGCGTACCGAAGGGCGCGAAGAAGACCCCCAAGAAGGCTGCTCCCCCGCCCTCGCGTCGGGTCCGCGCCTGGAACAAGGTCGACAAGGCCATCCGGGGCGCCCTCAGCTGAGCGGTCCCCCCTCCTCCTCCGGCGGGCTGCCGGTTTCCCATGTTGCATGGGAAACCTGCGGGTTGCATCCGAAGTTTCGCGTGCTACCCGCAGGTTTCCCATGTCACATGGGAAACCTGCAGCCGGCCGAGCCCAGAATCGGGCCGCAGCCGATCAGGCGGGCAGGACGCGGGGCCGGAGGTCGTCGGCCGGCGGTCGCCATTCGGCGGCGTCGGCCTCGGTCTGGTCGCCGCTGCGGATGTCCTTCACCTGGTGGCCGTCCTCGCGGAGGAACCAGACGTACGGGATACCGCGGCGGTCGGCGTAGCGGATCTGGCGGCCGAACTTGTCGGCCTTCGGCGCCACCTCGCAGCTGATCCCGTTCGCCCGGAGCTGCTCGGCGACCGCGATCGAGTCGGCCCGGGTCTCCTCGGCGTCGACGGCGACCAGCACCACGGTCGGTACGGGTCGACTGGCGACCAGCTTCCCCGCCGCGAGCAGCGGAGCCAGCAGCCGGGTGACGCCGATCGACAGACCGACCCCGGGGTACGTGGTCCTGCCGTCGCTGGCCAACGCGTCGTAACGACCGCCGGAGGAGATCGAGCCCCAGCCCGCGTAGCCGACGAGCTCGGTCTCGTAGACCGTCCCGGTGTAGTAGTCGAGGCCGCGGGCGATCTTCAGATCGGCGACCAGGCGCCCGGGAACGTAGCGGGCGGCGGTGGAGACCACGTCGGCAAGCAGGTCGAGGCCCTCGTCGAGCAGGTCGTGGCGTACGCCGAGTCCGCGGACCCGGTCGACGAAGGAGATGTCCGGCGCCGAGATCGTGGCCAACGCGACACAGGCGTCGGCCTGGGCGCGGGTCAGCTGGACGTCATCGACCAGCAGCTGGGTCACCCGGTCAGGACCGATCTTGTCCAGTTTGTCGACCTGGCGCAGCACCGCCGCCGGCGCCTCGATGTCGAGCCCGCGGTAAAAGCCCTCGGACAGCTTGCGGTTGTTGACCCGCATCAGTACCGGGGGTAGTCCGAGCTCGGTGTGCAGCCGCTCGAGCGCGGCCAGCGTGACCAACGGCAGCTCGACGTCGTGGTGCGCGGCGAGCGTGTTGGCGTCGACGATGTCCACGTCGGCCTGGGTGAACTCGCGGTAGCGGCCCTCCTGCGGCCGCTCGCCGCGCCACACCTTCTGGATCTGGTAGCGGCGGAACGGGAAGGCGAGACGGTGGGCGTTCTCGAGCACGTAGCGGGCGAACGGCACGGTCAGGTCGAAGTGCAGTCCCAGCTCGGCCCGCGCGTCGGGCTCGGCGTGCAGCCGCTGCACCGCGTACACCTCTTTGTCGATCTCGCCCTGCTTGGCCAGGCGGTCGAGCGGCTCGACCGCGCGGGTCTCGATCGAGGAGAAGCCGTGCAGCTCGAAGGTCTGACGCAGGACGTCGAGGACATGTTGCTCGACGATCCGCTGATCGGGGGTGTACTCCGGAAAGCCCGAGAGCGGTCGTGGCCGGCTCACATCAGCTCCTGCAGGTAGGGATTGGCGGCCCGCTCGCGGGCCATCGTCGTCTGCGGACCGTGGCCGGGCAGGACCGCCGCCGTGTCGGGCAGCGTCAGCACCTTCGACCGCAGACTCTCCAGCATGTCCGCGTGGTTTCCGCCTGGCAAATCAGTTCGTCCGATCGAGCCGGCGAAGAGCACGTCGCCGGAGAACACCAACGCGTCGATGTCGCCGGGCGGCTGCGACGCGTACGCGGTGTTGAACATCACCGACCCGGGCGTGTGACCCGGGGCGTGCAGCGCGCCGAAGTCGAGGCCGGCCACCTCGATGCGGCTGCCGTCGGCGAGCTCACGGACGTCATCCGGCTCGGTGAATCCGCCGCCACCCAGCTGGGCCAGCAGTTGCCGCGTGTCGGCGCTCATCGCCCGCAAGGGGTCGCTGAGCAGGGCTCGGTCGTCGCTGTGCACCCAGCAGGCCGACGCCTCCGAGCGACACAACGGAGCGACCGAGAACATGTGATCCAGATGCCCGTGGGTCAACAGCACCGCCACCGGCTTCAACCGGTGCTCGCGGGTCAGCTCGGCGATCGAGTCGAGGGCGTCCATTCCCGGGTCGATGACCACGCACTCCGCACCCCTGGACGTGGCCACCAGGTAACAGTTGGTCTGCCACGGACCGGCGGGAAAAGAGGCAATGAACATTCCGGCGAGCCTATCGGGCAGGATGGACCCTATGACCGAGGGCACGGAACAGGCGATCGACGACTCGGTTTCAGGACCGGCTTCCTTCGGTCGCGTCAGCGAAGACGGCACGGTGTACGTGCGAACCGCGGATGGTGAGCGCGCGGTCGGGCAGGTTCCCGACGTGAGCGCCGAGGAGGCCCTGGCCTTCTTCACCCGCCGATACGAGGCGCTCGAGCTCGAGGTCTCGCTGCTCGAACGCCGGATCTCCGCCGGCGCGCTGTCCCCGGACGACGCGCACGGCTCGGTCAAGACGGTCAGCGCCGTGGTCACCGAGGCCCATGCGGTCGGTGACCTGATCGGGCTCGAGGCCCGTCTCGCCGCACTCGGACCGGTCATCGCTGCCCAGCGGTCCGCCCGCAAGGCCGAGCGCGCCAAGCAGTCCGAGCAGACCAAAGCGGCCAAGGAAGCATTCGTCGTCGAGGCCGAGAAGCTCGCGGCCGGTAACGACTGGCGGGGCGGGGTCAACCGGTTCCGGACCCTGCTCGACCAGTGGAAGGCACTCCCCCGGCTCGACCGGGCGACCGACGACGAGCTGTGGCATCGCTTCTCCAGCGCCCGGACCACCTACACCCGTCGCCGCAAGGCGCAGTTCGCCGTGCAGAACGAGCAGCGCGAGTCGGCCCGGGCCATCAAGGAGAAGCTGGCCATCGAGGCCGAGGAACTCGCCACCTCGACCGACTGGGGTCCGACCACCGGCGCCTACCGCGACCTGATGACCCGCTGGAAGCAGGCCGGACCGGCGCCGCGCGGTGTCGACGACGACCTGTGGAAGCGCTTCCGGAGCGCCCAGGACACCTTCTTCGCGGCCAAGCAGGACGTGATGAGCGTGCAGGACGCCGAGTTCGGGGCGAACGCGGAGGCCAAGGAGAAGCTCCTGGTCGAAGGTGAGGCCCTGCTGCCCATCACCGATCTGGCCGCGGCCAAGGCCGCGTACCGCGACCTGCTCGAGCGTTGGAGTGCGATCGGCAAGGTGCCGCGCGATTCCATCCGTCCGATCGAGGGCCGACTGAGCGCGATCGAGTCGGCGATCCGGCAGGCCGAGGAAGATCGCTGGAAGCGCGACAACCCCGAGGCGAGGGCTCGCGCCCAGGAGACCGCGGCCAAGCTGCAGGCCCAGATCGCCACCCAGGAACAGAAGGCCGAGAAGGCGCTGGCCCGCGGCGATCAGCGGGCCGCGGACGACGCCCGTGCTTCGGCGGCGACCTATCGCGAATGGCTGGCCCAGGCCGAGAAGGCCGCCGCGGACTTCGGCGGCTGATCTCCGGCTGAGGCGGATCGGTGCTGAAGCTGTGAGGCTTCACAGCGTGCTTTGGTTCTCTGTCGGTGGATCGGGATAACTTTCTGACGCATCCGGTGTGCGCAGAGAGGTAGACAACCATGACGACGCTGACCAGGCTCAGCTTGGCCAACCGGCTGATCGTGGGGATGGTCACGGTCGCCATCGTCGTCTTCGGGGTGGTCGCCGCCTTCTCGCTCCGCCAGGAGTTGCTGCCGTCCACCCAGGTGCCCACCGCGGTGCTGACCGCCACGTACCCCGGCGCGTCGCCCGAGATCGTGGCCAAAGAGGTGTCGAAACCGCTGAGCCAGGGCATCGGCGGGATCACCGGCGTGACCCGCGTGAGCGCCTCGTCGACCAACGGCCTGGCGTCGCTCACGGTGGAATGGGAGTACGGACTCGACAACGACGACGTGGTCGCCGACATCCGTACGGCGGCCGATGGCGCACGACTCCCCGAAGCGGTCGACTACCAGGTGCTGGCCGGAAGCACCGACGACATCCCCGTGCTCGTGCTCGGCGTCGCCTCCGATGCCGATCTCCACCGGCTCGCCCAGCAGGCCGACGAACAACTGGTCCCCGAACTGTCCGGGATCGACGGCGTACGCCAGGTGCAGGTCGGCGGGCAGAACACGACCGAGCTGCTGATCACGCTGCGCCCTGACCGGCTGCGCACGTACGACCTGACCGCGGCCGCGGTGACGCAGGCGTTACGGGCCCAGGCGACCGTGGTGCCGGCCGGGAACAGCTACGCCGGCAGTACCGAGCTCGCGATCCAGGTCGGGCAGACGCCCACGAGCGCTCGTCAGATCGCCCGCTGGTCGGTCCCGGCGGCCGACGGACCCGTCCGGCTCTCCTCCATCGCCGACGTGGCGGTCCGCGGGGTCGATGCCACCACGATCGCCCGCTCCGACGGTCGTCCCGCGCTCAGCGTCACCATCCTCAAGGAATCCGACGCCGATTCGGTCGAGCTGTCGCACACCATCCGCGACAAGATCCCCGGTCTGATCACCGCGCTCGGCGACCATGCCTCGGTGCAGGTGGTCTTCGACCAGGCGCCGTCGATCGAGCAGTCGATCCACGACCTCACCGTCGAGGGTGGACTCGGCCTCGCCTTCGCCGTGCTGATCATCCTGGTCTTCCTGCTGTCGGTGCGTTCGACCATCATCACCGCGATCTCGATCCCGTTGTCGCTGCTGATCGCGGTGATCGGTCTGCAGGTCGCCGACTTCTCGCTCAACATCTTCACCCTCGCCGCCATGACCGTGGCCGTCGGCCGTGTGGTCGACGACTCGATCGTGGTGGTCGAGAACATCAAACGACACGCGGTCGGACCCGGAGCGCTGACTCCCGGTGACATCCTGACCTCGGTCCGGGAGGTGGCCACCGCGGTCACCGCCTCGACGCTGACCACCGTCGCCGTCTTCCTCCCGGTGGCTGTCGTCTCCGGGATCACCGGCGAGCTGTTCCGGCCGTTCTCGCTGACCGTGGCGATCGCGCTCGGTGCCTCGTTGCTCGTCTCGATGACCATCGTCCCGGTGCTCGCGTACTGGTTCCTCAACAACCGCAGGAAGCAGGCGACAGCGGCAGCCGCAGCCGGCCCGGTCAGCCCGGCCGCCGCCCCGGCCGCCATCGCGGCGGAAGAGGAGAAGGTCACCCGGCTGCAGCGGGGCTACCTCCCGGTGCTCAACGCTGCGCTACGACGGCCGGTCATCACCCTCGTCATCGCTGCGCTGATCTTCGGCGGGACGGTGGCGTCGACCACCCTGCTGAAGACCAACTTCCTCGACTCGTTCGCCGACAAGACGACGCTGCAGATCGACCAGGAACTCCCCGTCGGGACCCGCCTGAGCACGACCGGCGAAGCGGCCGAGAAGGTCGAGGCGATCCTTTCGGCCGATGCGGGGGTCAAGGAGTACCTGACCACCATCGGCCAGGGCGGCAGCAACCGGGCCTCCTACTTCGTCAGCCTGGTCAACGAGGACGCGTACGACACCTCGTTCCCCGCCCTGCAGGCGCAGTTCGCCGAACTGACCGGCGCCGGCGAGGTCAAACTCGGCTCGATCAACACCGGGACCAACACCGACGTCAGCTACACCGTCACCGGCGACGACCAGAAGTCGCTCGAGGACGGTGCGGCCCTGGTCGAGAACGTCCTCAGGTCGACGCCTGATCTCACCGAAGTGACCACCGATCTCTCCGACCGCCGACCGCTGCTGGAGATCCGGCTCGATCAGCGCAAGGCCGCCGCGCTCGGCTTCACCCAGGGTGAGGTCGGCCAGACCATCGCCGACGCGCTCAGCGGGACCACGATCGGCAGCGTCGAGCTCGAGGGCGACAGCCGCGACATCAAGATCCGCCCGCAGGACGCCGGCGGCGCCAGCCCCAAGAGGATCGGCGCCCTCGAACTTCCGGTCAGCCAGCTGCAGCAGCAGCAGGCCGTCGATCGCGCGACCGCCAGGCTGGAACGCAAGGGCGACAAGCTCAAGGCCGCGGGCGACCGGCTGACCGACGCCGGTGACGCCCTGGGTGACCGCCAGGAAAACCTGGGCGACCGGCAGCAGGCCGCTGGCGAAGAGCAACAGGAGGAGGCACTCGCTGCCGCCGCCGAGCAGCGCGGCGAGCTACGCGAGAGCCTGGCCGATGCGCGTGACGCGGTCTCCAGCACGAGGCGCCAGCTGTCGAAGGCACTGCGCAACCCGCCGCCCGCGCCGACTCCACCCGATCCGTCTCAGCCGCAGATCCCGCTGACCGTCGAACAGCTTCAACAAATCCAGCGCCAGCAGGCCTGGCAGCAGCAGGTCGCCCAGCTGCGGGCGGGTGTGAAGCAGAGCGACGCGCAGGTCGACGCGCTCGAAGGGCAACTCGACGGCGCGCTCGAGCAGGCGGACAAGTCGGCCGCTCAGCAGGCTCGGTCCGATCAGTTCTCGAATGAGACCGAGACGCTGACCAACGAGCAGAAGGATCTGTCGCAGGCGCAGAGGGAGCTCGGCGACGACCAGTCCCACCTCGCCGACGAGCAGGGCGACATCGCCGACGTCCGGGCCAGGCCGATCCGGGTCCGTGACATCGCCACGGTCAAGCAGCGTCTGGCGCCGAGCACGGTGACCCAGATCGACGGCACCCGCGCGGTGACGCTGACCGCTACGCCGGACACCGACAACCTCGGTGCGTTGACCACCAGCGTGCAGACCAGGATCGATGCGCTGCAGCTACCGGCCGGGGTCACGATCGACACCGGCGGCGCGAGCGAGGATCAGGCCCAGGCGTTCCGCCAGCTCGGGCTGGCCATGGCCCTGGCCATCGTCATCGTGTTCATGATCATGGTGGCGACCTTCCGCAGCCTGATCCAGCCGCTGATCCTGCTCACCTCGATCCCGTTCGCGGCGACCGGGGCGATCGCCGGGCTGCTGATCACCGGCACGCCGCTCGGGGTTCCGGCGATGGTCGGGCTACTGATGCTGATCGGCATCGTGGTGACGAACGCCATCGTGCTGATCGACCTGATCAACAAGGAACGGGCCAAGGGCGAGGACGTCCGGCACGCCGTCACCCACGGGGCCCGGCTGCGGTTGCGACCGATCATCATGACCGCCACCGCGACCATCTTCGCGCTGATCCCGATGGGGCTCGGCCTGACCGGTGGCGGAGCGTTCATCTCGAAGCCGCTGGCCGTGGTGGTCATCGGCGGCCTGGTCTCCTCGACGCTGCTCACCCTGTTGCTGGTGCCGGTGCTCTACAGCCTGGTCGAAGGTCGACGCGAGCGGCGCCGGATGAAGCGCGAGGCGGCCCACCAGCCCCGGTCGACCGGCCCGGCGGCGCCCGAGGAGGACGCCTCGCCGGCCACCGTCTGACCGGACTACGCACGACCCCGAGACCCGCTTGTGTGCGGAGAACGTGCCGGCCGGCCGGGCCAGGGCAGACGGGGTCAGCGCCGGCGGGGCTTGACCACGCCGGCGTCCCCTCCACCCCGGCGGAGCGGCTCGGCGACCGCGAGGACCCGGCCGTTGCGACGGAATTCGAGCGCCGCCACCGCGCCGATCTCGTCGTTGGCGGTCAGGGTGTCGCCGCTGCGGACCAGGGTGTGGCCGTACGCGGTGAGGGCCGGTCCGTAGGCGTCGAGGAAGGCCTGTTCGGCGAAGGTCTTGGCGTTGTTGCGCTGCGAGGCCCGAGGCGCGGCCACCGCTTCGGGCAGCGTCATTCCGAGATCGATCCGGTTGATGAGCGTCTGCAGCACGGTCGTGATGATGGTGGCGCCACCCGGTGAACCGACGGCCAGGAACGGTTTGCCGTTCTTGACCACGATGGTCGGCGCCATCGAGCTGCGCGGACGCTTACCGCCCTCGATGCTGTTGGGGTCGGTGGCGCTCGGCGTCGCGGAGAAGTCGGTCAGCTCGTTGTTGAGCAGGAAGCCACGACCGGGGACGACGATGCCCGAGCCCCCGGTCTGCTCGATGGTCAGGGTGTAGGAGACGACATTGCCCCAGCGGTCGGAGGTGACGAGGTGGGTGGTCGAGGTGCCCTGCTCGTTGCGGCCGGTCGAAGGTCCGCTCGCGCAGCCGTCGGCGCCGATCACACCGGCCGGGACCGGCTTGGCCAGCGCCTTCTCCGGGTCGATCCGACAGGCCCGCGATCGGGCGAAGTCGCGCGACAGCAGGGCCTGGGTCGGGACGTCGACGAAGTCCGGGTCGCCAACGTAGGCGTTCCGGTCGGCGAAGGCCAGCGCGCTGGCCTCGAGGTAGCGGTGCAGTGCATCCGGGCGGCTCATCGTCTCGAGCTGCTCGGTGCCCAGGATGTTGAGCGCCTCGCCCACGGTCGTCCCGCCGCTCGAGGACGGCGCCATCGAGTAGACGTCGAGCCCGCGGTAGCGGACCGCGGTCGGTCTGCGACCCACCACCTCGTACGCGCGCAGGTCGGAGCGCTTGAGGTATCCGGGCCGCACCGTCAGTGTGCTCTCCGGCCGCACCGGCGGCTTCTTGACCGTCCGGACGATCTCCCGACCGAGCCTGCCGTCGTAGAGCAGGTTGGTTCCGCGCCGGCCGAGCTGGGTGTAGGTCCGAGCCAGGTCGGGGTTGCGGAAGACCGATCCGACCGCCGGCAATTCGCCCCCGGGCAGGAACAGCTCACGAGTGCTGGTGAAGGCGTCGAAGCGGGTTCGGTTCTGGTCGGTCTGGCTGCGGAACGTCGCGTCGACGACGAAGCCGTGGCGGGCGACCCTGATCGCCGGACGCAAGGCCTGCCGCAGGCTGAGCGTTCCCCAGCGGTCGAGCGCGGTCTGCCAGGTGGCGGACGTCCCGGGGACTCCGACCGACAGACCGCTGGTCACCAGATCGGGGAACGGGAACGGCTTGCCGGTGGCGGGGTCGAGGAAGGCCGTGCTCGGCATCGACTCGGGTGCGGTCTCGCGACCGTCGAGGGTGCGGACCCGGCCGGCGCGGGCGTCGTAGTACACGAAATAGCCACCGCCGCCGATGCCGGACGAGAAGGGCTCGGTCACCCCGAGGGCCGCCGCCGTGGCCACGGCGGCGTCAACGGCGTTACCGCCCGCCCTCAGGACACTGAGGCCCGCCTCCGTCGCTTCCGGATCGACGCTCGACACCGCTCCGCCGGACCCGAACGCCGACGGGTGCTTCTGACTGTGCCGGACCGGCGCGACCGCCTGGGGTTCGGCCTGCGCCGCCGGGGCCAGCCCGCCGAGCAACACCAGCCCGAGCGCGCCGACTGCGCCCGTGCGGGTAGCCCGACGCCAGCGGGGGTGCAGACGGCCGGTCCGGTGATCGAGCATGGGGATCCCCCTCGAGAGATGTGGTGGCCCGCGACGGGCCCCTCTCGTCCTACACCCGTGCGTCGGGTCTTGACCAGACCCCGGACCAGGCTCGCTCGGCCTGGGTTACTGGTGCACCCGGTAGACGTCGAACACCGCGGAGATGCCCCGGACCGCGCGCAGCACATGATCGAGGTGGGTCGGATCGGCGGTCTCGAAGGTGAACTTCGCCTTGCAGATGCGGTCCTTCGACGTGCTCAGCGCCGCCGACAGGATGTTCACATGCTGATCGGACAGGGTCCGGGTGATGTCGGACAGCAGCCGGTTGCGATCGAGCGCCTCGACCTGGATGGCCACCAGGAACGAGCTGCGGGCGGTCGGCGCCCACTCCACTCCGATCAGCCGCTCGGGCTCGGCCCGCAGGTTGTCGGAATTCACGCAGTCGGTGCGGTGCACCGAAACGCCCGATCCGCGGGTGACGAAGCCCATGATCTCGTCCCCGGGCACCGGCGTACAGCACTTGGCCAGCTTGACCCACAAATCCGATGCCCCGACGACGCGGATGCCCGACTCGGCGCCGCCGCTGCTCCCGGACCGACGGGCCCGGCCGGTGAAGACCCGGTCCTCGTTGATCTCGTCGGCGACCAGATCCTCGCCGCCCTCGACGGTGATCAGCCGGTTGACCACCGCCTGCGCACCGACGGTGTTCTCCCCCACCGCGGCATACAACGACGAGACATCGGGGAGCTTGAAGAAGCCCGCCACCGCGGTCAGGTGCTCCAGCGTCAGCAGCCGCTGGAGCGGGTGGCCGCCCTTGCGGATCTGGCGGGCCAGCGCTTCCTTGCCGCTCTCGATCGATTCCTCGCGGCGCTCCCGGGTGAAGTAGTGCCGGATCTTGTTGCGGGCCCGGGGGCTGCGGACGAAGTTCAGCCAGTCGCGGCTCGGCCCGGCGTTCTCGGCCTTGGACGTGAACACCTCGACCACGTCGCCGTTGGCCAACACCGACTCCAGCGGTACCAGCCGGCCGTTGACCCGGGCCCCGATGGTCTTGTGACCGACCTCGGTGTGGATCGCGTACGCGAAGTCGACCGGGGTCGAGCCCTGCGGGAGGGCCATCACGTCGCCCTTGGGGGTGAACGCGTAGACCTCGGTGGAGTTGATCTCGAAGCGCAACGAGTCCAGGAACTCTCCCGGGTCCTCGGTCTCGCGCTGCCAGTCGAGCAGTTGGCGCACCCAGACCAGGTCGCCGACGTCGTCGCCACCGCGGGCGGGCAGCGGTGTGCCCTTGCCCTCTTTGTACTTCCAGTGGGCGGCGACCCCGTACTCGGCGCGGCGGTGCATCTCGTCGGTGCGGATCTGCAGCTCGACCGGGTTGCCCTCGGGCCCCAGCACCGTGGTGTGCAGCGATTGGTACATGTTGAACTTCGGCATCGCGATGTAGTCCTTGAACCGCCCGGGCAGGGGGTTCCAGCGGACGTGCAGCACGCCGAGGGTGGCGTAGCAGTCGCGGTTGTTCTCGACCAGGATCCGCAGTCCGACCAGGTCGAAGATGTCGGAGAAGTCGCGACCGCGGCCGACCATCTTCTGGTAGATCGAGTAGTAGTGCTTCGGTCGACCGGTCACCGACGCCTTGATCTTGGCCGCCTTGAGATCGCTCTGGACCGCCTCGACGACCTCGGCCAGGAACTCATCACGGCTGGGGGCGGCCTTGGCCACCAGGCGGACGATCTCGTCGTAGATCTTGGGGTGCAGGGTCGCGAAACAGAGATCCTCGAGCTCCCACTTGATGGTGTTCATGCCGAGCCGGTGCGCCAGCGGGGCGTAGATCTCCAACGTCTCCTGAGCGATCCGCGACTGTTTGTCGGGGCGTAGGTAGTGCAGGGTCCGCATGTTGTGCAGCCGGTCCGCGAGCTTGATCACCAGCACCCGGATGTCGCGCGACATCGCGATGACCATCTTGCGGATGGTGTCGGACTTGGCCGATTCGCCGTACTTGATCTTGTCGACCTTGGTGCAACCGTCGACCAGCAGCGCGATCTCCTCGCCGAAGTCACGGGTCAACTGAGCCAGGCTGTAGTCGGTGTCCTCGACCGTGTCATGCAGCAACGAGGCGCACAGCGTCGCCTCGGTCATCCCGAGCTCGGCGAGAATCGTCGTCACCGCGAGCGGGTGGGTGATGTAGGCGTCGCCGCTCTTGCGGAGCTGACCACGGTGCAGCCGCTCGGCCGTCTGGTACGCCCGCTCGATGAGCGACATGTCGGCTTTGGGATGGTTGTTCCGGATCACCCGGACCAGGGGGTCGAGCGCGGGCGTCTGCGGTCGCGTGGTGCCCAGTCGGGCGATCCGCTGACGCATCCGGACCCGGGGTGGCTCGGTCGACGCCGGCTGCGCCATCGGCGGTTGCGCCGGCGTCAGCTGGACCAGTTCGCGGCGCGTGGTCGGGGGGGTGGTCAGACCGGCACGTTCGACGGCGTCCTCGGCCTCGGCCGGGAGGGGTACGCGCTGCTCAGTCACCGATCGCCGTCCTCACACTCGAGCCGTCAGTCTAGTCACCGTTGCCGACGCGGGTCGCGCTCAGTTCGGCTCGGCGGCCTGGCGGACGACGACGACCTGGTCGCCACCCTCGAGCTTGGCCACCGTCGGATCGTAGAACCGGCGCAGCGTGCGGTTGCGCACCACCGCTATCACCCGTTCACCCGTCACATCACCGGGCGCCAGTCCGATCTCGTCCTTGCGGACCTGCCGCTCGCCGACCTCGAGCCCCTCGTTGGAGGCCAACAGGTCCTCGATGACCGTGCCGAGATTCGGGCTCACCGCAGACAGACCGAGCAACCGACCCACGGCCTCAGAGGAGGTGACCACCGAGTTCGCTCCGGACTGGCGTAGCAGCGAGGCGTTGTCGTCCTCGCGGACCGCCACCACCACGTGGGCGCTCGGGTTCAGCTGTCGCACGGTGAGGGTCACCAGGATGGCCGAGTCGTCGCGGTCGAGCGTGATGATGACCTCGCGGGCCTTGATGATCTCGGCCCGGCGCAGGATGTCACGACGGGTGGAGTCACCCTCGATCGCGGCGTACCCGCGGAGGTTCGCCTCGGTGATGGCCGAGGCCCGGCTGTCGATGATGACGATCTGGCTCGGGCTCGTGCCGTTGGCCTCCAGGGTGTCCACCGCGCTGCGACCCTTGGTGCCGTAACCGACGACCACGACGTGGTTGCGCATGTGATTCCTCCAGCGGGTGTCCATGAAGATCCGGCGGCCCTCGTTGGCCAGGACCTGCAGCGTGGTTCCGACCAACAGGACCAGGAAGCCGATCCGCATCGGCGTGACCACCAGCGCGTTGAGGATCCGGGCGTGCGGGGTGATGGGGGTGATGTCGCCGTAGCCGGTGGTGGTGATGGTGACCGTGGCGTAGTAGATCGCGTCGATCAACGTCACCGAACCGTCGTGGCTGTCGGTGTAGGCGTCTCGATCGAACCAGACCAGGGCGACGATGATGACCAGCAGCAGGCCGGCCCACCCGGCGCGTTGGGCCAATTGCAGCGCCGGGGAGATGCGGCGGGCCGGCAGGCTGACCAACGTGTCGTTGGACCAGGCCCTACCGCGATCCCCCGGCCGACCGACCGCCATCGGCTACTTCTTCCGTTGGCTGCGCGGCTTGTTCTGCGGCTGTGGACGTTTGGAACCGCCCTCGGCCAGCCGCGCGGTGCGGGCGTCGGGGAACGGGACGGTGACCTCGTGGGTCGGGCCGGTCGGTGTGGTCTGGACGGCGTCCAGATCGGGGGTCGACACCGGATCGAGCACCGCCGTGGCCGTGGCCGGGAGCGAAGGCGACGAACCTGACGCGACCGCGGCGATCGACCCGGGCGCGACGCCGGATTTCTGCTGCTCCTTGCTTCGCCGCGTCTGCACCCGGGCGGCCAGCTTCTGCATGTCCGGTTCGCGTTCCTTCATCTGCGCCAGCAGCGGGGTGGCGATGAAGATCGAGGAGTACGCACCGGAGATCATGCCGACAAAGAGCGCCAGAGCCAGGTCCTTGAGCGGCCCCTCGCCGAGAATGATCGCGCCCGCGAACAGTAGCGCGGCGACCGGGAGGACACCGATGATCGTGGTGTTGATCGAGCGGACCAGCACCTGGTTGACCGCCAGGTTGGCGGCTTCGGAGTACGTCCGGGTCGTGTTCGAGCGCAGGTCACGGACGTTCTCGCGGACCTTGTCGAACACCACCACGGTGTCGTACAACGAGTAGCCGAGGATGGTCAGCACCCCGATCAGGGTCGCCGGGGTGACCGTGAAGCCGACCAGGGCATAGATGCCGACGGTCAGGATCAGGTCGTGGCCCAGCGCGATCAACGCGGCGATCGACATCTTCCCGTTGCGGAAGTAGGCCCAGATGACCAGTCCGACCATCGCGAGGAAGACAGCCAGCGCGATCAGCGCCCGTTCGGTGATCTGGTCGCCCCACGAGGCCCCGATCAGGCTGTACGCAACCTGGTCGGGATTGATCCCGACCTCCTTGGCGATGGCCTCGCGGACCAACGGCACCTCTTCGGTCGGGTTCAGCGCGCGGGTCTGGACCCGGACCTGGTTGCCGCCGATGGTGGTGATGATGGCTTCGTCGAGCTCCGGCACTCCGGAGTTCTGCAGCGCGGTCTTCATCTGGTCCACGGTCTGCGAGTTGACCGTCGTCGGGGCCTTGAAGTCGGCACCGCCGCGGAACTCGATGCCGAACGACAGGCCGCGTACCCCGACCGCGAGTAGCGCGATGGCGAGAAGGATGGCCGAGAACAGGTACCAGCGACGGCGGCGGCCGAGGAAGTCGTAGGAGATCTCACCGGTGTAGAGCCGGTGGCCCAGATCGGAGAAACGAGACATCAGACCTCCCCTCCTGCGGTGTCGGTTCGGGACGCGCCGACGAGACGGCGACGCTGTCCGGGTAGAGCCTTGACCCCGAGGTGCTCCGGATCGAGACCGGACCACCGGTGACCGCCGCCGAAGAACCGGGTCTTGGCCAGCAGGCTCATCAGCGGCTTGGTGAAGAAGAACACGACGAGCACGTCGATGGCCGTGGTCAGTCCGAGGGTGAAGGCGAAGCCCTTCACCGAGCCGATGGCCAGGATGAACAGGATGAGCGCCGACAGCATCGACACCGCGTCCGCGATCAGCACGGTCTGTCGGGCCCGGCGCCAGCCGGTCTCGACCGCGGTCCGCAGGCTCCGGCCGTCGCGGACCTCATCGCGGATGCGCTCGAAGTAGATGACGAAGCTGTCCGCGGTCACGCCGATGGCCACGATCGCGCCGGCGATCCCGGGCAGGTTCAGCGCGAAACCGACCGAACTTCCCAACAACACCATGCACGCGTACGTGATGATCGCCGCGACGATCAGCGACGCGACCACCACGATGCCGAGACCACGGTAGTAGAGGAAGCAGAACAGCACCACGAGCGCGAGACCGATGATGCCGGCCACGATCCCGGCGTGCAGCTGCTCACCGCCCAGGGTGGCTGAGACGTTGCTGACCTCGGAGACCTCGAAGGCCAGCGGCAGCGCGCCGTACTTGAGCACGTTGGCCAACTCGGTTGCCGACTTCTGGTTGAAGCTGCCGGTGATCTGGGCGCGGCCGCCGGGGATCGCCTCGTTGACCGACGGGGCCGAGATCGACTTCCCGTCGAGCACGATGGCGAAGCGGTTCTGTGGGTCGGACTTGGTGGCCAGCGTCCGGGTCGCGCTCTCGAACAGTGTCGATCCGGTCGAGTTGAACTCGAGGTCCACGACCCAGCTGACGTTGTTCTGCGGAATCCCGGCGGTGGCCGTGGTCAACTGGTCGCCCTCGATCAGGGTCGGGCCGAGGATGTACTTCTCGGTACCCTCGCGGCTGCACGCCAGCAGGCCCTGGTCGGTGACGTCGCTGACCGAGGAGGAACAGGTGAACTCGGCGAACGCGGCCTGGCAGGCCTCGGTCGGGGTCCAGTCCATCGCCTGGTCGGCCGGAGTGCCCGCGCCGTCGGGGTTGTCACAGGCCTTGCCGATCGGTTTCGGGGGCGCGGTGGGCAGCGCCGGCATCGGCAGCTGATCGGCCTTCGGCGTGGCGGTGGTTTCCGGGGCCGGGGTGGCGGCCGCACTCGGCTGCGCGGGCGCGCTGGCCGCCGGTTCGCTCGGCTGCGGGTTGGCCGTCTCCGACGAACCGGTCGAGGGCTCGGTGGTCGGGCTCTCGCTCGGCTGGGTGGTCTCGCCCGTCGGGTCGGCCGTCGGGTCCGGCGCCACCTGGTCGACCGCGTACACCGGGCGGAACCGCAGCACGGCGGTCTGACCGACCTGGCGGACCAGTTCGTCCTGCTGGACATTGGGCACCGTGACGATGATCTGCTTGTCCCCGGCCGTGGTGACCTCGGACTCGCCGACACCGAGCGAGTCGACACGCTGCTGGATGATCGTCTTGGCCAGCTGGAGGCTGTTCGGGTCGATGGCCCCGTCACCGGAGACGTTAGCCGCGGTCAGCGTGACGGTGGTGCCGCCCTGCAGGTCGAGGCCCAGCTTCGGCTTCCAGGTGTTGGCCACCGCCATCAGGGCGATCAAGCCGGCGACGAGGACGGCCAGCACGATCAGGGTGCGGCCTGGACGGCCGGTCGCTGTTGCCACGGTGGGGAATTCCTTGCGGTTGCGGGGGGACGGGCGGGTCGTCGGTGAGGACTATCGCTTGGTCTCGGTCTCGTCGTCGCGCACCGAACCGGCCGACGGCAGGTCCAGGGTCGACGCCGAGGTGGGGCGATCGAAGCCCGGTGTGACGATCTCGGCGGGCTGGTCGAGCTCGTCCAGGTCGTCGTCCTCGTCGTCGAAGACGATGTCTTCGTCGGCGTCGGTCACCGTACGCGCGATTGCCTGCTTCAAGATGGTCAGCTCCACCCCCGGGGAGATCTCCACCACGATCTGCCGGTCACCGACGGCCACGACGGTCGCGAAGATGCCGCTCGTGAGCATCACCCGCACCCCGGGGCCGAGCTCGGACTGGGTCTTGTTCACGGCTTGCTGGCGCTTCTTCTGCGGACGCAGGATCAAGAAGTAGAAGGCGACCACCATGAGGACGATCAGGATCAAGGTCTGTGCTTGCTGCGGCATGACTCCGGCATTCGTTCGAGGTCTTTGGGACGTCGAAGACCCCAGCGTGCAAAGCCACCGACCGCCGTACTCTACCTAGTCTCGCTGGGAAAACCTGCACGGCGCTTCCCGCTCGTGTCGGGATGAGACGGGCGAACCGACCCCCGGCCGACCGTGGACGGGCTACGACGCGAACAGGTCCGGGCCGGTCGGACCGGCCAGCAGCGAGGCCGGAACGGGAAGGCCGAGGTGCCGCCAGGCCGCGGCAGTGGCCACCCGGCCGCGGGGCGTGCGCATCAGGAAGCCCTGCCGGACCAGGAACGGTTCGGCCACCTCTTCGACCGTCTCGCGCTCCTCGCCCACCGAGATGGCCAGCGTCGACAGCCCGACCGGGCCACCGCCGAACCGCTGGCAGATCGCGCTCAGCACGCCGCGGTCAAGCCGGTCCAGACCGAGCTCGTCGACCTCGTAGAGCTCGAGCGCGGCGTCGGCGACCTTCCGGGTGAGGCGTCCGTCGGCCTTGACCTGGGCGTAGTCGCGGACCCGGCGCAGCAGCCGGTTGACGATCCGGGGTGTCCCCCGGGAACGACGGGCGATCTCGGCGGCCGCAATCGGGTCGAGATCCGCCCCGATCAGCTGGGCCGACCGGTTGACGATGTGCTCGAGCGAGAGTGCGTCGTAGAAGTCGAGCTGCGCGGTGAAACCGAACCGGTCGCGCAACGGGCCGGGCAGCAAGCCGGCCCGGGTGGTCGCCCCCACGAGGGTGAACCGCGGGATCTCCAGCGGGATCGCGGTGGCGCCCGGGCCCTTGCCGACGACCACGTCGACCCGGAAGTCCTCCATGGCCAGGTAGAGCATCTCCTCGGCCGGCCGGGACATCCGGTGGATCTCGTCGAGGAAGAAGACCTCGCCCTCGACCAGACCGGAGAGGATGGCGGCGAGATCGCCGGCGTGCTGGATGGCCGGACCGCTCGAGATCCGTAACGGTGCCGCCATCTCGGCGGCGATGATCATGGCCAGCGTGGTCTTGCCCAGCCCGGGGGGTCCGGACAGGAGGACGTGGTCGGCGACCCCGCCACGGTGTCGGGCGGCGGCCAGCACCAGGCCGAGCTGATCGCGTACGCGGGGCTGGCCCTCGAAATCCTCAAGACTGCCCGGCCGGAGCGCGGACTCGGCCGCGATCTCGGACGGGTCGGTGCCCGGTCGGACCAGGGCGGCCACTTCGTCGTCGGTGAGCTGGTGCATCGCGCTACTTCCGGGCCAGGCTCTGCAGCGCCGCGCGCATCAGCACGGCGACGTTCGGTGGCGGCGTCTCGGCGGCGAGACCCTCGATCTCGGTGCAGGCGGCGTCGGCGTCGCGGGCCGACCAGCCGAGACCCTGCAGGCCCTGGCTGACCTGGTCACGCCAGGCCTCGTTGGTCGCCGGCCGGGCGGGCAGGTCGACCAGCACAACCGAGTTGATCTTGTCCTTGAGCTCGATGACGATCCGCTGCGCGCCCTTACGGCCGATCCCGGGGACCTTGCAGAGCTGGACCAGGTTCTCGGTGGCGATGGCGTGACGGAGCTCGTCGGGCCGCAGCACGGCCAACGCGGCCTGGGCGAGCTTGGGGCCCACCCCGGTCGCGGTCAGCAGCAGCTCGAAGAACTCACGCTCGTCGTTGGACCCGAAGCCGTACAGGGTCAACGAGTCCTCGCGGACGATCAGCGACGTGGCCAGCGTGGTCGACTGGCCGATCCGCAACTCGGCGAGGGTGGACGGGCTGCACTGGGTGAGGATCCCCATCCCGCCGACCTCGATCACCGCCGAGGTCGGGCCGAGGGCGAGGACCGCCCCGCTGAGCTGAGCGATCATCGCGTACTCCCCATCCGGGCTTTCTCGAAGGCGGCACGCTGCCGGCGGGCCTGGTCGGTGGCGGCCTCGAGCGCGGAGTTGAGCCGCTCGGTGGCCCCGCCGCGCCAGACCCGGCAGATGGCCAGGGCCAGGGCGTCGGCGGCGTCGGCCGGCTTGGGCGCCTCGTCGAGCTTGAGGATCCGGCAGACCATCGCGCCGACCTGGTCCTTGCCGGCCCGGCCGCTGCCGGTGATCGAGGCCTTGACCTCGCTCGGGGTGTGCAAGCTGACCGGCAGTCCGCGACGAGTGGCGACCAGCATGGCCACACCGGCAACCTGCGCCGTGCCGATGACGGTCTGCACGTTGTGCTGGGCGAACACCCGCTCGATGGCCATGGCCGCCGGGCGATGCGCCGAGATCCACTCCTCGAGAGCGACCTCGATGGCCGACAGCCGGGCACCGGTCTGCTGGTCGGGCGGCGTACGGATGACGCCGACCGCCACCATCGTGGGCGGGCGACCGGGCACCCCGTCGACCACGCCGAGCCCGCAGCGGGTCAGGCCGGGATCGACGCCCATCACCCGTAGAGGCTGTGGCGACCGCGCGCTGGGATCGGGCACGCGATCCTCCTCCCTCAGGCAGCCCCGGGATACGAACAGATGTTCGCTCAGCGTACGGGACTATTCGAGGCTGGCAAGGACCTCGTCGGGCGCGTCGAAGTTGGAGTAGACGTTCTGCACGTCATCGGAATCCTCGAGCGCATCGATGATCTTCATCAGCTTCTCCAGGGTCGGACCGTCGACCTCCTGGGTGAACTCCGGGACGAACGACACCTCGGCGCTCTCGTAGTCAAGACCGGCCTGCTGCACCGCGGTCCGGATGGCCACGATGTTGGCCGGGTCGCTGACGATCTCGTAGCTCTCCCCCGCGTCGGTGACCTCTTCGGGGTCGGCATCGAGGGTGGCCTCGAGAAGATCGTCTTCGCTGACCGACCTGCCGTCCTGGTCCTTGGCCACCGTGACCAGCCCCTTGCGGTTGAACATCCGCGCGGTCGATCCGGCGTCGGCCATGGTGCCGCCGTTACGGGTGACCGCGACCCGGACCTCGGAAGCCGAACGGTTGCGGTTGTCGGTGAGGCACTCGATGAGCAGCGCGACCCCGGCCGGCCCGTACGCCTCGTACATCAGCGTCTCGTAATCGGCCCCGCCGCTCTCGGCCCCCGACCCACGCTTGACGGCGCGGTCGATGTTGTCCTTGGGGACGGAGGTCTTCTTCGCCTTCTGGATCGCGTCGTACAGGGTGGGGTTGCCGTCGACGTCGCCGCCGCCGATCCGCGCCGCGACCTCGATGTTTTTGATCAGCTTGGCGAACGACTTGGCCCGCCGTGCGTCGACGACAGCCTTCTGGTGCTTGGTGGTCGCCCACTTGGAATGTCCCGACATGAGAGCCGATCCTAATGCCTTCTGCGCGGACTCCGGTGAGGACTCCGGTGAGGACTGACGGCCGTCGTCTCCGCACACAATCGCCCAGACGACGGCCATCCGGCGCGATCTGCCGTCGTTTGCGCACACAATCGCCCAGACGACGGCCCTCCGGCGCGATCTGCCGTCGTCTCCGCACACAATCGCCCAGACGACGGCCCTCCGGGGTGCACCTGCCGTCGTTTGCGCACACAATCGCCCAGACGACGGCCCTCCGGCGGCGGCTGCGTTCCGTTGAAGTGTTGTCGGGCCCGGGCAGGTGTTGTCCGCCGCACCCGAGGTGTTGTCCGTTTCCGGAGTTATCCACAGATTGCCGTTCGACCCCTGGTGGGCGCGGATTTCGCTGTCGACACTCATCGGCATGGGACTCCCACACCAGCACCATTTCGATCCGCGTACTCCGTTCACCCGAGCCCAGGGTCGCTCGGCCGGGCTCAGCGTCACCGAGCTCATCGGTCCGCGCTTCCAGAAGGTCTTCTACGACGTGTACGTCGCCACCGGCGTGCAGGTCACCACGGCCCTCCGGGCTGATGCCGCCCTCAGGCTCGCCGGGCCGGATGCCTGGATCAGCCATCGCACCGCGGCCCAGCTCTGGGGACTGCCGATCGCCGCGGACGGGTACACCCACGTCAGCGTCGCGGAGCAGTCGAGACGGCTGCGACGTCAGGGGATCAAGAGCCACCTTGGACAGGACGCAGCCCAGCGAAGACTCCGGAACGGTCTACTCCTGACCACACCCACCCAAACCTTCATCGACCTGGCCGCATCGGGTCTGCCGCTGGTCGAGTTGGTGGTGGTCGGCGACGCCATGCTGAAGAAGGAACTGGTGAGCGTGGACGCCCTGATCGAGGCCATCGATGCCTGGGCCGGTTACGGAACCCGGTTGGCCCGGCGAGCGGCCCGCCAGCTCCGCACCGGTGTCGACTCGGCGATGGAGAGTCGGCTGCGCATGCTGTTGGTTCTGGCCGGTCTGCCCGAGCCCGAGGTGAACCACATCGTCTACGCCGACGACGGCAGCTGGTGGATGCGCTTCGACCTCTTCTACCCCGCCTTCGGGATCCTCGTCGAGTACGACGGCCGCCACCATTCCGATGACATCACCCAGTGGGAGCGCGACATCTACCGACGCGAAGACCTGGATCGCCTCCAGCTGCGCCTTGTCGTCGTCCTCTCACGAGGCGTCTACGTCGATCCGGAACGGACGCTGGTGCGAGTCAGAGACGCGCTGCTGGATCGCGGAGCCCCAGTCCGACGTCGCTTCCTCAACGATTGGCGCCGGCATTTCGGACCGGCCTGACGTCTGGGCGATTGTGTGCGGAGACGAGGGCTGATCGCCACCTTCTGCCGCCGCCTGGGCAATTGTGTGCGGAGACGTCGGCAAGTCGCGCGTACGGCCTCCATCTGGGCGATTGTGTGCGGAGACGACGGCCGATCGCCGCCGTCGGCCGCCATCTGGGCGATTGTGTGCGGAAACGACGGCAGAGCCGCGCGCGGGCCCAGAGGGTCAGCCGCGCGGGCTGAGAGGGTCAGCGGCGCGGCAGCTGCCAGCGGGGGGCGTTGCCCTTGGTCTTCCACTCCACGATCGACCACTGGTTGCGCTGGGCGGCGCGCATCAGCGGGATGTCGGGGCTGACGGCGACGGGGCGGCCGACCGCCTGCAGCATCGGGAGGTCGGACTGGGAGTCGGCGTACGCGTAGCTGCGGGTCAGGTCGACCCCGTGCAGGGCGGCGTAGTGGCGGAGCCAGGCGGAGCGGGCCTCGCCGACCAGCGGCGGGGTGGCCAGGTAGCCGGTGCACTTGTCTTCCGTCGTCGACCGAGAGCTCGGCGGCGACGATGACGTCGAACAGACCGGCCAACGGCCGGGTCAGGGTGCGTACGGCGCCGGTGATCAGGATGGTGGTGTGGCCGGCCTCGCGGTGCTCGGTGATCCGCTGCAGCGCCTCGGCCGAGACCCGACTCATGATGTACGGCGCCATCGGTCGTGTCGACACGGTGTTCGAGCTCGGCGAGATCGAGTCCGCGGTAGCGGCGGTAGACCGCGCGGAGGAAGCTGCTGCGGTCCTTCTGCTCGGCCAGCAGATACCCGGGCAGCCGACCGGCCACCTGGGCGACCTCGGCCAGGCGGCCCAGCGGGGGCAGTTCGGGCAGTCGCGCCCAGAGATACTGCTCGATCACGTTCATCGACATGATCGTGCCGTCGAGGTCGAAGATCGCCACCGCCGAAGCGCCGGACGTCGTCGTCGGTCAGGTCCTTCATCGTGGTCGGCCGGTTGCCCCGGGTCCGGCGCAGCGCGTCCATGCGGCGGACCGGCGCGGTGATCGAGGGGCAGTGGATCTTCTCGATGTAGGTGGTCCAGTCGAAGATCGCGGTGTCGAACGCGAACGCGTCCTGATCGGCCGCGTCGAGCGAGGAGCTCAGCGCCAAGGTGTTGTCGTCGACGAAGTGCAGTTCCGACTGGGCGTACTCGTTGTAGAGGTTGTGATAGCGACGGAGGAAGTCCAGCCGACTCGCGGAACCGGTCGAGATCGCGGGCCAGCTTGCGGGTCTGGTCGGCGCGTGGCACCTTCGAGATGACCCGCTCGGCGATCCAGTGGGCGCGCTCCGAGGTCGACAGCAGGCGTTCGACCGACGCGGCGCCCGGAAACTCCCATTCGGGCAGCGGCCGGCCCGGCTTGGACGACGTTCTCCAACGGGTGATCGGTGAAGTAGCTGCGGATGTGGGTGTACATGTCGGCGAAGGTCAGCGGATTCCGCGCTCCCGAGCTGACGTGGTAGAACGCCGGCTCGCCCGGGGCGGGCAGGGTCGCGCAGACGGTGAGGATCGCGTTGACCACCAGGTCGCAGGGCACGATGTCGAGCACCGAGTCCGGCGACGCCGGGAACTCGGGGAGCTCGCCGCGGCCGTAGGCCAGGATCAGCGGCTCGGCCATCTTGAAGCCCTCGATCCAGCCCGGGATACGGGTGCTTCGAGCGAGGACTCGACGATGGCCGGCCGGACCACCGAGACGTGGATGTCGCGGCCGACGTCGGCGACGACCCGCTCGCCGAGCGCCTTGGTGAAGGCGTAGACGTCGGTCCAGCCGAGCGATCGGGCCCGCTCGGTACCGGCCTTGACCAGCTCGGACTGCACCCAGTCGAGCCGCAGCCGCTCGGTCTCGGCCGCGGTGGCCAGATAGCCGGCGCGCCGGTGTCCGCGCTCGGCCTGCTTGCGCAGCTCGGTCAGCCGCTCGGGCATCCGCGACTCGGCCTCGACCTGCACGCGCATCTCGAGCCCGGCCCGGGCCTCCGCCTCGTAGTCGATGTCGTGCACGTGCGGGCCCCTCGGGGATGGCTCCCCGCCGCCGGCCCGCGGTGTACGCGGTGGAGATGTGGACGTAGTGCGGGATCCGGGTCCGCTCGCCGTCCTCATCGGTGACCGCTTCGAGCATCTTCTCCATCAGCACCCGGGTGCCGACGGTGTTGCTGCGGAACGCCTGGTCGATGGGCGGGTCGAACGAGACGTCGCCCGCGCAGTGCACGACCACATCGAGATCGGCCGGCAGATCGGGCACGTTGGGCAGATCGCCCTCCATCACCACGATGCGCGCGTCGACCAGGGCCTCGGCACCCCCGGCGGCGTCGCGTACGCCGTCGAAGATCGCTTTCTTGACCAGCGACACCACCCGGTCACGGGCGCTGGCCGAACCCTTGCGACGGACCAGGACCGTCGGCGTGGTGTCGGGCAACTCCGTGAGGATCTTCCAGAGCAGCTGTTCGCCGATGAACCCGGTCACGCCGGTCATCACGATGTTCTTGCCGGCCAGCAGATCCTTGAGCCGTCCCGGCGGAAGCTCGGCCGGCGGCTTCAGCGGCCGCAGCCGGTCGCCCCGGTCGTCGATGCCAAAGGTGTTGGCCGGTGCATTGGTCACTTGGAGTCGCTTCCCGAGGCCGCCAGCGTGGTCGCTGTCAATGCCTCTTCGAGGGTGAAGTTGCCGACGTACAACGCCGTCCCGATGATCGCGCCCTCGACGCCGACCGGGACCAGCTCGCTCAGGTCCTCCAGATCCTCCAGCGTGGAGATCCCGCCACTGGCGATCACCGGCGCATCGGTCGACTCGCAGACGTGCCGCAGCAGGTCGAGGTTGGGCCCGCTCAGCATGCCGTCGGACTTCACGTCGGTCACCACGTAGCGGGCGCACCCGGCGGCGTTCAGCCGGGCGAGGGTCTCGTCCAGCCGACCGCCCTCCCGGGTCCAGCCGCGAGCGGCGAGCCGGTCGACCCCGCACGTCGAGGCCGATGGCGATCCGGTCGCCGTAGGTCTCGATGACCTCGGCGCACCACTCGGGCGATTCGAGGGCAGCGGTGCCGATGTTGACCCGCGCGCATCCGGTGGCCAACGCGCGCTCGAGCGTGTCGTCGTCGCGGATCCCGCCGGACAACTCGACGTTCAGCCGCATCACCGAGGTGACCTCGGCGATGATCTCGGCGTTGTGTCCCCGGCCGAAGGCGGCATCCAGGTCGACCAGGTGGATCCATTCGGCCCCGGCGGCCTGCCAACGCTCGGCAGCGGCGCGTGGCTCACCGAAGTGCTTCTCGGTGCCCAGCTCGCCTTGGACCAGCTGCACGGCCTGACCACCGGCGATGTCCACAGCCGGGAGCAGGATCAGGCGGTCGGCGGCAAGGGATGGCACGCGACGACCCTATACAGGTCGGTCCCGACGTGGCAGCTTGTCCACGATCATCGCGTACGGGGCGTCGATCGGTTCGGAGATCTCGTCGCCGGGGATCGAGCCGTCGAGGACGAAGGTGCGCCATCCGTGCTGACCGATGCAGGCGGCCCTCCGGGCCTGGTCGCGAGAGCGCTCGATCAGCAGGGCGGCCTGCTCAGCGGGCGGGCTGCGGCCACGAGCGGACGCTTGAGCACCGGCGGCAGTAACGCCTCGACGGCGTGCCGTGCGGTACCCCCGATCGGTCCGTGCCGGTCGACCCGCCGACGCAGGGCCCGCCAGCCGAACGGATGGAGCCGGGTCAGCGGTCCGCGTTCGGCCAGCGCGTGCTGATAGGCCGCCGTCGCCCCGAAGTACTCCGATCGCCAGACCCGGTGCGAGGGTCGCTCGCCGCTGACCAGCAGCTGATCGACCCGCTCCACGATGAGCTCGGCCGGCGACGCGGTGCGCTCGAAGAAGTAGCTCGACCACCACGCCGGCTCTGGGGTACCGATCTCGTCGCGGCCCAGCTGCCCGAACGTCCGCAGCAGCCCGCTGTCGAGGAAGACGTGATTGCCGAACCGCTCGTGCACGCCCAGATCCAGCACCAGCCCCACCCGACAGCCGTGCTCGATGGCTTCCAGGCTGGCGGTCGAGGACACGGTGAGCAGGAGATCGGTGGTCGGCAGCGCCTCGCTGATCGGGGTGTAGTCGATGCCGAAGTTGGGCGGTTGGTCGACCCCGGCCAGCAGCCGCTCGGGGTGGTGCCGCATCCGGTGGAAGGTCGATTCCTCGGGCCGGTGCCGCGGCTTGAGTCGGACCTGCCGGTCGGGGTGCCGACGGGCGTAGTCGATCAGTCGTCCGTAGAGATAGCTGCGCTCGGCCTCGCCGTTGGGCACCGTCGGCTGGTCGGCGAACAGCACCGACCTGATCGAGGTCCGCGGGTCGGCGACCGTGCCGCTGAGCAGCGGCAGGCCGGCCAGCAGCAAGTTGTCATCGGGCAGGTCGAGCTGCCGCGCCACGAACGCGAAATGCTCCCGGTCGGCCACCGAGTTGACCGCGATGACGTCGGCGCCGCAGCGGTCGAGGTACCCGGCGGTCAACTTCTCGATGATCACGCCGACCCAGCCACTGACGATGACCGGTCCGGGCCGGCCGTTGAGGGTCAGGGCCAGCTCGGTGGTCAGCTTGCGGGTCGCGGGACCGGCCAGCGCCGAGACGAGCACGTCGCAGGATCGCGCCACCTCGTGCAGGTCAGTGACCGCCTCGACCGCCTCGAACCCGGCGTCGGCGATCTGTCCGTCCGACAGCGCCGAGCGACCCGGCGGGACGACCACACGGCAGGTGAACCCGCGCGCGACGAAGGCGTCGCGCAGCCGGGCACACCACTTGAGCTGCGAGTCGTACGCGGCCAGGAAGACGACCGTTCGCTGGTTCATGGGTGTATGGGTAGTCCCCGCCGATGAATCGACGGTGACGACTCGCCCACGTTCAGATGTCTGATCCGCCTGAGCGCGGTCCCAGGGTGGCCACCCAGTTCGCGATCAGCGCGGCCCCGGCGTCACCGGACTTCTCCGGGTGGAACTGGGTCGACCAGACCGGGCCGTCCTCCACCGCGGCGACGAAGCGATCGCCGCCGTGTTCGGCCCAGGTGATCCGACGGCCCTCGGCCTCGGGGAGCTCGCGTACGCCGTAGCTGTGCACGAAGTAGAAACGCTCCCCCTCGACCCCGGCGAACAGGTCACTGCCGGCCGCCGGCTCGACGACGTTCCAGCCCATGTGCGGCAACCGTTCGGCGTGCAACTGCTCGACCAGTCCCGGCCAGACCCCGCACCCATCGGCCCGCACGCCGTGCTCTATCCCGGCGGCGAACAGCACCTGGTGCCCGACACAGATGGCCAACGTGGGCCGGCCGGCCGCACGACGACGCTCGATCACCGCGGGCCCACCGACCCCGGCCAGCCCGGCCATGCAGGCCGCGAACGCCCCGACGCCGGGCACGACCAGCCCGTCGGCCTCGTACGCCGCCTCGGGATCCGCGGTCACCACGACCTCGACCCCCGACCGCGCCACCGCCCGCTCGGCCGAGCGGATGTTGCCGGAGCCGTAGTCCAGGACCACGACGCGCCGAGCGGCCGGATCGCTCACAGCGCGCCCTTGGTGCTCGGGATGATCCCGGTGATCCGGGGATCGGGGGTGATGGCGTCGCGGAGCGCGCGGGCCACCGCCTTGAACTGCGCCTCGACGATGTGGTGCGGGTCGCGGCCGGCTAGCACGGTGACGTGGAGACACAGGTGGGCGTGGAAGGCCAGGGTCTCGAGCACGTGCCGGGTCAGCGATCCGGTGTAGGCGACGCTGCCCTCGACCCCGCCGCCGATCCGGACGAACTCCTGACCGGCCGGCTCGCCGGAGTGCACGCAGTAGGGACGCCCGGAGACGTCGACCACGGCCTGGGCCAGCGCCTCGTCCAGCGGCACCAGCGCATCGCCGAACCGGCGGATCCCGCTCTTGTCGCCCAGCGCGGTCCGCAGCGCCTGACCGAGCACGATCGCGGTGTCCTCGACGACGTGGTGGGCATCGATGTGCCAGTCACCGGTGGCCCGGACGCGCAGATCGATCAGCGCGTGCTTGGCCAGGGCGGTGAGCATGTGGTCGTAGAAGCCGACGCCGGTGCTGATCTCGGCGACACCGGTGCCGTCCAGATCGAGGCTCAGCGCGATGCTCGACTCGGAGGTCGACCGCTCGATCGAGGCGGTGCGGCGGGTCTCAGTCATGGGTTCCGTCCTCGGTCTGGAGTACGCCGGTCAGCGCGTGTTTGAAGGCGGCCATCTCGGCCGGAGTACCGGCCGACACGCGCAGCCAGCCGTCGGGACCGACCACCCGGATCAGCACACCGTGGTCGAGCAGGGCCTGCCAGACCGCCTGCCGGTCGGCGAACCGGCCGAACAGCACGAAGTTGGCGTCGGAATCGGCCACCCGCAGGCCCTGCGCGCCCAACCAGGCGGCCAGGTCGTCGCGGGCCGCGCGCAGCTCCCCCACCGCCGCGAGCATCTCGCCCGCGTGGGCCAGCGCGACCCGGGCCACCGCCTGGGTGATCGCGGACAGGTGGTACGGCAACCGGACGACGCGGAGGGCGTCGACGAAGGCCGCCGACGCGGCCAGATAACCGAGCCGGCCGCCGGCGAAGGCGAACGCCTTCGACATGGTCCGGCTGACGGCCAGCCGCGGGTGGTCGGGTAGCAGCTCGAGCGCGCTGGGCGTGCCGGTCCGGGCGAACTCGTGGTACGCCTCGTCGACCACGACGACCCCCGGTGCCACGTCGCAGATCGCCCGGACGGTGGCCTGGTCGACCGCGGTCCCGGTCGGGTTGTTCGGGCTGGCGATCAGGACGACATCGGGCCGCTGCTCGCGTACGGCCGCGACCGCAGCCTCGACGTCGATGGTGAAGTCGTCGCGACGGGCGAACGTGTGGAAGGCCGAATGGGTGTCGCGGGCGTACTCGGGATACATGGAGTAGGTCGGCGCGAACGACAGCACCGAGCGGCCTGGTCCGGCGAAGGCCTGGAGCACGTGCAGCATCACCTCGTTGCTGCCGTTGGCCGCCCAGACCTGGTCGGCGCTCAGCCCGTGACCGAGGTACGCCGCCAGATCGGCCCGCAGTCCCAGCGCGTCCCGTTCGGGATAGCGGTTGACCGACCGCGCGGCCTCGGCGACTGCGGCGGCCATCGCCGCGACCACCGTTTCGCTCGGCGGGTAGGGGTTCTCGTTGACGTTGAGGCAGACCGGGACGTCGAGCTGCGGCGCCCCGTAGGGAACCTCGCCGACGAGTTCGGGTCGGACCGGTAGCGCCTCGGGCGTGCGGATGGGCCCGGTCATGCGAATCGCCGGCTCACCGCGGCGCCGTGGGCCGGCAGGTCCTCCGCCTGGGCGAAGAGCTCGACCGAGCGGGCGACCTCGCCGAGCGCGTCGCGCGAGTAGTGGATGACGTGCACGGCCTTGAGGAAGCTCTTGACGTTGAGCCCCGAGGAGTGACAGGCGCACCCGGCGGTGGGGAGCACGTGGGTGCTGCCGGCGCAGTAGTCACCGAGTGAGACCGGTGACCAGGCGCCGACGAAGATCGCGCCGGCATTGGTGATCCGGTCGGCCACCGCTTCGGCGTCGGCGGTCTGGATCTCCAGGTGCTCGGCGGCGTACGCGTCGACCACCGCGATCCCCTGCTCGATGTCGTCGACCAGGACGAAGGCCGACTGCTGACCGCCGAGGGCGATCCCGACCCGGGCCGCGTGTTTGGTCTGCGGGACCTGCACCTCGAGCTCGTCGCGGACGGCATCGACGAGCGCCGGCGCGTCGGTGACCAGCACCGCGGCGGCCAGTGGGTCGTGCTCGGCCTGGGAGATGAGATCGGCGGCGACGTGGGCGGCGTCGGCGGTGTTGTCGGCGAGCACGGCGATCTCGGTGGGCCCGGCCTCGGAGTCGATGTTCACCAGGCCCTTGAGCAGCCGCTTGGCGGCGACCACGAAGATGTTGCCGGGTCCGGTGACCAGGTTGACCGGACGACACAACCCCGGGACCCCGTACGCGAACATGGCGATCGCCTGGGCACCGCCCACCGCGTACACCTCCTCGACCCCGAGCAGGTGGCAGAGCGCGAGGATGCCCGGGTTGGGCAGTCCGTCGAACTCCGCCTGCGGCGGTGAGGCCAGGGCGATCTGCCGGACGCCGGCGACCTGCGCCGGGACCACGTTCATGATGACGCTCGAGGCCAGCGGCGCGAGGCCGCCGGGGACGTAGAGTCCGACCCGCCCGACCGGGATCATCCGTTGGCTGACCCGCGCACCGGGGGCCAGCTCGACCTCGAGGCGCTGCTCGCCGAGCTCGACCGCACTGACCCGACGACGCCGGTCGATGGCCAGCTCGAAGGCCGCCCGCAGCTCCGGGTCGAGCTGGTCGGCGGCGGCCTGCAGGGCCGCGGCCGGCACCCGGAAATGCGACGGAACCACCCGGTCGAACCGCTGCGAGAACTCGGCCAGGGCCGCGGTCCCCCGCTCGGCCACCGCAGCGCAGATGGGCCGGACCACCTCCATCGCGGCCTCGACGTCGAACCCGGCGCGCGGCACCACACCGGCCCAGCTCGAATCGGCGTAGTCGTCGACCGAGCGGCCGCGTAGATCGATGGTGCGTAACACGAGGGGGAGTCTACGAACCCCCACCGACAGTCTCGGTCGAATATCGCGGAGGTGCGATCGTGGCCACACGCACTAGAGTCGCGCCTCGAACCGTCGCGAGGGGGTGCATGTGGAGACCGGGCGTACCGAGATCCTGCGGTCGGCGTTGGGCATCGGCCTGTACGCCGGCGCCTTCGGGGTCTCCTTCGGCGCCTTCGCCACGGCGTCCGGATTCACCCTCCCCCAGGCCTCGGTCCTGAGCCTGGTGATGTTCTCCGGCGCCTCGCAGTACGCCTTCGTCGGGGTGGCAGCGGCCGGTTCGCCCTGGGCGGCCGTCGCCGCCGCGCTGTTACTCGGCGTCCGCAACGCCTTCTACGGCGTACCGATGTCGGAATCGCTGCGCCCACGCGGGCTGCGTCGATGGGGCACGGCGCACTTCGTCATCGACGAGACCACGGCGATGACGGTGGCCCAGCCGACCCGCGAGACCCAGCGCTACGCCTTCTGGTCCACCGCGATCGTGCTGTTCGCGCTCTGGCAGACCGGAACCCTCATCGGAGCCCTGGTCGGACGGGCCGTGGACCCCTCGGCCCTCGGTCTCGACGCAGCTGCCCCGGTGGCCTTCCTGGCCCTGCTCTGGCCCCGGCTACGCGACGCGGCGACCCGGGCGGTCGGCGTGGCCGGAGCGGTGGTCGCCGGGGCGCTGGTCCCGATCGCCCCGGCCGGTATCCCGGTGATCGCGGCCGCCTTCGTCGCGCTGGTCGCCGGTCTACGTCCCGCCCGGGTGACCCCGTGACCGGGTGGTGGCTCGCGCTGGCGGTGGCCGCGGTCGGCACGTACGTGCTCAAGCTGGCCGGGATGTCGCTGCCGGAATCGGTCCTGGGCCGCCCGGTCGTCCAGCGCGTCGCCGGCCTCCTCCCGGTGTCGATGCTGGCCGCGCTGGTGCTGATCGGCATGGTCGACGGCGGCGGTCGCTACGCGGTCGACTGGCGGGTGCTGGCCGGCGTGGCGGCGGCGGTCGTCGCGCTGCTGTTCCGCCGCGGCTTCCTGACCGTGTTCCTGATCGGCGTGGGCGTCTGCGCGGCGCTGACCGCGATCTTCCCGGGAGGCTGAGATGGCCAAGGCGGGCGCAGGTGGGACGCCGGCCACGGCGGCGCTGACCAGGGCCGGGATCGCGTACGCGGTGCACACGTACGTGCACCGCGCCGAGGCGAGGAACTTCGGTGACGAGGCGGTCGAGGCGCTGGGCTCCGACCCGGCCCGGGTGTTCAAGACCCTGGTCGCCGATCTGGGCCGCGAACTGGTGGTGGCCGTGGTCCCGGTGGCCGGGATGCTCGACCTCAAGGCGCTCGCCGCCGCGCTGGGAGCGAAGAAGGCGGCCATGGCCGACCCGGTCGCCGCCGCCCGGAGCTCGGGCTACGTCCTCGGCGGGATCTCCCCGGTCGGTCAGCGGACCCGGTTGCGGACGGTGATCGACGCCAGCGCGGAGTCGTTCGCCACCATCATGGTCTCGGCCGGCCGCCGCGGGATGGAGATCGAGCTGGCGCCGGCCGAGCTGGCCCGGATCACCGACGGCGTCTTCGCGCCGATCAGCCGCTGACCCAGCTCCGGGTCCGGCCGAACCGGCTGCCGCGAGTTCAATCCTCCGATGCGGTGGCGCCGACCGGCTCCGGCCTGCGGCGACCGAAGAGCGGTTGCGGGTCCTCGTCGTCGCGGCCGAGCGAGGACCCGAGCAGGACCGGGATCACCGCGAAGAACGCCCAGGTCAGCAACGACGCCCGAGCCCGCAGGGTGAGCTCGATCGGCACCACATCACCGGCCTGCGCGGCGGCCAGCCGCGGTGCGAACTCGCCCGGGCCGAGCCGGTAGCCGACGAACCAGCAGGTCAGGGCGGCGATGACCGCGGCCAGCAGGACCAGCAGGACCAGCGTCCAGCCCACGCTGCGGAACTTGAGCCACGCGGTCACGCCGAGAACGACACCGGCCACCGCGCCGATGACCACGAAGGCCGCGTCGCCGCCGATGAAGGCGGCCAGACCCCGCTCGGTCGTCGCGGCGCTTCCGTCGCTGGCGATCGTGTAGGTCGGCAGCACGACCAGCCGCTCCCAGAGCACCCCGCCGGCCGCGCCGAGCCCGAGGGCGAGGACCAGAAACAGCCCGCCGCGCCCGAACGAGCGGCGAAGCGAACCAGGCGCACTCAGGACGCCAGACACGACGGTCCCAGCAACGCCTTGAGATCGGCCATCAGCGGCGCCGACGGCGTCACCCGCAGCTTCTCGTCGAGCTTCATCAGCAGCGTCTTGTCCTGCTTGATCAGCCGCAGCCGCACCTCGGTCATCCCGGGGTAGGCCCGGAGCACGTCGGACAACTGCTGCACGACCGGCGGCGTACAGCGCACCGCGGGCAGCGAGATGACGACCGGGCCGGTCGGGGTGTCGCTGATGTCGGGCAGGCTGAGTTCCTGGGCGTTGATCGACACCGCGTCGTCGTCGGCCTTGACCCGACCCTTGACCTTGACGATCGTGTCGGTCGCCAGCACGGTCGAGACCAGGTCGTACGCCTTGGGGAACAAGAGCACCTCGATCGAGGCCTCGAGATCCTCGACCGTGATGACCGCCCAGATGTCACCGCGTTTGGTCGTCTTGCGGGTGACGCTGGTGATCATGCCGGCGATGGTCACCATCCCCTCGCGCGGACCGTCCTCGGCCAGCAACTGCCCGATTCCGATGTCGCGTTCGGCGGTGAGGATGTGCTGGAGACCCTGCAGCGGGTGGTCGCTGACGTAGAGCCCGAGCATCTCGCGCTCGATTCCGAGCTTGGTCTTCTTGTCCCATTCGGGCAGGTCGGGCACCGCTTCGACACCGGTCGAGGCCATCGAGAAGTCCCCGAACAGGTCGTCCTGACCGATCGCGGCGTTGCGTTTGAGATCGAGCACGGCGTCGACCCTGCTCTCGTAGCAGCTGATCAGCGCGCGCCGGGTGTGACCCATCGAGTCGAACGCGCCGGCCTTGATCAGCGACTCGATCACCCGCTTGTTGCAGACGACCAGCGGGATCTTGTCGAGGAAGTCGGGGAAGTCGACGAACTTCCCGCTGTCCTGACGGGCGTTGATCACCCCGTCGACCACGTTGTGCCCGACGTTGCGGACCGCGGTCATGCCGAACCTGATGTCGGTCCCGACCGGGGTGAAGTTGGCGGCGGACTCGTTGACGTCGGGCGCCAGCACCTGGATGTTCATCCGCCGGCACTCGCCGAGATAGATGGCCATCTTGTCCTTGTCGTCGGCCACCGACGTCAGCAGCGCGGCCATGAACTCCGCCGGGTAGTTGGCCTTCAGGTAGGCGGTCCAGTAGGAGACCAGCCCGTACGCGGCCGTGTGCGCCTTGTTGAACGCGTAGTCGGAGAACGGGACCAGGATGTCCCACAGCGCCTTGATCGCGGCCTCGGAGTAGCCGTTGGTCGTCATCCCGCCGGAGAACGGGACGAACTCGGCGTCGAGGATCTCCTTCTTCTTCTTGCCCATCGCCCGCCGCAGCAGGTCGGCCTGACCGAGCGAGTAGCCGGCGACCTTCTGCGCGATCGCCATCACCTGCTCCTGATAGACGATCAGGCCGTGGGTGGTGCCGAGGATCTCCGCGAGCGGCTCCTCGAGCTCGGGGTGGATCGGGGTGATGTCCTGCCGCTTGTTCTTGCGCAGGGCGTAGTTGGTGTGGCTGTCGGCACCCATCGGGCCGGGACGGTACAGCGCCAGCACCGCGGAGATGTCTTCGAAGTTGTCCGGTCGCATCAACCGCAGCAGCGAACGCATCGGGCCACCGTCGAGCTGGAACACCCCGAGCGTGTCCCCACGCCCGAGCAACTCGTAGCTGGCCTTGTCGGTCAGCTCGAGGTCCTCGAGGACCATCTCGAACCCGCGGTTGAGCTTGATGTTGTAGACCGCGTCGTCGAGCACCGTCAGGTTGCGGAGCCCGAGGAAGTCCATCTTGATCAGGCCCAGCGACTCACAGGTCGGGTAGTCGAACTGGGTGATGATCGCGCCGTCCTGCTCGCGGCGCATGATCGGGATGATGTCGATCAGCGGCTCGCTGGACATGATCACGCCGGCCGCGTGCACGCCCCACTGCCGCTTCAGACCCTCGAGCCCCTTGGCCGTGTCGACCACGGTCCGGACCTCGGCGTCCTCGGTGTAGAGAGCGCGGAACTCCCCGCCCTCGCCGTAGCGCTTGTCCTCGGGGTCGAAGATCTTGTTGAGCGGGACGTCCTTGCCCATCACCGGGGCGGGCATCGCCTTGGTGAGCTTCTCCCCCATTCCGAACGGGAAGCCGAGCACCCGCGACGCGTCCTTGACCGCCTGCTTGGCCTTGATGGTGCCGTAGGTGACGATCTGGCTGACCCGGTCGTCGCCGTACTTCTCGGTGACGTAGCGGATGACCTCGCTGCGTCGACGCTCGTCGAAGTCGATGTCGAAGTCGGGCATCGAGACGCGGTCGGGGTTGAGGAACCGCTCGAAGATCAGGCCGTGCCGCAGCGGGTCGAGGTCGGTGATCCGCATCGCGTACGCGGCCATCGAGCCGGCGCCCGAGCCACGGCCCGGTCCGACCCGGATGCCGTTCTCCTTGGCCCAGTTGATGAAGTCGGCCACGACCAGGAAGTAGCCCGGGAAGCCCATCGCGATGATGACGCCGGTCTCGAAGTCGGCCTGCTTACGGACGTCGTCGGGGATGCCGTTCGGGAAGCGTCGCCGCAACCCGGTCTCGACCTCACTCACGAACCAGGAGTCCTCGTTCTCCCCCGGCGGGCAGGGATAGCGCGGCATGTAGGTGCCGTTGCCCTCGGCGAAGGAGATGTCGCAACGCTCGGCGATGGCCAGCGTGTTGTCGCAGGCCTCGGGCAGATCGGCGAACAGCGCGCGCATCTCGGCCGGCGACTTGAGGTAGTAACCGTCCCCGTCGAACCTGAACCGGTTGGTGTCGGCCATGGTCGAGCCGGACTGGACGCAGAGCAGCACCTCGTGGGCCGAGGCGTCGGCCCGGCTCGCGTAGTGCAGGTCATTGGTCGCGACCAGCGGGAGCTTCAGATCCTTGGAGATCTTGAGCAGGTCGGAGCGCACTCGAGTCTCGATCGACAGTCCATGGTCCATCAGCTCGACGAAGTAGTTCGCGGCGCCGAAGATGTCGCGGAACTCGGCCGCGCTGGCCACCGCATCGGCGTACTTACCGAGCCGGAGGTAGGTCTGGACCTCACCGGACGGGCAGCCGGTGGTGGCGATCAGGCCCTTGCCGTAGGTGTTGAGCAGCTCGCGGTCCATCCGCGGCTTGTAGAAATACCCCTCGAGCGAGGCGAGCGAACTCAGCCGGAACAGGTTGTGCATCCCGCCGGTGTTCTCGGCCCACAACGTCATGTGGGTGAAAGCGCCGCCGCCGGAGACGTCATCGCCCCCGCCGTCACCCCACCGGACACGCTTGCGCTCACTGCGGTGGGTCTTCGGGGTGACGTACGCCTCGATCCCGACGATCGGCTTGACCGGGGTCGACTTGGAGGCCTTGTAGAACTCGTACGCGGCGAAGGTGTTGCCGTGATCGGTGACCGCGATCGCCGGCATCCCCATCTCGGCGCACCCGGCGAACAGGTCCTTCACCCGGGCCGCGCCGTCGAGCATCGAGTACTCCGAGTGCACGTGCAGGTGGGCGAAACTCTTCGAGCTGTCTGACATCGCTCTGGTCTGACCTCCTCCTCCAGCGAGGACTCACAGTAGTCGACCGCACCGACAATCCCGGCCCGCAACCGCCCGGCGAGCCCCGTACGCGGAACGCGATCCGGGGGGAGCACCGACAGATTTGGAACTGTCAGTGGGCCGACCGATGATGGTCGACATGCGTCGTCTCGCCCACCTCCTCGTCGTCGTCACCACGGCATTCCTGGTGGCGCTGGGGGTGGTGCTCGTTGGCCCCGGATCGTCCGGCGGGACCCGGGCGGTGACCGTGACGGCCGCCGCGCCGGCGGTGGGGGTCCCCCGACCGGACCACGTGGTCGTGGTGATGCTGGAGAACAAGCACCGCACGAGCGTCATCGGCAGCGACAACGCGCCGTATCTGAATTCGCTGGCGGCCGACGGTGCCAACATGGCGGCCTCGTACGGGGTGACCCATCCCAGCCAGCCCAATTACATCGCCCTGTTCTCGGGGTCGCAGAACGGCTTCACGACCAACCAGTGCAAGACGCTGAGCAAGACCGACAACCTGGGCCGCCAGCTGCTCGACGCCGATCTGAGCTTCGCGGGCTACTCGGAGGGTCTGCCCGAAGCCGGCTTCACCGGTTGCAACTACGGCACCGGCGCGGACAACTACGAGCGCAAGCATGCGCCGTGGGTCAGCTTCGACGACCTGCCGGCGAGCGTGAACCGGCCGTTCTCCGATTTCCCCCGCGACTTCTCCACCCTCCCCACGGTCTCGTTCGTCATCCCCAACATGTGCAACGACATGCACAACTGCTCGGTCCGGACCGGGGACGCCTGGGTGCAGAAGGAGCTCGGCGCGTACGCGACCTGGGCCCGCAGCCACAACAGCCTGCTGATCGTCACCGCGGACGAGAACGCGGGCGGCACCGTCAACCAGATCCCCACGATCATCGTCGGCGAGAAAGTCCGACCGGGCACGTACTCCGAGCCGATGAACCACTACACCCTGCTGCGCACCTTCGAGGACGCGTACGGGCTGCCGGCCCTGGCCAACGCCCGGCTGGCCGACCCGTTGCGCACCATCTGGACCAGCTCGCCCTCCGTGTCCCAGCCCGCCTCCGGGCTGGTCAACGGCGGGTTCGAGCTCGGCGTCGCGGGCTGGTCGGTCTCGGGGACGGTCGCCGGGGTGCAGACCGGGAGGCACGGCGGCAGTTTCGCCGTCCGCGCTGGGAGCGCGAGCGGCACCGACGGCAGTTCGATCCTGAGTCAGACCTTCACCGTCCCGGCGGGACGGACCAGACTGACCGCAGCCTGGAAGGGCCGCTGTGAAGACAAGGTCAACCGCGCCTGGGCCAGCATCGTGGTCAAACGCCACGAACCCTCCGGGAAGCTGACCGCACTGAAGTCGACCTGCATCAACCGCACCGCGTGGCGCTCGGCCGGCGTCGCGGTCAAGCCCGGACAGAAGTACACGGTGCAGCTGATCAGCCGCGACGACGGTCGCCGCTCGACCCCGAACCGCAGCTACTTCGACGACGTCCGTCTCAGCTGAGGTGTATCTGGCCAACGTTCTCGGTGGCGCCCGGCAGTCCGGTGCGGCCCTGAGACGGGTCGCGACCGGCAACGTGGTGGCACTGGGAACGGTGAGCCTGCTGACCGACGTGTCCGCGGAGATGGTCACCGCGGTACTCCCGGCCTACCTGGTGCTCACCCTGCATCTCGGGTTGGCGCAGTACGGGGTGCTCGACGGCCTCTACACCGGTGCCACCGCGTTCACCCGCCTGCTCGGCGGCTACCTGGCCGACCGGTTCGGCCAGCGCAAGGCCGTCGCCTTCCTCGGGTACGCACTGTCGGCGGTCAGCAAGGTCGGCCTCCTGCTGACCGCGAACGCCCCCGCCGCGATCGGGGCGGTGATCGTGGTCGACCGGACCGGTAAGGGGATCCGCACGGCCCCCCGGGACGCGCTGATCGCTCTGTCGGTGGAGGAACGCGACCTGGGCGCGGCCTTCGGACTGCACCGGACCATGGACGGTGTGGGGGCGTTCCTGGGTCCGTTGGCCGCGCTCGGCCTGCTGCTGCTGGCCGGCCGCGATTCCTTCGACAGCGTCTTCATCGGCAGCCTGGTGGTGGCGGTGATCGGGCTTGCGGTCCTGGTGCTGTTCGTCGGCAACCGGTCCGCCGCGAGCGCGGCGATCCGGCTAAGCGACCCGCGCTCGTTCCGGATCCGCCCGCTGCTGGCTCAGCCGGCCTTCCGCGGGCTCTGCCTCGTCTCCGCCCTGCTGGGTCTGGCGACCGTCGGCGACGGCTTCGTCTACCTCGTGCTGCAACGTCGCGACGACCTGCCGATCACCGCGTTCCCACTACTGGCGATGGGGACCAGCCTGGTCTTTCTGCTGCTCGCCCTGCCCCTCGGCCGACTGGCCGACCGAGTCGGCCGGTGGCCGGTGGTCGCGGGCGGGTACGCGGCGCTGGTCGCGGTGTATCTGTTGCTGGCCTCGGGTCACGGACCGATTCCGTTGATGCTGGTGCTCTACGGCGGTTTCTACGCCGCCACCGATGGGGTCCTCCCCGCGTTGGCCGCGCCGCTGATCCCGGACGAGCTCAAGACCACGGGGCTCGCGCTGCTGCAGACCGGACAGGCGATGGCCTACTTCGCCTCGTCGGTGGCCTTCGGCCTGCTCGGCCAGTTCGTCGGCATCGGGGTCGCCTGCCTGGCCGCGGCGGCGGTCGCCGCCGCCGTACTCCCGGTCGGGACCCTGCTACTCCACCGCCACCGGCCGGCGGCGGTGGCCCGATGAGGACTCGGGTGATCGGGACGGTCGTTGTCGCGCTGGTGCTGATCGCCGCCACGGTGATCTGGGCGGCGGGGCGGCGTACGCCACCGGTTCCGGTCGAAGCGGACGTCACCCTGCACGGTGGTGCCCTGCTGATCCGCGACCCGCTGACCGGCCACCTTGCGGTGGTCGATGCGCGAGGCGGTCGGCGACAGACGCCCGCGGTCTGTGCCCGGGCGTACACCGCGGGTGGTCGGGTGCTCTGTCTCGGGCCGGATCCGGTCTCACCGACCACCTACCAGCTCTCGGTTCTCGACGGATCGTTCGCCGAGCTCCGGCACTTGCCGCTCAACGGCATCCCGACCCGCGCCCGGGTCTCCGGCGACGGTCGGATGCTGGCCTTCACGGTCTTCGTCAGCGGTGACTCGTACCTGACCAGCGGCTTCTCGACCCGGACCGGCGTGCTGGACCTGGACACCGACGTGCTGGCGAGCTCGCTCGAAGACTTCTCCGTCGACGGCGCCCGGCCCCCGGCCGATGCGAACTTCTGGGGGGTCAGCTTCGCCGACGACGACAACACGTTCTACGCCACGATGTCGACCGGTACGCGCTTCTACCTGGTCCAGGGCGATTTCGCCGCCGAGACCCTGAAGGTGCTCGACGACGCGGTCGAATGCCCGTCGCTCTCCCCCGACGGCACCCGGCTGGTCTACAAGAAGCGGCTCCCCGATCGGAGCTGGCAGCTGTGGATCTACGACCTGCAAACCGAGAGACGCACCCAGCTGCCGGAGGCCCGACGGGTCGACGACCAGGGAGCCTGGCTCGACGACGCGACGGTCATGTACGGCGTGCTCGACGTCGCCACCGACAGCGTCGACGTCTACTCCGTCGCGGCCGACGGTCGGTCGGCGCCCGCCTTGCTGGTCGCGGACGCCGAGTCGCCGTCGGTGATCCGCTGACCCACCACGATCCGCCGTGGCCGGAGTGGACGGCTTGGCATCGCGGCACCGAAGCTGACATAGTGGCCCCCACCGGGTCGGCAGTGTTGCCGCATGCTGTACGGGGTCAGCGCTCGTGAGTCTCAGGGCCACGGACCGAACCGAGGGATTATCAGTGTCACGCCTCCGCACCATCTCGATCGCCGGCACCGCAGCGGTGCTCGCGCTCACCATGTCTCCGATCTCCGCTCCGGCGGCTCACGCGGCGACCACCATCGCCCATCACGGCAGCTCGAGCGCGGTCACCACCGCCGCGGCCGACGGCATCGCCGTCGACCTCCCGGACGGCGCCGAACCGGGTGACGTGTTGGTCGCCCGGGTCGCCAACCGCGATGCGGTGGCCGCCACCATGACCGCTCCGTCCGGATGGACCCAGGTCGGCGTCCACCGCAGCCTCGGACTGCTCAAGTCCTGGGTCTTCACCAAGGTGGTCGGGGCCAACGAGCCGTCTTCCTACGACTTCGAGGTTTCCCGGACCAGCAAGATGGTCGGCAGCATCTCCAGCTTCGCCGGGGTCGACACCGACCAGCCGGTCGACGAGTACGTCGGCAAGGTCAACGGCACCAGCGCCCTGCTCGACGGGGCCGGCGTCAGCACCGACACCGCCGGTGAGGTCGCGGTGTGGTTCGCCAGCCAGCTCTACGTGAGCCGCACCTGCCCGAGCCCCGTGCTCACCCCGCCGGCCGGCTTCACCGAGGTCGTCGACGTCTGCCCGGGCACGCTGCCCACCGGCATGGTCGGCAACGCCGGTTACCGTCAGCTCGGTTCGGCCGGCAGCGAGGACGACCTGTCCAGCGTCTCGCCGAACATCCAGACCAACATCGTGCAGACCGTCACGCTGCGTCCGGCCGGCGCCGTCGTCAGCCCGACCGAACCCGTGCCGCCGGTCACCGACACGTTCGCCAAGAAGGCCACCACCGTCGGTCAGCTCTGGCAGCTCGACGGCAACGGCAATCGGTCGACCGCGATCCCGGCCTCGCAGCTGTACGAGCCCTCGGGTCTGGCCGCGAGCCGGACCAATGCCGGGGTCCTCTACGCCGAGAGCGAGAAGGACAAGCAGACCGTCGTCGCGATCCAGCAGGGCGACGCGAAGGTGGTCGGCTCGTTCGACGTCGACGTGCCTGCCGCGTACGACACCGAGGACATCGCGGTCGGCCCGTGCCCGAGCGGCAACTGCCTCTACCTGGCCGACATCGGCAGCATCCGTGGCGACAAGGCCAAGCCCGACAACACGTTCTCCGTGACCCGCGTGGCCGAACCCGATCTGGCTGCCGGCAAGACCAGCGGCACGCTGGCCGGCGACACGTTCCGCTTCACCTACCCGGCCTTCGCCGGCGAGCCGGCCGGTGAGAACCTCAACGCCGAATCGCTGATCGTCGACCCGGCCACCAGCGCCATGTACGTGATCACCAAGGACGACAGCGGCGCCGGCCTGAGCCAGGTCTTCACCTTCCCGACGCCGTTGCCGAAGGCGGGCTCCACCACCGAGCTCGACTACGTCGGTCCGCTCCAGCTGCCGGCTTCGCTGCTCGATGCGCCGCTCAGCAAGGCCACGGCCGCTTCGGCCCACCCGACCGAGCCGCGGTTCCTGCTGCGCACCTACCGGCGGGTCTACGAATTCCGCGGCACCACCGCGGGCGGCCTGGCCTCGGCCTTCAAGGCCACCCCGGTGCGGCTGACCGACACCGTCGAGGCCCAGGGCGAGGCGATCACCTACGCCGCCGACGCCTCGGCGTACTACACGCTCGGCGAGATGGCCACCGCGCCGTACACCCTGAAGAAGGTCGCTGCGATCACCAGGTAGCTCGGCCGACCTCTTGGGGGGTTGTTTCCCGGCGCGTGCCGGGAAACGGCCCCCTTTCTGGTGCCTGGGGGGCGTTTCGCAGCAGGTGCCGGAACACGTTCATCGCCGACCCGGGAAGTGCAGGCGCCATTCGGGTCGGAAGCGCCGCGGGACCCCGGGCAGGCCGCGCTCGATCAACACATCGCGTACGCGTTCCAGGGTCCGCCACGGCTCGTCGTAGATGCCCTCGGCGGTCACGATCACGACACGCCAGTGCAGCCGGTCGAGTTCCTCGCGCCGGTTGATGTCGGTGAGCCACTGCTCGACAACGTCTCGGTGCTGGCGGCCGTCGTACTCGATGAGCACCCGGCACCCCTCGTAGCTCAGATCGAACCGGCGCTGCCACTCCCCGCCGCCCAGCCGGAGGATCAGATTGGGCGTCGGCTCCGGGAAACCGGCGAAGACAAGCAGCAGGCGCAACCGGGTCTCCATCGGCGAGTCCACGCCTTCGCGCGCCAGGCCCGCCGCACGGACAGCGACGCGCCGACCCTTCCCGGTCGCCGCCGCGGCCGCTTCGGCGAGCTCGACCAGGCTGGTGCGCTTCTCCTTGACCAGCGAATCAGCCAACACCACCAGGTCCACCAGGCCGAGACCGGATGCGGCCAACTCGAGGAAGACCTCAGTCGGCGACGACTCGGGATGCCGCGGAAGGTCACCCGCGAACCCGCCCGGTCGCAACAGTGCGACACCACCCCACGGCGGACCAGGCGACCTCCGGTGGTGCTGACCGTGAGGTGTACCCGGGGCTCGACCGGAACGACGCCACCCCAGAGCTCGGCGGCGGTGTGGTGGCTGATCCGGGCATCATCCGGGGCGTGCCGCAGCGCGGCCTGGGCGCGGATCCGGAGGTCGATCGGGACCGAGCTCGCGACGTACGCGTCGTAGAGCACCTTGTGGTATTGCGGCCCGATGAGTTCCTTCACGGTGATCCCCGCCGCACGGGCATCGGCGCGACTGAAGGGACGGCGCGCATCCAGGGGCTGATTCATCAACACAGAGCCGACTCTCTCCGGGCCGGGTCAAGCTGCACCAGCAAAAACTCGAGTTATCCACCGAATCTGTGGATAACTCGCGAAGAATTCTCGACCTGGGTCGGGCGGATGGTCGTTTTCCGGCACGGGGCGGGATGCGGCCCGCCGAGCCCGCAACTCATCGAGCGTTTACCCGCATGTGCCGGGAAAGGACGTCCCACACCGGTCAGCTTGGGTCCTTTCCCGGCATGTGCCGGGAAACGATCCCCAGGCTCCAGCAGCCCGTCACTCGTCGACCGTTTCGCCGCCCGTGCCGGGAAGCGGACCCCTGACACCGGTCAGCAAGGGCCGCTTTCCGCCACGTGCCGGGAAACGGACCCCCAGTCCCGGGCTCGACGGCTAAGCCTCGACAGCTAGGCCTCGACAGCTAGGCGTCGACGGCCCGCTCCCGCACAGCCGACCTCAGCGATAGGTCTTGGGCAGGGGGCGGGCGTATTCGGAGCGGGTGCTCGTCTTGAGGCCGAGTTTGATCATCGACTCGACCAGGGTGACGCCCGCGGTAACGCCGTCGATGATCGGGACACCGATCTGGGCGGAGACCTCGGCGCAGAAGTCGGCCATCCCGGCGCAGCCGAGGACGATCGAGTCGGCCTCGTCGTGTTCGACCGCGCGGCGGCAGTAGTCCACCACCAGGCGGCGCGCGTCGGAGGCGGGATCCTCGAGCTCGAGGACGGGGACTTCGCAGGCGTAGATGCTGCGACAGTGACCGGCGAAACCGTAGCGTTGGACCAGGTGCTCCGCCTGGCCGATGGTGCGGGCCAGCGTGGTGACCACGCTGAACGAGCGGCCGAGCATGGTCGCGACGTGGAAGCCGGCTTCGGCGATCCCGACGACCGGACCCGACGCGAGTTCGCGAGCGGCGTCCAGCCCGGGGTCGCCGAAGCAGGCGATGACGAATCCGTCGACCCCGTCAGCCTCGGCGGCCGTGATCTCCGCCAGCAGTCCGGGCACGGCCAGGGCCTCGTCGTAGTGACTCTCGATCGAGGCCGGGCCGGTGCGGTTGGTGATCGCGAGGACCTCGGTCGACGGATCGACCACCCGGGCCGCACAGGAAGCCATGGTCTCGGTCATCGCGGTGGTCGTGTTCGGATTGATCACCGCGATGCGCCGAGTCGCCATGGTTACTTGCCCACTCCATCTGCGGCCGCGGCCACGTCGACGTCCAGGTCTTTGATCATCGGGCGGTTGAGCTCGAGCAGGACGAAGGACACGAAGCCGAGGCCGCAGCCGATGAACCAGGAGAAGTCGGCCAGGTGGGACAGGAAGGCCGAGGTCGAGTCTCCGTACTGTGGGGCGATCAGCAGGACGAACAGGATGGTCGGTAGACCACCGATGATCGTGGCCAGTACGGCGTTGGGGTTGTAGCCGTTGTGAAACCAGTAGCGTCCGCTGGTCTCCATCGTGTACAGCTGGTCGACCCAGACCCGCTGCTTGCTGATCAGGTAGTAGCCGGCGATCAGGATGCCGAACAGCGGGCCGATCAGCGCACCGAGCACCCCGAGGGTGTAGAGGATGCCGTCGCTGCTGTTGTACCAGTTCCACGGCGTCAGCAGCACCGAACCGACCGCGGCGATCATTCCGCCCATCCGCCAGCTGATCTTCTTCGGGTTGACGTTGGAGAAGTCGAAGGCCGGGGAGATGAAGTTGGCCACGATGTTGATGCCGACCGTCGCGATGACGAAGGTCAGACCGCCGAGCAGGATGGCGAAGGTGCTGTCGATCGCCTGCACGGTCTCGATCGGGTCGGTGATCATCCGGCCGAAGACGGGCACGGTGGCCGAGGCGCAGACCACGGTGAGGATCGAGAAGAACAAGAAGTTGACCGGCAGACCGAGGAAGTTGCCCCGCCGGACTCGCTGGAACGAGGCGCCGTATCGGGCGAAGTCGCCGAAGTTGAGCATCGGGCCGGAGAAATAGGACACGACCGCGGCGATGGCGGCCAGCATGGTGAGAATCGTGGCTCCGACGCTGAGGTCCCTCGAGGCCAGGCTCAGGCTGATGTTGCCGATCCCGGCTTTGGTCACGAGGTAGACCGCCAGGGCGACCATGACGACATAGACCGCTGGGCCGGCGAAGTCGATGAACTTCTTGATCGCCTCCATGCCTCGCCAGAACACCGCAGCCTGGGCGACCCAGAGGATCGCGTAGCAGAGGTAGCCCAGCGGGGACAGACCCAGGAAGGTGGTCGAGCTCATCGCTGCGGAGAAGGTCGGGGCGAATTTCATGAAGATGATCATCAGCGAGGTAGAGGCCAGATAGGTCTGGACGCCGTACCAGGCGATGGCGATGCAACCGCGGATGACGGCCGGGATGTTGGCCCCACGGACGCCGAAGACAGCCCGGTTGATCACCGGGTAGGGCACGCTGGTGATCTGGCTGGGCTTGGCCACCAGGTTGCAGAACACGTTGACGATGGCGATGCCGACGACCAGCGCGATCAGCACCTGCCAACTGGTCAGTCCGAGCGAGAAGAGCGCTCCGGCGGTGACGTAGCCACCGACGCTGTGCACGTCGGACATCCAGAAGGCGAAGATGTTGTACGAGGTCCACGACTGCTTCTTCAGCGGGACCAGGTCGGAGTTGGCCAGCCGGTCGTCGTAGTTTTCCTTCAGGACGCCCTCACCGGCCGGATGGCCGGGGGTGTCTTCGAACTCGTGGTGTGGGTCGGTGGAGATGGTGTTCGTCATTGGGGCATACCTCGAATCGGGGGTCAATGAGCACTCGCGAACACGCTAGAAGTCCGGCGGTGCGCTCAGGTTCCGTTCAGGTAACCCCGTGTGACGATCCTGCGGACCCGGTGAGCCTCCAAAAATCGGTGATCCGACGGGTCGTCGCGTTCAGTTCGGCTCGGACGACACGGGGCCCCGAGGGCTCGACCGGGACGGACTCAGCGGCGCTCTCGGTGGCTGGGATCGGTTCGGACCGTCCGGCCGGCTCAGCCCGCAGCCGCGCAGCGGGCCAACACCTTGCTGACCGTGTTGATGTTACGCACGGTTGAGCTGACCTCGACGATGGCGGAGAACCGCTCGGCCAGCTTGCTGCGGCCCAGCCCCCGCCCGTAGTGCACGTAGATCTCCCGATCGGCCAGGGTGAAGGGCTCCTCGGCCACCGCGTACGCGCCGATCCGGGCCTCCGCGTCAGCGGGTGGCGCCGCGGTGAGGAAGGCGATCGTGACCTGGCTGGGGTCGCCGTCCGGATAGGGGTTGTCGGCCAGGATCGCCCGCAACCGCTCCGGCGTCCGCACGGTGACGTCGATCTTCTTGCCGAACCGCTGCTCGAGCGCAGCGGCCAGCGCCGTCTCGGTCTCCGCCGCCGACACCGCGGCGCGAAAGATCAGGTTGCCGCTGTTGATGTAGGTCGAGACCTCGCTCCAGCCCAGCCCCTCGGCCACTTCGCGGAGCGCGGGCATGCTGATCTTGTTGACCGGGCCGAGGTTGATCCCCCGCAGAAACGCCACGTACTGCTGCACCCGGCTCAGCCTAGGACCGGCCCGCCTTCAGGTTCGAGCCCCCGGTCAGACCCCGGCCAGCTTGCCCTCACGGTTGCGGATGAACACGACCCAGGTGACCACGAAGCAGAGGGCGTAGAACGCGATGAAGGCGATGTACGCGCCGTCGCCGTTCTTCAGGGTGAGGAAGGACTGCCGGAAGGCCAGGTTGACCAGGACGCCACCGACGGCGCCGATGGCCCCGGCCAGCCCGATCAGGGCACCCGAGCGACGACGGGCCCGCACGTCGGCCTCGGCGATCGGGACGCCGGCCCCGACCTCGAGCTGCGCCTTGGCGTGGAAGATCGCCGGGATCATCTTGTAGACCGAACCGTTGCCGAGCCCGGAGAACAGGAACAGGACGACGAAGCCGACCAGGAACATCGGCAGCGAGTTGGCCTGCGAGGCGAGCAGCACCACGACGGCTCCGACGGCCATGGCGATGAAGTTGTAGAAGCTGACCACCGAGCCCTGGTAGCGATCGGCCAGCATGCCGCCGAACGGCCGGATCAGCGAGCCGAGCAGCGGGCCGAGGAAGGTCAGCGCCGCCGCCTTGACCGGGACCGGGAACTGCTCGGGGAACTGGACCAGCAGCACCTGGCCGAAGGCGAAACCGAAGCCGATGAACGAGCCGAAGGTGCCGATGTAGAGCAGCGCGATGACCCAGGTCTGGCTGTGCCGGGTGACCTCGCGGATGGCGCCTCGGGCGTTGCTGTTCTGGGTCAGGTTGTCCATGAACAGCGCCGAGCAGATGGCGGCGACCACGATCAGCGGCATGTAGATGAGGACCATGGCGCGTGGGTGGTTGGCACCGAGGGTGGCCAGCACGAGCAGCCCGACCAGCTGGACGACCGGCACGCCGAGGTTGCCGCCGCCGGCGTTGATACCGAGCGCCCAGCCCTTGAGCCGGGCCGGGTAGTAGCTGTTGATGTTGGTCATCGAGGACGCGAAGTTGCCGCCACCGACCCCGGCGAACAGCGAGATGGCCAGGAGGGTGGAGAACGAGACCCCCGGCTCGAGCACGAGCGCGATCAGCGCGGTGGGAACCAGCAGCAGCAGGGCCGACACGATCGTCCAGTTGCGCCCGCCGAAGACCCCGACCGCGAAGGTGTAGGGGATCCGCAGGGCGGCGCCGACCAGGGTGGGCAGCGCGGTGAGCAGGAACTTCTGGGCCGGGTCGAAGCCGTAGTCCTTGCCGAGGAAGAGCACCAGCACCGACCACAGGCTCCAGACCGAGAAGCCGATGTGTTCGCTGGTGACCGAGAAGATCAGGTTGCGGCGGGCGACGTGCTTACCGGTCTGCTCCCAGAACTCCCCCTCCTCGGGGCGCCAGTCGTCGATCCATCTGCCCCCGAGCCGTCGTTGGGCGGCGGGGCTGAGATCCGTGGTGGTCATGGTCATGAGGACTTCCTTCTCGGGGTCTGGCCCCATCGGCGTACGGGGGCGGGGAGGGTCAGGCGGAAACGAAGAGTTGGTCGCCGTCGACGCGGGCGTCGTAGTGGCGGAGCGGCTCGGCACCGGTGGTCGAGCACCCGGTGGCGAGCTCGAAGGCGTTGGCGTGCAGCGGACAGATCACGACGCCCTCGTCGGCCTGGCCGTCGGCGATGGGTCCGCCCTTGTGCGGGCAGACGGCGGACAGCGCATGGATCTTGCCGCTGCGCATCCGGAAGACGGCGATCTGCTCCCCGGCGACCTCGAAGGCCCGGGCCGAGCCGTACGGGATCTGATCGACGGCACCGAGCAGGTGCTCGGTCAACACGCCGCTCACCAGGCACCGCCCAGCAGTTCCTGAGCACGGTCGGCCGGCACCCGGGGAAGCACCTCGAGGGGCAACGAGGTCCGGAACTGGCCGGCCTCGACCGGCTGGCGGCCCTCGGTCCACGGATCGACGTAGTTGTCGGCGTGCTTCTGCACCTCCGCGTCGAGTCGCTCGGCGATCCCTTCGGAGTCGTCGACGACCACGGCCTTGATCACGTCGAGACCGACCCGCGGCACGAACGCGTACGTGCGCTCGAGCCACTTCGCGTTCTCGCGGTAGTACTGCAGGAAACGGCCGGTCAGCAGCTTGGCCTCCTCCGCCGTGTCGACGGTGCACAACAGGTCGCCCTTGCGGATGTGGGCACCGGCCGCCCCACCGATGTAGAGCTCCCAGCGTCCGCCCTCGATGGCCACGATGCCGACGTCCTTGACCAGTGATTCGGCGCAGTTGCGCGGGCAACCGGAGACGGCGAGCTTCATCTTGGCCGGGGACTCCATGCCCTGCATCCGGGTCTCGAGCTCGATCCCGAGCTTGGTCGAGTCACCGGTGCCGAACCGGCAGAACTCCTGACCGACACAGGTTTTGACGGTCCGGAAGGACTTCCCGTACGCGTAGCCGCTCGGCATGTCGAGATCGGCCCAGACCGCGGGGAGGTCCTCCTTCTTGATCCCGAGCAGGTCGATCCGCTGGCCGCCGGTCAGCTTGACCATCGGCACCTGGTACTTGTCGGCCACGTCGGCGATCCGGCGCAGCTGCTCGGGGGTGGTGACCCCGCCACGCATCTGCGGGACGACGGAGAAGGTGCCGTCCTTCTGGATGTTGGCGTGCACCCGGTCGTTGATGAAGCGGGAGTCCTTCTCGTCGACCATCTCCTCGCCCCACATCATCTTGAGCAGCGAGGCCAGCCCCATCTTCGACTTGGCGTCCTCCCCACCCGGGGCGAGGGCGGCGAAGACCGCCGACGGCGACCGCAGGTCGAGCTCTCGGATGGTGGCCATCAGCGCCGGCTTGTCCATGGCGATGCCGGGCACGTAGTAGTGGATCGAGGGGTCCTCCTCGACCGCGCCACCGGCGGCGAACTCCACGCACTGGGCGACCAGCGACTTGCACGAGCCACAGCCCTTGCCGGCCCGGGTCTTGTCCATCACCGCGGTGACGGATGTGCAGCCGCCCTTGACCGCCCCACAGATGTCGGCCTTCGAGACGCCGTTGCAGTTGCAGACCTGGGCATCGTCGGCCAGCTCGGCGACCCCGATCTCGGCGACCGGGCCGCCGAGATCGAACATCAGCTCGACCCGTTCCGAGGGCAGCGGCAGGCCGCGGTCGAAGGCCTGCTGGAGGAAGGCCACCTTGCGGCTGTCGCCGAGCAGAGTGGCGCCCACGATCTTGTTGTCGCGGATGACGATCGACTTGAAGATGCCCTTCGAGGGCTCGGAGAACACGATGTGCTCGTCGGTGTCGCGCTCGGGTTCGGTCAGGCCCATCGAGGCCACCTCGACCCCGGCGACCTTGAGCTTGGTCGCGGTCCGCGAACCCAGGTACATCGCGTTCGGGTCGGTCCCGGTGATCACGTCGGCCAGCACCACGGCCTGTTCCCACAGCGGTGCGACCAGGCCGTAGACCTCGCCCCGGTGCTGCACGCACTCCCCCACCGCGTACACGTGCTCGTCCTCGACCGTCCGCAGTTGGTCGTCGACCACGATCGCGCGCTCGACGGTGAAACCGCTGGTCATGGCGACGTCGGTGTTGGGCCGGATGCCGGCCGCGACCACGACGAGGTCGCAATCGATCTCGGTCTCGTCGCGGAGTTTCACCCCGCGGACCCGGTCCGGTCCCCAGATCGCGGTGGTCCGGTTGTTGGTGAAGATGCCGATCCCGAGCTCCGCCATGCTGCGGCGCAGGACCTCGCCGCCCTCGCGACCGAGCTGGGCGTTCATCAACCACTTGCCCGAGTGGACGACGTCGACTGCGATGCCGTGGTTCTGCAGCCCGCGGGCCGCCTCGAGACCCAGCAGGCCGCCGCCGATGACCACGGCGCGATGGTGGTCGTCGTGGGTGGCGTAATCGATCATCCCCTGGGTGTCGTCGATGGTGCGGAATGCGAAGACGCCGGGCAGCAGCGTCCCGGACTCGTAGAGCCCTTCCATCGGGGGCATGAACGAGCGGCTGCCGGTGGCGATGATCAGCTCGTCGTACGGGGTGATGGCGCCGTCGTCGGAGAACACGACCCGGGCGAACCGGTCGATCCGGGTGACCCGGACTCCGGAGTGCAGGGTGATCTCGTTCTCGACGTACCACTGGAAGGTGTTGAGGTAGATGTCCTGGGCGCCCTGTTCACCGGACAGCACGTGGCTGAGCATGATCCGGTTGTAGTTGCCGTACGGCTCGTCGCCGAACATCGTGATGACGAACTGGTCGGCGCCGCCCCGGGCGAGGATCTCCTCGACCGCCCGGGCGCCGGCCATCCCGTTGCCGATGACTACGAGTTTGCGCTTGAGCTCGTCGTAGCCGGATTCTGCGCTGGTGGAGGAATTCGCGATCGCGGTCATCAGCGAGCCCTTCAGTGCTCGACGAGACCGAGGTCGACCACGACCGTGCCGGTGAGGCCGATCGGGGCGGCCACGTGCAGTTCGATCACCGAACCGCCCTCGATGTCCTCGACCACGCGCAGCGGTACGTGCACGTCGGACTTCGCACCGATCGGGAAGTAACGCATCGGCACCCCGTCGCGGAGCAGGACGACGACGACCAGCTCGTCGCTGGAGTTGCCGCCACGGAAGTAGAGGGCCTGGCTGACGACGCCGTCGGGGACCAGATGGGTCAGCTCGGCGCTGATCGGCACCGGCTTTTCGAGCCCGAGCCCTTCGAAGGGATGGATGCCTTGGAGGAAACGGTTCTGGGCGAGCATGGGGAGGTCCTTCCGTCGGGATGGCTGCAACAACTGGTTGAGGGTGGGCCGGGTCGGTGCGGCATGACTTTCGTGGCGGGGTGGGTCGGTGAGCAGGTGACCGTCGTCGGGTGAGCCGATCCGGGCGCAGGCCACGGCGCAGACCTTGAAGGCCGGCATCCGCGAGTAGGGGTCGAGGGCCGGGTTGGTCAACGCGTTGGCCGCCGAGGCGCCGCCCCAGTGGAACGGGACGAAGATGACGTCGCTGCGGATGTCCTCGCTGACCTTGGCTCGGAAGTGCGCCTTGCCCCGCCGGCTGGTCAGGGCCACGATGTCGGCGGTGCCGATGCCGAGGGCGCGGGCCAGGTCGGGATGCAGCTGGACCTCGGGCTGAACGCTGGACTGCGACGGCGCTGGGACCCGCCGGGTCTGGGTGCCGCTCTGGTACTGGGCCATCAGCCGGCCGGTGGTCAGCACGTACGGGTACGCGGCGTCCGGGGTCTCCTCCGGCTCGCGGTACTCGACCCGGATGAAGGTGGCCCGGCCGTCGGCGGTCGGGAACCCGTCGGCGAACAGCCGCGGCGTCCCGGGGTGGTCCTCGCTCGGGCAGGGCCAGAAGACGCCCTGCTCGGCCTCGATCCGTTCCCAGCTGATCCCGGCGTAGTCGGCGATCCCGCCGGCGCTGGCCCGCCGCAACTCCTCGTAGACCACGTGCGGATCGGCGGAGAAGTACTGTCCGCGGCCGAGCCGGTCGGCGAGCTGCTTCATCACCCAGAGGTCGTCGTGCACCCCGGCGGGCGGCGGCAGCGCCTGCTTGCGGCGGATCACCCGGCCCTCGAGGTTGGTCATCGTGCCCTCTTCCTCCGCCCACTGGGCACAGGGCAGCACGACATCGGCCAGCTCTGCGGTCTCGGACAAGAAGATGTCGGAGACGACCAGCAGGTCGAGCGCCGCCAGCCGGGCCCGGACCCGGTTGACGTCGGGGGCGGAGACGACGACGTTCGAGGCCATCAGCAGCAGCGCGCGTACGCCGCCCTCGACGCCGAGCCGGTCGAGCAGCTCGAACGCCGAGACCCCCGGCTTGGGCAGCTCGCCGGGGTCGATGCCCCAGACCGCGGCCACGTGCGCACGGTCGGCCGGGTCCGCCAGCTTGCGGTAGCCCGGGAGCTGGTCGGCCTTCTGCCCGTGTTCGCGACCGCCCTGGCCGTTGCCCTGACCGGTGATGGTGCCGTAGCCCGAGGCGGGCCTGCCGGGCAGACCGAGGGCCAGCGCCAGATTGATGTAGGCCTGCGCGGTGTCGGTCCCGGTGCTGTGCTGCTCGGCGCCGCGCGCGGTCAGGATCATCGCCCGGTCGGCGGAGGCCAGTGCTCGGACGGTGGCACGGAGATCGGCGACCGGCACCCCGGTGATCCGCTCGACCCGGTCCGGCCAGTAGCGCGCGGCGGACGCGCGTACGGCGGCGAAGCCCTTGGTGCGGGTCCGGATGTACTCCTCGTCGATCAGGCCGTCCTTGATCGCGATGTGCAGCAGCCCGTTGGCCAGCGCGAGATCGGTGCCGGGCAGCGCAGGCAGATGCAGGGTGGCGCCGGCGGCCGTCGCGGTCCGCCGCGGATCGACGACGATGTGGGTGGCACCGGCGGCCCGCCCGGCGTCGAACCACTGCATCGCCGGCGGCATGGTCGCGGCCGGGTTCGACCCGACCAGCAGGATGGTCTGGGCCTCGGCGATGTCGCTCAGCGGGAAGGGCAGTCCGCGGTCGATCCCGAAGGCCCGGTTGCCTGCGGTCGCCGACGACGACATGCAGAACCGACCGTTGTAGTCGATCATCGCGGTGCGGAGCGCGACCCGGGCGAACTTGCCGAACGCGTACGCCTTCTCGTTGGTCAGCCCGCCCCCACCGAAACATCCGATGCTGTCGCGGCCGTGCGCAGACTGCAGGTCGAGGATCCGATCGACGATCAGGCCCAGGGCCTCGTCCCAGGAGGCGGCGCGGAAGGCGCTGGTGCGATCACCGGGCACCGAGCGGACCAGCGGGGAGAGCAGCCGCTGCGGGTGGTCGAGCAGGCTGGTCGCGGTCCAACCCTTCGAGCACAGACCGCCTCGGTTGGTCGGGAAATCGGCCTGCGGCTGGAGCGACACCGGGCTCAGGCGAAAGAGTGGGGACGACCCCGCACGGGCACCGGGGCGGGTCTGCGGGCCGGCGGTCACCTCGATGCCGCACTGCAGACTGCAGTACGGGCAATGAGTGGCGGTGGTCGGCACCCTTCCATCCTGGGAAGTGGCTGTTACACCGCCCGGCCCCGGCGGTTACGGGACCTTCACTGTTTACTCACACCCCGACCTCCCGGTTGTGAGGGCCGGTGACACCCGACGCAGGTGTCATCGGAGTTACAGCGCCCTCACCAGGGATCCCTCTGACGCCCGGCACCCGCGCAATTTCCTCGTTACATCAGGGCAACCGGGAGGTAATGGCGTTTCCCTACGCTTCGAGCGACGCCAGTCGACACCCAGGCGGTGAGCACCATGCAGATAGATCTTGATCCACGCGGACGCAAGGTCGTGATTTTCGGCGATGTGTCGGGAGCTCGACAGCTGGTCCGGCGCTTCGTCGCCGCCGGTGCGACCGTGACCTTGGTGACCGATCGCCCGTTGCCGGCCCACGACGACCGGCTGTCGGCGGTCCGCTACGCCCACCGCCCGGCGGCCGACGACACCGCGAGTCTGCTGCGGCTGATCGGCCCGGCCTGGCTGGTGGTCGACAGTGATCTGACCGGTGCCCAGCGCGAGCGGGTCGCGGATCTGGCCGGCCATCTGCACATCCTGCGGGTGGTCGAGCCACCGGCGCCCGCGTACGGGCAGGTGACGTTGGTCGGCGGCGGGCCGGGTCGGACCGGGCTGCTGACCCTCGACGCGATCGAGGCGCTGAGGTCCGCCGACGTGATCTTCTACGACCGGCTCGCGCCCACCGACGACCTGGGCGAGATCGCACCCGGGGCCGAGCTGCTCGATGTCGGCAAGTCGCCCTACTACCATCCGGTCGGTCAGCGCAGCATCGAAGACCTGATGATCATCCGGGCCCGGCTCGGACAGTCGGTGGTCCGGCTCAAGGGCGGCGACCCGTTCGTGTTCGGCCGGGGCGGCGAAGAGGTGCAGGCCTGCACGGCCGCGGGCATCCCGATCCGGGTCATCCCCGGGGTCAGCAGCGCGATCAGCGCCCCGGGCGTCGCCGGCATCCCGGTGACCCATCGGGGGCTGAGTCGGGCCTTCACCGTCATCTCGGGCCACGTGCCGCTGGCGGCCCACGAGTTGCAGGCCGCGGCCACGCTCTCGGCGACCCTGGTCATCCTGATGGGGATGACCAGCCTGCAGCAGACGACGGCCGGGCTGATCCGGGCCGGGATGGCGCCGGACACGCCGGCCGCGGTGATCGAGCAGGCGTACACCACGCAGGAGCGAACCCTGTTCAGCCGGCTCGACCGGCTGGCCGCCGACGTCCGCCGGGCTGAGATCGGCTCGCCCAGCGTGGTCATCATCGGCGATGTGGTGAGCGTAGCGCCCGACTTCGGGTCGCAGCTGAGCGGGGAGATCGCGGGCGTCCGGCACCGACCAGATTCGCGGATCCGCGCCTCGTGAGCGCGCAGATGTTGCGGGGCTTCCGGATCGGGGTGACCTCTGACCGACGTTCATCCGACCTGATCACCGCGCTCGAGCGGCGCGGGGCCAAGGTCATGCACGCGCCGGCGTTGATGATCGCGCCGAACGACACCGACGGGACGCTGCTGGCCGAGACCATCGCGATGATCGAGGCGCGCCCCGAGGTGGTGTTGGTGACCACCGGTTATGGCATGCGTCGCTGGTTCGAGGTCGCCGATGCCGCCGGGCTCGGCGCGGAGCTGACCGACGTGCTCGAACAAGCCCGGATCTACGCCCGCGGGCCCAAGGCCCACGGCCAGATCCGTGCCGCCGGTCTGCTCGACGCCCACACCACCGGGCTGGACACCACGGCTTCGCTGGTTGACGCGATGATCGCCGACGGGCTGACCGGGCGACGGGTGGCCATCCAGGTGCACGGCTACACCGACGAGCTACAGCTCGCCCGTCTGCACGACGTGAGTGCCCAGGTCTTCCAGCTCACCCCCTATCGCTGGGTCCAACCAGCCACCCACGACCGATTGACCAAGCTGATCAGCGCCGCCTGTCATCTGCAGCTCGATGCGATCACCTTCACCAGCGCACCGGCGGCCGAGGCCACCCTGGCCACGGCGAAGAACATCGGCGTGCTGCCGAGCTTCGTCCACGCACTGGCCGAGCGGCTGACCACCGCAGCCGTCGGCCCGGTCACGGCCGGACCGCTGCGCGATCACGGCATCAATCCCTCGGTGCCCGACCGCTACCGTCTCGGCTCGCTGATCCGGCTGGTCTCGGAGGAGCTGGTGCAGCGCCACGTCCAGCGCTTCCGCAGCGGCGACGTGACGATCGAGCTGCGCGGCCGGGTGGTCACCGTGGACGGCCGCACCATCACCCTCGGCCCCAATGCGCTGGCGCTGTTCACCAAGCTGGCCCAGAGCTCGACCGTGGTGCTGCGCTCCGAGCTGTCGCAGGTGCTGCCCGAGCCGCTCGACGACCACGCCCTCGAGGTCGCCGTCAGCCGGCTCCGCCGCTCGCTGGGCGTCCCCGATCTGATCACCACCGTGGTCAAGCGCGGCTACCGGTTCAACGCCCGGCCGGTCCGCGACTGAGCTCAGCCGTCGAGATCGCGACCCGGCAGCGTGCGCAGCATGAGCATGGACCGGGCAGACCGGGACGTCTGCTGACCCGCGAACGCGAGGTCTACGGCAAGCGGCATCGGGGCTCGCAGGCGGCATATGAGGCGGCTGACGATCTGCTCGGACGGGTGCCGATGACGTGGATGGGCACGTGGTCCGGCGGGTTCCCGATGGCCTTGTCTGCGCTCGGGGCAAACCGGATCACCGACGTCGACGAGGAACGAGTTCATCGATTTCGCCCTCGGTGACACCGGGGCGATGGCTGGGCAGAATGGGTCGGCGCCGAGCTCGCGCGCGCTGCTGATCATCGATGAGACACACACGTTCTCGGCCGGTCCGGGCGGGATGACCCGATCGCGACGGCCTCGAGCCGGACGTCGTGGTCATCGAAAGTCGATCGGGCGGTGTTCCCAGTGGCGCGAACGGGCTGACCACCGGGGTGGCCAATGCCGTCCTGCGCCGGTCGACCGCGGGTGCTCGTCGAGCTGGGCTTCAAGAGCATGACGTCGCGGCCACCCGCTACACGGCCGACATCGGTCAGTGATGGCGGACCACAACCTGCCCTGGTCGATCAGCCAGCTCGACGCCCGCGCGGAGTATCGCTTCACCTCGCCCGCACCGGTGAACGGCGGCCAGTCGCCGCGGCTGCCGACGACGAACTCGACGAGTACGTCCACCTCTACACCCTGAATCGCGGCATCCTGGCGACGCCGTTCCACAACATGGCCGTGATGTGTCCCGACACCACGCTGTCGGACGTCTCTCGACACACCGAGGTCTTCGAGGACGCCGTGGCGGAGCTGCTCGGGGTCAGCTGAACCGTCGGGCGATCAGACGCTTGCTCCAGGACAACGGCGCCAGAAGGGTGACGGTGCACCACAAGGCGACGAGCACCCGTTCGTACGCGGGCTCGGGGCCGGGTGCGAAGACGCCCGCTGCTGTATCGCGCGCCAGCCGCTGACGGGTGTCGTCGGGCACGGGCGGCGGAGTGTCCGGATTGAGTCGACGCTCGGCGACCCGCATCTGCAAGAGGTGCCGGCCACGACGCAACGGGCGGAGGACGTCGGTCGTGCCGCTGGGGCGTCCCGAAGCACGAAGGGCGAATCGATGGCGCTGCACGGCCCGTTCGATCTGCCGGGTGAACCGGACCGGATCGTTCAGCTTGCTGCGGTTGTTCTCGTGAACGCGATAACGGACCAGCGGCTTGACGATGGTGACCACGTCGCCGAGGTAGGGCGCGGCCGCCAACGTGGCCGAGTCGGTGGCGTCACCGCAACTGTCGTCGAGCGGGAAGAGACGATCCAGGAAGTCGCGCGCGTACACGTTGCCCGATCCCGGAGGAGTCGGGTAAGCGCCGGTCTGGGAGATCCAGCCGCGCACCTGGTCGGCGCTGGGACGTCGAGCGAAGCGCGGGAACGGCCGCCCCACCTCGACGTCGCAGCCGTCGACCCGTCGCATCTGCACCTGGACCTTGCTGATGCTCTCCCGCCACACGGCTGCCACCTCGCGCGCGATCGACGGCTCGACCTGGTCGTCGGAGTCGAGGAAGAGGACGGCATCACCTCGCGAGGCCGCGAAGCCACGGTTGCAGGCCACCCGCGGCCCGGAGTTCGGCTGGGTGAGCACAGTGATGCGATCGGCGAACGAAGCGAGGACTTCGAGCGAGTCATCGGTGGAACCGTCGTCGACGACGATCACTTCGACGTCGGGCCAGTCGACGGCCAACGCACTGCGGACAGCAGCACCAATGAATTGGCCGTAATTGAAGTTCGGCAGCACGATGCTGAGGGTTTGCATGTCGTCCCCGGAATTGACTTGGTCGTGCATTCAATTGGCGTTCCCGCAGCTTCGCGTCGACACGGTCATGGTATCTCGATGACGGCGTCCGAACCGCCATCATCAAAGGTGCTGCAGTGCGAAAGATGACCTCAGCGCGTGACGTCTCAGACGTAGACCCGAACGTAATCGACGTACACCGCGGCCCGACCCTGGATTGGTTCCAGGTCGACGGGCCATCCGCCGCCGAGGGCCAGATTGACCAGGAAGAACATGGGCTTCTCGCCACCGGCCACCTGTGGGGCTCGGGCGACCTCACGACCATCGACATAAAAGACGATCTCGGTGGGCCGGACATCAGCCCCCCAGACATGCCAGCGCATCGCGTCGGGGCTCGGGAGCCGCCGCCCGCACAACGCGACGCCGTCGACGTTCGTGCCGTCGAGATAGGAGTGAGTACTGTGACACTCGCCCTCGGGGTCATGGCCGTACAGCTCGAGCGCGTCGATCTCGGCGACCCGCGACTTCGACTCGACGAGGTTGTCCATCGGCAGCATCCAGAAGGCCGGCCAGGTGCCCCGGGCGGCGGGAGCAAGCATCTTCACCTCGAAGTATCCGTGCTGCGCGGCGAACCCGGAGCCGCCCGGTCGGGCCGAGGCGACGAGCCCGCCGAGCGAGGTCCGACCCCATTGGTGGGGATCGGAATAGCCGGCTGGATTGGGCTGCGCCAGGATCCGTAGATACCGGCCACCGGTCCAGCGAAGGTTGTCGAACCCGAGCGCCGGATCCGGGAAGACGGCCTCACCGAACTGGCCCGCGCCCCACGGTTCGGGCTTGCCCGCCGCGTACGTGGCCACCGGGGATCGGCCGTCGTAGGACACAGTGAACGGGGTGTTGAACTCCTCGGCGTAGACCAGAGTGCGACTCCGCCCCTGGGCACTCGCCGCCGGCACCAAGGCTGCTGAACGACTCCGACCGACGTTGTAGACCTGCAGATAGGTCGGGCGGCTGAACGCGAGACCGGGACCGGCCACGCCGCGGAACCCCAGCGTGATCGGCCCGTTCTGCTGCTGGGCCAGGTCGATCGAGACCCTCCCGCTCCCATCGGGCGCCACGTCGACGATGCGCTCCGCGACCGCGGTACCGGCCGGGTCGCCCTGCCAGACGTTGACCGCCACGCGGGTCAGACCGGCGGCCCGGAACCTCACCCGTTGGACGTCCTTCACCGTAGCCGCCGCGATCGGGCAGGACACCGAGATGACCCCCGCCCGAGCGGTCCCTGTGGGAGCCGGACACGGCGGATTGATCGGATCGTTCGTGGCCATCGTCGGTGCTGCTCCGGCGTACCGGACGGGGGTCTGCCGTTCGCCGTACGCCCGCATCTCGGCGATGCCGAGGTCACCCGATCCCTTCACCCCGGTGACGGTGTAGCGCACCCAGGTCACCGGCCGGGCCGGGAAGGCGATGGTGGTGGGGGCCGACGAATCGGAGATCAAGTCGCCCACCTCGTACGCCGATCCGTCGCTCAGGGTGATGCTGGCTGCCCGTACCGCGGCGGGGGCCACAGCACCGTAGACCTGCACACTGGTCACGCGCTGCGGGCTCGACCAGTTCAGTTGCACCCATTGGCCGGCGCGGGCCGGCGCCGTCCAGGACGCCCCGACCCCCTCCTCGGACGGGGTGGGAACTCCGTCGGTCAGGCGGTTCGGCGACGTGCCACTCGCGGACGTGGTGACCGTCGCCGATGGGCCCAGACCCGCCCGGTTGTCGACGGCGCGAGCCGGGACCGGAATAGCCGCTCCGCCCACGGTCAGACCGGCCCCTGTCAATGCGATCGTGCCGACGACAGTGAATAGGGAATGACGAAAAGGTGAACGATCATGGCGAGGAGAATTACGCACGGAGAGACCTCAGAGCTGATTCGGCCCCCGTGGACATGACCCCGAGCTGATATCTGCCTTCCATTATTAACCGGCAGACTCCCACCGTATCCCTCGCGTGTGTCCGAACACCAACAGGCGGCCGCGATCAGACGAAAACTCGGATGTAGTCGACGTAGAGACTGGCCCGGTCCTGCACCGGGCCCAACTCGACCGGCCACCCACCACCGAGGGCGAGGTCGACCAGGAAGAACATCGGCGCCTGCCCGCCTTGGACCTGCGGGGCGGTCGCGACCTCCGCGCCGTCGATGAAGAAGACCACCCTCGACGGCGTGATCGAAACCCCGTAGGTGTGCCAAGCCAACGCTTGCCGGACGCTGCTGAATCGCTTGGCGCAGTCGGCCCGCCCGTCGTCCTCGCCGCCCACGTACTCGTGAGTCGTGTGGCAGGTCCCCCGCGGGTCGTGGCCGTAGAGCTCGACCGCGTCGATCTCGGCCACCTCCTCGGTCGGCGCGATCAGGTTGTCGCTCGGTAGCATCCAGAAGGCTGGCCAGGTCCCGGCCGTCGCCGGGGCGAGCATCCTGGCCTCGAAGTATCCGTACTGGGCCGCGAATCCGGATCCCCCCGCCCGAGCCGAGGCGAGCAGACCCCCGAGGTGCGTGCGTCCCCAGTTCTGCGGGTCGTTGAACCCTTCGGGTAGTGGCTTGACATCGATCCTCAAGTAGCGGTCCTCGACCACGCGGACGTTGTCGAACCTGTGCTTCGGATCGGCGAAAACGGCATCGCCGAAATCCTCCGCACCGTAGTGCACCGGCTTCGCGGTGGCGTAGTCCGCACCCAGCCCGGTCCGGGACAACGAGACCGGTCGGCTGAACTCCTCGGCGTACGCGAGGGTGCGACCTCGTGCGGCTGGTCCGGACGTCACCTCCCCACCCGGGTCACCACGCCGGTAGAGCTGAAAGTAGCTGGCCCGCTCCCGGCGCCCGGCCCCCCCGGCTTGGACCGCCACGGTGATCGGACCCGCCGGGATCATCGACAGATCGAGGTCGACGGTCGCCCTACCGAAGAGGTCCACCGGCGACGCAGCGATCGGCTGGGTCTCGGCCGCGCGGTCCCCGGGGTAGAGGGTGGCACTCACTCGGTCGAAGCCGGCCGGCACGCTGAGTTGGAGTCGTGCGGTCTTCCCCACGGCCGACCCGCTTACGGGACAACGGATCTCCACCACCGCGGCGGCTCGGGCGGCGGCCCCCGGTCCGCAGGCCGCGGCCGGTTCGATGGAGTTCCTGGTCTCCGGGCCGGACATCCGCCGGGCCGGAGCGGACCCGCGCTGAAAGACCCGCAGTTCGCTCAGCTGCAACGCCGACGTACCGGTGACCGCGTCGAGGGTGAGTCGCAGCGTTGACGTGACCCGAGGCATCAGGGCGACGACGGTCGGGTGGTCCGGGTCCGAGGTCACCGCCCCGACCGGCAAGGAGGTTCCGTCACCGAAGGTGACCGTCGCGGCGGCCAGTTCCGCCCCCTTCGCGTTCCCGACGATCTCTACCGACGACACCTCGCGGGGCTCGGGCCACCGCAGCTCGAGCCAACTCCCGCGTGGCTCGGAGGCCCGCCAGACATGACCCACGCCGTTGGACCCGGATGCGCCCGTCCCGTCCTGAAGCGCCCGCGGGTCGTCCGCCGCGGCGCCGGGGTCGACGGTGATCGTGGCACTGCTGGCGAGATTGCCTCCGGGAGCGGAATCGACGACCACCTCGTCGAACCCGCTCTCGTTGACCAGGATTTCGGCGATGGTCACGTCCCGGGCGCCCTCATCGACCGCGGAGGCAGTCAGCCGTACGCGATCGGTGACCCGCGGCGTCACCGGAACCGTGGTGACCCGGGTATTGGCCTCGAACTGGAACTGGGTGTAGGAACCGTCCCCGAAACTGAGGTACCCGGCCCGAATGCCGGGTTCGGTGATCGGATTTCGGACGAGGACCAGGTTGCGGATCTCACGGGGGTCCGACCACGCCAGGTTCACCCAGGCGCCGACCGTCTCTCCCCGTGATGACTGCCACGACGCCCCGGGGCGCTCTGCATCGCCGGAGGTCACCAGGTCGCGGACGGTCGACCCTGCCCCGGTCGAGCTGGCGGTCACGACCGCCGCACCCGCCACCCCGGTGCCGGCCGTGCTGGACCGGTGCCAGATCACGGCGGCCGAAATGATCATGCTGATCCCCACGAGCAGCGCGAGGATCCGCAACCACCGGCGGCCGCCCCCCCGCCCGCCACGGGCGGGGATCACCGCGTCAGCCCGGCGGTCGGCGGGGCGGGGCAGCAAAGCGGATCGAGGGCATCGGGGGCGAATTCATTGGAGCTGAGTCTCGTCTTGGGGAGGACGTAGTGCTTCTCGTACGCGGCGCGGGAGAGCAGACCGAGCGAGAGGTACAAGATCCCGGTGCTGTCGGACAGATCAGGTCCGGAGACCAGCTTCACCACGAGCAGCGAGATCAGCGCCCAGATCACCGGCCGGCAGGCACGGATCGCGGCGCTTCGGTAGATGATGCTGGTGACGGAGAGGCAGAAGAGTGCCGTGCCGACCAGTCCGGTCGTGCTGAGCAGCCCGGGCAGGAAGGCCGATGATCGGCTCGCGCCCAGACCCACACCCATCCCGAACGTGTCGAGGAAGAGGGCGTAGGACTGGCTGTTCGAACTCGACCGATCGTCGTAGGAGGACGAGCTGATCTTCTCGTTGATGGTGGTCTCGACGAACGCCGCGATCGTCGGCACCAGCCAGAGTGCAGCGATCACCAGTAGGCAGACCGCGACGCTGACGCCGGCGCTGATCGAGATCCGGCGCATCAGGAATCCCAGTCCGAAGGTGACCAGCGCGATGGCGGCGATCAGCCCTCCTCCGATGACGAAGGTGGCCGAGGTCGAGATGGCGCCCAGGTAGCCCGCGACCGCCGCCACCAGTAGGCACCCGACACGACGTAGACCTCGGACCTGCAGCGCACGCGGGATCATGTACGCGATCGACACCAGCGAGGACACCGCGAGCCCGGCCGGCTCGGAGAGGATGCCGCGGAACCGTTGGACGTCACCCGCAGCGGTCTCGACGTAGTTGAACGCCGGTGAGTTGTCGAAGAAGCCGTCGGGGAACGGCACCCCGAGATTGAGGTACAGGTAACGCCACAACGACAACAGGGTGGTCAGTCCTGCCGCCAGCCCGATCAGGTCGGATCTGGCCGTGGAGGATCGGGCGACGAAGACGACCACGGCGATACCCAGCGCCAGGTAGATGATCTGGGCGAAGTTCGAGCTGATCAGCGTCCCGGCGACCAAGTGCCGAGGTGTCCCGTCCGGCGCCAGCACCGAAAGCCCGTCGAACACGATCGGCGCCAGCACGGTGACCAACACCGACCAGGCGAAGAAGACCAGCAGGCTGGCGACCCCCGGGGGGAGCGGCGTACGCCGGCGGGCACCGGCCCGTCCGTTGCCGACCGACTGCAGCACCAGCGCGACCATGGCCCCGATGGACACCGCGTAGAAGGTGGGCACGGCCAGGCTGCCGACCACCGCGGCCGCGCCGGCACCTGTCGCACCACCCAGGGCGAGGGCGCGGCTGTAACCGCGGCGATTGATGATCCCGTAGAGCACCACCGCCACGGTGACCAGGGTCAGGGAGGTCATATCCGGGGTCTACCGTCGAGACCCGTAGCGGGCGACGAGCAACGGTCGCACCAGGACCGCTGGGGCGACCAAGATCGCGGCACACCATCCGGCAACGGCGATCCGTCGGGAGACCGCTTCCGGTCCGGGGTGCAGCGGCGAGCGCAGTGCGTCGACGAGCAACCGGAGTCGGTTGTCGCCCGCCAGTGGCCGCGAGCCCGGGGCGACTGGGCGGTCGCGACTCGGTGCTGGAGCAACTCGCGGCTCCGGCGGAGCGGGAGATCGTCGTTCGGACGTCCGGACACCTGCTGCGCGTACCGCCATCGATCGCGGGCACGCACGACCTCGCGGGGAAATCGGCGGACGTCGGCCAGCAGATTGCTGTCATTGCCCCCGTGCTGCCGGTAGCCGACGACCACCCCGGGCAGACTGACCACGTCACCCAGCAGCGGAGCCGCGGCCAGACAGCCGGAGTCGGAGGAGTCGCCGATCATCGGATCGAGCGGGAAGATCTGGTCGAGGAACCAGCGGGCGTACGCGTTCCCTGAGCCGGGTGGCGTCGGGTAGGCCGTCGTCTTGGTCATCCAACGCGTGACCTGAGCCGGGGTCGGAACCGGATCGTGGGACGGAAAGGGCGCACCGAAGGCACGGCCGCCGGCGTCGATCCGCTGCATCTGGAATTGCACTTTGCTCAGCGTCGGGGCCCAGACCTCGGACAGGCGATCGGGTAGATCCGGCGGGAGCACGTCGTCGGCGTCGAGGAAGACCACCACGTCTCCGCTGCTCAGCGCAAAGCCGCGGTTGACCGCGACCCGCTGGGTGCCGTTCTCGCACAGCAGCACGGTCACCCGGTCGGCGTAGCGGCTGATCACCTCGGCGGATTCGTCGGTCGATCCGTCGTCGACCACGATCACCTCGACGTCGGGCCAGCGGAGTGCGAGCGCGCTGTCGATGGCCGCGGCGACGAACTGGGCGTAGTTGTAGTTGGCGATGATCACGCTCAACCGCTTCACGACGACACCTCCGAAGCGGCGCGGGGCGCCGGCCGGACCCGACGAATCACGGTAGTAGCCGTGACCCGAAGCAGCAGCAGATCGCTCCCGGTGGGGAGCACGAAGCGACGCCCGGGAAGGCCGTGCATTCGTGCGGCGACCACCACCACGAAGATGGTCGATGTCAGAGTGCTGGCCAGGGCGGCCAGCGCGGCACCGACCGCACCGAGCAACGGCACGAGCCACAGCAGCGCAACGACGTTGGCCACCAGCGCCAGACCGAGAGCGAGCGACCGCAGTCCGGGTCGACCGGCAGAGTCGAGCGCAGCGCCCGCGATCAGACCGGGCACGGCGGCGCAGGCCGCGACGAGAAGTAACCAGGTCGGCACGACGGCGCCACCGAAATCACGACCGAACACGAACTCGATCCACAGGGGCAGACTTCCGCCCAGCACCAGCGAGCCGGCGACCGCGACCAGGGTGGCGATCCGCGAGGTGGCCAGCAGCCGCTCGATGTCGGACACCGCGCTGTTGACGCCGAAGGTCACTTCGCGCACGGTCTGCGTCACGAGATACGGCACATCGGAGATGGTGACCGCGACGACGAGCAGTCCGAGCTGCTCCACACCGGAAAGGGGTGTCACCATCAGTTGGCTCAGTCGGGCCATCAACATCACGGCCACCGAACCCAGCCAGACCTGCGACCCGAAGCCCAGCAGCGCTCGGGCGACCCGCCGCTGCGTCTCCACAGCCTCCGCCGCGATGACTCGGTCGGGTTCGGCCTCCCACGCCGGGGAGCGGCGGAACACCAGACCGAGATAGACCAGGCCCGAAGCCACGGGTGCGGCGCACATGATGACCACGGCCGTCAGCACGTCCAGCCGACCCAGCAGGGCTGCCCCGGCCAGCAGCACCAGCCGCAGGACGGTCGTGATGGCTCTCTCCAGTGCGACTCCGCGCCACATCTGACGACCGGTGGCGGCACCACGGAGAAGACCGACCACGAGGGTCGGTAGGGCGAAGAGCGCCCCGACCAGCATCAGGTGCTCGAGCGCGCCATCACCGCCGGACAGATAGCGACGGCCGAAATACACCGCGACAAGTGTGAGAGCGCCGAGAACTGTGGCAAACAGCGACGCCCATCCGATCGCCCGGCGCGAAAGGTGCGGGTGTCGGGCCAACACGTAGGTCAGGGCGGCCGGTAATCCCAGGGTCGCGCCACCGACGATCAACAGGTTGGGCGCCATCGCGGCACCCGCTTCACCGCGTCCGACCACGCCCAGGGAGTGGCTGAGGATGGGTGCAGTGGCCAGACCGACCAGGGGTACCAAAAGGCTGGTGCCGGTCACCAGGACCATGGCCCGTTGGTAGGAAATTGGAGAGCCCACGACATCCTCGAGAGTTCGGTAAGTGATTCCGCTTTACCGTGTCAGCTTAGGGTGCACTATTGACCGGCGCTAAATCGAGGTCAGCCGCAGACCGTGTGACACTCAACACTAGAAGAAACCCTGGGTAACGATGACGTTAACAACATTGGCCCAGTGGCCCAACTGGTTCGCATTAGCCGCAACCACCCGCTTCGACTCGCCGCAGATTCGACATCCACCCCGCCAACTGCTAAAGGCGTATTCGAGTCGTTGACGGCGATATGACAATGTCGTGCGACGGACCCTAAAATGGATGGTGCGCGACATCCGTCCCGCATTCCATGGCTACGGTTTTGGGAGGCATATTCGTCAGCGATGTGCTTCTCTCCACGGGGGTGCACCGCATGCGCATCATGCATGTGCTGAATCATTGTCACGACGGAAACGGCCACGTGAACGTGGCGGTGGATCTCGCCTGCACCCAGGTGGTCGAGGGACACGACGTCGCGATCGCCAGCAGCGGGGGTCCTTATGTCGACCGGTTGCGATCCGAGGGCGTGCTGCACGCCGATCTCCCCGACGCGAACCGTCATGGCGGTCGTCTCGGAGGCATCGAGCGGATGATGGGCTCATCCGGACGACTGGTCAGCGAGGTTCGCCGCTTCCGGCCCGACGTGCTGCACGCCCACATGATGAGTTCGGCCCTCCAGGGATTCGTCGCCGGGCGCCTTCTCCGCGTACCGCTGGTCACCACGGTCCACAACTCCTTCGATCGACATTCATTTCTGATGCGGGTCGGCCGACGAGTGGTCGCCGTGAGCGAAGCGGAGCGGCGGACCCTTCTGGCTCGGGGATATCCCGCAGCGCGGCTGGTGACCGTGCTCAACGGGACGATCGGTTCTCCGCGCAGCGATTGGGCCCAGGACAGGATCGGTGAGCTCCCCCAGCCGTCGGTGATGACCCTTTCCGGTTTGCCCCGCAAGGGGCTGCCCGATGTGATCGACGCCTTCGCCCGGGTGCTGCCGGACTTCCCCCAGTGGCACCTCAACATCGTGGGCAACGGTCCGGATCGTGACCACCTCGCCGAACTGATCCGGGTCCGCGGTCTGACCGCATCGGTACACCTGCAGGGATCGACCTGGAACCCTCACCCGCTCCTCGAACAGTCGGCCATCTTCGCCTCCGGTTCCCTGGCCGAACCCTTTGGTCTCGTCCTCGCCGAGGCCCGCGCCGCCGGGTGCGCCGTGGTGGCCACCGATGTCGGCGGTGTTCCCGAGGTGCTCGACCATGGACGCGCTGGCTTGCTCTGCCCGCCATCGGATCCGGCCGCGATGTCCCACCACTTCCGACGCCTGATGGGCGACCCTGCCCTGTTGACCGAGTGGCAGACCCGCGCCCGCGTCGGCGTAGAGCGCTTCACGGTCGCCCGGATGACGGCCGACTATCAACGGGTCTATGAAGCGGTGCTCCCTGACCGAACCCCTGTTGCCACCCGAAAGGGATCAGCATGAACGCCCACCACCGTCTCCGGATCGCCTATTGCGTGCCGCCTTTCCCCGCATTTCGCCGGGGTCGAACTCGTCGTTCACGAGATCGCCAGCGGACTGATGGCGGGCTGGGCGACCGGCTCGACGTTCATGTCCTCTACAGCACCCGCTACGAGGACGAGCGGCTGTCCGACACGGCATACCAGCTGCACGCGTTCGACACCGACCGTCTGCGCTATCTTGCGGGCGCGCTGCGGGGGGTTGTCGCCGAACACGACTTCGACGTGCTGATCACCGCCCAGGTCGAGCCCGCGGTGCTGGCCTGGGTGGCCACCCGCGGGCTTCGGCTGCCGGTATTCATCACCCATCTGCACGGCAATCCGCGGATCGAGGAGGCGCAGGGCTCGCTGCGCTCCCGGGCCGCGTTCGCTCTGTTCCGTCGGCTGATCTCGCCCCGGACGGCGGGGGTACTCGCGGTCGCCCCGGCTCTGCGGGACTACGCGGCCAGCGGGTGAGCCCCCAGACGCCGGTCTACTTCGCGAAGAACCCGGCCCGCCGGATCGGTGGCATGGAGACCGGGACGCCGGATCCGACACTTCCGGTTCGTGGCGCTGGCCCGGCTGTCGCGCCAGAAGGGGCTCGACCTGCTTCTCCGGGCCTTCGCGCTCGCCCGGCCGGAGCTACCCCGAGCCACATTGACGATGGTCGGCAGCGGCCCGGACGAGCGGAGCTGACAACTTATGGCCGATTTGGGTCTGAGTGACCTGGTCAGCTTCCCCGGCTACACCGCCGATCCGGCGCGATACCTGCGAGAGTCCGACTGCTACGTGTTGTCCTCGCGCTGGGAGGAGTCCGCTGGTGCTGTTGGAGGCGTTGCGCTTCGGGCTCCCGCTGCTCGCCGTGGATTGTGAGTTCGGGCCCGCCGACCTGATCACCGATCCGCGGATCGGTGAGCTGGTCGCGGGCGGGGATCCTGACGCACTTGCCGGTGGACTGATGCGCGGCGCTCCGCGCCGCCGATCCGGCGGCCGAGGAGCACCGACGTTAGGTGGCCCGCGGCTACAGCCGCGAGTCGGCGGCGGCCCAACACCTCGACGTGATCGAAGAGATCATGGCGGCATTGGCCGCCGGCCCCGGCTCGGTGGGCGGATGACCGCCCCGTTCTCCGCTGGGCGAGCCGGGCTGTCTTCGTCGGGCGATCAGAGATCGAGGATGCGCTCGGGGGTGATCCGGCCGCGAAGCGCGTCCCGCGCCGCCAGCAGGTTTCCCGCCAGCCGCTGTCGGCGCCACCGGTCGTGGTCCCGGCAGCGACAACACCAGGTTCTTGCCCATCACCCGTCCGATCTGCTCGGCGGCCAGCCAGAGCGGGAAACTACCCTTGTCGCAAAGGTAGATGGGATTCATGAACTGGGAATAGCCGAGCCGGCGGTGGGACTGACGGCCGCCGGAGCTCGCCGCCCGGTGCACCACCACACAGTCGTCGACCTTGACCAGCCGCCCGACCGCATCAGCCGGCGGGCGAAATCATGGTCTTCCAGCCAGGAGTAGAGCGGCAGGTGCGTCGAAGCGCAGGTGTGCGGCGCTGCGGCGATAGGCGAAATTGCAGCCGTAGAGCTCGCGGGTGTGATGGGTGAGCCGCTGCGCACGTCGCTCATCGAAGCCGCCAATGCCTCGGCGGCGGCCGACGGTCGATTTCGCCGGTGGTCGCGCCGTCCAGCAGCACCCGGCCGGTCAACCCCACCACGTCCGGGTGTGCGGTGAAGTAGCGATCGCATTGAGCAGGTAGTCGACCGCGGCACCGCATCGTCGTCGAAAAACACGACGACGTCGACGTCAGCCGGCAACGCCGCGATTCCGGCGTTGCGCTGCGCCGCGGCCCGCGGACACCGGTGACCACCTGCCAGCCGGCGTAGAGGGAGGCGTCAGCCGGGAGGTCGGCCGGGTCGGGAACCGAAACCACCCCCGCGAACGGGGCGTCCTGCTGGGCGCGGAGTGCGTGAGGCTTCCGCGAGCAGATCGGCGCGGCCGGCGGAGGCGAGAACCACAGCAAGTTTCATCTGAGTCTCTTTCGTTGACGGAGTTTCCCGCGCGACGTTTTCGCAGGCGGTGGCGATGACCTGGGCGCTGACGTCCCAGTCGAATCGGGTGAGGTCGAGCCGAGCGGCCCGGCGGCCCGCGATCTCGGTGCGCAGGCCCGGGGTAATCTCCGCCACCGACGCCGGGTCCACGTATCGGGCCTCGTCGCCGCAGATCCAGCGGAAGACCTCGATATCGGAGACCAGCAGGCTCGCCGCCCCGGCGGCTGCCGCTTCGACCAGCGGCAGCCCGAAGCCTTCGGCCAGGCTGCCGAAAACCACGGTTCGCGCGCCCCGATAGAGATCACGGAGTTCCTGATCGCTCAGATAGCCGGCCTCGACGGCGCCCCTCGGCCACTCGATCGCTCGCCCCGGTAGATGGAACTGCCGCCCCCGGCCACGACCAGGGGATGGGCCCGCCGCTCGCTCTCGCTCAGTCGCCCGTACGCGGCGGCCAGTCGGCCGAGGTTCTTGCGGGGGTCCTTGCTGCCCACGACCAGGAAATACTCCCCCGCGGTCAGCCCCAGTCGCACAGCGATATCGCCCAGCTCGCCCGTCGCTGAACACGGCGCTCGGCGCATTCGGCGCGACGGCCACCGGCTTGTCGTACGCGTGCTGAGCTGGTCGGCCACCGGTTGGCTGACCGCGACGATCACGGCCGCACTGCGGATCTGGGCCCGGAGCAGCGGAGCATGGGTCCAGACGTAGACCCGCGAGTACCATTCCGGATGGTCGAGCACGAAGAGGTCGTGGACGACCAGTACGTGCCGCCGGGCGCCACAAGGGGGCCCGGGCGTCATCGACAGCACCAGGGCGCGCCGGCGACCACCGGAGCACCAGCTGGACCCAGGCCCAGGCCCGGAGCGCGGACGAGGACCAGAACCCGTGCGGGCGGAGAACGCCATAGCGCGCATCGCGGCTCGAGTCGGTCGGAGATCTCGGCGGCGTAGCGCTGCTGACCGGTGACCCGCTGCGCACGGTAGCTCTGGTTGATCAGGATCGGCCGGCTCATCCCGCGTCACCCACCCGCTGATCCGGCACCGTAAGGGCGTCGGAGAAGTCGCGGGCGCGGTCGCGGCAGTCGCTGCGCGACCGCGCGGTCACCGCTCGACGCCGGCGCGGATGTCGGCGTCCGATCGAAGTCGATCAGCTCGCCGGTCCGCCGGCGACGACACTCTCGGCGACCCCGCCGCGGTCTGGGCCAGTACCGCCGCGCCGGCCGCCATCGCCTCGACCGGCATGATGCCGAAGTCCTCGACCGCCGGGAACACGTACACCGCGGCGGCCTGGTAGAGCGCGTAGAGCATCGCCTCCGAGGGCGAGGACGAACGCACCGGGACCGCGGGCCGCTGGCGCGCGGGCGGTCCGCTCTTCGAGCCGGTCCCCGGCCGGCCAGCACCACCGGCGTCCGGTCGGCCTCGCCGACCCGGATCACCTGGTCGAGCCGCTTGTAGGGGATGAGCCGCGACGCGCCGAGCACGAAACCTTCGGGCAGACCGCCGAACAGCGTCGACTCCTCGGCGGTCAGTTCGGTCCGCCAGTCCTCGACCTGCTGGATCCGCTCGACCCGCACGGGCGGGTGGATGACCCGGGCGTCGACCCCCAGGCTGCCGATCCGTCGCGGACGTACGCTGCTGTTGGCGGCGAACTCGGCACCCTGATGCGCGCGGCGGCGGTCGATCGGGCGGAGCATGGCCGAGGTGGCCCGGGCCGCAGGGCGGTCGCCGCGAGCGTCGAGCTCGCGGGTCCAGACGTAGCGGGCCGGCGTGTGCACGTAGACGATCCGCCGGTAGCCGGCGGGCGCCCCGCGAAAGCGGGCGTGGTGGGCGAACGCGTGCGAGCTGATCAGCGCCCAGTCGTAGCCGCGGTCGCGGACCGCACGCCAGGTCGCCGGCATGAGCGGCAGCGCCAGCGCCTTGCTCCGCGCAACGGCGTACGCGCGAGCCAGGTCTCGCGGATCCGCTCGGGGGCGAAGCGACCGTTCGAGTCGTTCCACAGACACAGCAGGTCGGCGTCGGGGTAGACCTCGCTCATCGCCTGCAAGCACGTTCTCCGAACCGCCGTTCTGGGCGATCCACTCGTGGACCAGGACGCCGGCCATCAGACCGCTCCGTCCTTGCCGACGACGGCACGGACCGTCTTGAACAGGATCATCAGGTCGGCGGCCATCGACCAGTTCTCGACGTAGTACAGGTCGAGCCGGACGCTCTCCTCCCAGCCGAGGTTGGAGCGCCCGCTGACCTGCCACAGCCCGGTCATGCCGGGCTTGACGAACAGCCGGCGGCTCGCGGCGTCGTCGTAGAGCGCGACCTCCTCGGGCGACCTGCGGGCGCGGTCCGACCAGGCTCATCTCGCCGCGGAGCACGTTGATCAGCTGGGGGATCTCGTCGATGCGAGTAGCGCCGCAGGAACCGCGCCGATCGGGGTGATGCGCGGGTCGTTCGTCGATCTTGAACAGCGGCTTGTCCGCTGTGCCCTGGCTGGCCAGCAGCTCGGCGAGCCGGTCGTCGGCGTCGGCCACCATCGACCGGAACTTGAGCATCTCGAACGGCTGCCCGTTCCTGCCGATCCGCTCGTGCGCGAAGAACAGTCCGCCGGGCGACGGTCACGAGCACGGCAACGCGCGACGGCCAGCAGCGGGAGCGACACGAGCAGCAGCAGGCGCCGGACGCAGCGATGTCGAAGACCCGCTTCGATGACGCGGTCGATCCCCTCGTAGCGCGGGGTCTCGACGTGGACCAGCGGCAGGCCGGCGACCGGGCGGGCGTGGATCCGCGGCCCGGCGATGTCGGTGAGGCTCGGCGCCATCACCAGGTGCTGGCGCCCGGCTCGAGGCTCCAGCTGAGCTCGCGCAGTTTCGCCGGCGGCAGGTTGTGGCCGTCGGTCACGATGACCGTGTCGGCACCAGTGGCCTCGACCGCGCTCAGCAGCCGATCGACGCCGCAGTAGACCGGGACGCCGTCGAGGATTTTGCCGAGGCCCCCGCGTCGGAGAGCACGGCGCCAACCACGTGGTAGCCGCCGCCGGGATGCTTGCGCAGATCCGTGGCGATCTGGGTGGCCGATCCGGTCGACCCGACGATGAGCGATCGGGACACGTAGGCTCCGCCCCGCCGTTGACCGTTGAGCCAGAGCCGCCATAGCAGCCGGGTGCCCAGCAGCCCCGTGGCGGCGCCGATCAGCATCGTGAGAGTGAACGCACGGGAAAAGTCGATCTGGAAGGCGATGGACATCAGAGCGAACGCGACCAGGACGGTCAACGTCGACTGCCCGATGGCCTTGAACTCAGCGGAACCGACTCCGACGGCCCGGTTGCTCCGCGAACCGGTGGCCGCCAGAACTGCGGACCACAGGGCGATCGTCAACAGGCAGACCGCCAGATAGCTGACTCCATCGTCGCCGACCAGGTCCAACCAGCCTGGACCGTCGAGATGTTCGCGCAGCAGTCGCGCGGGCAGCGCGGCCCCGAAAACCGCGAGGCACACGACCACGAGGTCAGTCGCCAGCAGGCGATGGGCGTAGCGACGTTGCCAGCCGACGGAGCTGGTGTCGGTGGGGATAGAGCTGACCCCGATGTCAGGAGGGGTGGCAAAGGTGGTCATCAGGGCCTCCGAGCCTCAGGCAGAACGGAACGTGCTTCAGGGCGAGCCGATTAGGGCTCCAGGGGGTGAGTCGACGTCGGCTCAGCGCAGGAATTGCGGTCAAGGTGGGGGACCCACCGACCGGTTGAGTGGAAGAATTCGTCCTCAGCCGGCGCGCGCCTTCGAACACGCTTCGAGATCGGGCGGTGTCCTTGGGGTGGCCTGAAGCCACCCGTCATGCCCGGCCTTCGAACGCTCCGCGTCCAGGCCACCCAACCGTCGGGCCATCGTGCGGACGGTCCCGTGCTCGAGAGCTGATCGCGGGGCCGAGGTCATCACCAACCCGAGCGGATCGATGCGGACGTTGGCCAGGGTCGCCAACGCGGTGGTCAGCTCCTGAGCTCGCGTACGCCCGGCGGTGACCGACACGAAGGTGCCGCCGGTCGAGCCCGCGATGAGGGCCGTGTCGGTGTAGGCCAGCACCGGCGGCGCATGAACGATGACGTAGTTATACGCGCCCTCCATCTGCCGCAGCACCGGTCCGAGCTCGGCCGCGCTCAACAGCTCGGAGGGGCTCGGCTGGAGGGTGCCCGAGAGCACCACGTGGAGCTGCGGGTGCCCGGTGGTACGGGTGACCTCGGCCAAACCGGCCTGCCCCATCAGCACGTCGGCCATGCCGGTGGACGCGTCGATCCCGAGCGAGGCCCCGACGGTGGAATGCCGCAGATCGAGATCGACCAGGAGGACGCGCTGCCCCGCCTGGGCCAGCGTCCACGCCAGGTTGACCGGCACCTGAACGCCGTCGCCGCTTTCCCCCACAGAGGCGATGACAAAGCTGCGCTGGTCCTCGGTCTCCCGGAATCGCATGTTGGTCCGCAACGTGCGGTAGGCCTCGGCCGCGGCACCTCGCGGCTGGTCGCGTACCACCAGTCCGCGCCGTTCGGCGCGACTCAGAGGCGGGAGCACAGCCAGCAAGGGTGAGCCGGTGAGCGAACGAACGTCATCGACGCGCCGGAGTCGCGTGTCCAGCGACTGTGCAGCGATCGTGGCACCGAGGCCGATGCACAGCCCGACAATGGTGCCCAGCGCCAGCGTCCGCTTGAACAGGGGGCTACTCGCTTGGGTGGGCTCGACGGCCGGGCGCAGCGCGTCGACCCGCACGAGGGTCCGACCCGATCGCCCCGCCTCCACCTGCGGGAGCACCTGGGTCGCGCTCCGGGCGGCCGCATTGGCCACCCCGGTCACCTCCTGCGGATCTGAACCGCTGACCACGATGTCGATGAGGTGGGTCTCGGCGCGGACCTGCGCGGACACCATCTCGGTGAGGTCTTCGACGCTGGGCTGAGGCTGCAGGGTGGCGGCCGCTGGGGCCAGGACTACCGAAGAATCGATCAGCTCCGCATAGGTGTTGACAATCGTGCCGGCGAAGGAGCCACCCAAGGACAGATCTGCGAACGTCGACGGATGGTTAGGTGACACGTACACGACGGCGTGCGCCTCGTAGCGCTTCGGCGCCAGTTGCAGGTAGGCAGCCGTCAGTCCGACGAACATCAACGTGATCGCAACGATGACGAACCACCCGCGGCGCAACATGCCCACGTAATCCCGAATTTCCACGATAACCTCTGGCCTTTGCCCAAACAGATGAATTTGATTGTTTGGCGTGAACCGAGGTTCGCGCCCCTCCCCCGACGGAGCACTCAGATATTAACCTCATTTGGCATCAATATCAGAATCCAGCGTTGCTGCGTCCCCTGGACGGGGGACAGACCCGGTTGCGCCTGTCCGTCTTGAGTTACAACGACGTGAATAATGGCCAACGTCTACCTCGATCTAGATGACGAACACCGTTGCACACCCACCGTGAACGGTTTTAGTTAACGCTCAATCGTGATGTTCACCACAATCTCGACACCTGGATATTTAACCGCCTCAGTCGGCCAGAAGAGATCCACGGGATCGCTCTCATATAACGCCAAAGCCCGTTGGGCGTACCGATGGATTGCTTCTTCCCTGTGTCCTCGATCACAGTGTTCACCCGACGTACACCTGCTCTTCTCGGGCCTTTCGGATCGCTATCGTCAGGTGAACATCGAGTCGGTTACTTACGCGATATACACATCTCGAGGTGAGAATGCCGCCTCGTCGGGTCTGGCCTCGTGTGCCGCGCAACCGCAGAGTGGAAGGCCCACGTCCCGTCGGAGTCACCCTCGGGCTAGGGTCGGGAGGTGAGCTACCAACCCCTCGATAATCGATACGACACCCAGCCCTACCGACGCTGCGGGCGCAGTGGACTGCTGCTCCCGGCCGTGTCGCTGGGCTTCTGGCACAACTTCGGTGACGACAAGCCGATCGAGACCCAGCGCGCGATCATGCGCCGGGCGTTCGACCTCGGCGTCAGCCACTTCGATCTGGCCAACAACTACGGACCGCCGTACGGAGCGGCCGAGGTCAACGCGGGCAACATCCTGCGCGACGACTTCGCGGCGCACCGCGACGAGCTGATCATCTCCTCGAAGGCCGGCTGGGACATGTGGCCCGGTCCGTACGGCGATCACGGGTCACGGAAGTACCTGACCGCCAGCCTCGACCAGTCCCTGAAGCGGCTGCACCTCGACTACGTGGACATCTTCTACCACCACCGCCCCGATCCGGAGACGCCGCTGGAGGAGACGATGGGCGCGCTCGACGCGGCTGTCCGCGCGGGGAAGGCGCTCTATGTGGGCGTCTCGTCGTACTCCCCCGAGCACACCGCCGCGGCCGCTGCGATCCTGCGGGACCTCGGCACGCCGATGACGATCCACCAGCCGTCGTACTCGATGTTCAACCGCTGGATCGAGCAGGGGCTGCTCGAGGTCTGCGCCGAGCAGGGCGTCGGGGTCATCACCTTCACCGCCCTGGCCCAGGGGCTGCTGACCGATCGCTACCTCGACGGCATCCCGGCCGACTCGCGCGCGGCGCAGGGCAAGTCGCTCGACCGCGAGACCATCACCGACGAGGTCATCGAGCGGGTCAAGTCGCTCAACGCCATCGCCGAGGGCCGCGGTCAGACTCTGGCCCAGCTCGCGCTGTCCTGGGTGCTCCGGGACGCCCGGATCACCTCGACCCTGATCGGGGCCAGCAGCGTCAAGCAGCTCGAGGACAACGTCGCCGCGGTCGGCAAGCTCGACTTCAGCGACGACGAACTGGCCGAGATCGACCGGTACGCGGTCGAGTCCGGGGTCGACCTGTGGGCCGGCGCCCGCGACGCCACCGTCGAGGCCTGACCCCGGGCCGTAGACCGCCAGGAGTGGGCGGGATCTTCGGGCGAGTACGCCCGAAGATCCCGCCCGTTCCGGCGACGTCCGATCAGGCCCGCTGGACCGCTCCGGTGCGCTCGGCGGCCACAGCCACCGCAGCGTCACGCGCGGCCGCGGTCTCGACATCGGTCAGCGTGCGATCGGGCGCCCGGAACCGCAGAGCGAAGGCCAGCGACTTCTGTCCGGACCCGATCTGCTCCCCGGTGTAGAGGTCGAACAGGTGGATCGACTCGAGCAACGGTCCGGCGCCTTCACGCAGCGCCGCCTCGACCGCACCGGCCGGGACATCGGCGTCGACGATCAGTGCGACGTCCTCCTTGGCCACCGGGAAGCCGGAGATGGCCACGACGTCGCCGCGCTCGGGGGCCGCTGCGATCAAGGCGTCGAGGTCGATCTCGGCGACAGCGGTCCGATCGGGGACCCCGTACGCCGCTGCGACGGACGGGTGCAGCTCACCGGCGTGACCGAGCACCGAGCCGTCGGGCGCGACGAACTCGGCGCACCGACCCGGGTGCCACGGGGCCACGGCCGCCGCCCGCCGGGTCAGCGTCACCCCGACCGCAGCGGCAGCGATCTCGACGAAGGCGATGGCCTGGGCCCAGCCGGCCGGTTGCGCCGGTCCGCCCCATCCCGCCGTACGCCACGCCCCGGTCAGCACCGCCGCGAGATGGCGCGGCTGCCGTCCCAGGGCGGCGTCGATCGCGACCAACTCCTCACCGCTCGGCCGCTGGGTGACCGGCGGCCGGGCGGCCACCGCACCCTCAGCAGCAGCAAAGAACACCGAGCCCGATTCGAAGAGCGCGAGATCGTCGTTTCCGCGACTCAGGTTGCGGGTCGTCGCCCCCAGCAGACCGGGCAGCAAGGTCGTCCGCAGATACGGCGTGGTCTCGGACAGCGGATTGACCAGCCGGACCAGCCGACGCCGTTCGTCCTCGGCCGGGACCGTGAGCTTGTCGAGGTCCTCGACGGCGGCGAACGGGAAGCTCAGCACTTCCACGAAGCCCCCGGCCGCGAGCTCGGCGGTGGCCGAGCGGCGCGCCAGCTGACTGCGGGTGAGACCGCGCCCCACCGGCGCCTGCGGGACCACCGGCTCGATGGTGTCGTAGCCCACCAGCCGGCCGACCTCTTCAACGTAGTCGTACGGGTCGCGCAGGTCGGGCCGCCATCCCGGAGCGGTCAGGGTCAGCCGGTCACCGTCGGCCACGACGTCGGCCCCCACCGCGGTGATCAGCTCGATCACGGCGGTCCGGTCGACGACGGTCCCGAGCACGGCGCCCGGCAGCGACGCATCGATGGTGGTGGTCGGTCGGGTCGGGAGGGTGCCGCGGACGGTCTCGGCCGAGACGAGCGTGCCACCGGCCAGCTCGACCAGCAGCGACGCGACCCGGTGCGCGGCGGCGTACGCGGCCGCCGGGTCGACCCCGCGCTCGAAGCGGCGTGACGCCTCCGAAGACAGCTTGTGGCGCCGCGAGGTCCGGGCCAGGGTCATCGCCTCGAAGTGCGCCGCCTCGATGACCACGTCGGTGGTCGCGTCGGAGATCTCGGTGGTCGCCCCGCCCATCACCCCGGCCAGGCCGATCGGGCCCGAGTCGTCGGTGATCAGCAGATCGTCGGCCGAACAGCCGCGGACGACGCCGTCGAGGGTGGTCAGCTTCTCCCCCGCCGTCGCCTTGCGCACGACGATCGGGCCGGCCAGCCGGGCCGCGTCGTACGCGTGGATCGGCTGACCGGTCTCCAGCATCACGTAGTTGGTGATGTCGACGGCCAGCGAGATCGAGCGCATCCCCGCGAGCTGCACCCGGCGGGCCAGCCAGCGCGGGCTCGGACGCGTGGGATCGATCCCGGTCACCCGGATCGCCACGAACAGCGGGCAGGCCGAATCGGTGAGTTCGACGGGGTACCCGTCGGTCGTCTCGAGCGGGACGGCGCGATCGACCGGATCGGTGAAGCCGACCCCGAACGCCTGCGCCGCCTCACGCGCCAGCCCGCGGATCGACAGGCAGTAGCCGCGGTCGGGGGTGACGGCGATATCGAGCACCTCGTCGCGCAACTGCAGCACCTCGGCCGCGTCGGCGCCGAGGGCGAACTCCTCGCTCAGCACCAGGATTCCGGAGTGGTCGTCGCCGAGACCGAGCTCGGACACCGAACAGATCATCCCGTCGGACACATGGCCGTAGGTCTTGCGCGCCGCGATCGCGAAGTCGCCGGGCAGCACGGCACCCGGCAGGGCCACCACGACCAGGTCGTCCGGGGCGAAGTTGCGGGCCCCACAGACGATGCCGCGTACGCCACCGTGGGCCTCACCGACATCGACCTGGCACCACCGGATGGTCTTGCCGTTCTTCTGCGGCTCCTCGACGAACTCGACCACGCGGCCGACGACGACCGGGCCGGTGACGTCACCCCCGGCCAGCTCGACGGTCTCGACCTCGAGGCCCGCGCGGATCAGCGCCTCGCCGATCTGCCGCCCCGTCACGTCGTCCGGAACGGCGGCGTACTCGCGGAGCCAGCCCAGCGGCGCCTTCATCGGGCGAGCCCGACGAGCGAGCGCGAGAAGCGCACATCGCCTTCGATCATGTCGCGCATGTCCTCTGCGTTGTTGCGGAACATCAGGGTGCGGTCGACGCCCATGCCGAAGGCGAAGCCGGTGTAGACGTCAGGGTCGATGCCGCACGCACGGAGCACCCGCGGGTTGACCACGCCGCAGCCGCCCCACTCGATCCAGCCCTCGCTGCGGCAGGTCCGGCACGGATGGTCCGGATCGCCGACCGACGAGCCGTGGCAGACGAAGCACTGCAGATCGACCTCGGCCGACGGCTCGGTGAACGGGAAGTAGTTCGGGCGCATCCGGGTCCGGGTGTCGCCGAACATGGCCTGGGCGAAGTGGTCGAGCGTGCCGCGCAGGTGGCCCAGGGTGATGCCGCGGTCGATGACCAGGCCCTCGATCTGGTGGAAGACCGGCAGGTGGGTGGCGTCGTACTCGTCGGCCCGGTAGACCCGCCCGGGACAGACCACGTAGATCGGGGGTTCGCGGGTCAGCATGCTGCGGATCTGCACCGGCGAGGTGTGGGTCCGCATCACCACACCCGACTGCTCGGGGGCGACGAACAGGGTGTCCTGCATGGTCCGGGCCGGGTGGTCGGGGATGAAGTTGAGCGCGTCGAAGTTCATCCACTCGGCCTCGAGCTCGGGGCCCTCGGCGACCTCCCACCCCATGGCGACGAAGACGTCCTCCATCAGGTGCATCAGCGCCGTCACCGGATGCACGGCACCGACCGGGGTGACGGACACCGGCAGGGTGACGTCGACCCGCTCGTCGACCAGCCGGGCGGCGAGCTCGGCGTCGGAGATCTCGGCCTCCCGCGCCTTGAGCGCCCCGTTGATCCGGCCGCGGGCCTGACCGATCCGGGCACCGGCGTCCTTGCGGGCCTGCGGCGGAAGCGCCCCGATCTCACGGTTGGCCAGGGCGATCGGCGACCGGTCGCCCGCGTGAGCCAGCCGGGCCGCCTTGAGCTCGGCCACCGTCGTCGCGCCCGCAAAGGCGGCGAGCGCCTCCGCGACCATGGCCTCGACGTGCTCCGCATCGAGCGGCGAGACCTGGACGGGGTCATAGCTGGTGTTGGGCCCGGACATGGCTCCCTCAGGGTCGGTGACAACCGGGACAGTCTAGGAAGCGCGGACCCCCACTGGCGACCCGGTTTGCTCAGCGGACTCGGGCCGTTTCCGCGCACAAGTGCCGAAATGGCCCGTCGACACCGGTATCAGGCGGGCGTTTGGGCGCACAAGTGCCGAAACGGCCCGCGTTCGAGGCCGAGATCGACGGGTCAGGGTCGACGTTGCGCCGTGGCGGTCGTGTAGAGGATCACGGCGGCGGCGGTGGCCAGGTTGAGACTCTCGGCCGCGCCGTACATCGGCAGGGCGACGAGGTCGTCGAGCAATGCGGCCCGATCCGCCGGCAGACCCCAGGCCTCGTTGCCCATCACCCACAGCGTGGGGCGGTCCAGGCGACCGGCTCGCGGCCAGCTCGTCGAGCCGGTGGGTGCCGGCCCCATCGGCACCGAGGACCTGCAGGCCGGCGGCGCGGGCCGCCTCGACCGTTTCGGCGAGGCCGGACACGGCGAGGGGCAGGTGGAACAGGCTTCCGGTGCTGGCCCGGACGACCTTGCCGTTGTACGGGTCGACCGAGTCGCCGGTGACGATCACCGCGTCGGCCCCGAAGGCGTCGGCGCAGCGGATGACGGCGCCGAGGTTGCCGGGGTCGCGGATCTGATCACAGGCCACCACGAGCTGCGGCGCGGCCCCGAAGGCCTGCTCGAGCGGGACGTCGATGGTCCGGCAGATGGCCAGGACGCCCTGGGGACTCACCGTGTCGGACAGATCCGCGAGCGTACGCGGGGGCACGGTCCACACCGCGACCTCGGCCGACTCGATCAGGTCGGCATGGCGATCGAGGAGATCGGTGGAGACCAGCAACTCGATCACCGTGTCCGGACGGGCCAACGCCTCGGCCACGGCCTGGCGCCCCTCGGCCAGGAACGACGCATCCTCGGATCGGAACCTGCGCCGTAACAGCCGACGAGCCGACCGCAGCAGTCCCTGACTGGCCGGGACCGGTGCGACCGGCTCGCAATGCTGGGTCAGCGGAACCTCAGGCGGCGCTGTCGGCGGTCGCCGCAGCTTCGCTCGTGACGTGCAGCTTGGCCACCTCGACCAGGGTCGTGAACGCAGCCGGGTCGGTGACGGCGAGATCGGCGAGGATCTTGCGGTCGACCTCGACACCGGCGGCCTTGAGACCGGAGATGAAGCGGTTGTAGGTCATCCCCTCGGCGCGGGCAGCGGCGTTGATCCGCTGGATCCACAGCTTGCGGAAGTCACCCTTGCGGGCGCGACGGTCGCGGTAGGCGTAGACGAGCGAGTGCTGGACCTGCTCCTTGGCCTTGCGGTACAGACGGGACCGCTGACCGCGGTAGCCGGACGCCTGCTCGAGGATCTCCCGACGCTTCTTGTGGGCATTGACCGAGCGCTTGACGCGTGCCATTGCAGTTACTCCTTAAAGTCTTGACGGATTCGGGCTCAGGCGCGCTTGCCGAGCAGCTTCTTGACCTTGGCGGCGTCGCCGGGCTGCAGGACCGCGTCGCCGTCGAGACGGCGGGTCCGGGTGCTGGCCTTGTGCTCGTTCAGGTGCATCTTGCCGGCCTTGCGGTGCATGAGCTTCCCGGTGCCGGTGAACTTGAACCGCTTCTTGGCACCGGAGTGCGTCTTCATCTTCGGCATGATGCCGCTCCATTCGTTGTTTCGTATTGCGGGTCGTGCTGGGGTGGAACGTCCGTCAGACCTCGACGTCCGGGTCGAGATTGTCGGCCGGTCCGCGTCGCCGCTTCACCGGAGACGAGGCGGCGTGCTGAGCCCGGAGGTCGGCCAGCTGCTGGTTCTCGGCGTCGGTATCGGCTTGACGTTCCGCAGCGCGACGATCGCGTTCGGCGCGGACGTCGGCGCGGGCCTCGGCCTTCTTCTTGTGCGGCCCCAGCACCATCAACATGTTGCGGCCGTCCTGCTTGGGCGAGCTCTCGATGAAGCCGAACTCGTCGACATCGGCAGCCAGCTTCTTGAGCAGGTTGTAGCCCAGTTCGGGGCGCGACTGCTCGCGGCCCCGGAACATGATGGTGATCTTGACTTTGTCCCCGGCCTTGAGGAAGCGCACGACGTGACCCTTCTTGGTGTCGTAGTCGTGGCTGTCGATCTTGGGCCGGAGCTTCATCTCCTTGATCACGGTGTTGGTCTGGTTGCGGCGGCTCTCGCGCGCCTTCTGGTCGTTCTCGTACTTGAACTTGCCGTAGTCCATGAGCTTGGCCACGGGCGGACGCGCCATGGGCGCGACCTCAACCAGATCGAGCTCCGACTCTCGGGCGAGCTGCAGAGCCATCTCGATCTTGACGATTCCGACCTGCTCCCCGGCGGGCCCGACGAGCCGGACCTCGGGGACGCGAATGCGATCGTTGATTCGCGGTTCGGTGCTGATATGTCCTCCAGTTGGTTGTGAGCTTCTCGACCGGCCGGTTGATGAGCACCCTGGACGAACAAAAGGGCCCCCGCGTACGGAGACCCTGAACACCACGAAGACCGGTGATCCTGGACGGGATCACCGTTTCGCGACCAACCCGAGGACACTGTTTTTGCTGCGTTCGTGTCGTGCAGGTGGGAGATCAGGTCTCCACTTTGCGGATCCGCTGTTTCAGCCGGATCGGTCGGCCGACACATTACCACGTACGCGGGGGCCGGCCGAACCTCGCGCGGAGCGAGGGGGTCCGCGACACCGGGGAGTCGCGGACGCACGCGACTAGAATTTCGGCGTGTCCCCCTCCACCGCCCTCACCCGGAACGACCGGATTCGTCAGGTCGTCATCACCGTCAGCGAGATCCTCTGCCTCTACGGCACCCTGCTCGGCGTCGGCGTCATCGGCGGCACCCGGGTCGAGGAGTCGGCCGGGGGCGCCCTGTCCGCCGAGGCCACCCTCCTCGCGCCGGCCACCCAGGCCTTCTCGATCTGGACCCCGGTCTATCTCGGGCTCTTCGTCTACACCCTCTGGCAGTGGCGCCCCAGCGTCGCCGTCCGGCCCCGCCACCGTCGGATCGGCTGGCTGGTCGCCGCGTCGATGTTGCTCAACGCCGGCTGGCTGCTGGTCACCCAGCAGGGCTGGCTCTGGGTCAGCGTCGTGGTGATCGTCGCGCTTCTGGTCAGCCTCGGCGTCCTGGTCGCCCGGCTCGGCACCGAACCGGCCGGTGGCTGGGCCGAACGGCTGATCGTCGACGGCACCTTCGGGCTGTACCTGGGCTGGGTCTGTGTGGCCACCTGCGCCAACATCACCGCCACCCTCAAGGCCGAGGGGATCGACCCCGGCGCCGGCGTCCAGCAGGCTCTCGCCTTCGCGGTGCTCGCCGTCGTCGTGGTCGTCGCCGTGGTGCTGGCGAAGGCCTATCGCGGCCGGATCGCCGTGGCCGCGGCGATCGCCTGGGGTCTGAGCTGGATCGCCGTCGGACGGCTGACCGACCAGCCGAGCTCGACCATCGTCGGGATCACCGCTGCCGTCGCCGCGCTGATCGTCGTCGCCGTCACGCTGGCCGAACGCTTACGCCGGGCCCCCGCGACCGTTGACGCGTAGCGGGGACTCCGCGCCCTCGGCCGGAACCACCCAGCCGAATTCGCCGGGCAGCGTCTCGATCAGGCGGTGACCGGCCGCGAGATCGGTCAGGACCGCGCCGTCGAGCGCCATCGGTTGCGGTCCCGCCACGTCGACCAGGACGGCGTCGACGCCTTCGGACAGCGCGGTCCGAGCGGCGAGATCGAGAGTGATCGGGACCGGTCGGGCTCGGGCGTCCCAGGCCTGCAGCGCATCGAGACCGGTGAACGCGAGCAGAGCCCGGCGTCCGTCGGCGGCCTGGAGCAGCACCACCGACATCTCCGCCTCCTTGTCCGACATCAACCCACCGACCGTCTCCCCGAGCCGGGTGGCCGTCGCCACGACCGGGACGAGCAGCCGGGCCGTGCACAACGCGGCGATGCCGCGGAGGTAGTGCGCCGGCTCGCCGCCGCCGCCCGCGGCGACCAGCGCCGCGCGGACGTCCTCGTCGGCCGAGCCGTCATCTCCGGGGAAGGGCGTCGGGGCCAGGGTCCGTTGGTGATCCATGTCCATAACGGTATCCATCTGGGGGACGACCCCCAGACCCCCGCGTGGGTCGGTCGTCGCTAGCGCTCCTCGCGCCCCGACATCTATCTGGGGGACGACCCCCAGACCCCCGCGTGGGTCGGTCGTCGCTAGCGCTCCTCGCGCCCCGACATCCATCTGGGGGCGACCCCCAGACCCCCGCGTGGGTCGGTCGTCGCTGGATCTTCGAGACAGGTAGCTTCTCGGCGTTTGTGGGTCCAGTTACCCATTCAGGCCCGATAGAGGGCCCCGGCGCGCCACTGGACCTGCAAACGCCGAGTCGGGCGACGTCAGCGCGCGTAGCGGAAGACCGGGGAGCGGTGGGGGCGATCCCTGGCGCGGTTCTGGGGTTGCGGTGGCAGGGTTGGGGCGTGCCTGATGTAAATGTCGTCCTGTTGCCGTTGTGCGTCGGTCTTGCCCTGATCGGGCTGATCGTGACCGGGATCGCGTGGCGCCGCGGGCGGCGCGGCCGGGTCGTCCAGGGGGTCGGGCTCGTGCTGGCCCCGCTGGCCCTCTACTTCACCGGCCTGCTCCGACTGCTGTGGAACGGCGCCGTCGCGCTCGGCACCTGGGCTTCGAGCATCATCTTGTCGCCGACGATCTGGTTCGGTTTCGGACTGCTGGGCCTGTGCCTCGTGCTCTGGGTGGTCGGCGGCATCATCGCCCGCAGGTTCCCGGCCACGCCGCGAACCGCGAAGGTCACCGGCGGCAGCACAACCGGTGGCGGAGCGAAGCCGGGCGCTCTGCCCGCCGCCCAGACGCGGGCAAAGCAGCAGCGAGCCGCTCAGCCGGCCGCGCAGGATGACGACATGGCCGAGATCGAGGCGCTGCTCAAGTCGCGCGGGATCGAGTGAGCCGGGCGGTCAACTCGGTCACCGCCTCCTCGGCCGATGCTCCGTCACCGGCCTGGATGCCCATCAACATCCGCTTGTCGGCGTCCAGATCGACCTCGAACGGACGCCCGTCGATCGGCTTCAGCAGCAGTAGGGCCCACGGATCCGCGGGTCGCATGATGATCTTGTGCACCCGCGACCACGGGACCACGTGGCGCCGGAAGCCGTTGCGCACGGTGAGTCCGTGCGGCATCGGCGCGGACATAGCTGGCCCCCACCGAGACCACGACGGCGATCAGGAACGCCAGCACCGCGACCAGGGTCAGTGTCTGCGACACCGTGAACAGCCCCCGGATGTCGTCCGGAAGCGCGAACCAGAAGGTCAGCGCGAGCGCGGTGAGCCCGGCCGCGACCAGAACGGCGATCAGTCGGAGCAGGCGGGGGCGGACGGTGAAGACCGGTGCATCGGACACGACGAGGCTAGATCCGACAGGCAGCGATGTCGGTGACCAGGATCGCCCGGGCGCCGACCGCCCACAGGTCGTCCATGATCTGCTGGGCCTCGCGCCGGGGCACCATGGCCCGGACCGCGTGCCAGCCCGGCTTGGCCAGCGCGGACACCGTGGGCGACTCGAGCCCGGGGGTGATCGCGCAGGCGGCCTCGACCGCCTCGGCGCTCACGTCGTAATCCATCATCACGTAGTTGCGCGCAACCAGGACGCCGTTGATCCGGCGCTCGAGCTGATCGAGCCCGGCCGGGCGCTGAGTGCCGGTGCGGTTGATCAGGATGGCCTCGGAATTGAGGATCGGCTCGCCGAACAGCTCGAGCCCGGCCTGGCGCAACGTCGTCCCGGTCTCGACGACATCGGCGATCACGTCGGCCACGCCGAGCCGGATCGCCGTCTCGACGGCCCCGTCGAGCTTGATCAGCCGGGTGCGTACGCCGCGCTCGGCCAGATAGCTCTCGACCAGCCCCGGGTACGAGGTGGCCAGCCGCAGACCGGCCAGCTCGTTCAGCTCGAGCGCCCGACCGGCGGGGGCGGCGAACCGGAACCGGCTGCGGCCGAAGCCGAGCGGCATGATCTCGCTGGCCTGCGCGTGCGAATCGAGCAGCATGTCCCGACCGGTGATGCCGACGTCGAGCGTGCCCTCGCCGACGTAGATGGCGATGTCACGGGGGCGTAGATAGAAGAACTCGACCCCGTTGGCCTCGTCGAGCAGCACCAACTCCTTGGGGTCGGAGCGCTGGGCATAGCCCGCCTCGCGCAGCATCTCGGCCGCCGCTTCGGACAACGCGCCCTTGTTGGGCACCGCGATCTTGATCAACGGTCGGTCGCTGGTCGTTCCTCGGCCGGTCACGGCGGTCATCCTAGGTGGCCCCACCGCGGACGACCGGCGCCGTCCGCGCCCGTCAGCTACAGCTTGGCGTAGACATCGTCGGGTTCGAGGCCGAGCGCGAGCATCATCACCTGGAGGTGGTAGAGCAGCTGGCTGATCTCCAGCGCGGCGTCGTCCTTGCTCTCGTACTCGGCGGCCATCCACACCTCGGCCGCCTCCTCGACGACCTTCTTGCCGATCTCGTGCACCCCGGCCCGGACCCGCTTGACCGTCGATGACGAGGGGTCGGCATTGGCCACCTTGGCCGCGAGCTCGGCGTACAACTGCTCGAAGGTCTTGCCCGTTCCGTCGGTCACGGGCGTGAAGCCTAGTCCGCTCGGGTCGTCTCGTCCGGATCGCGACGCCAGTTGTCGTCGGTGATCGCTACGAGCTCAGTCACGGGGCCACGGTAAGCAACGCCGCGCGGGCGACACCCCGCTCGGGTCAGCCGACGGTCTCGATCACCGGGTCGGCCACCCCGACCGGCTGCTCGATCAGCGGTCGCTCGCGACGTGCGATCCGCACCCACGAGACGAAACCGATCGCGCAGAACGCGCCGTAGATCACATACATCAGTGCCGTCGGGTAGTACTCGGCGGCCAGCAGCAGCGGGACCCCGACCGCGTCGACCGCGATCCAGATCAGCCAGAACTCGACCCAGCCGCGGGCCATCCCGTAGGTGGCCAGGATCGACCCGGTCAGGATCCACGCGTCTGCCGGTGCGTTCCACGAGCCGAGCGCCTTCAGCGCGAAGTAGAACACCGTCCACAACACGAGCGCGCCGATCAGCAACTCGATGCGACCGCGCGCGCCGGCCCAGGTCGGGCGAACGGCGGCCCCGTTCCCACCCGACCGCCGGAACTGGGCCCACCGTACCCAGCCGTAGACGCTGACCGCGATGAAGAAGATCTGGCGGCCCGACTGGCCCCACAGATCGAGTTTGTGCGCGGTGTCGAACGCGCCGCCCAGGGCGCCGCCGATGAACACGGTGAACAACAAGACGTTGCCCACGATGCCGATCGGCCACGCCGCGACGCGGCGACGCATGCCGAGCAGCGCGCTGGCCAGGCCGAAGCCGTTGCCGATGATCTCTCGCCAATAGATGCCGGTGGCGCCAACGTCGAGTTTGGCGCTCAGCAACCGCGAGAGCAGGTCTGACAGATCCATCTGGATCACCTTCCACTCCTCGGTCGCACGAGCTGGCCGGGGTGGAAAGACCGCACCCAGGACACAGCCGTCCCCGGCGCCGTACTCCCGTGTTCCTCTCATCCGGACTTTCACCGTCGGTCCCGGAATTTCACCAGGTCAACCGATCGCTGGCTGCGATCGGGTCGCGGACTGTCACCGCCGGTTCGGACTTGCACCGACCCCGGAACACGTGCGAGTTGTTGAACTCGTCGGGGAAATCGTACGCCGTCGGCGCACTGTCGGTGGTGCGGTCCAGAATGCTGCCGATGATCGATCACTTCGGGATCCAGGTGGACGACTTCGAGGCGTCCCGGGCCTTCTACGACGACGTGCTGGAGCCGCTCGGCTACCACGTCTGCATGGATGTCGGACCGGCGCTGGGCTACGGCACCGGATGGAAGCCGGTGTTCTGGATCGGCCGCGCGACCGACGCGATCCCCAACCGGCAGAGCCACATCGCGTTCGCGGCGCCGGACCGTGACGCCGTCATCGCGTTCCACGAACGCGCGGTCGCCCGCGGGTTCGAGAGCCTGCACGCGCCGCGGCTCTGGCCGGAGTACCACCCGGGCTACTTCGGCGCCTTCGTCCGCGATCCCGACGGCAACAACGTCGAGGCCGTGCACCACAGCTTCGAGCATCCGGAGGCGGGCTGACCCACTGCGTCTGCGCCCGGCCGATCAGTCGCTCAGAGTCGCACGCCGAGCAGCGCGTCGCAGGCCCGAGCGATCAGCGCCGGAGCCTCGGTGTCGTCGGAGTCGATCGCTGCGGAAGCGCCGGCCCAGGCGTCGATCGCAGCCAGTGCGGTCGGTGCATCGAGGTCGTCGGCCAGTGCGGCCCGGACCTGGAGGAGGACTCCGTCGGCGTTGAGCGCGGAATCGAGGCGAACGGCTTCGCGCCACCGGCTGAGCCGCTCCTCGGCCGCGGGCAGGTCGCGCTCGGTCCACTCCCAGTCCTCGCGGTAGTGGTGGGCCAGCAGTGCCAGCCGGATGGCCATCGGGTCCACCCCGTCGGCCCGGAGCTTGGACACGAAGACCAGGTTGCCGCGCGACTTCGACATCTTCTCGCCCTCGTACGCGACCATCCCGCTGTGCAGGTAGGCCTGGGCGAACGGCTGGCCCGAGGCCACCCGGGCCTCGGACGCACACATCTCGTGGTGCGGGAACACCAGGTCCTTGCCGCCACCCTGGACGTCGAAGTTCGTGCCGAGCAGATCGAGCGAGATCGCGGTGCACTCGATGTGCCATCCCGGCCGCCCGGCTCCGAGCGGCGAGTCCCACGACGGTTCCCCCGGGCGGGCCTGTCGCCAGACCAGGCAGTCGAGCGGATCGCGTTTGCCCGGCCGATCCGGGTCCCCACCACGCTCGGCGAACACCGCGCGGGCGTCCGCGCCGACCAGCCGCGAGAGCGATCCGAACTCGGCGTCGCTGCTCTGGGCGAAATACAGATCGGGATACTCGGCGTCGTCCACCGCGTACACGGCCTGCTTGGCCCGCAGGTCCTCGATCAGCTCGACGACCTCCGGGATCGACTCGACCGCCCCGATGTAGTGGCTCGGTGCCAGCACGTTGAGCGCCGTCATGTCCTCGCGGAACAGCTGGGTCTGCGACTCGGCCAGCTCCACCCAGTCCACCCCGGTCGCCGCCGCCCGCTCGAGCAGCGGGTCGTCGACATCGGTCACGTTCTGGACGTAGTCCACGCTCAGCCCGCCATCCCGCCAGGTCCGGTTCAGCAGATCGAACGCCACATAGGTGTTGGCATGCCCGATGTGGGTCGCGTCGTACGGCGTGATGCCACACACGTACAGCCGCGCCCGCCCCGTCTCCGGCCCGACCCCGACGATCGCCCGCCGCCCGCTGTCGAACGCCTGAACCCGCCGCCCGCCGCCCGATCCGGGTAGTTCGAACGGCTCCGGTGTAGTCCACGCCTGCATCCCGTCACCCTATCCGCCGCCCACCGACCCCCCTCCGCTGTTCACCGTCGGGCCGCTCGGCCAGAACTCACGCCCGACCACCGACCCCAGTCGGCCTAAGCGATGGCCTCCAGAGGTCGACGGGCGAGCGTCGGCAAGCGGGCGTCCGCTGAACTGAGGAGTAATGAGTGAAGCGGGTCCCCGATGGATGCTCGCCTCGTCAGGAGACTCCGCGCTTCACGAAGCACGACGAAGTCAGCGGGTCAGCCCGCGGCGCGAGCGCACAGTCATTAGAAGGGTGGCCATGGAATCGACGGCCATTCCCCCCGCGGCCTGGGCATCCGGCCGCGCTTCAACAGCAGATCCGCCCGCCGGACCAGGGCGGCGATCTCAGGCTCGCTGAGCAGGGTCGCGAGCTGGTCCGGGGCGCCGTCTCGGGCCTGCCGGACCAGGGCGAGCTCCCCGTCGTCGAGGTCGGCGCCGGCCCAGCCCCAGAGCAGGGTGCGCAGCTTGTGATCGGTGTGGAAGCTGACGCCGTGGTCCACGCCGAACACGTGACCCAGGCTGGCGAGGATGTGTCCGCCCTTGCGGTCGGCGTTGTTGACCAGGACGTCGAAGACGGCGAGCCGACGCAGCAACGGGGCATCAGCGTGGATCACCGACACCGGGCGGTCTTTGGCGTCGAGACCGTCGACGCAGGAGAACCAGCCCTGCCGGGGCACCTGGTCGCTGGGCACCAGATCGACGAGGTCGTTGGTCTCCGCCGCGTCCGCCTCGACCCAGGCCTGTAGCGAGCCGGTGCCGAGCGGCCCGTCGACGAGGACGGTGACCGGAACGCAGTCGAAGCCGCCGACCCGCGACACCTCGTACGCGGCGACCTCGCGCAGCCCGAGGGTGTGGTGCGGGAAATCCCAGAGCGGCCGCTCCCCCTGGAGGGGCTTGTAGACCCACTGGGTGACGTCGTCGCCGGACCGAAGTTCGGACAGGAAGGTGGCGTTAGAGGCCTGCATCAACCGCCCGGTGATCTCGAGTTCCCCGTCGCCGGGCTCGATGGTCAGGGCGGGGTGCCGTTCCAGCGGCGCCGCTGACTCAGACAACGATCACCCGAACAGCGGGCGCCGGTAGCCGTTGGCGCGCGGGCAGATGTGCCCGCCGGGCTCGATCGGCTGCATGCAGAACGGGCATGGCGGTCGGCCGGCCGCGACGAGGGCCTGCGCCCGGGCCACGAAATCCCGCGCGTACGCGGCCGTGATCTTGACCACGAAGACCTCGTCCGCCTCGACCTCCGCGGATTCGACCACAGCGTCCGGCTCCGCGGTCTCCTCCTCTTCGGCGTCGACGGTGGCGAAGAGCTCGATGACGATCCGGTCGATGGTGGGATCCCAGGCGATGGTCATCGTGCCCACCCGGAACTCCTCACTGATCGGAGCGTCGAGCGGATCGGTGTCGCGCGCGGCCGTGGCGGGCGGGGGCACCCGGACCTCGCCGGCGCTGCGCCGGGTGACTTCGTCGAGCACTTTGTCCAGGTGCTCGGCGAGCACCGAGACCTGCTGCTTCTCACACGCCACGGACGTGATGCGGTTGCCCTCGCGGGCCTGCAGGAAGAAGGTTCGTTCCCCCGGGAGGCCGACGGTGCCGGCCACGAATCGGTCCGGAGCCTCATATCGGTGCACCAGGATCGCCATGTCGTACAGCCTAAGCCGACCGCTCAATCACCGAGCCGGCTCGCTCGCACCGAGACCGCCGCCCACCGCGGCGTCGGTGTCCCGCGCCCGTCGCCGGGATCTCTTCACCGGCGGCGGGAACAGCGTGGCGAGATCGGCGGTGGTGGAGTTGAGGGTGACCACGTACGGACGGGTGTCGGTGTAGCGGACGATCGAGATCGAGGCCGGATCGACCATGATCCGCTGGAAGCTGTCCAGGTGCATACCGAGCGCATCGGCCAGGATCGCCTTGATCGGGTCGCCGTGGGACACCGCCACCCAGACGGCGTCGGGCCCGTGCTCGGCGCTCAGCTTGGCGTCCCAGCCGCGTACGGCCCCGGTGGCCCGCGCGGCCATCTCGGTCATCGACTCCCCGCCCGGGAACCGGACGGCCGAGGGCTGGCGCTGGACGGTCGCCCAGAGCTTGTCCTTGCTCAAGTCCTTGAGCGACTTGCCGGTCCAGTCGCCGTAGCCGCACTCGATCAGCTGCCGCTCGATGGTGACCTCGGGCCCGCCCGGCAGCGCCGCGGCCAGCGCCTGCGCGGTCTGCCGGCACCGGCGCAGCGGCGAGGAGACGATGGCCCGGAGCGGGACGCCGGCCAGCCGCGCGCCCGCCGCCAGCACCTGCGTCCTACCGAGTTCGTCGAGCTCGACGCCGGAGGATCGGCCGGCGAGGACGCCGGCGGTGTTGGCCGCGGTCCGGCCGTGGCGGATCAGCAGCACCGTGGTCACGAGGTGGAGGTTACGCGGTAGCGCCCACGCAGGTGGGTCAGCAGCCCGTCGGCCTCATCCGCCTCGGGTCCGATTTCGACCTGCTCGATCACCGCGCGGATCAGCAGCGCCCACCCGGCGTACCCGGGCTCGACCTCGATCCGCGCGCCGATCCAGGCCGGGGCGTCAGCGAGCACCGGTCCCCACGCGGTCTCGATCCAACGGCCGATCCGGAAGACCCCGCCGGGGGCCGGAGCCAGCCCGGCGAAGGCGTCGGCCAGACCGCGATGGTCGCCGCTCAGCAGGCTGACCGTGAGCGCGGCCCCGGGGACCAGCCGACCAGCGAGATCCGCTTCCTCGTCGAGCAGCCCGATCAGCTCGGCGGGCCGTCCGTCAGCGATCAGGAACGACGACACCGTCCATCCGACGGCATCGGGCAGGGTTCCGGCGGCCCACACACTGACCGGGGCGACCATCCGGCCGCGGAACCGGCGGAGGGGATCGCGATCGCCCTCGGCCGGCACGAAGGGGTGATCTGAGTGGATCGTCACACCGTTCAGTTCAGCACGGGGTGGATCGAGCCCCTAACCTTGTGCGTCGTGCCTTTGTCCGAGGCGGGCCTAGCAAGGAGATTGTCGTGGGATGGTTTGAGGCCCTGATCCTGGGCGTCGTGCAGGGACTGACGGAGTTCCTGCCGATCTCCTCCAGTGCTCACCAGTCGATCTTCGGGCAGTTCTTCGGCGGTGCGGATCCCGGATCGGCGTTCACCGCGATCAACCAGCTCGGCACCGAGGCGGCAGTGATCATCTACTTCCGCAAGGACATCGCCCGGATCATCAAGCAGTGGGCCCTGTCGCTGATCGGCAACGTCGACCGCGACGATCCCGATGCCCGGATGGGCTGGCTCGTCATCGTCGGCTCGATCCCGATCATCATCCTCGGCGTGCTGTTCCAGCACGCGATCGATTCAGTGCTGCGCAACCTGTGGACCACCGCCGCGATGCTGGCCGGCTTCGGCGTCGTGATCGGGATCGCCGACCGCTTCGCCCGTAACGAGCGCAAACTCGACTCGTTGACCTGGAAGCACGGCATCATCTTCGGCTTCGCCCAGGCCCTGGCCCTGATCCCCGGTGTGTCCCGGTCCGGTGCCACCATCTCGGCCGGTCTGTTCATGGGGTACGAACGCGTCGCGGCCGCTCGGTACTCGTTCCTGCTGGCCATCCCCGCGGTCCTCGGCTCGGGGATCTTCAAGCTGCTCGACATCGCCGACGACCCGGTCGAGCCCGCCTGGGGCCCGATCCTGCTGGCCACCGTCGTCGCGTTCGTCATCGGTTACGCGGTGATCGCCTGGCTGCTGCGCTACATCAGCACCCATAACTTCATGCCGTTCGTGATCTACCGGCTCGCCCTGGCCGCGGTGCTCGTCGTGCTGCTGCTCACCGGCGTGCTCCAGTCGACGACCCCGGCCTAACCCACGCCCGCGCGCTCGTACGCCTCGGCGGCCACGGTCAGCCCGGCGCACTTCTGCTCGACGGTCCGTCCGTAGGCCATCAGGGCGCAGGTGGTGACGCCGGCGCCGGCCAGAGCCTGCATGCCGTCGGCGATCCGGGCGGTGTCGCCGAGCAACGAGGTCTGGTCGATCAGCTCGAACGGGACTGCGGCCATCGCCTCGCGGTGCCGGCGGTCGAGGTAGAGGTCCTGGATCTGGGCGGCGGCCTCGCCGAAGCCCATCCGCACGGCGAGTGCGTTGTAGAAGTTCTGCTGCCGGCTGCCCATCCCGCCCACGTAGAGCGCCGCGTACGCGCGGATCGGGTCGGCGCACATCCGCGGATCGTCGCCGATCACCAGCGGAACGGTCGGCACCACGTCGAAGCCCGTCAGCTTGCCGTCCGGGCGGCCCGCGCGGATCCGGTCGAGCTGCTCGGCGGCGTACCCGGGGGCGTAGAAGACGGCCAGCCAGCCGTCGGCGACGGCTCCGGCCAGCTCGAGGTTCTTCGGTCCGACCGCGGCCAGGTAGATCGGGATGTGCTCGCTGTGCGGCGCGATGGTCAGTTTCAGCGGCTTGCCGGGGCCGTCGGGCAGCGGCAGGCGGTAGTGCTTGCCCTCGTACGCGACCGTGCTCCGGGCCAGCGCGAGCCGGACGATCTCGATGTATTCGCGGGTGCGGCCGAGTGGGGCGTCGAAGCGGACCCCGTGCCAGCCCTCCGAGACCTGCGGACCGGACACCCCGAGGCCGAGCCGGAACCGGCCGTCGCTCAGCACGTCGAGGCTGGCCGCGGTCATCGCCGTCATCGCCGGGGTCCGGGCCGGGATCTGCATCACCGCCGAACCGACGTGGATCCGACTGGTCTGACCAGCCAGCCAGGCCAGGACGGACGGGCTGTCGGAGCCGTACGCCTCGGCGGCCCACAGCACATCGAAGCCCAGGTCCTCCGCATGCCTGGCCAGCCGGAGCTGGTCGGCGGGCCGATCGGAGCCGACCAGATAGCCGAGATTCACGCCGAGTCGCATGCAGGTCACGGTAGCGGCCGCCCCGCACGACCACTTCGAGCGTGTGAGTCAGCTCCGTCGGCGGCCACACCATTAGGGTCGAGCCCATGGAAACTCGCCCGGTCGGCACCAGCGGCCTGCGTGTCTCCCGCCTCGGGCTCGGCACGCTGACCTGGGGGCGCGACACCGACGCCGATCAGGCCCGCGGTCTGCTCGAGACCTTCCACGACGGCGGCGGCACCCTGATCGACACCGCGGCGGCGTACGGCGCCGGTGACGCAGAACGACTGATCGGCGCGCTGATGGGCGAGCTCGGGATCCGCGACGACCTGGTCATCGCGACCAAGGCCGGCTTCGTCATCCGCCACGGCGAACGGATCGTCGACACCTCGCGTCGTGCGCTGCTCCGCGATCTCGAGGGCTCGCTGCGCCGGCTGAACACCGACCACGTCGACCTGTGGCAGTTGCACGCCTGGGGCGATGTCCCGCTCGAGGAGTCGCTGGCCGCGATCGACCAGGCGGTGAGCTCGGGCATGGCGTGCTACGCCGGGGTCTCCAATTACGTGGGCTGGCAGACCGCTCAGGCCGCGACCTGGCAGCGCGCCTACCCCGGACGGGCGCCGATCGTCAGCGCCCAGGTCGAGTACTCGTTGCTGGCCCGGCGCGCCGAGGTCGAGGTGCTGCCCGCGGTCAAGGCCTTCGGGATGGGATTCTTCCCCTGGTCACCGCTGGGTCGTGGGGTGCTCACCGGTCAGTACCGCTCGGGCACGCCGCGCGGTTCACGGGCCGCTACCGACCACTTCGCCTGGTTCGTCGAGCCCTATCTTCGAGAACCGCAGCCGCGGGGTGGTCGAGGCGGTGGCCCGGGCGGCCGAAGGCCTGGACCTCACGCCGCTGCAGGTGGCTTTGCTCTGGGTCCGCGACGCCCCCGGGGTGACCGCTCCCCTGCTCGGAGCCCGCACGGCGGGGCAACTGGCTCCGGCGCTGGTCATGGAGGGGCGGGCTCTGCCGGCCGAGATCGCTTCGGCTCTCGATGACGTGTCGGGTGGGCCCAATGCCCTACGGGGTCCGTGACCGGCCGAATCCCGCACCCGTTCTGCGTTCAGCTCGGTCAGGCGCCTCGGGATTCACCGGTGTGCGGATGCGTCGCCCATCACCCTCCGAGGGTGTTGGCGACCCGGATGATCTTGCGACGGACCCAGACGTCCCGCGTGCCGTCGCGGTAGCGGCGTAACCGGGCGAGCTCCCAGCCGCCGTACTCGGCCTGTTCGGTCAACAGTTGCCGGACCGCATGGCGCGACAGGCTGCGGTCGAGCCGTAGCCTCTCGACCTCATACTCCACCTGAGGCTTGACCATCCCCAGCGACCCTAGGCCAGATCGAGGAAGCGATCCAGCACTCGAGCCCCGAATTCCAGCGATTCGGTGGGTACCCGCTCGTCCACGCCGTGGAACAGGCTGACGAAGTCGAGCTCCGCCGGCAGTCGCAGCGGGGCGAACCCGAAGCAGCGGATCCCGGCCCGACTCCACGCCTTGGCGTCGGTGCCGCCGCTCATCAGGTAAGGGACCGCTCGCGCGCCGGGGTCCTCGGCGGTCAGCACGGTCTGCATCGCCTCGACCAGCGTGCCGCTGAACTCGGTCTCGACGGCGGGCTGGGAGGTGAGCACTTCGTAGCGCACCCGGTCGCCGAGCAGTTCGGCGATGGTGGCGTAGAACTCGTCCTCGGCCCCGGGCACGAACCGGCCGTCGATGGCGGCGGTGGCCCGCCCGGGGATGACGTTGTGCTTGTACCCCGCGGTGAGCATCGTCGGATTGGCCGTGTTCGACATGGTGGCGCCGACCATCCGCGCGATGGTGCCGAGCCGGGCCAGGGTCTCCTCGACGGTGTTGGGGTCGAGCTCGACCTCGAAGGCCTCGGACACCGCTTCGAGAAAGGCCCGCTGGGAGTCGGTGATCCGGTGCGGCCACTGGTGAGCGCCGATCCGGGCGACCGCACCGGCCAGTTCGGTGACCGCGTTGTCGTCGTTGCGGAACGAGCCGTGGCCGGCCCGGCCGTCGGCGATCAGCTTGAGCCACGCCAGACCCTTCTCGGCCGTCTGGATGACGTAGAGCCGCAGGTCGTCGCGGATGGTCAGCGAGAAGCCACCGACCTCACCGATCGCCTCCTCGCAGCCCTCGACCACCTCGGGGTGGTGGTCCATCAGCCAGTGCGCTCCGAGGACGCCGCCCGCCTCCTCGTCCGCGGTGAAGATCAGCCGAAGCGGCCGCCGAGGGGCCACGCCGGCCCGGGCCCTGGCCCGGACGACGCTCAGCACCATGGCGTCGAAGTCCTTCATGTCCACCGCGCCGCGACCCCAGACACAGCCGTCCCGCAGCTCGCCGGAGAACGGCGGCAGCGTCCAGTCGTCGGCGTTGGCGGGCACCACGTCGAGGTGGCCGTGCACCAGCAGCGGTGGCAGTGATCGGTCGACGCCCTCGGGCTCCCAGTGGGCGACCAGCGAGGTTCGCCGGTTCTCCGACTCGTACAGCTGGCTACTGATCCCGACCTCATCGAGCAGACCGGCCACCCGCTCGGCGGCCTCGCGCTCCCCCGGGCCCGGGTCGGGGCCGAAGTTCGAGGTGTCGAACCTGATCAACTCCTGGCAGAGCTCGACGACTTCGCTGTCCGGCGCGTACGCGGGGGTCGGTTCGGTCACCGCCCCATCCTCACCTACGCCGATTCGGCGTCGGCCTACCGCTCGGCTTCGCCGCGCAGGATGCCGAACTCGTTTCCCCGGGTGACCGGCAACCACCACGTCGACATCCCGGGCGCGTCGCGACGCGTCGACGGACCTCCGGGAGCGACGTGGAGTCATTACGCCACTATGGTCGAGTGCCTTCGTCGACTCGCTCCTGGTTGGTCTGGGGCGTCGGCGTCCTCGGGTACGCGACCGCGGTCTTTCACCGCACCTCGCTGGCGGTCGCCGCGCCGGTGGCCACCGAACGCTTCGGCATCGGGGCCTCGGTGCTCTCCACCTTCGCCGTGATGCAACTGGTCGTGTACGCGGCCATGCAGATCCCGGTCGGGCTGCTGGTCGACCGATTCGGGCCGCGGATGGTGATAGTGGTCGGCGGGCTGGTGATGGCCGGCGGGCAAGCGCTGCTGGCCGTCGCCACCGATCCCGGAGGGGCGGTGCTGGCCCGGATCCTGATCGGCGCCGGCGATGCCACCACCTTCATCTCGGTGCTCCGGCTGATCCCGGCCTGGTTCCCGGCCCAGCGCACCCCGCTGGTCACCCAGATGACCGGGCAGGTCGGGCAACTCGGCCAGGTGGCGAGCACGATCCCGCTGGTGGCGGCGCTGTCGACCTTCGGCTGGACCCCCACCTATCTGGGTGCAGCCGCGGTCGGGGTCGTCGTCGCCCTGGCGGTCCTGCTGGCCGTACGCGACCGCCCGGCCACCGCGGTTGCGCCATCACCGCCGGTCGGCTGGCGGCAGGCCGGCGCGGACCTCCGGGCGTCCTTCGGTCACCCCGGCACCCGCCTGGGTCTGTGGTCGCACTTCAGCGCTCAGTTCTCGGGGATGGTCTTCGCGTTGCTGTGGGGCTTCCCGTTCCTGACCGTGGGCCTGGGCTATTCGTCCACCCTGGCCGGCGGACTGCTGACCCTGATGGTGCTGGCGGCGATGGTCATCGGCCCGTTCCTCGGCCAGCTCACCGGGCGCTACCCGCTCCGCCGCTCGAACCTGATCTTCGGCATCCTGATCGCGACCATCACCGTCTGGACCGTGGTGCTGCTGTGGCCCGGACGCCCCCCGCTGCCGCTGATCGTGGTGCTGGTGGTCGTGCTGTCCGCGTACGGACCGGGGTCGGCTGTCGGGTTCGACTACGCCCGGTCCTTCAACCCGAGCACCCGCCTCGGCGCGGCGTCGGGGATCGTCAACATGGGCGGCTTCACCGCGTCGCTGGTGACCATCTTTGCGATCGGGTTGATCCTCGATCTGCGGCAGCCCAACGGGGTGTTCGACGTCGCCGACTTCAAGGTGGCGTTCTGCTTTCCAGTACCTGCTGTGGGGTTTCGGGCTGCTCAGCCTGACCCGGTCGCGGCGCCTCACCCGGGCCGGGATGCGGGCGGAGGGCACCGTCATCGATCCCCTGCCCGAGGCGATCGCCCGGCACTGGCGCTCCCGCCGACACCGCTGACCGGGTTGCTGGAACGGATTCGATACCGGTGTCGAGCATTGCTATAGTTCCCTTCGCCCCGCTCGCCGGGGCGGCCCGAGTCCGGGTGGCGGAATAGGTAGACGCGCTAGCTTGAGGTGCTAGTTCCCTTTACGGGGAATGGGGGTTCAAGTCCCCCCTCGGACACAAGAAATCTCTCGACAGCATCGATCGACGCTGTCTCGGTGCTGCCGAATCCGTCCCCGGCGCAGCCTTCGATCCGGCGCAACCTTCGATCCGGCGCAACGCGATCGGCGTGATTGTTCTGGACCGCCGCCCCACCCGAATCGCGTGCGGCGCACCGGCATGCGCGCCCGAACCCAGATCCGGCGGCCACCCCATGAGGGTGACCGCCGGATCGTGGTGTCAACTCAGGCGGCACGCCGCCCAGGTCGTCTCCTCGGTTATCGCTTGCCCGCCTTGGCCGACTTGTCGACCCCGACCGGGGTCTCCTCGACGACCAGCTTGACCCGGTCGACCTCTCGGAGGCCGGCCTTGTCATCGGGGGTGACGACGAGCCAGCCCGCGTGGCTCTGCGAGCCGAACCTGCTCGGATCGACCTCAACCGGGATGTCCCGCTTCCCGCCCGGCTTGAGCGAGAAGTAGTCCCCGTGGCTGACCGCCGGGGTGAAGGCGTCGAACGTCGCCGACCCGGTCTGGTCACCGAACGGCGACGCATCCTCGACCAACGCGAAGCTCCCGGCGACGACGGTGACCGGACCGGACGTCTGGGACAGGCCCAGTGCCTTGGCCGACACCGGCAGCAGCACGGTCGAGCCGTTGGCCGCCGCATCGGCGTCCCAGGCATCGACGATCTTGCCTCTCGACAGATCGATGGCGAACGAGGTCACCGAGCCGTCCGGCGAACCGGTGAGCACCAGCCCGGTGTCGGCCGACACGACCAGAAAATCGGGCGTGTCGTCGTTGTCGGTGTCGAGGACGACGTCGATCTCCTTGGCCGCCTGCGTCGAAGTCCCCAACGACGTGGAGGCCGCGAAGATCAGCAGACGGTCGTCGGGATCGAGTCCGACCTCGGTCGGCGCCAGGCTCTGCACGCCGATGTTGGTCAGATCGGGGGTGTCGCGGTCGGGCACGTCACCGGCCTGATCGGCGATCAGCCAGGCGTACGTGTCGACGGTCCCGGTGTGGATCCCGGTGTTGTGCACCGTGATCGGGGTGTAGGTGCCGTCGGAATTGCGCGACACCGAGGTCGACGACTCGACGTTGGACAGCGGCACCGGAACGAACAGGAAGCTCACCCGCAGCGGCAGGACGCCCGGGCGATCGCTTCGCGGCCGGGCCAAAATCAGCCCGTTCACCGAGCTGAGCTCGCCGCCCTGGTTGGCGCTGGCCCCCGGCAGCCTGGCCGTGTCCGCCCGGCTGAGGTGCAGCTTGACCTTGACGTCCCTGGTGTCACCCGGCTTGATCTTGACCGACTTCGGGGAGATGGAGAAGCGCGCTCCGCGGGCCGACGTGCTGAGGTCGAGGCTCAGGTCGTAGGTCACGGTCTTGATCGTCTTGTTGGTGATCTTGAACTGACGGGTCTCGGTCCAGCCACCCACCAGTTCGTTCATCCCGAACTGCAGGCTGTTCAGGTGGTTCCGGGTCCAGGCGTAGGTCTTGGCCTCCGAGGCCCGGAGCGGCTGCACCAGCCCGGTGCCGACGCGGCGGCTGTCGAAGCCGGTCACGCCACCCGGTGAAGCGGTCGACATCAGCAGCGCCTTGATCTGCATCGGGGTCCAGCTGCGGTGGGCCTGCCAGACCAGGGCCGCGACCCCGGCCGTGTGCGGAGCCGACATCGAGGTGCCGGATTCGCGTACGGCCCCGGTCCCGGTGCCGATGGCGGCGGACGGGATCGAGACACCCGGTGCCGCGACGTCGGGCTTCTGGGCGCTGTCGCCCCGACGCGGGCCGTTGGAGCTGAACTCCGCGACCCGCCGGTAACCCGGGTTGGTGATGCCGGTGTTGCCGGTCAGTGTGACGGACTTACCGTCCGCCGCCAGCAGTGCAGCGGAGTCGTTACCGCTGACGCCGACGAACGGGATCGTGATGCCCTCGAGCTCACCCTCGAACGGCGGCAGATCCGACGAGGTGTTGATCATGATGACCGCGGTGGCACCGGCGGCCTGACCGAACTTCACCCGGTCGGCGCGGGCACAGATTCCACGCGTGGTGAGTGCGATCTTGCCGCTCGCCGCCGCGTACGCCGCCGGATCACAGCCGAGTCCGAGATCGACCAACTCGCCGGTGATGGGCGTGGCCACCTCGAGGCTGTTGGCCACCAGGCCGTCGGTGGTGACGGCCCCGGTGATGTCCACGCCGGGGAACTCGGCCAGCTCGCGGTCGACCGCGGCCACGGCCAGGCTCTCGTTGATCGAGGCGGGCCCGCCGACGATGTAGGCGCCGCCACCGGCGTTGCCCGCCGACGCCACGATCAGCGATCCGGCCTCGGTCGCGTTCTGGATCACGGTCTTCTCGAGACCGTTGTCGGTGCCGAAGTCGCTGCCGAGTGACATGTTGACCACGTCGACACCGTCGTCGACCGCACGGTCGATGGCGGCGATGACGATGCTGCTCGGGCTCCCGCCGTCGCAGCCGAAGACCCGGTACGCCTTCAACGTGGCGTCCGGTGCGGCACCCGGTTGGACGAGGAAGTCCTGGTCGAGCGCGGCCCGGTTGTAGGCACCGGTGTAGGTGGCTCCGTCCGCGGTCACACCGTCACCGGCCGCGGTGCCGGCCACGTGGGTGCCGTGACCCTGGCAGTCGAGCGGATCGGCGTCGGGCTTGGGAATGCCCGAGCCCTCGGTGTCGGAGCCGAAGTCGTCACCGACGAAGTCGTAGCCACCGGTGACTTTGGCGGTCGGGAAGGTTCCCGGCTCGATCACCGCGCCGTCGTTGGCCTCGAACGCCGCGGTGGTGCCCTCGCCCCCGAAGTCGGCGTGGGTGTAGTCGATTCCGGTGTCGATGACCCCGATCACCAGGCCCTTGCCCGTGTGTTTGTAGGCCTCCCAGGTCCGGTCGACCCCGGTGGCCCGGTTGGCGGCGGTGTTCTCCGGCTTGATGATCCGCGAGACCTGGACCGTTTTGACGCCACGGACCTTCGAGACCGCGGCCAGGTCCTTGACCGCGACCTTGATCTGGATCGCGTTCAACACCGTGCTGATCCGGCCGTACGCCGTGGCCCCGGCCGCCTCGAGCCGGGGCTCGGCTGCGGCCTGACTGGCCTTGACCCGCCGCTGAGCGGCTGCGGCAGAGACCGAGCCGGCGGACTGCTGGCTGATCACCGATGCGGTGTCGAGTTCGACCAGCGCGTCGACCACCTTGTCGGGCTTGAGCCCGTTCGGTGCGTTGACGATCGTGCCGAGCTTGCCGACATCCAATTGGTGGAACCGGCCCGACTTCTTCGCGGTTGGTCCGCCCACCGGCTCCGAATGAGCCGGCAGCGAGGCGCTGACGGCCAGGGCGACGGCCAGTCCGGCTATCGCGATACGACGTTTTCTCATTCACTTCTCCTCGACCAGGGGGTCATCGATGGCCGCAACCTATGTCAGCCTGAATTTCGTGGTGAGCCGGGTCACCTGAAGTCCCGCGACCGGTGACCGGTGGGCAGGGCTGCGCGCGTCTGCGGCACGGCGCTTGCCATCGGTTGGAGCCGCTCCGCGACCAGGTTGGTGACACCCTCCGCGTATTCGATCCGGCCCCGGATGATCATTCCCTGAGCGTTTCGGCCGACCCGACCGAAACGTTGCCACAGCGCCTGCGAGCAGACCACGTTGAGCATTCCGGTCTCGTCCTCGAGATTGAGGAAGGTCACCCCGCCGGCGGTGCCCGGCCGTTGCCGGTGGGTGATCAACCCCCCGACCTTGACCCGGCGATCCGCGTACGCGGGCCCGAGGGCGCCGATCGCCACCACATCGTGCTCGGCCAGCACCGTACGGAGGTGGGCGATCGGGTGCTCGTCAGGGGAGATCTTGGTCGCGGCGAGATCGGCCAGGGTCAGATCGACCTCGCTCATCCCGGGCAGCATCGGTGGCTCCGCGTCGATGGCGGTGCCGGGCAGGGTCTGGTCGTTGTCGGAGTAGCCGGCGTTCCACAGCGCCTGGCGTCGCGTCAGCCCGAAGCAGTCGAACGCCCCGGCGGTGGCCAGGGCCTCGCTCTGCGCCACGGTCAGCCCGGTCCGCCGCACCACGTCGTTCATCGCGGTGAACGGGTGCTCGGCCCGGGCGGCGACGATCCGCTCGGCGAGCTCACGACCGATGCCCGCCACCTCGGTCAGTCCGAGCCGGACCGAGAAGCCGCCGTCGCGCCGGTGCTCAAGGGTGCGATCCGGCGCCGACCGGTCGAACTTCGCCACCGGCGGCGGGTTTCGATCGAGGCAGGCCACCATCCCGGTCGGTCCCGACCCGGTCGCGGTCGCGTCGCGGATCTCGAGGTCGGCGTCGACGCCGGAGCGTTCGATGTCGGGACGCAGGATCTTCACCCCGTGCCGACGGGCGTCAGCGACCAAGGACTGCGGCGAGTAGAACCCCATCGGCTGGGCTCGCAACAAACCGGCGAGGAAAGCACCCGGGTAGTGCAGTTTGAGCCAGGACGAGGCATAGACCAGCAGGGCGAAGCTGATCGCGTGGCTCTCGGCGAAACCGAAATTGGCGAAGGCCTGGATCCGGGCGTAGATCCCGTCGGCCAACTCACCGGTGATCCCGTGTCGCCGCATCCCCGCGAAGAGCTTGTCGCGGAGTCTCTCGATCTTCTCCACGCCGCGCTTGGAACCCATGGCGCGGCGGAGCAGGTCGGCGTCGTCACCGCTGCAGTCGCCGACCGCCATGGCGATCTGCATCAGCTGTTCCTGGAAGAGCGGGACCCCGAGGGTCTTGCCGAGCACCGGTTCGAGATCGGGGTGCAGGTAGTCGATCGCCTCCTTACCGGTGGCGCGGCGGATGTAGGGGTGCACCGCGCCGCCCTGGATCGGGCCGGGGCGGATCAGCGCGATCTCGATCACCAGGTCGTAGAACCGGCGGGGCTGCAACCGAGGCAGGGTGCCGATCTGGGCCCGACTCTCGACCTGGAACACCCCGATCGAGTCGGCCCGGCAGAGCATGTCGTAGACCCCGGCCTCCTCCTTCGGGATGGTGTCCAGGCCCCAGGTCTCGCCCAGATGCGTCGCCACCAGGTCGAACGTGTACTGGATCGCGGCCAGGATGCCGAGCCCCAGGAAGTCGAACTTGACCAGTCCCATCCAGGCGCAGCTGTCCTTGTCCCACTGCAGCACGGTCCGGGCGTCCATCCGGCCGCGCTCGATCGGACAGACCTCACCCACCGGTCGCTCGGTCAGCACCATGCCGCCGGAGTGGATGCCGAGGTGGCGCGGAGCCTTGAGCAGTTGCTCGGCCAGATCGGTCACGGCCACCGGGATCCCGTGATCGTTGCTGCCATCGGGCTCGACCACCTGGGAGTAGAGATCCAGACCTTTGGACCAGGCGTCCTGCTGCCCGGTGGAGTAACCCATCGCCTTGGCCATGTCGCGGACCGCCGACTTGGGGCGGTAGCTGATCACGTTGGCCACCTGGGCCGCGCGGTGTCGGCCGTAGGTCTCGTAGACGTGTTGGATCACTTCCTCGCGCCGATCGGAATCGAAGTCGACGTCGATGTCCGGCTCCTCCTCCCGGGTGTGGGAGAGGAACCGCTCGAACGGCAGGTCGTAGAGGATCGGGTCGACCGCGGTCACCTTGAGCACGTAGCAGACCACCGAGTTCGCCGCCGAGCCGCGACCCTGGCAGAGGATGCCGCGGTCACGGGCGAACTTGACCATGTCGTGCACGATCAGGAAATAACCGCCGAACCCCTTCTCCTCGATCACCGCCAGCTCCTTGTCCAGCCGGGCCAGGGCGACCTCGAGCCGGTCCGGGTATCGCTCGTACGCGCCCCGCCGGCACAGCTCGCGCAACCACCCGGTGGGGTTCCGACCGAGCGGCACCCGCATCTTGGGCAACCGGGGCTTCGCCAACCGAAGGTTGAACGCACAGTCGTCGGCGATCTCCACGCTGCGGGCCACCACGCCGGGATACCGGGCGAACACCCGGACCATCTCCGCGCCGGAGCGCAGATGGGCACCGGGACCGGGCAGCCAACCGTCCATGTCGCCGAGGCTGCGCCGGGCGCGGACGGCCGCGACCGCATCGGCCAACCGCTTCTCCGGCGGCGTGGCGAAGTGCACGTTGTTGCTGGCCACCAGCCGCAGACCGTGATCGTCGGCCAGCCGGGCCAGCACGTCGTTGGTCGCCGAGTCCTCCGGTCGACCGTGGTCGATCAGCTCGACGACGACGTGGTCGTGGCCGAACAACGCGGTCAACCGGTCGAGCTCGGCGGCCGCGGCTTCGACCCCGGAGTCGGCCAGCGCACGACGGACGTGGCCCTTGCGGCAACCGGTCATGATCGTCCACCGGCCGTCGGCCTGCGCGGCGAGCTGTTCCAGGTCGTAGACCGGGCGACCCTTCTCGTCGCCGAGCAGCTGGGCGTCGGTGATGGCCTTGGCCAACCGGTGATAGCCCTCGACCCCACGGGCCAGGACCAGGAGATGTCGACCCTCGGGATCGGCGACGCCGTTCTGCGGCGTGGTCAGCCCCAGCGACAGCTCGGCGCCGTAGATGGTCCGCAGGTCGTAGGCCAGAGCGGCCTCGGCGAACCGGGACGCCGCGTAGAAACCGTCGTGATCGGTGATCGCGATAGCGTCCAGACCGAGCCGGACTGCTTCCTCGATCAGCTCCTCGGGGTCGCTGACCCCGTCGAGGAAGCTGAAATTGCTGTGACAGTGCAGCTCGGCGTACGGCACCGTCGGCGCCTCGGGTCGGCGCACGGACTGCTCGTCGGCGATGTAGTGCGGTCGTTTGCGGGAAAAACCGGGCGCGCTGTCGGCCAGCGGGTTGGCAGCGGAGAAGTCACGCTTGGCCCGTCCGGACAGCTTGCGCTCGAGCTCGTCCCACGGCTGCGGTGGGTTCTGCCAGTTCATCTCCGTGCCCCTGGTCGCTCGGCGCCGCCGGTCTGGTCAGACATATTCGGCCTCGGTCCAGCAACGACCGTCCTCGATGATCATCAGCCAGGCGCGGCCATCGATCCCGACCACCTGGAAGCGGGCCACCCGACGCGCCTTGGCCGGGTCCCACCACAGTTCCTCGATCGGCCACGGACCCGCCCAGGCATCGACCGCGACCTCCGGCTGCCGGGGACCGGGCCGGACGTGGGCCGGGATGCCGGTCACCATCCCGCGGTCGGTCACCGCTACCGGCGCATGGTCGTGATCGGTGAGCACCGCGGCCACCGGCTCGCCGAACACCCGGGCCGGCGCCGGTGGCGGGAGGCTGCCGGGCCAGGGCAGACCGCGCGGTCGACCGTCGTCGCGACGGTCACCCCACGGGGTCAGCCGCTGCCGGTCACGCGGGCTGCGTCCGCCGCTCAGCGAGGGAGCGAGGACCTCTTCCGGCCCCAACATCCCCTGCAGCCGGGCGATCCCGCGTTCGACCTGCTCGTTGGCCGCACGACCCCACAGTCCCTCGCCGTGATCGGCCAGCGACTCGACGGCGTCGGGCAGCAGCCGGATCTCGCACACCGGCTCGGGGGCCGGATCACCCTGGAGCTGCCAGTAGAGCCGGTCGATCATGTCGGTGGCGGTGAACCAGCGCGAATGGGCCCACACCCGGGTCCCGGTCCAGCCGCCGTCGGTCACCACCTCGATCCGCAGTTGGGTGCAGACCAATCCGTGCCGGGCCAGCTCGGCCACGCACCGCTCGGCGGTCTGCCGGGTGCTGAAGGTGATCGGCTCGATGGTCTCCAGACCGGGCTGGAAGACCACCCGCTGGTCGATCTCCAACGGCGGTCGCCGCGAGACCGGCGGGCGATGGTCGCGACCACGGGCCAGCCGATGCAGCCAGGCCCCCTCCGCGCCGAACCGGGTCGCCACGTCGCGGGCGGGGAGGTCGGCGAAATCGCCCAGGGTCCGCAGCCCGAGCCGACGCAGCACCCCGACCAGGGTGTGGTCGTCGAGGACGGCGATCGGCAGCCCGCGCAGGAAGTCTCCGGATCCGCCGGGCTCGATGACCGCGCACTCCTGGGGCACGGCCCGGCGGGCGGCCTGCTCGGCCGCGAACCGACCGTCGGCGATGCCGAACCGGCAGTCCCAGATCCCCAGGGTCACCAGGTGCTCGGCGATCACGGCGGCCGCCGCCTGCTCGCTGCCGTAGAACCGGCTGGGCACGGTCATCGCACACAACCCGGGTCGGATCGGTGCCACCCCGGCGGTGATCTCCTCCAGCTGGGTGAGCACGATCTCGAAGGTCCGGCTCTCGCTCTCGGGATGCCGGTCGAGCAGCTCGAGCCCGGGACACCGGGCCGCGGCGTCGCGTTTGCGCATCCCGCGCCGGACCCCCTCGATCCGGGCCGCTTCCGAGCAGGCGAACACCTCCCCCTTCTCGATCACCGCGATCGGCGCCCGCGGATCGGCCCCGCTCTCGCTGATCAGTGCGACCAACGGCCAGTCGGGCACCCACACCACCAGCTGCCGGGAACTCGGCGGCTGCACACCCGACTCGACCGACGCGGCGCTCCGACCGATGACCGGGGTGGCCATCATCCCGCCTCGGCGATCACGGACGGCCGAACGCTCTCGACCCGACCGGTGACGCTCAGATCGGGACCGGGCAGCCACAGCGGCGCCCGACGCGAACGACCGGCGGACTCACGCACTTCGACCACCACCTGCCGCGCGCTGATCCGACCGTGACCAGAACCCAGGCCCACCCAGTGCGACTCGGCGATGCTGATCCGCGTCTCGGCGCGCGGCCAGTCGCCGAGCGCGATCAGGGCGGCGTCCTTCTGTCGCAGCCGCGCCCGGAGCCGCTCGGCCTGCGCCTCGCTCGGCGGCGTGGGCGGCCGGACCAGCACCAGGCTGGCCACCTCGACCAGGCCGGCGGTCACGCTGAGCCAGTGCTCACCCGGTCGGGGCACCACCACCGTCCGCTCGAGGTCGAGCCCGAACTCCGCGGCCGACTCGAGACCCAGATCAGCCACCCCGACCACCGCACTCCACTCCCCCGCCTGCGACGGTCCGGCCATCAGGGCCAGCGCCAGACTGGGGCTGTCCACCACGTACGTCCCGCCGGTCCGCAGCTGGACCACTCCGGCCAGACCGGGCAGCAGATCCAGGCGACGGCGTACGCTCGAGCCCTGCATCCGGTGGACGCGCTGTCGCAGCTCGCCGAGGGTTGCGGGCGGTGGTGTCATGTGCTCCATAATCGAATACGTGTTCGAGATAGTCAATCCCCTGCCGACCGGTGATCTCCAGGATGTGGCCGATGGATCTGTGTTATCCGACCGAGCCGCTGACCGGCGTCGGCCTGCGGATCCGGCCGTGGCGGTTGGATGATCTGGACTGCATCGCGGCTGCGTGGGTCGCCCCCGACAACCTCGCCTCGCAACGAACCCTGCTCCGAGCCGGATTCGCCCTCGAAGGTCGGTTGCGTCGGTTCCTCGAGCTGTCGGGGCGGGTGACCGACGGCCTGGTGTATTCCCGGGTGGTCGCCGACCCGACAAATCCCGATGACACCGCCCGACTGGTGGGGCACCCTGAATCGGCCGCGCACAGTCGCGGCCCGAACGAGGGAGAGGGCCAACGATGTCGGTGACCGTGCTCAACACCGACGACACCGCCCTGCACACGGTGTCGGTGCAGCACGCCGTCCGGATGCTGGTGCGCGAGGTCGCCGTGGTCGCCGAGGCGCAGGAGGGCCGCCACATCGGCCCCTACCCCTGGCCGGTCGTCCTGCGGCTGATCCGCTACGTCAAGACGACGTTCCTCTACGCCCAGCGACCGGCCTGGAGCAAGCGGGGCGTGCTGCGGCGCGACCGGCACCGATGCGCCTACTGTCTCGGACCGGCCGAGACGGTCGACCACGTCCTCCCGCAGTCGCGGGGCGGGACCAATACCTGGCTCAACACCGTTGCGGCTTGTACGCGCTGCAACAATCTGAAGGCGAACCGCACCCCCGCCGAGGCCGGGATGCAGCTCCACCGACTGCCCACTGTCCCCACCTGGCGCGAGGCCTACCATCGACGCAGCTGAACCGAAGCACGAACCGGATGCCCCCGAACGCTCAGCGCACGATGACGCCTCCACGGGGCGTGGTCCGACCGGTTCCCCGGCCACCGACCCCCCGGCGCCCGCGGAAGACCCCCTCCGCGAGCGTCGAGCGAGCGCCAGCGAGCGTCGAGCGAGCGCCAGCGAGCGCGCGAGCGGAGGACGAGCGGGCGCCCGTCGGTCTTCGGGGCCGACGCCCCGACCCCCCCGGCGCCCGCGGAAGAAGACGAGAAGCCCTGGTGGGACGACCCCCGGATGCCGTGGAAGGGACAGCCGAGCCGCGCCGACATCGTCTGCTGGGTCTTCTTCTCGCTCACCGGGGTCTACGCCCTGGTGCTGCTGCCGTTGCGCCCGGTGCTGCTCGGTGCCAATCCTTATCTACTGGCCGCCCTGGGGGGCTCCCGGACCTCGGCGGTGACCATCGGCGCCCTCGCGGCCACGGGGATCGGGTACTGGCCGTTGGGCATCCTGCTCGGCACCTTCGGCTCGGTGAAGTTCGACTGGCTCTACTGGTGGGCCGGCAAGCTGTGGGGCCGGGGTCTGATCGACCTGGTCGCCGGTAAGTCAGCACGCGCGGCCCGGAACGCGGCGCGCGCCGAACGGTTGGCCCGGCGGTTCGGGGTCGGAGCCATCGTCTTGACCTACATCCTGCCGTTGCCGAGTGCGGTGGTGTATGCGACCGTGGCAGCGGCCGGGATGCGGCTGCGGACCTTCTTGATCATCGACATCCTCACCGCGGCTTCCACCCGGGCCCTCTACGTCTTCCTCGGTTACCAGATCGGCGCGCCCGCGGTGCGGGTCGTCGAGGTGATCGCCAGGTACTCGTGGTGGCTGTCGATCGTGCTGCTGGTCGGGATCTTCTTCAACCTCTGGCGGCAATCGCGCCAACGCCGCCAGGAGCAGGCCACGGCTTGAATCAGCCGCGTACGCCGTGCCGCGTCCGCACCGCCGCGTGCGAACGGCGCAGATTGTCCAGCGACAGGTCGTAGGAGCGTTGCGCGACGCCGGTGAACAGGCAGTCGAGCACAATCAGCTGGGCGATCCGGCTGGTCGTCACACCGGAGCGGAAGGTGGTTTCTCGAGCGGCGGTGAGCAGGAGCAGATCGGCTTCGTCGGCGATGGGCGAACCGGAGAAATTGGTCACCGCGATCGTCGTCGCGCCCCGGCTGCGCGCGAGTTGTAAGGCGTCCACCGTGTCGAGGGTGGTGCCCGTGTGGGAGATCCCGATCGCCACGTCACCCGGACCGAGCACCGAGGCCGCCGTCAGCGCGAGGTGACCCTCGGACCAGCTGAAGACCACACCGCCGATGCGGTGCAGCTTGTGCTGCAGGTCCTGACCGACGAGGGCGCTGGCCCCGATCCCGTAGATGTCGACCCGACCGGCCCGCCCGATCGCCTCGACCGCGGCCATCAAGATGTCGACGTCGATCATGGCGGAGGTGTCCTCGACGGCACGCATCTCGGCATGGGTGATCTTGGCGACGACGTCGGTCATCGAATCCCCCGGCTCGATGTCGGCGCTGATCGGCCCGGCGTCGGAGCGGTCGTACTCCTCCCACTGGGCCGCTCGCGCGAGCGCGATCCGCAGCTCGGGATAGCCCCCGAGACCGATCGCCCGACAGAAGCGCAGGACCGTCGTCTCCGAGGTCTGGCACCTCCGGGCGACCATGGTGATCGAACGTTCCGAGACCCCCGCCGGATCTGCGATCACCGCTTCGGCGACCCGACGCTCCGCCGGTCGCAGATTGGGCAATGCCCCACGGACCTTGATCAATATCGACACCGCGGGTTTGTGTGCAACCCCGTTGCCGGCCCCCCGATCGATCAACATCGACAATCGTGCCGCCTTCCCGAGTCCCCTCGCCCTTCGTCACATTAACCCGGTGAATGCCATCTGTCTCCCCGGCAAGAAATAGACCAACAGGTCAGCGAACGGCTCTGGGTACGGTTTCGGTCCGCCTGGGATGGGCGGACCGACACCGCGATACGGAAGCTGGGGCGCCTGTCCACGACGGAAACCGGGTCGTCGTGGGCGAAGACGTCACCGGGTCTGCCCACGGGGCGACGCCGATGCTCACCCGCTCGAACGTCGGACGGTCAGCGCCCATGTCACCCCTCAGGGTGACACCTGATCGTCGTGGCGATGGCGGACGTCGCCGCGAGAGGATGACTCATGACCGAGATCACCGAACCGGCCCGAGCCGCGTGGGACATCCCGCGCGACGCGTCCGACTGGCGGGCGCCGCGCGTGCTGCAGGGACCGACGCTGACGCTCACCCCCATGCGACTGAGCGACGCCGGCGACTACCTGGGCGCGCTCGGTGGCCCCGACGACGCCGGAGCCGTCGTGCAGCACCTGACCTTCGCCATGCCCAACGGTCTGGCCGGCGCCCGCCGAATCCTGACCGCGGCGTTGGCTGATCCGGACCGACTGCCCTACATCCAGCGTCTCGTCGCGACCGGCGAGTTGGTTGGCACGACGTCGTTCTATGAGATCAGTCCCACCCACCGGGCGATCGCCATCGGCCACACCTGGATCGCCCGGAAGTTCTGGCGAACTGGGGTGAACACCGAATCCAAGCTGTTGATGATGGGGCGGGCGTTCGACGGGCTCGGGGCCGAACGGCTGGTCTGGCACACCGATGTCCGCAACCTCCGGTCGCAGACCGCCATCGAGCGGCTCGGCGCCGAGCGTGAAGGTGTCCTGCGGCACCACCGGATCCGGGTCGACGGCAGCTGGCGCGACACCGTTCAGTTCGCGATGCTTGCTGAGGAGTGGCCCGCCGCCCAGCAGCGCTTGCTGGCTCGGCTCAACGGCGATCCGGTTCGGTCTCCGCGGCAGGGTTGAGATCAGGGGGTCCGGGCGGCTCGTCGGACGGGACCGAGAGGCGGTCGGGCCTCCGCAGACCGCTCTGTCGCAGCTCGAGCTCGGCCAACCGGTCGATCACTTCCCGGTTCCCGGCCCGCCAGTCGCGTACCGGGTCGTCGCTGATCCCGGCGAGCACATGGAGCGGCTGGCCGGTCATGGCGCGCAACGCGAAGAGATCGAGGTCGGCGGAGGAGTCGAGGAACTGCTGAGAGGCCTTGGCCCGTCGGTAGAACCGGATCCGTCGGGGCAACCAGAACGCCACGATGACGCTGACCGGGATGAGGAACACCAGCCAGCCCAACAGCAGCGCCAGCCGCTCGATGCTGTCGACCTGGTGGTTGGCCGAAGCGACGAGACTGCCCAGCGTCGTCGACGCCGCATCGAAGGGGCGACGCAGTTGCTCCCCGACCCCCGGCACCGTTGCGGCCTGGGTGGCCGCATCACTCAGGTCGGCCGACAACCGGGTCGCCGTCCGAGCTGTCTCGCGAGCCGGTGCGGCCAACACACTGACCCCAGCGTGGACAAACGTCCCGACGACCCCCCAGATCACGCCCCAGACGGCCACGAAGACGTCCCCAACCAGCTGACCGACCAGGCGCCCGGGTCGCGCGGCATAGATCCCCACGCGCTCGAGGTTAGGCGGTCGCGGCCGGCTCCGGTGACCAACGACGCGTCGGTGGCAGGATGGTCCGATGCGTCGCCCGATCCCGCAGTCTCTCGCCGCATCGCTGGTTGCCCTGGTCCTGCTGGTCACCGGGTGCACCGACAGGAGCCCCCAACCGGACCCCTCGCCGACCGGTGGCTCACCCGAGCAGACCGCCGCACAACTGGCCGCTGGCCTGGCCGAGAAGGATGTCGCGGGCGTTGAGTTCGTCGGCGCCTCGGGCGATCAGGTGAACACCGCGTTCGCCGCGCTGACCAGCGGCATGGGCCCGCTCTCCCCGCAGGTGACGGTCGGGTCCGTCACCCGCGACGGGCGGAGCGCGACCGCAGCCCTGACGCTGACCTGGACCTTTCCCGGCGTGCCTCAGAAGTGGTCGTACGAGACCCAGGTGGCCCTGGCGGTCGATGCAGACCGGTGGAAGGTCGCGTGGCAACCAAGTGTCGTGCACCCGCAACTCGACGGCAGCAACCGGCTGAGCCAGCGCCGACTGCTGCCCAAGCGCGGCATCCTGCGGGGCGACGGTGGCCGGGCCATTATGCGGAGCCGCCTGGTCTACCGCATCGGAATCGACAAGGCCGCGATCACGCCGAAGCAGCAACGCGCTGCGGCGCGGCGGTTGGCGCGGTTGGTCGATGTCGACGCGACCGCGTACGCGAAGAAGGTCGTGGCCGCCGGAACCCAGGCGTTCGTTGAAGCCATCGTGCTGCGAGCGGACGCCGACGACCTGCCGCTCGCCTCCGCCATCCGCAAGATCCCTGGCGGGACCTCCATTCAGGATCAGCGGGTCCTCGCACCCAACCGTGACTTCGCCCGACCCGTGATCGGAACGGTCGGAGACGCAACCCAGGAGATCGTCGACAAGTCCGCCGGGACGCTGGTCGGCGGTGACCAGGTGGGTCTCAGCGGTCTGCAGGCTCGCTACGACGCGCAACTGCGCGGGACGCCGGGGGCTCAGGTCCGACTGGTCGTCGGTCGGCCGGTCGCCGACCCGGCTGACCCGAGCGCGTCGCCGAGCCCCTCGCCCGCTCCCGACCCCGTCGACCCGGTGACCGTGTTCGAGACCAAGCCCGTGGCGGGCGAGGAACTGCAGACCACCCTGCAGCCGACGCTGCAGAGACTGGCCGAGAAGACGTTGGTCAAAACCAACTCGGCCGCGACGATGGTCGTCATCCGACCCTCGACCGGTGCCGTTCTCGTGGCCGCCAACAACGCCGACACCAAGGGCCAGTCGCTCGCCACGGTCGGCCGGGCCGCCCCGGGATCCACCTTCAAGGTGGTCACGGCGCTGGCCTTGTTGCGCGCCGGGTTGACCCCGGATTCTGCGGTGAACTGCCCCACCTCGCTCGTTGTCGACGGCAAGAAGTTCGTCAACTACAGCGATTACCCGAGTGATCGTCAGGGCCGGATCGACCTGGCCACGGCTTTGGCCCAGTCGTGCAACACCGCCTTCATCGGCCAGCGCGGCACGATCGATCACGACGCGTTGGTCGGGGCCGCCGCGTCTCTTGGGTTCGGCATCGACTACGAAGCCGGCTACTCCTCGTTCTTCGGCTTGGTCCCGGACGACTCGAGCAAGACCGGCCGGGCCGCCGCACTCATCGGGCAGGGCAAGGTCGAGGCGTCAGCGCTGTCGATGGCCGCTGTTGTCGCCTCGGTCTCGGCGGGGAACACCGTCATCCCCCACCTGGTCAACAACGAGAAGCCGAAGTCAACGGCCGAGCCACTGACCGCCCCTGAGGCGCGCCAGTTGCGCTCGATGATGCGTGGCGTGGTCACCAAGGGCAGCGGTCGCGTGCTCCGCGATCTGACCGGCGGTCCGGTGCTGGCCAAGACCGGTACTGCTGAATACGGCAAGGCCCCGTACAAAACCCACGCCTGGATGATCGCCGCCCAGGACGACCTGGCCGTCGCGGTCTTCGTCAACGACGGCCAGAGCGGCTCGCGCACCGCCGGCCCACTGATCCGGACCTTCCTCGCGGGCGCGTACTGAGAGTGTCTTTGTCGGGGGCGACCCCCACACCCCCGCCGTGGTACGGGTCATGACGGCCGGGTTCCGGCGGGGAGGGCCAGATAACCGCGGTCGTCGGCGGTGACCAGACCGGCGGTCTCCAGTTCCGCCAACGCGGACAACACGAGAGGGATGCTGACCCCGGCCGTCATGGCGATTTCCCCGACCACCACCCGGCGCCGGACCGGGATGACCTCGAACACCGCCATCTGCTCGTCGGTCAGCCCGTCGGTGGCCCGCGTCGGACCGTGGCTGAGCGCGATCGTGTCCTCACCCATCCCGGAGATGAGCTCGAGGACATCGACGGCGCCGGTGACCAGGACCGCTTGCCCGTTACGGATCATCAGGTGCGGACCCACCGAAGAGCGCGAGTGCACCGGACCGGGCACCGCCATCAGCGGCCGCCCACATTCGCTGGCCCAGCTCGCGGTATTCCGTGCCCCTGAACGCAGCGCGGCTTCGACCACCACCGTCCCCCGGGTCATGGCCGCGATCAGCCGGTTTCGCGAGAGGAACCGGACCCGGGTGGGGTGGGCGCCGGGCGGTAGCTCCGACACCAGCAGATGCTCACGGGCCAGCGTGTCGAACAGTCGCGCATTGGCCTGCGGGTAACCCACGTCCACCCCGTTGGCCAGAACCGCGATGGTCGGCCCCGAAACACTCAGCGCGCCCCGATGGGCCGCGGTATCGATGCCGAAAGCCCCGCCCGAAACCACCGTCACCCCACGATCGGCCAGATCGGCACCCAGATCGCTCGCCATCCCAGACCCGTACGGGGTGGCCGCCCGACTGCCGACGATGGCCACCGACCGGCCGAGCCGGGCCGCCAGATCGCCCGGTCCACGGACCCACAAACCGACCGGCAGTCCCCCACGTCGCTGGATGGGCTCGGCCTCGGTGAGATCGGCCAGCCCAGTAGGCCATTCGGCGTCACCGGGGACAACGAACCGGATCTGCGCGCGGTCCGCCGCACGCTGCAGCCCCCCGGGGTCGACCAGCCGCAGGCGCTCGCCCACCCCGTCGCCGAGCAGACCCCCGACCACGGCCTGCCAGGCATCGACCGGCCCTCGCTCGACCACCAGGGCCGCGACCGCCGGCTCGCCCGCGTCCGTCCCCGCGCTCAACGCCATCCGCGCCTGTCGCTCGTCCACGTCAGCCCACCTGCCTGATCGCGGTGCCCGGCTGATCACCGCGACGCATGGCCAACGCGGTCAACAGGTGCTCACGTTTCGGCACGTCGGCGCCGGCCAGATCGGCGATCGTCCAACTCAGCCGCAACACCTTGTCGGCCCCACGCGCACTCAGCCGGCCGCGGTCGACCGCATCGTCCAGGGCGTCGATCCCACCGGGCAGCGGCAGTCGACGTCGCAGGAACGAGCCGGGCACCTCGCTGTTGGTCCGGAACCCCCAGGTCGACAGTCGGCGGTGCTGTCGGCTCCGCGCTGCCGAGACCCGATCCGCGATCACAGCGGACGTCTCTCCCGGATGATCTACCGCGTGCTTGAGGTAAGCCTTCCGCAGCGGCAGGAACGTCTGGGTCACATCGAGCCGGTCCCGGATGGGCCCACTGATCTTGTCCGCGTAACGACGGATCGCCGTCGGCGCGCAGCGACAATCCGCACCCGGGGTCGCCGCCAGGCCGCACGGACACGGATTGGCGGCCAGTACCAGCTGGAACTGAGCCGGATACCGGGCCATCGTCTCGCTGCGCCCCAGCTGGATCATGCCGGACTCCAATGGCGTTCGCAGGGCCTCGATCACCGTCGGCGAGAACTCAGGCGCCTCGTCGAGGAACAGCACCCCACGGTGGGCGCAGGAGATCGCTCCGGGCTTGGCCAGCCGGGCCCCGCCGCCGACAATGCTGGCGACCGAAGCGGAGTGGTGCGGATCGCTGTACGGCGGGCGGCTGATCAGCCGGTCGTCCAGGCTGTAGCCCGCCAGCGAATGCACCGCCGACACCTCGAGCGCACTCCGGACGTCGAGGTCGGGCAGCAACGTGGTGAGCCGCTCGGCCAGCATCGTCTTCCCCACGCCAGGCGGGCCCTGGAAGAGCAGGTGGTGTCGACCGGCCGCCGCCACCTCACAGGCCCACTTGGCTTCCTCCTGGCCGACCACCTCGGCGAAGTCGAGCGGGCGGTCGAACCGCCGGCTGGGCTCGGCGCTCACCTCGATCGGCTCGACCTCGGGCACCGGCTCGCCGTTGAGAACGGCCACCAACTGCCGGACCGAGCCCACCCCGATGATGTCGAGACCCTCCACCAGTTGCGCCTCGCCCGCCTGCCGCAGCGGCACGATCACGCGGGTGAAACCCGCCTCGGCGGCAGCCAGCGCGGCCGGCAGGATGCCGCGGATCGGCCGCACCCGGCCGTCCAGACTGAGCTCTCCGAGCATCGCCGTGCCGCGGAGCTCGGCCATCGGGATCACTTCCTGGGCGGCGAGCAGCGCGGCCACGATGGCCAGGTCGTAGTGGCTACCGGCCTTGGGCAACGTCGCCGGCGAAAGGTTGATGGTCAGCAGACAGATGGGCCATTCGTAGCCCGAGTTGTTAACCGCCGCCTTGCAGCGGTCACGTGACTGATAGAGCGCACTGTCGGGCAGCCCGACCAGGACGGTGCGCGGCAATCCGGAGCCGATGTCGGCTTCGACCTGGACGACCCGACCCTCCAGGCCGATCAGGGCGACCGAATAGGCGCTGGCCGAGGTCATCAGCCCGCCGCCTTCACGTGGCGGACATCGGGCTCGCGGCCGGGCTGGAGCACCACGCCGATCACGTCGATCCGGATCTGGGCGGCTCGAACCCGGTGCTGACGGGTCCAGATCGCCGCGAGCTGACGCAGCCTGGCCAGTTTCGCGAAGGTCACTGCCTCGAGCGGATGTCCAAATCGCAGGCCGCTGCGGCACTTGACCTCGCAGAACACCAGCGTGACCCCACCCGGACCCACCTCTGCGGCGACGATATCCAGCTCACCGGTCGCACACCGCCAGTTGCGATCGAGGATTTGCAGACCCTGCCGCTGCAGTTCCGCACAAGCAAGATCCTCACCTCGCGCGCCGATCTGCTGCTTGGTCGGATTCCCGACATCCATGACGCCTCCCTGACGAATAAGTCATAGGGAGTATTCGGATGGAATCGCGGATCGTCCGGGGTCGCCGAAATCTGTGGACAGAGCCCGGTGGGCGTGGACCCCTGTGGACAACCTCGCCCGACGTCGATCGACGCCGGGCGGAAAGGTCCTGGTCAGGAGGGTTTGGGGACCTCGAGGTCGCTGTGCGCGATCTCCTCGATCGACACATCGCGGAAGGTGAGCACCTTGGCGCTCTTCACGAACCGGGCCGGTCGGTACATGTCCCAGACCCAGGCGTCACCCATCGACACCTCGTAGTAGACGTCGCCGCCCTCGGTGCGCACCTTGAGATCGACCTGGTTGCACAGGTAAAAACGCCGCTCGGTCTCGACGGCGTAGCTGAAGATGCCGACGACGTCCTTGTATTCGCGGTAGAGCTGGAGCTCGAGCTCGCTCTCGTACTGTTCCAGATCCTCGGCGCTCATAGGCCTCAGACTGTAGCGGCTCGGCGGACGTTGACGAAGCGCATCCGGTGCGTGGCCGACGGACCGTGGGCGTCGAGCCGCTCCTGGTGCAGCGGCGTGCAGTAACCCTTGTGGATCTTGAACGCGTACGCGGGATAGGTCTCGTCGAGATCGCACATGATCCGGTCGCGGGTGACCTTGGCGATGATCGACGCGGCCGCGACACAGGCCGCGACCCGGTCACCCTTCCAGACCGCGAGCCCGGGGACGCCCAGCCCATCGACCGGGAAGCCGTCGGTCAGCACGTACGCGGGGGTGGTGTCCAGCCGCGACAGGGCCATGCGCAGAGCCATCAGGTTGGCCACGTGCATCCCCAGCCGGTCGCATTCCTCGGGCTCGACCCTGACCACCGACCAGGCCAACGCCTTGCGGGTGATCTCGGCGTAGGCACGCTCGCGCTGCAACGGGGTCAGCAACTTGGAGTCCTTGAGCCCGTCGATCTGCTTGGCCCGGGTGTCGGACAAAATCGCCGCAGCAGCGACCAGAGGACCGGCGCAGGCTCCGCGACCGGCCTCGTCGGCCCCGGCAACCGGATAGAGGCCGCCGTTCTTCAGCGCACGTTCGTAGGCGTAGATCCCGCTGGCTCGATTGACCGGCATCAGCAGTTGCCGCCCGACCGAGCGATCACACCCTTGTCCGGGGCGGGCGCGGTGGGCGGGGGCACAGCGGCGAAGGTCGCCGGGGTCCGCAGCCGTGTCGCCCGATCAATCGGTGCCGCGATGGCGAAGGTCGGACCCACCACGTCCTTGATCGGCACGAAGGCGACCTGACCGCGATCCTGGGTGGCCGAGGTGTCGCACAGGTGGTAGCGCGAATCGGCGCTGACGTCACGGTGGTCGCCCATCACGAAGATGCGGTCCTTGGGAACGGTCACATCGAACAGCCGATCGGACGGCGGGATCTGAACGCCGTCGATGTCGGTGAACAGATAGGCGGCCTCGTCGAGCGACTGCCCGTTGACGGTCACCCGGTCGTCGCTGTCGCAGCAGATGACGTGGTCACCCGGCAACCCGATGACGCGTTTGATCAGGTGGCCCGGAGTGCTCTTGCTCGGCAGTCCGATGAATTCCAGGAGCGTGTCGAACGGGCCCGGATCCGACACCGGCTCCTCGAGCCAGTTGCCCGGATCGATGAACACCACGACGTCGCCGCGATGGAAGTCGGTGATCTTCTGGACGACCACGCGGTCGCCTTCGAGCAAGGTGTTCTGCATCGACGGCGACGGGATGATGAACATCTGCCCGACGAAGAGCCGCAGCAGCGTCGAGACGATGATCGCGCCGACGACGACGATCAGCAGTTCACGAATGAACGAGCCGACCCGACGAGCCGACGACGGGGACACCGGATCACCGGCGTCGGAGGTCGATGCCGGTTCGGCGGGGTGACGAGTGGTCAACAGGAACCCTGAGGTCGAACGGTGAATTCGGGTGTGCCGGGCGCCGGAACGGCACCGGTAGGCACAGAGCCAAAGGTAGCCGGAACGGCAAGGCGATGCTGGCGACTCCACGGCCAGACCACGGCGATCGCGCGGCCGACGACGAGATCCTCGGCGACGAACGCGTTCTGACCGACCGGGAGTCCGTCCTGGACGTCGTTGAGGTGGCAGCGGGAGTCGCGGCTGTGTCGACGGTTGTCGCCGAGTACGAAGAAGTGTCCGTCGGGCACGACGACGTCGAATGGGATCGTCGACGCAGACGTAGCCGGCGATCCGTTCTCGGGGAAGAGGTAACCGGTCTCGTCCAGCGCCCGGTTGTTGACGGAGATCCGACCCCGCGCGTCACAGCAGACGACCCGATCCCCGGGCATGCCGACCACCCGCTTGATCAGGTGTTCGGTGGTGGTGTCCGGCAGCACCCCGACGAACTCCAGGGCCCGGCCGACCGGTCCGCGTTCCAGGGTCGGCGTCCCGTTGAGCCAATCGCCCGGATCGGCGAAAACGACGACCTCCCCGCGGTCGATGCTGCTGAGCTTCTCGACCAGCACGCGATCCTGCTCGCGCAGGGTGTTCTCCATCGAGATCGAGGGAATGATGAACATCTGACCCACGAGTCCGCGGAGCAGGGCGGCGACGATCACCGCGCCGATGACCACCGCTCCCAACTCGCGGAAGAAGGCGAGCACGTGACCCCCCAGACTGAGAGCGTCCGGGTCGTGGACCGAATCCACGCCCGGACGATCCCGCGCACGCCTCGGCGTGGAGATCTCGTCTCCTTCAGCCATGGCGGTGACGCGACTCAGGCGTCGCGCTTCTCCTTGATCTTGGCAGCCTTGCCGCGCAGGTTGCGGAGGTAGTAAAGCTTGGCGCGACGGACGTCGCCACGACGGTCGATCTCGATCCGATCGATGATCGGGCTGTGGACCGGGAAGGTCCGCTCGACGCCCACGCCGAAGCTGACCTTGCGGACGGTGAAGGCCTCGCGTACGCCGTCACCAGCGCGGGAGATCACGACGCCGGCGAAGACCTGGACGCGGGACCGGTTGCCCTCGACGACCTTGACGTGCACCTTCACACTGTCACCCGGTCGGAAGGTCGGGACATCGGTACGCAGTGACGCCTGATCGAGAGCGTCGATGAGCTTGCTCATGGGGTTTCCTCGCCGGTGCCACAGGTCACCTGTCGATAACTGAAGAGGTGGTCGCCCGTCGCGAACGATCCCCCTGTGGCAGGAGTCGCGTGCGGACAACAGCCGGTCAGTCTGCCACACCCCCACGCGACACGGAAATCCCGAGCGGTCGCCCCACACAACACCGGACGAGAACAACGGAGGTACTTATGCCGGGTAGTCCCGGCATAAGTACCTCCGTTGTTGCGCTCAGCCCTTGGTCAGCGACTTCAGCAGGTCGCGGTTCAGCCGCGAGATGGTCTCGAGCGGAATCCCCTTCGGGCAGACGGCGGTGCATTCGCCGATGTTGGTGCACCCGCCGAAACCTTCGTCGTCGTGCTGGCTGACCATGCCCACCGCCCGCGAGTAACGCTCGGGCTGGCCCTGCGGCAGCAACCCCAGGTGGGTGACCTTGGCCGCGGTGAACAGCATCGCCGAGCCGTTCGGGCAGGCGGCCACGCAGGCACCACAGCCGATACAGGTGGCGGCGTCGAAGGCGTGGTCGGCGTCGTTCTTCGGCACCGGTGCCGCGTGGGCGTCGGGTGCGGTCCCGGTCGGGGCCGAGATGTAGCCGCCGGCCTGGATGATCCGGTCGAGGGCGCCGCGATCGACGACCAGGTCCTTGATCACCGGGAACGGGTCGGCTCGCCACGGCTCGATGTCGATGACGTCGCCGTCGTTGAACGACCGCATGTGCAACTGGCAGGTCGTCGTCTGCTGCGGACCGTGGGCGATGCCGTTGATGACGAGCCCACACATCCCGCAGATGCCCTCACGACAGTCGCTGTCGAACGCGATCGGGTCCTTGCCCTCGGTGGTCAGTCGCTCGTTGAGCACGTCGAGCATCTCGAGGAACGACATGTGCTCGGAGACGTCGGTGACCGCGTACTGGGCCATCTTGCCCTCTTCGTGCGGCCCGGCCTGGCGCCACACGCGGACGGTGATATTCACTGGTTCTCCTGACCGACGATCGTCGGGTTCCGGTTCGTCACTTATAGCTCCGCTGCTTCATCTCGACGTACTCGTACTCCAGCCGCTCCTTGTGCAGGACGGGCTTGCCGTCGTCGCCGCCGAACTCCCAGGCGCTGACGAACGCGTATTCGTCGTCATGACGCAGGGCCTCGCCGTCCTCGGTCTGCGACTCCGCACGGAAGTGCCCGCCACAGGATTCGCGTCGGGCCAGCGCATCGATGCACATGAGCTCGCCGAGTTCGATGAAGTCGGCTACCCGTCCGGCCCGCTCGAGCGCCTGGTTGAGCTCGGTCGCCGAACCCAGCACGTTGACGTCGGCCCAGAACTCTTCCTTCAACTCGCGGATCATCCCGATGGCCTTGCGCAGACCTTCCTCGGTCCGCTCCATTCCGCAGTAGTCCCACATGATGTGGCCCAGCTCGCGGTGGAAGGAGTCGACGGTCCGGGTGCCCTTGATGGCCAGCAGCTTGTCGATCCTGCTGTTCACCTGCTCGACCGCCTCGACGGCGGCCGGGTGCGACGCGTCGACCTTGGGGAAGGGCCCCGCCGCCAGGTAGTCGTTGATCGTGTTCGGCAGCACGAAGTAGCCGTCGGCCAGACCCTGCATCAGCGCGCTGGCGCCGAGCCGGTTGGCGCCGTGATCGGAGAAGTTGGCCTCGCCGGTCACGTACAGACCCTCGATCGAGCTCATCAGGTCGTAGTCGACCCACAGCCCGCCCATCGTGTAGTGCACCGCCGGGTAGATCCGCATCGGGGTCTCGTACGGGTTCTCGCCGGTGATCTGGGCGTACATGTCGAAGAGGTTGCCGTACTTGGCCTCGACCGCCTTGCGACCCAGGCGGGCGATGGCGTCGGCGAAATCGAGGTAGACCCCGAGCCCGCCGGGGCCGACACCCCGACCCTCGTCGCAGACGTTCTTGGCCGCGCGTGACGCGATGTCGCGGGGGACCAGGTTGCCGAAAGCGGGGTAGATCCGCTCCAGGTAGTAGTCGCGCTCGCCCTCAGGGATGTCGCTCGCGGCGCGCTTGTCCTCACCGGACTTGGGCACCCAGATACGGCCGTCGTTGCGCAGCGACTCGCTCATCAGGGTCAGCTTCGACTGGTAGTCGCCGCTGACCGGGATGCAGGTCGGGTGGATCTGGGTGTAGCAGGGGTTCGCGAAGTACGCGCCCTTGCGGTGGGCCCGCCACGTCGCGGTGACGTTGCAGCCCATGGCGTTGGTCGACAGGAAGAACACGTTGCCGTAGCCACCGGTGGCCAGCACCACGGCGTCGGCGAAATGCGTCTCGATCTCGCCGGTGACCATGTCGCGTACGACGACGCCGCGCGCCTTGCCGTCCACCACGATGACCTCGAGCATCTCGTGCCGGGTGTGCATCGTGACCGAGCCGGCGCCGATCTGCCGCTCCAGCGCCTGGTAGGCGCCGATCAGCAACTGCTGGCCGGTCTGGCCCCGGGCGTAGAACGTCCGCGACACCTGGACACCGCCGAACGACCGGTTGTCGAGCAGACCGCCGTATTCGCGGGCGAAGGGTACGCCCTGGGCCACGCACTGGTCGATGATCTGCACGCTGGTCTGAGCCAGCCGGTAGACGTTCGACTCGCGGGAGCGGAAGTCGCCGCCCTTGACCGTGTCGTAGAAGAGCCGGTAGATCGAGTCGCCGTCGTTGCGGTAGTTCTTGGCCGCGTTGATGCCACCCTGCGCCGCGATCGAGTGCGCTCGCCGGGGTGAGTCCTGGTAGCAGAACGTCGTCACGTTGTAGCCGGCCTCGCCCAGGGTCGCCGCCGCCGACGCACCGGCCAGACCGGTGCCGACGATGATGACGCTCAGCTTGCGGCGGTTGGCCGGGTTGACCAGCTTGGCCTGGAAGCGTCGGGTGTCCCAGCGTTCGGTGATCGGGACGTCCGGCGCCTTGGTGTCGGCGATGTCGGGCCCGACCGCGTAGACCGCGTCGGCGTCGACCGAGGCGAAGCCCGGGTCGTCCTCGGTGTGGGACTTGAACGGGTTCTTCATGATCACTTCACCAGCCCGAAGAGGATTGCGAATGGGGGGAGCAGGAAGCCGACGGTGACGAGCCCGGCGACCGCGTACGCCAGCAGGTTCAGTCGGCGGCGGGCCGCCGGCGAGGTGTTGAGGCCGAGCGTGGTCAGAGCGCTCCAGGTGCCGTGCCGCAGGTGGAACCCGACGGCGAGCATCGCGATGGTGTAGCTGATCACGACCCACGGGACCTGGAAGCCGTTGACGACCCGCTGGTACGGCTCGGCGGAGGCGCCACCCGGGTGGATGCTGTTGAAGGTGAAGTGCAGCAGGTGGTAGACGACGAAGAGCAGGATGATGATGCCGCCCCAGCGCAGGGTGAAGGAGGAGTACGTGCGCTGTACGCCGCGCTTCGCCTGGTTGGTCTGGTAGCGCTTGCTACCGCCACCGCGCGCCGTCCGGGCCCGTCGCCACAGGCTGATCGCCGACGCCGCGTGCGCGATCACGGCGGCCAGCAGGACGACGCGGATGATCCACAGCAGTCCGGTGTGCGGGAGGATGGGTTCACCCAGTTCGCGCAGGTGCTGCGCGTAGCCGTTGAACGACTCGGCTCCCGCGAAGAGCTTCAGGTTGCCGTACATGTGAGCCAGCAGATAGCCGATCAGGATCAGTCCGCTGACCGCCATCAGGGCCTTGATCGCGACCGTCGATCGCGCCGCTCTCTGCGCCGGGGTCAGAGTTATCGTTGCCACGGAGGCAGCCTAGGACCTCCGCCGCGGGAGTCGCGACCTAGACCAGTGTGTTCACTGGTGTTTTGCCTCACTTAGCGTCTCCTCACACATCATTCCGCATCGATCAGGAGCCTGGACGCGTCGGCCGGTCGACGCCGTCAAGAGCTGGGTGATGCCGAACTGTTTGCTCGCTCCGGCCGCTTCGATGACCTTTTACGAGCCCCGGCTCGGACCTTGGCGCTGACACCGCGCACATCCCTGTGATGCGGCCCGGCCGGGCCGGCACACCCGGAAATGCCGCCCGGGTCGCCCCGGTCCCCCTATGCTCACGTGTGTGATCACGGGCCGGGCCGCAGACCTCTCGGCCCTCCGGCGCAACACCGGCGCTCTGATCGACGTGGTCAGCGGCAGCGTCGGGGCCGGTCACGACGCGGCCGCCGCCGCCATCGCCGAGCAGTTGGAGTCGGAGGGGTACCGGACCCGGATCTCCGACATCCTCGATCTGATGCGACAGCCCCTGGCCCGGTCGCTGCGCCTCAGCTACCAACGGCAGGTGCAATCGGCCCCGGCGTTGTGGCGGGCGGTGCTCGAGGCCGCGAACCGCGGCGAGACCGCCAACCGCGCGATCGCCCAGCTGATGCGGCACACCCAGGTCGCCCTGCTCGAGTTGATGCGCGACGAGCCGGCGGCGATCGTCTCCACCCACCCGTTCGTCAGTCAGACCCTCGGCGAACTGCGTTCGCAGGGTCGGATCTCGGTCCCGGTCATCACCTATCTGTGCGACATGTCGGTGCATCGACCCTGGGTCCACCGCTCCGTCGATCTGCACCTCGCACTCGATGAACTCCCTGCGGCCGAGGCCCGCCGGTTCGGCGCCAGGACGACCACGGTCGTCCGGCCGGCGCTGCAGTCGCAGATGAACGACGTCTCCGCCGGTCACAGCCCTTCGCTCCCCCGCTCACTGCACTGCCGCAAACAGCTCGGCCTCCCCCGCACCGGCGCTCTGGTCGCGGTGACGGGTGGATCGCTCGGGATGGGCAAGCTCGAGCGGACCGCCTCCGACGTCCTGGCCACCGGGCTCGCCCGCCCGGTCGTGGTGTGCGGACGAAACCAGCGGTTGTACGAGCGGTTGCGCCGGCAGCCGGGCGTGCTGGCGCTGGGCTGGGTCAGCGACATGTCGATGCTGCTGGGGGCGGTCGACTGCGTGATCCAGAACGCCGGTGGGGCGATGTCGCTCGAGGCGCTCGCCTACCCGCGACCGGTGTTGACCTACCGCGCCATCCCCGGGCACGGCGAGACCAACGCCGACGCGCTCGACCGGGCCGGTCTGGCGCCGTGGGTGCGGACGCCGGCCGCCTTCGGCCCAGAGCTGGCCGGGGCGCTGGTGACGCCCGCGTACGACCCTTGGGCGGCGCCGACCCGGCAGCGGCCGGATGTGGTGACCGCGCTGCGCGCGCACGTCCTGACCTAGTCGGACCCGGCCGGATCGAGGTCTACGAAAGGTCGAGGTCTACAGAAGGTCGGGGCGCCGGGTGCGGGTGCGTTCGAGGGCCTGGTCCCGCCGCCATTGGGCGATCCGGCCGTGGTGCCCGCTGAACAGCACCTCGGGGACGTCGAGGCCACGCCAGCTCGGCGGCTTGGTGTAGAGCGGGTACTCGAGCAGCCCACCGTGATCGAGGCTGTGCGACTCCTCGGCCAGCGACTCGGGGTTGCCGATGACCCCCGGTAACAGCCGGACGACGGCCTCGACGATGACCAGGGTGGCGGACTCGCCGCCGTTGAGCACATAGTCGCCGATCGAGATCTCGTCGACCCGCATCCGCTCGGCGGCGTGCTCGGCGACCCGGGCGTCGATGCCCTCGTAGCGCCCGCAGGCGAAGATCAGATGGTCGTCAGCGGCCAGCTCGTGGGCCACCCGCTGGGTGAAGGTCCGTCCCGAGGGACTGAGGACGACCAGCCGTGGGCCGGTCGTGGGATCGGCGGCCGGGACCAGCGCGTCGAGCGCCTCGCCCCAGGGCTCCGGTCGCATGACCATGCCGGCGCCCCCGCCGTACGGGGTGTCGTCGACGGTGCGGTGGCGGTCGTGGGTCCAATCGCGCAGATCGTGCACGGCAAGGTCGACGATGCCGGTCTCGATGGCCCGGCCGACCAGGGACAGGCGGAGGGGTTCGAGATAGGCCGGGAAGATCGACAGCACGTCGATCTTCACGCGTCGGCGTCCGGGTCGAGCAGCCCTTCCGGTGCGTCGACGACCACGGTGCCGGCAGTCAGATCGACCTCGGGGACGAGCGCCTCGACGAACGGCACCAGGCGTACGCCGTGCTCGGTCCGCAGCTCGAGCAGGTCCTGGCCGGGCATGTGCACGACGGCGGTGACCGCGCCGATCGTGGCACCGTCGGTGGTGAGCGCGGTCAGCCCGACGAGCTGACGATCGTAGTACTCCTCGGGCTCCTCGGGCATCTCGTCGGCGGGAACGTCGACCAACAACACGGTGCCGCGGACGGCCTCGACCGCCGTGCGATCGGCGAGTTCGGCGAAGCAGACCAGGAGTCGGCCGCTGTGGTCGCGCGACGACGTGACGGTGAACGTACGACCGCCGCTCTCGGCGCGCAACACCTGCCCGTCGGCGAAGCGACGCCCCGGTTCGTCGGTGCGGGGCTCGACGGCCACCTCACCACGGATTCCGTGCGCCCGCCCGATCACGCCGACGACGACTTCGACGTCGGCGCGATCGGATCCGCGCCCTGAGGTGCTCAGTGGCGGGGAGGACCGGAACGGCCCTGGGGACCGCGGCGGGACTGCTTGTCGACATCGACGAAGTCCACGCGGACCTCTTCGCGACCGGCCAGTGCGGCGATGACCGTGCGGAGCGCGGTCGCCGTTCGACCGGTCCGACCGATCACCTTGCCGATGTCATTGGGGTTGACCCGCACTTCGAGCATCCGACCCCGGCGCAGATCCTTGTCCCGCACCGTGACGTCGTCGGGGTGAGCGACGATGCCTCGGACCAGATGCTCCAATGCGTCAGCCAACACGTCAGGCCTCGGCGGTGTCGTTCGCCGGAGCGTCGTCGGCCGGGGCGTCGGAGCCCTTCGCGGGACGCGACTTCTTCGCGGTGGTGGCACCGGTGCTGTCGCTGCCGGCCTCGGCCAGCGCAGCGTTGAAGGCGGCGAGCTTGTCGCGCTTCTCCGGCTGCGGGGTGATGCCCGAAGGCGAGGTGTCGCCGCTGAACTTCTGCCAGTCACCGCTGCGCTTGAGCAGGGCGACGACCGACTCGGTCGGCTGAGCGCCGACGGACAGCCAGTACTGGGCGCGCTCGGAGTTGACCTCGATGACCGACGGGTCGTTCTTCGGGTGGTACTTACCGATCTCCTCGATCGCCCGACCGTCACGCTTGGTGCGCGAGTCGGCGACGACGATGCGGTAATGCGGCGACCGGATCTTGCCGAGTCGCTTCAGACGAATCTTGACAGCCACGTGTGTGGTTCTCCTGTGTGGTAACGGGGTGAGTCCGGGCCGCGACGGTGAGGACTCGCCGGGCTGGACTCGGGTGGATCCGTATCGGCAGGGTTAGAGGGCGCTGCACGTCACGGATGCGCACAGCATTCTGCCATGCCCTCCGCCTCGGACGGAAACCCACGCCTCGGATAGGGCCGGCTGTCGGTCGTGGACCGGGTCCGCGGACCGAGGATCTGGTCCGCGATCTGCTCCGCCCGGCGCACACCGCGGCCAGACAACCTCCGGAACGACGGCCCTGAGACCACGGCCCGCTCAGCTGGTGATGTCCTTGCCGACGAACCGCCAGGCGGCGAACCCGATCGCCACGATGGCGTACCCGATCGACCACAGCGCACCCGTCGCCATGTTCGACCAGTCGATGGTCGGGGCAAGCGCATCGGCCCAGGCGAAGGCGTAGTGCCCGGGCAGGCCCTCGCGCAGCCCGCCGAGCGCAGTGATCGAGTCGAGGATGGCCGACAGGATCATCAACAGGACCGCTCCGCCGACCGCCGCCAGCGGTGCGTCGGTGAGCACCCCGAGGGCGAAGGCGAAGGCGGCGACGGTGGCCAGCTGGACGCAGAGGTACGCGACGATGAGCAGCAGCCGGACCAGGAAGGTGCTCGGGGCGAGTTGGTCGCCGGTGGGTCCGACGTACGCACCCCAGCCGTACGCGAGCCCGCCGACCAGCAGCGTCCACGCCGGCAGGTAGACCAGCGCGACCACCGAGGAGAGCGCGGCGACAATCAGCTTCTGCCGCAGCAACCGGGTCCGCCGGACCGGTGCGGCGAGCAGGTAGCGCAGGCTCGACCAGCTGGCTTCGGCCGGGACCGTGTCGCCGGCGAACAGCGCGACGACCACGATGAGCAGGAAGCCGGTGGCGGCGAACATCGCGAAGACGGTCAGGTTCGCGCCACTGTCCTGGGCTAGATCGACGAAGCCCCGGGCACCCGGGGAGCCGTCGTCGTCGCCGATCCAAAAGGCCAACACCAGGATCAGGGGTAGCGCAGTGATGACGCCGAAGACAGCCTGGGTGCGGCGTCGCCGGAGCTGACGCCGGATCTCGGCCCGGAGCGGGAGCGTTCCGGTCATGCCGGGCTCCCGGCCTGGCTGTCGATGAGACCCATGAACACGTCCTCCAGGTCGCGGTGGCCGCGGCCGGTCTCGTCGGTGGTGACCTCGCTGACCGAGCCGGCCCGGATCACCCGGCCGCGGTTCATCACCACGACGTGGCTGCAGGTCTGCTCGACCTCGCTGAGCAGGTGCGAGGAGACCACCACGGTGCGACCGGTGGCGGCGTAGTCGCGGATCACCTGCCGCATTGCCTTGATCTGTGGGGGGTCGAGACCGTTAGTGGGTTCGTCGAGGATCAGCAGGTCCGGCCGACCGAGCATGGCCTGCGCGATGGCCAACCGCTGCCGCATCCCCTGGCTGTAGCCGCGGACCTTGCGGTCCAGGGCCGACCCGAGCCCGGCGATGGCGAGCGTGTCGTCGAGGTGGGCGGCCTCGGCCGGGCGCCCGGTGGCCTCCCAGTAGGCGGCCAGGTTCTGCCGACCGGTCAGGTGCGGGAGGAAACCCGGACCCTCGATGAAGGCACCGACCGACTCGAGGACGTCGGCGCCCGCGTGCACCGGATGCCCGGCCACAATGATCTCGCCCGCATCCGGCCGGATCAGTCCGACCAGCATCCGCAGCACGGTGGTCTTGCCCGCGCCGTTCGGGCCGAGCAGTCCGAGCACCTGCCCGCGTTCGACCCGGAACGACACCCCGTCGACCGCGCGGAACCCGTCCTTGTAGGTCTTGGCCACATCAAAGATGACCAACGGGACGTCGGCCAGCTCGGTCCGGAACTCGGCCTGACGACGACGCAGTGCGGAGAGGATCAGCGCGGCGATGGCGGCCACGACCAGTCCGGTGACGGTGAGGACCAGGGGCAGCGGGACATCGAGCCGGCCGCCGTCGAGCGGCTTGGTCGGCAGTACGGGCAGCTGGAGATCCGAGAGGAGCGTGATCTGGTGGACGGCCGGACGGGTCGGATTCGCGTACGCCTGATCGGTGGTGGCCACGACGAGCTGGAGGCGGTGCCCGACCGGGACGCTGTGCACGACGGGTGGCAGCGCGACCCGCACCCGGGCCGGCCGGTTTCCCAGACCGGTCAGCCGGATCGGTGCGACGGCCAGCTGCGGCAGGATCGCGGTGCTCGGACCGGTCCGGGCCCGTCCGTCGGTCCCGTCGGGTGCGGCTAGATCGGGTCCGAGGTCCCACAACGAGGCGTAGAGCGTCGCGGCACCGGTGGAGGAGGTCACGCCGAGCCCGACCTGGCCGCTCCCGGTCAGGGCCAGCGGGCGAGTGAGGACATCGGAGGTGAAGGTCGCGGACTGACCCGGCAGCACGGCCAGTGGATAGCCCGCGGCCGCCGAGGCCTGGCTGAGCGCGGTCCCGGCCCCGGGCAGACCGGTGAGCGCGGCGGGCACCCCGCCGGGCGGCGCGATGATGGTCTGCGGATCACCGAGCAACGCGAACGATCGGCGGACGAGATCGACACCGCGCCCGGGGTACGCGGCGGCGACCAGGGTCTGCGGCTCGTCGTCGCCCCCGCCGCCGTTGCCGACCAGCCAGTTCTCCGGCATGGTCAGCTCGAACCGGGTGTCAGCCGGCGTCCCGTCCTGCTTCAGGTAGCGCCCGAACCAGCTCTCGAGTTGCGGCACCAGCTCGTCGGTGTCGATCTGGGCGTCGTGTCCCCCGGCCACCCAGCTCACCTTGGCCACGGTGTCGGCCGGCAGCCCGCGGAGGTTGGCGTCGGCCTGGTCGAGAGGGAACAGCGTGTCGTCCTCGCCGGCGATGATCATGGTCGGTGCGGTGATCCGGCCCAGCTGGTCCTCGAGCCCGGACTGGTCGAGCCGCCGCGACAGCGCCGCATCGGGTCGGCCGGTCTCGGCCGCCTGCTGATATCCCTCGCAGAGCTGGGGCTCGAACCGACCGCACAACGGATCGGCACCCGGCCGCGAATCTCCGGCCGAGCTGAACAGCAGCGAGGCCCAGCGCTGCTTGAAGACCCCGGGACCGGTGACGCTGGCGACCTCGGCCGGACCGGTCGGATCGGTGTCGGTCACCGCGTTCTGCGGGAACAACGACTGCCGCAGGCTGTGCCAGGTGAAGGCGGGGACGATCGCGTCGACCCGCGGGTCGAGCGCGCCGGCCAGGAAGGAGGCCGCGCCGCCGTACGAGGCCCCGGCGAACCCGATCACCGGATCGTTCCGCGGCCGGGCGATCTCGGCCCGGGTGGCCGCGAAGTCGACAATCCGGACGGTGTCGGCACCCTCGTAGTCGGGATGGTCGAGATGGATCGAGCCTCCCGAGGCGCCGAACCCGCGGGCGGTGTAGACGATGACCGCGTAACCATCGCGGGCGAGTGTCCGTCCGGTGGCCAGGCTGTCGACCTTGCTGCCGCCGAATCCGTGGGCGAGCACGATCGCCGGCCGCGGCGTGGCGGGGTCTGTGGTCAGCAGGGTGGCGTCGAGGGTGACCGGCCGGCCGTCGGACTCGGGGGTGCCGGGGATGCTGACCGTGGTCTCGACGACCGCAGTCGCAGCCTCCGCGGGGCCGGCCAGCGGCACGGCCGCGCCGGCCACGGCCAGCAGTCCGGCCAGGAGCGCGCGGACGGCGCGGCGGAGAAGCACGCGCCCATCTTGCTGGTCGCGACCAAGCCCGGGCTGCGCGAGAACGAGATCCGGTGCTCGTCGAAGCAGATCGGACCGCTTTACGGTGGCACCTCGCTCTCGGGGTGCTCCACCGCGCAAGTGGCTCTGGTCCACTCGTTGATCAACGCCACCGTACGCCGCGGAGCACGACCGCCGTGGGCTCGGCCAGGACCCCCAGATCCAGCCGCGGGTCCCGGTCGAAGGTGACCAGGTCCGCCGGTGCACCCTCGACCAGCTCGCTCGGCCGACCGAGCCATTGGCGGGCCCGCCAGGAGCCGGCGCCGAGCGCGTACTCGGCCGAGCAGAACGCCGCCATCGCCGCCATTTCGCGGCCGACGATCCCGTGCGGCTGATAACCGCCGGCGTCGGTGCCGGCGTACATCGGCACCCCGGCGTCGAGTGCTTTGCCGAAAGTGTCGAGCCGACGCGCGTGCAGCGCCCGCATCCGGGCCGCGTACGTGGGGAACTTGGCCTCGCCGGCCGCCGCGTACGACTCGAAGTTGTCGAGCTGGATCATCGTCGGGACCAGCGCCACCTGCCGCTCGGCCATGATCGCGATCGTGGCGTCGTCGATCCCGGTGCCGTGCTCGATGCCGTCGATACCGGCCCGGACCAGCTCGGCCACGGCCTGCTCGCCGAAGACGTGGGCGGTGACCCGGCAGCCCAGCTCGTGCGCGCGGTCGATGGCCGCCGTGGCGACATCGGCCGGCCACAGCGGGGTCAGATCACCGGCGTCGCGGTCGATCCAGTCGCCGACCAGCTTGATCCAGCCGTCGCCGCGGGCGGCCTGACGTTCGACCTCGGCGACCAGGTCACCCGGCTCGACCTCGGCGCCGTAGTGGCGCAGGTAGCGCTTGGGCCGGGCGATGTGGCGGCCCGCGCGGATGATGTGGGGCAGATCCTCGCGCGCATCCATCCACCGGGTGTCCGCCGGGCTGCCCGCGTCGCGGACCAGCAGCGCGCCGGCGTGCCGCTCGGCGAGGGCGTGCTCCTCGGCCCGCTCGCGCGACACCGCTCCCTCGGACTCGAGCCCGACGTGGCAGTGCGCATCGACCAGCCCCGGCATGATCCAACCGCCGGGCACGGAGACGGCGTCGCGGACCGGTTCGGTGCGGATGATGCCGTCGACCACCCAGAGGTCGCGGTGATCACCACCGGGTAGGACGACCCCGGACAGGTGCAGCCACGGTGTGCCGGTCGGCGACGGATTGGCGGTGCGATCGCTCACACCGCGGACGTTACTTGCCGAGGCGCTTGCCGACCTCCGGGGGCAGTTGGAAATCGGCCATCGCCTTCTGCATCGCGGCCTCGTCGAACTGGCCGCCCCCGAAGGCCGCGGCCGGATCGACGGCAGGGATGTTCTGCTGCGGCGCGTTCCGCTTGGCCGGGTTGCCGGACACCCCGCGGCCACCCTTCTTCTTCTGCTGCGGGCGGGCGGGCTGCTTGGCGGCACCGGGCAGGGCGGGCATTCCCGGCATCTTGCCGGTAGCCATCGAGTTCATCATCTTGCGCGCATCGAAGAACCGGTTGACCAGGCCGTTCACCTCGCTGACCTGGACTCCGGAGCCCTTGGCGATGCGGGCCCGGCGCGAGCCGTCGATGATCTTGGGGTTGTCGCGCTCGGCGGGGGTCATCGAGTGGATGATCGCCTCGATCCGGTCGACCTCTCGCTCGTCGATGTTGGCGATCTGGTCCTTGATCTCCCCCATGCCCGGCAGCATGCCGAAGATCTTCGACAGCGGGCCCATCTTGCGGACCATCTGCATCTGCTGGAGGAAGTCGGCCAGGCCGAACTCGGTGCCGCCCTTGGAGGCGATCTTGGCCGCCGCCTTGGCCGACTGCTCGGCGTCGAAGGTCTTTTCGGCCTGCTCGATCAGGGTGAGCATGTCGCCCATACCCAGGATCCGACTGGCCATCCGGTCCGGATGGAAGACGTCGAAGTCCTTCAGGTTCTCCCCGTTGGAGGCGAACATGATCGGCTTGCCGGTCACCCGCGCGATCGAGAGCGCCGCGCCACCACGAGCGTCACCGTCGAGCTTGGTCAACACCACACCGTCGAAACCGACACCCTCGGCGAACGCATTGGCCGTGTTGACCGCGTCCTGGCCGATCATCGCGTCGACGACGAACAGCACCTCGTCCGGGCTGACCGCGGAGCGGATGTCGACGGCCTGCTGCATCAGCTCGGCGTCGATGCCCAACCGGCCGGCGGTGTCGACGATCACCACGTCGTACAACTTGCGCTCGGCTTCGACCATCGAGTTCTTGGCGACGGCGATGGGGTCGCCGACGCCGTTGCCGGGCTCGGGCGCGTACACATGGACGCCGGCGCGTTGACCGACGATCTGCAGCTGCTTGACCGCGTTCGGGCGCTGCAGGTCGGCCGCGACGAGCAGCGGCGAGTGGCCCTGACCCTTCAGCCAGAGCGCGAGCTTCCCGGCCAGCGTGGTCTTACCCGCACCCTGGAGACCGGCGAGCATGATCACCGTCGGCGGCCGCTTGGCGAACCGGATCACCCGGGTCTCGCCGCCGAGGATGGTGACGAGCTCGTCGTTGACGATCTTGATGATGGTCTGCGCCGGGTTGAGCGCACCGGTCAACTCGACCTCGCGAGCCCGGGTCTTGACCGCGGTGATGAACTCGCGGACCACGGTGAGATTGACGTCGGCCTCGAGCAGCGCGATCCGGATCTCGCGTGCGGTCGCGTCGATGTCGGCCTCGGACAGCCGCCCTTTGCCGCGGAGGTTCTTGAACGTGGCGGCCAGGCGATCTTGCAGGGTGTCGAACACAGCTGTCCTTACTCGGGGACGAAGCAGAAAAACGTGGACAGCCTACTCAACGCGGGCCGCTCCGCGCTGCTCAGCGGTCGGCGGCGATCCGTCGCCACAGTGGTCGGGGCGTGACACGCAGGACGGCGAACAGCGGGCTGAGCAGGCCGGGCACATGGATGGTGCGGCTACGGCCGCTGTTCACCGCGGTCAGCACCGCGGTCGCGACCGCGTCGGGGGTGGTCGCGAAGGGAGCGGGCTGCAGACCATCGGTCATCTTGCTGGACACGAACCCGGGGCGGATCAGATGCACCCGTACGCCGCTGGACGCCACGGCGTCGGCCAGACCCTGGGTGAAGACGTCGAGCCCGGCCTTCGCCGACCCGTACACGTAGTTGCTCCGGCGGGCCCGTAGACCCGCGATCGAGGTCAGGACCACGATCGCGCCTGTGCCCTGGGCCACGAGCCGGTGCGCGGCTTCGGTCAGCGCGGCGGCGGGACCGGTGAAGTTCGACGAGATCAGCGCCTCGACTCCAGCGGGGCCGGCCGTGAGCCCGGCTCCGTGGCCGAGGCTGCCGACGGCGCACAGGACCACATCGATCGTGCCCAGCGCCGCCTCCGCTCGGTCGAGCAGCAGCGCATGACCGGCGACGTCCGAGGCCTCCCATGCCTCGATGGTCACCTCGGCGACCGGCAGCGGCTCCCGAGCGAGTCGCACCCGCAGGGCGTCCGGATCCCGCGCAGCGAGCACGACCTTCTCCAACCCGGTCGCCGCCAACGCCCGGATCGTGGCGAGGGCGATATCGCTGTTGCCGCCGAGGACGAGTGCGCTCCGTTGCATGACCTCGATTGTGGCGTGGCCGCTGCGCCCGGTCGCGCTGCGCCCGGGAGAATGGCGGCCATGATCCGCAACATCGTCGTCGGAAAGCTACGCCCGGGCCTGGACCAGGCCGACATCGAACCGGGGCTGGCCGCGATCGCCGCGCTGACCCCGGACGGTGTGATCAGCGTCATCCTCGGGGTGGACCAGCGACTGCGCGACACCACCTGGGACTTCGCCATCACCTCCGACTTCGTGGACGTGGCCGCCTACCAGGCCTATGACCTCGACGAGGAACACAACCGGATCCGCCGGGAGCTGATCGCGCCACTCTGCGAGCAGATCGTCCGCGTCCAGATCGAGGTCTGAGGTGGCCCGGGTCGCGCTGGTCAGCGGCGCGTCGCGAGGGCTGGGCGCGGTGATCAGCGCCCGACTCGCCGCTGACGGTTGGAACGTGGCGGTCAACTACCGCAGCGACCGGGTCGGCGCGGAGGCGGTCGTGGCCCAGATCCGCGCGGCCGGCGGGACGGCCGAGGCCTTCGGTGCCGACGTCACCGACGAGGCCGGAGTGAGCGACCTGGTCGGGGCGGCCACCGACCGGTGGGGGTCGATCGGGCTGCTCGTGGCCAACGCCACCGGTCCGCAACCCAGCGCCACCCTCGCCGAGCTGACCTGGCGCGCCCACCTCGACCAGCTCGAGTTCTTCGTCAAGAGCCCCACTCTGCTGGTCCAGGCCACCCAGCCGTCGATGCGCTCGCTCGGCGGCGGCCGGGTCGTGTTGATCGGCTCCGACATGGTCGACCGTGCCCTGCCCGGTTCGTCGGCGTACGTGGCCGCCAAGCACGCCCAGATCGGTCTGACCCGGGTCTGGGCCAAGGAGCTCGGGCCGGACCGGATCACCGTCAACCTGGTCGCCCCGGGCTGGATCCCGGTCGAGCGCCACGGCGACGCTGACACCGACAGCTACCGCGCTGAGGTACCGCTCCACCAGATGGGGACGCCCGAGGACATCGCCTCGATGGTCGCCTACCTCGCCTCACCCGAAGCGCACTTCGTCACCGGCCAACGCATCGCGGTCAACGGTGGCCACACCCTATGACCGGCCCGCAGCGGTGAGCCCGCTCGACATCCGACGGGTCGGCTACGACCACCCCGACGCGGTGACGCTGACCGAGCTGGCCCAGGCGTTCTACGTCCAGGTCTACGGCGGACCGGACGCGACGCCGTACGAGATCGAGGAGTTCGCGCCGCCCCGCGGGGACTTCCTGGTCGGCTACCTCGACGACCGGCCGGTCGTGATGGGCGGTTGGCGCTTCATCGACAGGGCGGTGGAGGGCGCCCGGCGGCCGGCCGAGATCAAGCGGATGTTCGTCCGCGACGACCACCGCCGCCGGGGTCTGGCCCGCGCGCTCCTGGTGGCCGTCGAACGTAGTGCGTACGCGGCGGGCGCGGACTGGGTGGTGCTCGAGACCGGCGCCCCGCAGATCGAGGCGCTCGCGCTCTACCAGGCCCACGGGTACGTCCCGATCACCCCGTTCGGCTTCTACGCCTGCGAACCGGACGCCCGCAACCTCGGAAAACGGCTCGACCTCGGCTGAACGCGCTCCCGCCGGGGCGCGTGCGGTACGAACGTCTACCGTGGCGGTATGGCTGAATCGAAGAAAATTGCCTTCCTCGTCGCGTCCGAGGGCATCGAGCGGGTCGAGCTGGTCGACCCCTGGAGGGCGGCATCCGACGCCGGTCACCAGCCGGTACTGCTCAGCCCCGAGTCGGGCGAGGTGCAGCTCTTCGAGCACCTCGACAAGGCCGACACCCAGACCGTCGACCTCGAGGTGTCCCGGGCGACCATCGACGACTACGCGGCGCTCGTGCTCCCCGGTGGCGTGGCCAATCCGGACGCGCTGCGAACCGATACCGACGCCGTCTCCTTCATCAAGGACTTCGTCGAGTCGGGAAAGCCGGTGGCCGCGATCTGCCACGCGCCGTGGACGCTGGTCGAGGCCGATGTGGTGCGCGGCCGGCGGCTGACCTCCTACCCCAGCGTGCAGACCGACATCCGCAACGCCGGTGGCGAGTGGGTCGACGAGCAGGTGGTGGTGGACGGCAACCTCATCACCAGCCGGAACCCCGGCGACATCCCGGCCTTCATCTCGGCGTTGCTCGAGGCGGTGAACCACGGCGTGTCGAGCGCGGCCGCCCTCGACGAGGGCTGAGCGTCGCGGCGGGTCAGGCGACCCGGAACGACCGCTTGGCCAGCCGGACCGGCTGCTGGCCATCGGAGCCAAGCTCCGGCCGGTGCGCGAGCAGGGCGTGCTCCTCGTCGGCTCGGGCTACAGGGGGCCCCATGCGGCCATCTCCTAACCTGACGTGGTGCCCGCTCAACTGACCGCGATCTATCGCTACCCGGTGAAGTCGTTCCGCGGCGAGCCTGCGGTCACCGCTGAGGTGCAGCCCTGGGGCCTCAAGGGGGACCGCCGGTGGATGGTGGTCGACGACGAGGGTGTTGCGTTGACCGCTCGCGAAGTCAACCGGATGCTGCTGCTGCGGGCCCGACTCGTCCCGGGCGGAGTCGTGCTCGAAGCCGACGGGCGCACCGACCTGCGGGTCGAGGAGCCGGCTGATGGACCGGTCCCGGTCACGATGCACCGACGTTCACTGATCGCCACCCCGGCAGGGCCGGCGTCCGAGACCTGGCTCAGCGAGATCCTCGGTCAGCCGGCCCGGTTGCTGTTCCAGGCCGACCCGACCAGCCGATCGGTCGATCCGGCCTTCTCGGCCGGCGACGACCGGGTCAGTCTGGCGGACGGCTACCCGCTGATGGTGACGACCGAGGAGTCACTGGCGGCGCTGAACGACCTCATCCTCGAGCGCCATCTGGGCGACCACGCCGCACTGTCGATGAGCCGCTTCCGGCCCAACCTCGTGGTGGCCGGGACGCCGGCCTGGAGTGAGGACGGCTGGCGGCGGATTCGCATCGGGGACGCGGTGCTGCGTGCGGTCAAGGGCTGCGAGCGCTGTGTGATGACGACCGTCGACCCCGACACCGCTGCCCGCGGTAAAGAGCCGATCGCGACCCTGGCCCGGCACCGGCGGTTCGACGGGCTCACCTGGTTCGGTATGAACCTGATCCCGGACACCGCCGGGGCGACGATCCGGGTCGGCGATGAGGTCGAGATCCTCGACGCGGTGGATCCGGTCGCAGGTCCGCCGCGCTGAAACGGCAGTCGGCTACCAGCGCGGGTGGATGGTCGCGCGCAGATCGCGGTCGTAGAGCGCCTCGACCGCCTCCAGGAACGCCGCGGGCAGCTCAGCGAGCTCCCCGGCCGCCGCGTTGGCGCGCGCCTGTTCGGGTGAACGAGCGCCGGGGATGACCGTGGTGACGCCGGACTGCGCCACCACCCAGGCCAACGCGGCCTGAGCCGGGGTCACGTCGGACCCGAAGTGCTCGCGGACCAGGCCCGAGAACGACTGCGCGGCGGCCACGCCGGTCGCATAGTCGACGCCCGAGAAGGTCTCCCCCACGTCGAACGCCTCACCGTTGCGGTTGTAGTTGCGGTGGTCGTTCTCGGCGAAGATGGTGTCGGCCGAGTAGCGACCCGACAACAGGCCGCTGGCCAGCGGAACCCGGGCGATGATGCCCACGCCGGCGGCCGCCGCGGCCGGCAGCACGAAGTCGAGCGGCTTGCGGCGGAACGCGTTGAGGATGATCTGGACCGTCGCGGTCCCCCGCCGGGCGATCGCGGTGAGGGCCTCGTCACAGGTCTCGACGCTGACCCCGTACGCGGCGATCGCACCCTCGGAGACCAGGGTGTCGAGGGCGTCGTACACCTGATCGTGCGAGTAGACCGAGGTCGGCGGGCAGTGCAGTTGGACGAGATCGAGCTGGTCGACGGCCAGATTGCGCCGTGACCGGTCGGTCCAGGCGCGGAAGTTCTCCAGCGTGTAGTTCTCAGGAACCTGGTCGACCCGGCGGCCCATCTTGGTCGCCACGGTGATGGTCAGGTCGGGATGGTCGCCGACGTAGCGGCCGATCAGTTCCTCGCTGCGACCGTCGCCGTAGACGTCGGCCGTGTCGAGGAAGTTCACCCCGGACTCGACGGCGGCATCGAGCACCGCGTACGCGTCGGACGCGGTGACCTCACCCCAGTCGGCACCGAGCTGCCAGGTGCCGAGCCCGACCACCGACACGGGGCGCTCGGTACGACCGAGGATGCGCTCGGGGATCATGCCGACACCTCGAGCAACGCGTCGACGAAGACCTCGGCATCGAAGGGAGCCAGGTCATCGGCCCCCTCGCCCAGTCCGATCAGTTTCACCGGTACGCCCAGTTCACGTTGCACCTGCACGACGATTCCTCCCTTGGCCGAGCCATCGAGCTTGGTCAGCACGATCCCGGTGATGTTGACGACCTCGGCGAAGATACGGGCCTGGATCAAGCCGTTCTGACCGGTGGTGGCGTCGAGGACCAGCAGCACCTCGCTCACGGGGGCCTGTCGCTCGATCACCCGCTTGACCTTGCCGAGCTCATCCATCAGTCCGGTCTTGGTGTGCAGCCGGCCGGCGGTGTCGATCAGCACCACGTCGACCTCGCCCTCGATGCCCACCTTGACCGCCTCGAAGGCCACGCTGGCCGGATCGGCCCCCTCGGCCCCGCGTACGGTCGGCACGCCCACGCGACCGCCCCAGGTTTCGAGCTGATCCGCGGCCGCGGCCCGGAACGTGTCGGCCGCGCCGAGCACCACGTCCTTGTCCTCAGCGACCAGCACCCGGGCCAGCTTGCCGACGGTGGTGGTCTTACCGGTGCCGTTGACCCCCACGACCATGATCACCGCGGGTGTGGCGCCACGATCGGCGTGGATGGTGCGGTCAAGTGTGGGATCGACCAGCGCGATCAGTTCCTCCCGCAGGATGGCCCGCGCGCGGGTGGTGTCGCCACTGCCCTCGATCCGGAGTCGGGTGCGCAGCGTCTCGACCAGCTGGGTGGCCGGGCCGACCCCGAGGTCGGAGGTGATCAGCACCTCCTCGAAATCGTCCCAGGCATCGTCGTCGATGCGGTCCCGGCTGATCAGCATCAGCAGGCCGCGGCTCAGTGCCGACTGGGAGCCGGCCAGTCGGCGTCGGAGCCGGGCGAGCCGGTTCTCGGGGGCCTCCGGCCGATCGAGTTCGAAGGCGCTCGTGTCCCCGCCGACCGGCGGTTCGAGCGCGTCGGGCGGGCCGTCGCCACGTCCGGCCGGTCGGCCATGCTCGTCGGTGTCCTCGGTCGAGCCACCGCGCGGGCGCTCCAGCTCGCGGGTGTCACGTCCACGCAGTGCGGCGTTGCGCCGGAAGGCGATGACGCCGACCGCGACGAACGCAATCAGCAGAACGACGCCGGAGGCGATCCACAGGGTGACTTGATCCACCGCCTCATCCTAAGGACGGGCCCGGCTGGCGACTCCCGCGTCCCGCCCAGACCTTCGGGGGGACGTTCCCGGCACCTGCGGCGAAACGACCGGCCGGAAGCCGATGTGCCGGCCCAGAAGCCGTTTATCGGCACGTGCTGCGACAAGACCCGCCAGAAGCCGATCTGAGGGCCGTTTCGCAGCACCTGCCGGGAAACGACCCCACCGGCGTACGGGAACGACTACCGGGTGAGGGCGTGCTCGATGAAGCGGACGAAGCGGGCGGGCGGCTGGCCCTCGCCGTTCAGGTGCTGGGCGGCCCGGGCGATGCGGCGGGTGATCTGCGGCGCGCGGCGACGGCCGCGGCCCTCGATCCCGACGAGGACGAGACCGGTGACGGCGAGGACCAGGACCAGCGTGATGACCATGGCGATGACGATGGATGTCATGAGCAGTGCCTCCAGGAGGGGGGAAGTAGGCACTCGAGATCGTGTCAGTCGCGCCACCACCGACTCGGCAGCGTGGCCGCGGCGCCCGGCATCGATTCGGTCACGGCTGGTTCAGGCGACCGAGGTGATCTCGCGCAGTCGCTGCGAAATCACCGCCGACACCCCGTCGCCGCGCATGGTGACGCCGTAGAGCGCGTCGCCGATCTCCATCGTCCGCTTCTGGTGGGTGATCACCAGGAGCTGGCTGTGGGTGCGCAGCTCTTCGTAGATCTCGAGCAGCCGGCCGAGGTTGGTGTCGTCGAGCGCCGCCTCGACCTCGTCGAGGATGTAGAACGGGCTCGGCCGCGCGATGAAAAGCGAGACCAGGAAGGCCACCGCAACCAGCGATCTTTCGCCGCCCGACAGCAGCGACAGCCGTTTGATCTTCTTGCCCGGCGGTCGGGCCTCGACGTCGACGCCGGTGGTCAGCCAGTTTCCCGGCTCGGTCAGGATCAACCGGCCCTCCCCGCCGGGGAACAGCCGGGCGAACACCCGCTCGAACGCTCGCTCGACGTCGGCGTACGCCTCGGCGAAGACCTGCTCGACCCGGTGGTCGACCTCGCTGATGATGTCCGTCAGGTCGACGCGGGTCTTGCGCAGATCGTCGAGCTGGGTGGCCAGGAACTGGTGTCGCTCCTGCAGTGCGTCGAACTCCTCGAGCGCGAGCGGATTGACCCGACCGAGCACGCCGAGACCGCGCTCGGCGACCCGGAGCCGCTTGAGCTGCTGTTCGCGCTCGTACGCGACCGGCTCGGGCGGCTCGTCGTCGGCGCCGAGCGCGCTGCCGTCCGGGCGGGTCAGCACCGGGATCGGGCGGTCCGGGCCGTAGTCACGGACGAGCCCGTCGGGTTCGAGCCCGAGCTCGGTCAGCGACTTCTCGACCAGCGACTCGACCCGCGCGTGCTGGGCGGCGCGGGCCAGTTCGTCGCGGTGCGCGGCGTCGACCAGCGATTCGTAGTCCTGGCCGAGGGTGCGGACTCGATGCCGCGCCGTGGTGAGCGCACTTTCGGCGCTCACCCGATCCACCTCGGCCGCCGCCCGCTCGGCCGCGGCCCGCTCGAGCGAACCCGACACGAGCTCTTCGAGGTACGCGGCCCCGGCCTGGACCGCCCCGGCGACCCGGGCCTCGCGGAGCAGCCTTGCGCGGCGCTGCTGACTCTGGGCCCGGACCCAGCGCTCGTTGGCCGCGGCGCGGACCAACGCGTCGGAGCGACCGGCCAGCGCGCGAGCCCGCTCCTCGAGGGTCCGTAGCGCCAGCCGCGCGTCCATCTCGGTGGCACGGGCCCGCCGGGCCGCCTCGCTGAGTCGGTCCCGTTCGGCCGGATCGGGCTCGGTCTGATCCTGGCTCTCGGCCGCCTGCGCGAGCCGCTGCTCGAGCTCGACCAGACCGGTGACGTCTCGGTCCCGCGCGGCCTCGGCCGCCCCGATGGCCTGCCGCAGTCGTTCGGCCTCGCCCTGCGCGGCACGGGCGGTGGACGCGAGCTGACCCAGCTCCTCGGCCAGCGCGGCCATGCTGGCGTCGGACTCATGCAGCCGGGCCAGCGCGACCTCGGCGCGCCGATCGGCCTCGCCGTGACGGGCGGCGAGCTCGCTCTGCGCGAACCGGACCCGGTCCAGCGCGTGGTGGGCCTCGGCCAACTGGCGTTCGGCGTCGTCGACCGCGGCCTGGAGTTCGATCAGGCTGGGCTGGGCCGAGGAACCGCCGGCCGCATGCCAGCGGCTGAGGACGTCACCGTCCCGGGTCACCGCGATCGTGTCGGGGTGGTCCGTGATCAGCGCCCGTGCGGCGTCCAGATCGTCGACGACGACGATGACCCGCAGCGCATGGGTCACCGCAGCGCGCAGTTCATCGGGCGTCTCGACGATGTCGACCGCGTAGGTGGCGCCGGCCGGGAGCTGGGGCCAGTCGTCGCGGTCGAGGGATCCGGAGCCGGCGAGCAGCAGACCGGCCCTCCCCAGGTCGGCGGTCTTCAGGTGTGCGAACGCGCCGACGGCGGCGTCGACCCCGGTCATGGCCACGGCGTCGGCGGTGGCTCCGAAAGCGGCGGCGATGGCGCGTTCGTAGCCTTCGGCGACGCCGACCAGCGACGCGATCGATCCCAACACCCCGTCGACGGCGTCGGTGGTCAGCAGGGCTCCGGCCGCGTCCTTGCGATGCAGTCCGACCGCCAGCGCCTCGATCCGCGCGGTCAGAGCGGTGCGTAGCTGACCGGCGAGATGCTCCTGCCGGGCCAGTTCGGCCACCTCCGCGTCCAGCTCGGCCAGCGCGTCGACCGCCGCTTCGTGTTCCTCGTCGAGCCCGAGCTCGCCGTCGTCCAGCCCGGCCACGGTGGTTTCGAGCGAGGCGAAGGCCACCGACGCCTGCCGGGCCCGAGCATCGGCCTGCTGGCTGGCCTCGGTCAGCCGACCGATCTCGGCGTACGCGGCCTCGGCCCGGCTGCGCAACGTGTTGACCTGCCCGGTCAGCCGGGCCAGTCCCTCACGCCGGTCGGCCGCGGCCCGGATCAGACTGGCCAACCGGGCCTCCTCGGCCGCGTGGGCCTGCTCGAGCTCGGCTCGTCGACGGCTGGCTTCGGCGAGCGCGTCGGCCCGGGCCCCCACCTCGACGGCCAGCTCGCGCTCCTGGGTCGCGACACTGCGAGCCTCGCGTTCGAGGTAGTCGGGGTCGCGACCTGTGCGCACCTCGCCGCGGTCGGTGTCGGCGTTGCGTACGCGTTCCCGGGCGATCGAGGCGGTGGTGGCCACCCGCTCGCGGAGCGCAGTCAGCGCGTACCAGGTCTCCTGGGCCGCGGCGAGTTGCGGAAAGCAGTGGCGGACGGCCTCCTCGGCCTCGAGTTCCGTGGCGCGGGCGAGCTCGAGGGCACGTTCGAGCTCGACCCGTCGCTGCTGGCTCGCCCGCTCGTCGGCCACATCCGCTTCGAGGGCCAGCGTCGCCTGGACCAGGTCGTCGGCCAGCAACCGCGCCTTGGCGTCGCGTACCTCGGCCTGGATCACCGCCGCCTTGCGCGCGACCTCGGCCTGGCGACCCAGCGGTTTGAGCTGCCGACGGATCTCGGTCACCAGGTCGGAGAGCCGGTTGAGGTTGACCTCGCACGCTTCGAGCTTGCGGAGCGCCTTCTCCTTGCGCTTGCGGTGCTTGAGGACGCCGGCCGCCTCCTCGATGAAGCCGCGGCGCCCCTCGGGGGTGGCCTGCAGGATCGAGTCGAGCTGACCCTGCCCGACGATGACGTGCATCTCGCGGCCGATCCCGGAATCCGACAGCAGTTCCTGCACATCGAGTAGCCGCGCGTGACTCCCGTTGATCGCGTACTCCGAGCCACCGTTGCGGAACATGGTGCGCGAGATCGTGACCTCGGCGTACTCGATCGGCAGCGCACCGTCGCTGTTGTCGATGGTCAACACGACCTCGGCCCGGCCGAGCGGCGCCCGGCCGGCGGTCCCGGCGAAGATGACATCCTCCATCTTGCCGCCGCGCAGCGACTTGGCCCCCTGCTCGCCCATCACCCAGCTCAACGCATCGACCACGTTGGACTTGCCCGAACCGTTGGGACCGACGACACAGGTGATCCCGGGCTCGAAATCGAGCGTGGTCGCCGACGCGAAAGACTTGAAACCGCGCAACGTCAGACTCTTCAGATACAACGAGCAGACCTTTCTCGCACCCGGGGAAGGCTCGTCGAGACTAACCCGCGAGATTGCTCAGTCGACGGTGCCGCGCTGGCCGCGCTGCGGCACGTGCTCGGGGTCGAGCTCGTCGACCGCCGAACCGGCCACCGAGCTGCGACCGCGGACGGCCGAGAAGGTCCAGAGCTTGTTGAGCAGGAACGACAGCGGGGTGACGAACGCGATCTGGATCAGCTGCGCCCAATAGATCCGGGTCCGGAAGCCGCTCGAATCGTCGAAGAAGGCCGGTGACAGCGAGAGCGCCGATCCGGGGTGCATCAGCAGCGTGATGATGGCCAGACCGACGAGCTGGCCGCCGAGCCCGACCGCCAGGAACGGGAAGTACTCGCGCATCCAACCCGAATGCCGCGCGCTGCGGAAGGTCCAGGAGCGGTTGAGCTGGAAGTTCCAGAGGTTCGCGACGAAGAACGCCATGGTCGAGAAGACGTGATACCAGCGGATGTTGAAGTCCGTGAAGGGCAGACCAAGCGCGATGCCGTCCTCGTCGGGCCCCAGCTTGTTGATGATGATCACGGTCAGCAGGTTGACGAGAACGCCGGAACCGCCGACCAGCCCGAACCGGAGCAGCAGCTGCCAGTTGTGCCGGTGGCGCACGAACAGGAAATGTTTCAGTCGCTCCACGATTCGACCGAGAATAGCCGAATTCGGGCCCGTGTCGCGAGCGGCCGAGCGCGAGCCGGACGAGCAGAATTACAGCGCGCGCGGCCGGGCGCGAGCCGGAACTCTTTGACAACGTGGGCAACGGAACGACGAGCGGTTCATAAAGGATTCGCGGACGATGGGCGAGCCACACCGCGGGCAGGGCTTGCCCTCCTGTCCGTACGCGTTCAGCGAGCGGTCGAAGTAGCCGCTCTGGCCGTTCACGTTGACGTAGAGCGAGTCGAACGAGGTGCCGCCCTCGCCGAGTGCCGTCCGCATCACCTCGGTGGCCGCGCCGATCACCCGCCGAACCGCCACGGGGGTCATGGCCGCGACCGGTTTCGCGTAGTGCACCCGCGCCAACCACAGGGCCTCGTCGGCGTAGATGTTGCCGATGCCGGACACCAGTTGCTGGTCGAGCAGGGCGCGCTTGATCCCGGTGCGCCTGGCCCGCATCGCGCGGACGACCGCGGCCAGATCGAAGTCCGGGTCGAACGGATCGCGGCCGATATGGGCCACCTCGTACGGGAGTTCGGCCCCGCCGACGGACAGCGACAGACCGCCGAACATCCGTTGGTCGACGAAGCGCAACTGCGGGTCGCCGTCCGTGAAGTCGACGATGACGCGGGTGTTGGGCAGCAGCGGGGCGACGGCGGCGTCCATCCGGAACTGCCCGCTCATCCCCAGATGGGCCAGCACCGCATCACCGTCGGTGAGCGGCAGCCAGAGATACTTGCCGCGGCGTCGCGGCTCGGTGAAGGTCCGACCGGTCAGGGTGGCGGCGAAGTCCTCGGGTCCGGGCAGATGCCGACGCACTGGACGGGGATGGAGCACGGCGACCGCACGGATGGTGCGACCGGCGATCCCGGTCAGCCCACGCCGAACGACTTCGACCTCGGGGAGTTCGGGCACCGATCAGGTGCGGGGAGCGGGCCCAGGCACCGGGACCGTGGGAGCGCTCAAGCCGGCGAACGCGATGGCGGCGGCGTTCTGCTCGGCTTCCTTCTTGTTCCGTCCGGCGCCGGGACCGAAGAGTCGATCATCGATCCGGACCATCGCCTGGAAGGTCTTGGCGTGATCGGGGCCCGAGTCCAGCACCTCGTACGAGGGCACGCCCAGTCCCGCCAGCGACGCGGCTTCCTGGAGACTGGTTTTCCAGTCCAGACCCGCGCCCCGGGTGACCACCTCGGCCATCAACGGGTCGAACAGGTGGTGGACGAAGACCCGGGCGGTGTCGATCCCGTGCTGCAGGAACACCGCACCGATCAGCGCTTCCATGGTGTCGGCCAGGATCGAGGACTTGTCACGGCCCCCGGTGGCCTCTTCACCACGGCCGAGCCGCACCGCGGCACCCAGGTCGAGCGCCCGCGCGACATCGGCCAGCGCCCGCGAATTGACCACAGCGGCCCGCAGCTTGGCCAGCTGCCCCTCGGACAGATCCGGGTACGACACGAACAGATGCTCGGTGACGGCGAGGCCGAGCACCGAGTCACCCAGGAACTCCAGCCGCTCGTTCGTCGGCAACCCACCCTGCTCGTACGCGTACGAGCGGTGGGTCAGAGCGCGATCGAGGAGCTCGGGATCGATGTTCATCCCGAGCTCGTCGAGGAGCGCTCCCACGGAGAGGCGAGAAACGTTCGCCTCGGGCCGGATCAGGACGCCAGGACCTGACGACGGGCGCCGCGCGGACCGTACTGGCCGCACGACGGGCACGCCACATGGGGAAGGTGCTTCTCCCGGCAGGCGGGGTTCGCGCAGGTGACCAGGGTCGGCAACGACGCCTTCCACTGCGAACGACGGTGCCGCGTGTTGCTCCGCGACAAGCGCCTCTTCGGGACGGCCATGTTGACTCCTCGTTGATCGACGGACCCGTGGTGGGTCCGCTGAAACCTTGACTACTTTACCGTGCAATTACCCGTCGCCCAGTCCGCGCAACGCATCCCACCGCGAATCGATGGACGCGCCGTGGTGGTGACCGGGGTCGGCGTTCAGGTCGGCGCCACATTCGACGCACAACCCGGCGCAGTCCTCCCGGCACAGCGGCTGGAACGGCAGGTCGAGCACCACGTCGTCTCGAAGGAGTGGCTCGAGGTCGATCAGATCGCCCTCCAACCGGCTGGCCTCGTCCTCGGTGATCTCGCTGTCGGGATGAGCGAAGAGCTCCTGGATGTCGACCTCCATGTCCTCGGAGATCGGCGTCAGGCAGCGCACGCACTGTCCTTCGAGCGTGACCAGCGCGGTACCGCTGACCAGCACTCCCTCGATCACTGATTCGAGCCGCAGATCGAGCTCGATCGGTGAACCGGGTGGCACCTTGATCACGTCGATGCCCAGATCGGCCGGTGCTTCCACGGACGTGCGAACCACCGTCATGGCGCCCGCTCGACGACCCAACGCGTGGGTGTCGAGGACCAACCCGGAACGGGGGTCCAGCGAGCGATGCGGCGAACCCATCGCACATCCTTCCAAAAGCCCAACCGGTCTTGAACGCTTCGTGACCGACGGGAAAGCTTAGCGGGGCAGGCCGGCCCGGCCAAACCCGCAGCGATCGCGGTCCGCGCCCCGACGAGGTCAGTCGGCGCTGAGGGTGTCGGTCAGACCGCTGCGCTCGGCGAGCCGCGACCGGGCCGTCCGGACCTGGCTGGAGGTCTTGTGCAGCACGGACTCGAAACTGGCCATCCGCGAGTCGATGAACTCATCGGTCTCGCGTCGCAGCGCCGCGGCCTCGGCCTCGGCCTCGGCACGGATCGCGGCGGCCTTCGCCTCGGCGACCCTCAGCACCTCGCTCTCCTGGGCGAGTGCCGCCGCCTTCTCCTCGGCCTGGGCCACGACCCGGCCGGCCTCCGCCCGACCCTCCGCGACCTTGGCCTGCGATCGGTCGATGACCTGCTGAGCGTCGGCGATCTCGTCGGGTAGGTGATCGATCACGTCATCGATCGCAGCCAGAACCTCGCCGCGGTTGACCACGCACGACGCCGACATCGGCATCGATCGGGCGTTGAGGACCAGATCCCGCAACCGGGCCAACTTCTCCTCCGCCGTCTCACGGTCGGCCATCTCTGCCATTCCTCACTCCTGCGGCGGCCAGACGATCTGACCACGTCTCTTCCCCGTCTGGCTCCAAACTCTCACATCCTGCGGTCAGCCCGCGGCGCCGGCGGTGCGCTCGGCCAGCCGCGCGGCGATGCGCCGCTGCACCGATGCGGGCACGAAGCCGGAGACGTCGCCCCCCAGCACGGCGATCTCGCGGACCAGGCTGGAGGATACGAACGCCCATTCCGGCGCCGTGGGGACGAAGACCGTGTCGACCCCGGTGAGCCGGCGGTTCATCTGGGCCATGGGCAACTCGTAGCCGAAGTCGGATGCCCGCAGGCCCTTGCTGATGACCTCGATACCGCGTGCGGAGCAGAAGTCCACCAGCAGTCCGTCGAACAGCTCGACCTGCACCTCGGGCCGGTCCGCGGTGGCCTCCCGCAGCATCTCGACCCGTTGGTGCGGGGTGAAGAGGGCGCTCTTGGCCATGTTGTCGCCTACCGCGATGACCACCTCGTCGGCGAACCGTAGCGTCCGCTCGACGATGTCGAGGTGACCGTGGGTGACTGGGTCGAACGACCCTGGGCAGACGGCTCGGGTCATGGGGTGTCCTCCCGGGTGGCGTAGTACAGCGTGGTCTCACCGTACGAGCGGTGCCAGGTGCGATCGAGCACGGCCGGCCAGACCGGCGCCGCCGAGCGCGTGGACCGCTCGAGCACGATCAGCCCGTCGTCGGGGTCGAGCAGGTGCTCGGTGATGGTGGCGACCTGGCGGTCGAGCAGCTCCGAGGCCACGTCGTACGGAGGGTCGGCGAAGACGATGCCGAACGGGTGCTCGACCGGTTCGGTGATCAGCGATTCGACCTTGGCCGCCCGCACCGTGACCGGCAGCCCCAGCGTCTTCGCGTTGCCCGAGGCGAGCTGCGCGGTACGCCGGTCCGACTCGACCAGCAGGACCGGTCCGGCGCCGCGGCTGGCGGCCTCGAGGCCAACTGCGCCCGAGCCCGCGTACAGATCGCAGAAAGCCACCCCGGCCAGCGCCTCGTCGGGTGGTCCGGTCGGATCTCCACACCACGCGGCCAGGGCCGAGAACAGGGCCTCGCGGACCCGGTCGGTGGTCGGTCGGGTGCGGTCACCCTTGGGCATGCTGAGTCGGTGCCCGCGGTGCGAACCGCCGATGATCCTGGTCAACTGCGCTCCAGCCACTCGCTCGCGGCGTTGAGCTCGACGTCGGTGACGATGTCGGCCAGACCGGCCTCGGACAAGGTCGGGTCGGCCGCGATGCAGCGTTCGGCGAGCCCTCGGGCCGCCGCGATCAGATCGGCATCGGCCACCACCCGGAGCAACCTCAGGCTCGATCGGGCCCCGGACTGGTTGGCTCCGAGCACATCGCCCTCGCGACGCTGCTCGAGGTCGACCTCGGCCAGGACGAACCCGTCGCGGGTCGAGGCGACCGAATCGAGTCGGCTCCGCGCCGGGCTGCCCGGTTCGGCGCCGGTCAGCAACAGACACACTCCGGGGTGACCACCCCGACCGATCCGGCCGCGCAACTGGTGGAGTTGGGAGATCCCGAAGCGGTCGGCGTCGCAGATCACCATCACCGAGGCGTTGGGCACGTCGACCCCGACCTCGATCACCGTCGTCGCCACCAGCACGTCGGTCTGCCCGGCGTTGAACCGGCCCATCGCCGCGTCCTTCTCCTCCGGCGTCAGCTTGCCGTGCAGCAACTCGACGTTGACCGAGGAGAGCGCTCCGCCGCTGAGCTCGGTGAACAAGTCCTCGACCGCGACCGGCGGCGGTCGCTCCGGTTCCTCGACCAGGTCGAGCGTCGGGTCGCTCACCCCCACGTCTCCGGCCGGAACCGGGTCGGTGGCCGAGATGCGCGCGCAGACGACGTACGCCTGCCGCCCGTTCCCGACCTCCTCGACGATCCGCTGCCAGGCGCGATCGACCCAGCCCGGCTGCCGGACCTGGTCGACCACCACCGTGCTCACGTCGGCACGACCCTGCGGGATGTCGCGAAGGGTCGAGGTCTCCAGATCGCCGAACACCGTCATGGCCACGGTCCGGGGGATGGGCGTGGCCGTCATGACCAGGACGTGCGGCCGGGACCTGGCTTTGGCGCTCAACGCCGCCCGCTGTTCGACGCCGAACCGGTGCTGCTCGTCGACCACGACCAGCCCGAGATCGGCGAAGTCCACCCCGGTGCTGAGCAGCGCGTGCGTGCCGACGACCAATCCCGCCGCACCCGAGGCGATCGACTCGCGCGCCCTGCGCTTCTGCGCGGCGGACATCGACCCGGTGAGCAGCGCCACCTGGGTCGACTGATCGCTTTCGCTCAGCAGATCGCCCTGGCCGAGGTCGCCGAGCAGGCGATGGATGGTCTGCAGGTGCTGGGTGGCCAGCACCTCGGTCGGAGCCAGCAGCGCCGCCTGTCCCCCGGCATCGACGACGCCGAGCATGGCCCGCAACGCGATCAGGGTCTTGCCCGAACCGACTTCGCCCTGCAACAGCCGCTGCATCGGGTGCGGCCGGGCGAGCTCGTCGGCGATCAGCTCGCCGATCTCGGTCTGACCCGGGGTCAGCGTGAACGGCAACCGGGCGTCGAACGCGTCGAGCAGTCCGCCGGCGCGACGCGGTCGCGGGACCGCCGGGTCACCCGCAGCGGCATGACGACGAACCGCCATGGTCAGCTGGAGCCCGAACGCCTCGTCGAAGCGCAACCGGGCCTGACCGCGGCCCACCTCGTCGCGATGGGCCGGTTGATGTACCGACCGGAGCGCGGTGATCAGGTCGATCACCTCGGCCTCGTCGCGGATCCAGTCCGGTAGCGGATCCTGGGCGCCGACGAGGGTCTCGTACGCGAGCGCTACGCAGTCGGCGATCGTCCAGGTCCGGACCTTGCGGGTCATCGGGTAGATCGGCACCAGCGCCGCCTTGGCCGCCTTGGCCAGACCGGCGTTGCGCTTGGCGCCACCGGTGACCGCGCCCTCGTCGCCGACGATGACGAAATCCGGGTTGGCCAACTGCGGCACGCCCCGGAACTCCCCCACCTTGCCGGCGAAGATCCCCGTCTCGCCCGGCCGCAGCTGCTTGAGCCAGAAGTCGATCATCCGCGGCCGCCCGAAGAACGTGCAGCTCAGCCTGCTCCGACCGTCGGTCAGGGTGACCGAGAGCCGCGGGCGCTGACCCGAGCGTTCGGGCGGTCGGGCCGACTCCACCTCGGCGAAGAAGACCACCTCGGACCCCACCCGGACCGCCGCCAGATCGGAGAAGTCGGTGCTCGACAGATAGCGGCGTGGGAGCAGGTGGACGAGGTCGCCTACGGTCTGCACCTTGAGCGACTCGAGCGGTTTGGCCGCCGCACCTATCACCCCGTCGAGACGTCGCGACAAGCGGCGGTAGAGCTCGGTGCGCCACTGATCGGGGGCCGCCGCCAGGGTGCTCATTCGACCCCGATCAGCAGCAGGTAACGCTCCTGCCGACCGTCGATCACCTCGACGTCGATCGCCGGGCGCCGGGTGTCGATCCGGTCGGCGAGCGCGTCGACCAGGGCGTCGTCGGCTCCCGCACCGCGGACGAGGGTGACCAGCTCGCCGCCGAAGGTCAGCAGCCGGTCGACCACCGCGTACGCGATGGCGAGCGGGGAGTGACCGATCTCGACGAAGTCACCGTCGACCAGCCCGAGGACGTCGCCCACCTCGCAGCGTCCGGCCATGGTCATCGCCGAGTTCTCGGCCACGGTGACCGCGCCGTGCCGGGCGTGCGCCGCCGCGCTGCTCATCGCGACCACCGCGGAGTCGAAGTCGGCCGTCGGCTCGTGGACCGCCATGGCGGCCAGGCCCTGCACCTGGGCCGTGGTCGGGATGACCGCGACCCGGCGGCCCTGGCGCCGCCACTGCGTGGCCTGGTGCAGCACGATCTCGAGGCTGGCCATGTCGTTGGGCAGGACGACCAGATCACTGCAGCTGTTGTCGGCCGCGGCGACCAATTCGTCAGGTGTGAGCTCGCGACCGGCCGGCAGGAGGGCAACCCCACCGAGGGTTCGCACGGCTTCGGCCAGCCCCGGGCCGGCCACCACGGCGACCACGGCGCGGTCGGCGGTGCCGACCGGGGTGGCCGGGAGCGCAGAGATCCGGATTCGGCTCGGGCGCCCGTACTCCATTCCCACCTCGACGGCCGCACCGGCATCGACGAGGTGGACGTGCACCTGAGCCATGGCCTGGTCACCCACGACCACGACGCTATGACCGAGCACCGACAATTCCTGGCGCAGCCGGTCGAGCGCCTCCGGGTCGGCGTCGCGGAGCGCGTACATCACCTCGAACTCGGCCTCGCCTCGACCGGGCACCGACGAAACGGGACGTTGTGCGCCTTCGAGCGGCGCCGGTAGCGGCTCCGCAGCCGCACCACCCAGCACCTCGACCAGCGCGTCGACCAACAGCACGTACGCCTGCCCACCGGCGTCGACCACGCCGGCGGCGGCCAGCACCTCGAGCTGATCCGGCGTACGCGCCAGGGCGTGGTGGGCCCCGAGCTGGGCGGCCGTGGCCACGGCGCGGGCGCTCCCGCGGTGGTCGGCCAGCGCCTGCTCGGCCGCGTCGGCGGTGGCGTCGGCTACAGACAAGATGGTGCCCGCGACCGGGCGGGCCACGGCCCGGGTGGCCGCGACGGCCACGGTACGCAGCAGGTGTGCGACCAGTTCACCCGAGGCGAGAGCCCGCAGCGATGGGCCCTCGCTCTGCAGCGCTCGGGCGACGCTGGCGAACATCTCGGCCAGGATCGCTCCGGAGTTGCCGTGCGCCGAAAGGATGGCCGCCTGGATCAGCGCGTCGTGGCTGTCGGCGTTGACCTCGGGCACGGCCCGGACGATCCCGGCCAGCGTGAGACGGAGGTTGGAACCGGTGTCGGAGTCGGAGATCGGGAAGACGTTCATCGCGTCGAGCGCATCGGCCGAATCGCTGATCACCGCGCTCGCGCGCTGCAGCCAGGCGTCGTAGATGTCCCAGAGCCCGATCGGAGGTCCCTCGGCGGTCACCGGGGTCTGCAGCTCGGTCGACACGGACCCCACCCTAGTGGCGACGCGCGCACCGGACGATTGGCCTGAGAGCGCGCGGGTCGGCTATTCTCTTCAGGTTGCCCGGATGGGCAGCACCTTCGTTTTGTGTTCAAACGTGTCGGGATGCTCAGTGTCCCTGACGCCGATAGTGGGAGTGGACTCCAGTGGCTGCAGTGTGCGACGTGTGCGGCAAGGGACCTGGCTTCGGTCACAACGTTCCTTGGTCGAAGAAGAAGACCAACCGGCGGTGGGATCCGAACATCCAGCGGGTCAATGCCAGCGTCTCCGGCGCGGCCAAGAAGATGAATGCATGCACCTCGTGCATCAAGGCCGGCAAGGCCTCCGTCACCCGCTGACCCCAGATTCATCGAGCCCGTCCCTCTCGCCAGGGACGGGCTCTTTGTTGTGCGCGGGTGCCGACTTGTCGGTCGTCGAGGGCTCGAACCTCCTCGAACTCCACCTCAGTAAGACCCGATCCAACGAGTTTTGAGCAAGGCCGTCTGCCGCTATGAACATGCCGTCTGCGCCATGAACATGCCGTCTGCCGCTTCGATCTTCGCCGCCGCCGAACTGAGGAGGAGCGCGTCGACACGCTTTTCCGTCGACGAGCGACGACGAAGTCGGCGGCTTTCAGGCGAAGATCACGCGTCCCGAGCCTGCGAGGGACGCCAAAAACACCGTTACGTGGTGACGATCAGCGGCAAGATCATCGGCCGACGGCGGTGGGTGTCGTTGACCCACTTGCCGAGGCGGCGACGGACGACCTGCTGGAGGCGGTGGCGGTCGTCGATACCGTCGGCGAGGGCCTCTTCGATGGCCTGCTGGATCAGCGGGCGTACCGGGTCGAAGATCGAGTCGTCCTCGACGAAGCCTCGGGCGTGGATGTCGGGGCCGCTGACGATCGTGGCCGCGTGCGTGTTGACGACGGCGATCACCGAGATGAAGCCCTCCTGGCCGAGGATGAGCCGATCGGAGAGCGCGCCGTCGGAGATGTCACCGACGGTCGAGCCGTCGACGAAGATGTAGCCGGCGTCGATCTTGCCGACCGTGCGGGCCTTGCCGTCGCGCAGGTCGACCACGGCGCCGTCCTCGGCGATGATCACCCGTTCGGTGGGGATGCCGGTCGCCACAGCCAGGTCCGCGTTGGCAATCAGGTGCCGGATCTCTCCGTGCACCGGCATCACGTTGCGCGGCTTGACGATGTTGTAGCAGTAGAGGAGTTCACCGGCGCTGGCGTGACCGGAGACGTGGACGAGCGCGTTGCCCTTATGGACGACCTGGGCGCCGAGCTTCGCGAGCCCGTTGATCACCCGGTAGACCGCGTTCTCGTTGCCCGGGATCAGCGAGCTGGCCAGCACCACGGTGTCGCCCCGCTTGAGCTGGATGATCTGGTGCTCGCGCGCGGCGATCCGCGACAGCGCCGAGAGCGGCTCACCCTGTGAGCCGGTCGAGATGATGACGACCTTCTCGGGCGGGTGGTTCTCGATGTCGCGGAGCTCGATCAGCGTGTTCGCGGGCACCTTGAGGTAGCCGAGGTCGCGAGCCACGCCCATGTTGCGGACCATCGAACGACCGACGTAGACCACCTTTCGGCCGTGGGCCACGGCGGCGTCGAGCACCTGCTGGACCCGGTGCACATGCGAGGCGAAGCAGGCCACGATCACTCGCTGCTTGCTGCGGGCGAAGACGCGCTCCAGGGCCGGGGAGATGTCGCGCTCCGGGGTGGTGAAGCCGGGCACCTCGGCGTTGGTCGAGTCGACCAGGAACAGGTCGACGCCTTCCTCACCCAGTCGGGCGAACGCCCGCAGGTCGGTGATCCGGCCGTCGAGCGGCAGCTGGTCCATCTTGAAGTCGCCGGTGTGCAGCAGGGTGCCGGCGGACGTACGGACGGCCACGGCGAAGGCGTCGGGAATGGAGTGGTTCACGGCGATGAACTCGAGGTCGAAGACCCCGATCTTGATCCGCTCGCCGTCGGTGACGACCCGCTTGTCGATGTCACGCAGCTGGTGCTCGCGAAGCTTCTCGGTGAGCAGGGCCAGGGTCAGCTTGGACCCGACGAGCGGGATGTTCTTGCGCTGCTTGAGCAGGAACGGCGTCGCACCGATGTGGTCCTCATGACCGTGGGTGAGCACGAGGCCGACCACGTCGTCGAGCCGGTCGGCGATGGCGTGGAAGCCGGGCAGGATCAGGTCGACACCGGGGTGGTGGTCCTCGGGGAACAGCACCCCGCAGTCGATCAACAGGATCTGGCCGTCGCACTCCAACGCCGTCATGTTGCGTCCGACGTCACCGAGCCCGCCCAGAGGGATGACCCGGAGGGTCCCGGACTTGAGGTTCGGCGGGGTTTTCAAACTGGTCACAGCCACGGGAGGCAAGGCTACACAGCCTTCGGGAGATCGTTGGGGTTCGCTTGGTCGTCGGGCCCGCCGGGAGGGGCAGGATCACCGTCCGCGGGCCGGGCCGACGGGGCAAGAGCGAAGTCGCGGTCGGGGCCCCATTCGTTACCCCCCACCGTTTGTGATCTAACGCACACTGCGGATGAACGGTCGATGATCCGTACCATCGGGCACGTGAACCAGCCGCCGCCCCCATCCATCGCCGATTCGGTACGCCTGGCCTGGCCGGCCGAGGCGGCCCCCATCTCAGAGCTCCAGCGGCGGAGCTGGGCCGAGCTCCCCGGCGCACTCGCGGAGCCGTTGCTGGCCGACGTGGCGCTCGAGGACATGGTGCAGGCCTGGCAGTCCGCCATCACCCGACCACCCCGCGCGCACTGCCGGGTGCTGGTCGCGGTCGATCAGGAACGGGTGACCGGCTTCGCCACCACGGTGCCGTGCGGGGACGCGGATGCCGAGGAGGGTGCCGACGGCGAGATCGACGAGTTCGTCATCGACCCGGCCGCCCGCCGGCGGGGTCACGGCTCGCGGCTGCTCAACGCCTGCGCCGACACACTGCGGGCCGACGGGTTCCGCCGTGCGGTGTGCTGGGTCGGTGCCACCGACGACGCGCTGCGCCGCTTCCTTTCCGCCGCCGGATGGGAGACCGACGGCGCCCACCGGGAGATCGGCGCCGAGGACGGCACCGTCCGGCTCAAGCAGGTCAGGATGCACGCCGACCTCACCGAGGTCACCGGGTGAGCGGGATGTTCTCCCCCGCCACTGCGGCGTGCACACCATCGTCACCGCAGTCGATCGAGGTGATCCGGAGCCCGAACGGCACCCCGGTGATCTGAATGGGCTTGAGCAGGGCGCGAATCAGCGCCCTCGAGGTGAAGTCGGGCAGGTCGACGCCGGCCACGGTGATCTTCGGGTCGGTCAGGTTGACGGTCTGCCCGCCCACGTCGAGCGCGGGCTTACCGGTGATTTTCGCTCCGATCTGCTGAGAAAACAGTTCCCCGGTGACCACGACCTGGAGTCGGCCGTCTCCCACGAAGGTCAGCGGCACCCCGGCCAGCCCCTGCAGCGCTGCGTAGTCGATCCGGGCGGACCCCTCAGCCTGGGCGACGTTCATCGTCGCGAAGCGGTCGGTGCTCGTCACGTCGGTCAGCACCAGATCGGTCCGGGCGATGGCCAGCGCCGCTTCGTTGGTGGTTCCGATGTCGTCGGCACCGACCCGCACCGTGCCGATCGAGCCGGTCACGATCTGGGTGAGGAACGGCCACCCCTCGATGTCGACGGTCGGCGGCTGCGGCGTACCGAGCTGGGTGGTCAGGCTCGTCGCCACCTCGCGCTCGACCCTGGAGTGGAAGGTGCGGTCGGCGTAGAACAGACCGCCGAGCAGCAGGGCCACCACGGCCAGCGCGATGACGGTCCCGCGAAGTGCGCGCACGTCAGATCCCCAGGATGGACTCGATACCGATGGTCAGACCGGGCCGGTCAGGCACGGCTCGGACGGCGGCGATCACCCCGGGCATGAAGGACACCCGGTCGAGCGAGTCGTGCCGCAGGGTCAGGGTCTCGCCCTCGGCGCCGAACAGCACCTCCTGGTGGGCGATCAGCCCGCGCAGACGTACGCCGTGCACCCGGATCCCGTCCACGTCGGCGCCGCGGGCTCCAGGGAGCTCCTGGACGGTCGCGTCGGGCGGCGAGCCGAGACCGGCGGCCGTACGCGCCGCAGCGACCCTGCGGGCCGTAGCCGCGGCGGTGCCGGAGGGGGCGTCAGCCTTGTTCGGGTGGTGCAGCTCGATGATTTCGACGCTCTCGTAGAACGCGGCGGCGCGTTCGGCGAAGTGCATCATCAAGAGGGCACCGATGGAGAAGTTCGCCGCGATGATGATGCCGAGGTCGCGCCCGTCGAGCCGGCTGCGCAGCCGGTCGAGGCGCGCGTCGTCGAAGCCGGTGGTCCCCACAACCGCGTGGACGCCGTGGTCGATGCACCAGTCGAGGTTGTCCATCACCGCATCGGGGTGGGTGAAGTCGACCACGACCTGGGCGGCCGCCATCGGGCTGCGGTCGTCGCCGGCATCGATCGCCGCCACGAGTTCGAGACCCACGGCCGCCTCGACCGCGCGACACACCTCCGCCCCCATCCGCCCGCGGGCGCCGAAGACCCCCACGGTGATGACCTGGGCACTGACCTGTTCAGACACGATGCTCCTCCGCCGGTTGCCGGACCAACCTAGTGGCTCGCCGGGACACCGGCGGTCGGACGCCGAGTCAGGCGCGGGTGGCGGCATCCAATTGTCGCTGGGCGCGTACGCCGAGCTTGGGCCCGACCACGGCCAGGGTCGCCGGTTGCGCGAACATCCGCGCCGCCTCGGCGCGGACCTGGTCGGCGGTCACGGCATCGAAGCAGTCGAGGAGCTCGCCGAGCGTCCGGGTGTCACCGAGCACGGCGTTGACCCCGTGCCGGTTCATCCGGCTCCCCGGGCTCTCGTAGCTCAGCGCGGTCTGACCGCGCATCTGCCCCTTGGCCCGTTTCAGCTCCACCTCGGTCACCCCGTCGGTGGCGACGTCAGCCAGCATCGTTTTGACCAGAGTGGCGATGTCGGCCACCTTGTCGGGCGCGCACTGCCAGTCGACGCTCCAGGTGCCGGCGTCGGAATAGGTCGTCTCACCGGCATCGATGCCATAGGTCAGCCCGCGTCGTTCGCGGATCTCGACGAACAACCGCGACGCCATGCCGCCACCGAGGATCAGCGACAACAGGCCCAGCGGGAATCGCCGGTCGTCGAACACGCCGGGGCTCGGATAGGCCATGACGGCGGTGGACTGCTCGAGCCGGAAGGGCTGCAGCAGGACGCCGCCCTCCGTGCTGGCCAACGTCGGTCGGGTGTGCCGGGTGGATGCGGCTTCGGCCGCAGGGATGGCCGACAACAGGCTCGACAGCCAGTCGTGATCGACCTGACCGGCGGCCGCGACGACGAGCCCGGCTGGGCGGTAGTGCGTACGCCAGTAGCGCAGCAGTTGCGACCGCGACATCGCGGCGATGGTGGCCGGAGAGCCGATCACCGGCTTGCCCAGACCGGCATCGGCGAAGATCGCCCCGGAGATCAGCTCCTGGGCCACCTCGGCCGGATCGTCGGCGTGCATGGCGATCTCGTCGAGGATCACCGATCGCTCGGCGTCCAGGTCGGCCTCGCGGATCACCGAGTGGGTGAGCATGTCGATCAGCACGTCGACGGCCAGCAGAGCATCGGTGTGCAGCACCCGGGCGTAGAAGCAGGTGTGCTCCTTCGCCGTGTACGCGTTGAGCTCGCCACCCACCGATTCGACGGCGGCCGAGATCTCCTCGGCACTGCGCCGCTTCGTGCCCTTGAACAACACGTGTTCGAGGAAGTGCGACGCGCCGTGCAGCCGAGCCGTCTCGTGGCGCGAGCCGACCTTGGCGAACACGCCGATCGAGAACGTCCGCGCACTGCGGAGGTCCTCGGTGATCAGCGTGACACCGTTGTCCAGCACGGACGTGGCAACGGCGCCACCCGAGATCGGGTGGCGCCGGTCGCCGTTACGGCGTGTCACGCGCGCCCATCGAAAAGCTCAGGCCTTTCGGGGCGGACAGGACACGCTGCGGTCATGCGGAGACGGACTCCTCGACCACGGGAATCAGCGACAGCTTGCCGCGGTCGTCGATCTCGGAGATCTCGACCTGGATCTTCTGACCCACGCTGACCACCGAATCCACGTTCTCGACCCGCGCGCCGCCGGCCAGCGGACGCAGCTTCGAGATGTGCAGCAGGCCGTCCTTGCCCGGGAGCAGCGAGACGAACGCGCCGAACGCCGTGGTCTTGACCACGGTGCCCAGGAAGCGCTCGCCCTTCTCCGGCATCGTCGGGTTGGCGATGGCGTTGATCAGCGAACGAGCAGCTTCGGCCTTCTCGCCCGAGTCCGCCCCGACGTAGATCGTGCCGTCGTCCTCGATGCTGATTTCGGCGCCGGTGTCGTCCTGGATCTGGTTGATGACCTTGCCCTTCGGGCCGATCACCTCGCCGATCTTGTCGACCGGGATCTTGATGGTGATGATCCGCGGTGCGAAGAGGCTCATCTCGTCCGGCGCGTCGATGGCCTCGTTCATCACGTCGAGCAACGTGTTGCGCGCGTCCTTGGCCTGGGTCAGCGCCTGGGCCAGCACGGAGGCGGGAACACCGTCGAGCTTGGTGTCCAGCTGTAGCGCGGTGATGAAGTCACGGGTGCCGGCGACCTTGAAGTCCATGTCGCCGAACGCGTCCTCGGCGCCCAGGATGTCGGTCAGCGCCACGTAACGGGTCTCCCCGTCGACCGTGTCGGAGACCAGGCCCATGGCGATGCCGGCGACCGGCGCGCGCAGCGGCACACCGGCGTTGAGCAGGCCGAGGGTCGAGGCGCAGACCGAGCCCATCGAGGTCGAGCCGTTGGAGCCGAGGGCCTCGGAGACCTGACGGATCGCGTACGGGAACTCCTCCCGCGTCGGGAGCACTGGCACCAGGGCACGCTCGGCGAGCGCACCGTGGCCGATCTCGCGACGCTTCGGCGAACCGACCCGACCGGTCTCACCGGTGGAGTAGGGCGGGAAGTTGTAGTTGTGCATGTAGCGCTTGGTCTTCTCCGGCGCCAGGGTGTCGAGCTTCTGCTCGAGACCCAGCATGTTCAGCGTGGTGACACCCAGGATCTGGGTCTCGCCGCGCTGGAACAACGCCGAACCGTGCACCCGCGGGATCACGCCGACCTCGGCGCTCAGGGTGCGGATGTCGGACACACCGCGGCCGTCGATGCGCACCTGCTCGGTGAGGATCTTCTGCCGGACCAGCTTCTTGGTCAGCGCACGGTAGGCCCCGCTGAGCTCCTTCTCGCGACCCGCGTACGCGGGGGCGAGCTGTTCGACGACCTTGGCCTTGAGGACCTCGGTCGCGCTCTCACGCTGCTGCTTGTCGGCGATCGACATGACCTGCGAGAGCTCGCTGGTCGCGGCGTCGGCGACAGCGGCGTAGGTGTCGTCCTGGTAGTCCAGGAACACCGGGAAGGTCGCGGTCTCCTTGGGGAACTTCGCGACCAGCTCGGCCTGCGCGTCGCACAGGGCCTTGATGAACGGCTTGGACGCCTCGAGCCCGGAGGCGACGACGTCCTCGGTCGGGGCGGTCCCGCCGGAGCGGACCAGGTCCCACGTGTGCTCGGTGGACTCGGCCTCGACCATGGCGATGGCCACGTCACCGGTCTCGGTCACGCGACCGGCGACGACCATCGTGAAGGTCGCGTCGGCGAGCTGCGAGACGTCGGGGAAGCCGACCCACTGGTCACCGATCAGGGCGACGCGGACGCCGCCGACCGGGCCGGTGAACGGCAGACCCGCGAGCGTGGTGGACAGCGAGGCCGCGTTGATCGCCACGACGTCGTAGCTCTTGTCCGGGTTCAGCGCCATCACGGTGACGACGACCTGGACCTCGTTGCGCAGGCCCTTGACGAAGCACGGGCGCAGCGGCCGGTCGATCAGCCGGCAGGTGAGGATGGCGCCTTCGGACGGGCGACCCTCACGACGGAAGAACGAGCCGGGGATGCGGCCGGCGGCGTACATCCGCTCCTCCACGTCCACGGTCAGCGGGAAGAAGTCGATGGCGTCGCGCGGCTTGGACTGCGCGGTGGTGGCCGACAACAACATGGTGTCGTCGTCCAGGTAGACGGTCGCCGAGCCGGCGGCCTGACGGGCCAGCAGGCCCGTTTCGAAGCGCACGACGTGCTTGCCGAGTGCTCCGTTGTCGATGACGGCTTCAGCGAACTGAAGGTCTGGTCCCTCCACGGGATTCCTTTCTGTGGCGTACGCGTGCGAAACGCGATCACGCCGGGTGTGGATCACACCCCGCACACCTGGGCTCCTGGCGCCGGCCGCTCCGCGGCCGCGCAGCTCCCCCGAGCCGGGAAGGCCGGTCTTCGATCGAGGTCCGCGGGCGTCCTGTCCAGGACGGCTCCCGAAAACCACTACCGGAGACCGAAGCTTTCCCCTGAGCTTTTGGGTGGGGTTGCGATCTGTCTTGGGTGGTTATGAAGTTGTGGGTCGTGCCGCGTCGAGCCGCACTGCTGCCAGCATGACAGGAGCGGTCCTCCGAACCGGAGAACCGCTCCTCATGACGTCAGCGACGCAGGCCGAGACGCTCGATCAGCGAGCGGTAACGCCCGATGTCGGTCTTGGCGACGTAGTTGAGCAGACGCCGGCGCTGGCCGACGAGCAGCATCAGGCCACGGCGGCTGTGATGGTCGTGCTTGTGTTCCTTCAGGTGCTCGGTGAGGTGCGCGATGCGGCGCGTGAGCACCGCGATCTGGACCTCGGGAGAGCCAGTGTCGCCCTCGTTGGTTGCGAACTCCTTGATGGTTTCCGCCTTGACGGCAGCGTTGTAAACCACTGTTCTCCTCCCGGTTTCACCCGTTGCGCGGCGCTCCCGACTCCTCATACGAGGGATGCACCTGGTGGGCAAGGAAGCTCTTACGGATCCGCGGCCGATCGAACGGCACGCACGACACTACCAGCGCAGCCCAGCAGCGACCGAATCGAGCCGCGCAGCACGCCCGCCGCCGCGCCGTTTCCGCACACAAGTGCCCAGACGGCCGCGTGACACCGTGGTCACCGCGCCGTTTCTGCACACAAGCGCCCGTACGTCCCGCGGATGACGATCCTCCGGCCGGCGCGGGCGCGAGCGCTGCAAAGAAGGGAATCAGACCGTGTGCAGGATGTGGCGGGTCTGGTCGACATCGGCGTGGATCTGGTGGATCAGGGCCTCCAGCCCGGCGTACTTCACCTGACCCCGGAGGCGGGCGTAGAAGTCGACGGCGATGCGTACGCCGTAGAGCTCGAGGTCGTCACGGTCGAGGACGTAGGACTCGACGCGGCGTTCGATCCCGTCGAAGGTCGGATTGGTCCCGACCGAGATCGCGGCCGGCCAGCGCTCGGCGTCGGGTTGGTCGAGCCGGGTGACCCAGCCGGCGTACACCCCGTCGGCCGGGACCGCCATGCCGGGCGAGACACGCACGTTGGCGGTCGGGAAGCCGAGCTCGCGACCACGCTGATCCCCCTGGACCACCACCCCGGAGAACCGGAACGGGTGATCGCAGAGTTCGCGTACGCGGCCGAAGTCGCCCTCGGTCACGGCCTGCCGAACGAGCGTCGAGGAGCTGGGCTGGGCGCCGTCGGTGACCAGGGCGAGCGGCTGGACGACGAACTCGCCGCGGCTCAGTTCCTGCAGTACCGCCACGGTGCCGGCGGCCCGGAAACCGAACCGGAAGTTCTCCCCCACCACGACCCGCCGGGGGTGAAGGGGGCGCAGCACCTGGTCGACGAATTGCGCCGGACTCCACTGGGCGAGCTCGGGGGTGAAGTCGACGACGACCACGTCATCGGCCCCGGCCGCGTGCAGGAGTTCCTTGCGCCGTTCGAGCGAGGTGAGCAACATCGGGGTCTGATCGGGCCGGATCACCGACATCGGGTGCGGCCAGAAGGTGACCACCACGAGCGGTGCGTCGGGTTCGGCCGCACGGGCAGTCTGCAGGAGCGCGGTGTGGCCGCGGTGCACGCCGTCGAAATTGCCGATCACCACCACCGGCCGTGCGTCGATCACCACGGGGCGCAAGTTACCACCCGATCGGTCGGCGAACCGGCGTTCGGCGATGAGTCCGGGGGCTGGCCGGAGTCAGTGCTGGTGTCTAGGGTGCTGACAACCAAGGAGGACGAAGCGTCGTGACCGATCAGAAAATCGTGCCCACCATCTGGTGCAACGGCAACGCCGAGGAGGTGGTCGACTTCTACCGGTCGGCCTTCCCCGACACCGTCGAACTGAGCCGGTCGCGCTATCCGGCCGAGGGTTTGCTCGACTTCCAGGCCGCGATGGCCGGACAGGTACTGATAATCGAATTCGCGATCCGCGGCTTCCGGATGATGACGATCAACGCCGGCGATGAATTCACTCCGAACCCGATGCTGTCCTTCATGGTCAACTTCGATCCGACCTTCGACGACCAGGCCGAGCAGCGTCTCGACGAGGTGTGGGACCGCCTGTCCGACGGCGGCAAGGTCTTGATGGAGTTGGGCAGCTACCCGTTCAGCGAGCACTACGGCTGGGTGCAGGATCGGTTCGGCGTGTCCTGGCAGCTGATCCTCACCAACCCCGCCGGTGAGCCGCGGCCGTTCGTCATCCCGTCGCTGATGTTCGCCAATGCCAACACCAACCGGGCGGAGGAGGCGATCACCTTCTACACCTCGCTGTTCGACGACGCACGCATCGGCAACGTCGCGCGCTGGCCCGAGCAGACCGGGGCGGCCGCGGCCGGCTCGCTGATGTTCAGCGAGTTCGCCGTGGGCCAGGAGTGGTTCACGGCGATGGACTCGCCGGCGCCGCACGACTTCGACTTCAACGAAGGACTGTCGCTGCTGATCGAGTGCGAGGACCAGGCCGAGATCGACCGGCTCTGGGAGCGGCTCTCGACCGTTCCCGAGGCCGAGGCGTGTGGCTGGTGCAAGGACGCGTACGGATTCAGCTGGCAGATCGCCCCGAAGGGGATGGACGCCGATCTGGCGCCGGAGGACTACGCCGCCATGATGACCATGAAGAAGATCATCATCGCCGACTTCCCGAGCCGGGCCTGAAGGCAGGCCGGCTTGGCTGACTGGATCGATCAGGTGGTGAAGACCGCGACCGGCTTGGCCTCGTCACCGTGGGGTTCGTAGAGGGCCAGGAAGTCACCGACCGGATCGAAGAGTGCGGTCGGCGAGTCGGGCAGCGCGAGCCCGGGGAGGCGGCGGCCGTAGCGGACCGCGATGGCCTGCTCCTCGCTGATGTCGACCGACGAGAAGGTGACGCGTGCGGCGTCGGCGATCGGGATCAGCCCGAGGTCGTCCTCGGCCTGCTCGATCGTCCTGGACCGGCTGAGGTCGTACGGACCGACCCGGGTACGCCGGAGTGCGGTCAGGTGACCGCCGACGCCGAGCCCCGCGCCGAGATCGCGGGCCAGCGCGCGGATGTAGGTGCCCGAGGAACAGTCGACCTCGACATCGAGATCGACCACCGCGCTGCCCTCGTCGCTTCGATCACGTCGATCCACGACCTCGAGTCGGGCGACCCTGACCGGCCGGGCGGCGAGCTCGACGCTCTCCCCCGCCCGGACCCTGGCGTACGAGCGCACCCCGTTGACCTTGATCGCCGAGACCGCGGTGGGCACCTGGAGGATGTCACCGCGCAGCGGCTCGAGGGCAGTCTCGATCTCGTCGACGGACAGCTCGGGCACCGGCGTACGTGCAGTCACGTCGCCCTCGGCGTCGTCGGTGAGGGTCGAGACCCCGAGCCGGATGGTCGCGGTGTAGGTCTTCGAGGTCAGCATCAGATGACCCAGCAGCCGGGTGGCCCGCTCGACCCCGATGACCAGTACGCCGGTGGCCATCGGATCGAGCGTGCCGGCGTGCCCGACCTTGCGGGTGCCGGCGAGCCGGCGCATCCGCCCCACCACCTGGTGCGAGGTCCAACCGGCCGGCTTGTCGACGATCACCAGACCGGAAGGAACCACCTCAGCGCTCGTCGTCCGGCTCGTCCTCGGGGTGCTTGTAGGGGTCCGGCTCGCCCGCGTACACGGCTCCGACGGCCTGCTCGGCGACGCGGGCGTCGACGGCCTTGGCGCGAGCCAGCAGGTCGTTGATCTGCTTGGCGGTCTCGGGGACCGCGTCGAGCACGAACGCCACGGTCGGGGTGAACTTCATTCCGAGCTGCTTGCCGACCTGCGAGCGGATCAGGCCGCTGGCCGAGGTCAAGGCGGCGGCCGTGCCGGCCTGGTCGCCCTCCGAGCCGTACACGGTGTAGAAGACCGTGGCCTCGCGGTTGTCACCGGTCAGCCGGACGTCGGTGACGGTGACGAAACCGAGCCGGGGATCCTTGATCCGCCGTTCCAGCATCTCGGCGACGATGACCTTGATCTGGTCGGCCAACTTGAGGTTGCGCGGTGTTGCCATGCGCGCCACTGTAGTTGGGTCGGCGACGCCTACAGTTCGTCGTCCGCGCCGGATTGAGCCGCATTCAGCCGGATCCGCCCCGACCGCGGCGCGACCGTTGGGCGAAGGAGTCGAGCGCCTCCAGCACCGCGTCGACCTGGTAGCGGAGCAGGATCGAGACGAACGGGGCGGCCAGCCGCCCGAATTCACCATCGAGGGGGCCGTAGGCCGCTGGGCGCGGCGGGACTCGGGATCGCGGCTGACCCAATCCAGCGATTCCCAACTGAGCGCCGGCCATTCCCCCACCACCACAACGCGGCCTTACCATCGGTTAGGAAACAACCAATGGTAAGGCCGCGCCGGACGATCAGTTACGCGGCTTTTCGCGCATCTCGAAGGTCTCGATGATGTCGCCGGTACGGATGTCGGAGTAGTTGTTCACCGTCACACCGCACTCGAAGCCCTCGCGGACCTCGGTGACATCGTCCTTCTCGCGACGCAGCGAGGAGATCGAGCTCTCGTGGATGACCACTCCGTCACGCAGCAGACGCGCCTTGGAGTTGCGTCGGATCGTGCCGTCGATGACCATGCAGCCGGCGATGATGCCCGCCCGCGACGAACGGAAGATCTCGCGGATCTCCGCCTGCCCCAGGATGGCTTCCTCGTAGATCGGCTTGAGCATGCCCTTGAGCGCCGCCTCGATCTCATCGATCGCGGAGTAGATCACCGAGTAGTAGCGGATGTCGACACCCTCACGGTCAGCCAGCTCCGTCGCCTTGCCCTGCGGGCGGACGTTGAAGCCGACGATGACCGCGTTGGAGGCGGCCGCCAGGCTGACGTTGGTCTCGGTGATCGCACCGACACCGCGGTCGATGACCCGCAGGCTGACCTCGTCGCCGACATCGATCTTGGCGAGTGCGTCCTCCAGCGCCTCGACCGAACCCGCTCCATCGCCCTTCAGGATGAGGCGCAGTTCCTGCTCCTCGCCCCGCTCGAGCTGATCGAACAGCTGGTCCAGCGTCTTGCGGCGGGTGCCGGCCGCCTGGGCCGCCATCCGCAGCCGTGACGCCCGACGCTCGGCGATCTGCCGGGCCATCCGGTCGTCGTCGACGACGATGAAGCTGTCCCCCGCACCGGGCACGGCCGTGAGGCCGAGCACCTGGACCGGGAAGGACGGCGGCGCCTCGTCGACGTTGTTGCCGTGGTCGTCGAGCAGCGCCCGGACCCGGCCGTAACCGGTACCGGCCACGATCGAGTCGCCGACGTGCAGCGTGCCGCGCTGGACCAGGACGGTCGCGACCGGGCCGCGGCCCTTGTCGAGGTGGGCCTCGATGGCCACGCCCTGACCGTCCATGTCCGGGTTGGCGCGCAGGTCGAGCGCGGCGTCCGCGGTCAGGATGACCGCTTCGAGCAACTCTTCCAACCCGACACCGGTGATCGCGGAGACGTCGACGAACATCGTCTCGCCGCCGTACTCCTCGGGAACCAGGCCGTACTCGGTCAATTGACCGCGCACCTTGACCGGGTCGGCGCCTTCACGGTCGATCTTGTTGACCGCGACGACAACCGGGACCTCGGCCGCGAGAGCGTGGTTCAACGCCTCGATGGTCTGCGGCATCACACCGTCGTCCGCCGCCACCACGAGGACCGCGATGTCGGTCGACTTCGCACCACGAGCACGCATGGCGGTGAACGCCTCGTGACCCGGGGTATCGATGAAGGTGATCTTGCGCTCGTTGCCGTCGACCTCGGTCGCCACCTGGTAGGCGCCGATCGCCTGGGTGATGCCACCGGCCTCGCCGGCGACGACGTTGGTCTTACGGATCGCGTCGAGCAGCTTCGTCTTGCCGTGGTCGACGTGACCCATGACGGTGACGACCGGCGGACGGGCCGCGAGGTCCTCCTCGCCACCCTCGTCCTCGCCGAACTCGATGTCGAAGCTCTCCAGCAGAGCGCGGTCCTCGTCCTCGGGGGACACGACCTCGATCTTGTAGTTGAGCTCGCCGGCCAGCACCTGGAGGGTGTCCTCGGACACGGTCTGGGTGGCGGTGACCATCTCGCCCAGGTTGAACAGCACCTGGACCAGGTTCGACACGTCGACATTGATCTTCTCGGAAAGGTCGGTCAGCGACGCGCCACGAGCCAGTCGGACCGTCGACCCATCGCCCTGCCGGACGCGTACGCCACCGATCTCCGGTGCCTGCATCTGGTCGAACTCTTGACGACGCTGCCGCTTCGACTTGCGACCACGACGCACCGGGCCACCGGCGCGGCCGAAGGCACCCTGGGTGCCACCGCGACCGCCGCGACCACCGCGACCCGACGGCGGACCGCCGGGGCCGCCGCCACCGGGACGACCGGGACCACCCGCACCGGGGGGACCACCGGGACGACCGCGACCGCCGGCGGGAGCACCGCGACCACGAGCACCCGGACCGGCGGCGGGACCGCCGAGCTGACCGGACGCCTGACGGGGCATCATCGCGGGGTTGGGCCGGGGCATGCCCGGAACTCCGCCCGGACGAGCACCGGGGACCGGTCCACGGCCGGCGGGGGGACGAGGTCCACCCGGACGAGCCGCATCGGTGCCCGGGGTCGGAGCGCCACCAGCGGCGGCAGGCCGCGGCGGACGCGCCTGGCCCATGCCCTGGGAGGACGAGAACGGGTTGTTACCCGGCCGCGGGGTGCCGGTCCGACGGTCGCGCGGACCGCCACCCGGCAGACCGCCCGTCGACCCGGGGCGCGGACGCGGACCCGGCTGACCCGGAGCGGCCTGACCCGGAGTGGACTGGCCGGGCGCGCCCTGGCCGGGAGCGGTCGGATCGGTGTCGCCGGAACGCGCCGACGGCGGGGTCTGACCCGGAGCTCGCGGTGCGTTGGGACGCGGTCCGGGCGTACGCGCGGGTCCGGGCTGCGGGCCACGGGCGGCCGGAGCCGACGAGGTGCCCGGAGCCGAGGACTCCGAACGAGCCACCGGGGCCTGCGGATCGGCCGGACGCGCGTCCGTCGACGCCGCCGGACCGGGACGCTCGGTGCGAGCGACCGGGGCGGCCGGCGTAGTGGCGGGTGCGCTGGGGGCCGGAGCCTGGCTGACCGGGTCTGCGGCGGCGGGTACCGGCGCGGTGGCGGCCGGGACCTGCGGCTGAGCGACGGGCTGGCCGCCGTTGGGGCCGGGCTTGAACGGACTCGGGGACGCGCTCCGGGTCGGCGCGGAGGGCACCGACCGGTTCGGAGCGGTGGCGGGCGCGCTACTGGAGGCGCTCGGGGCGGAGGACTGCGGCGTACGTACCTCGGCCGGACGCGGAGCGCCGGGCTGGGGCTGCGGTACACCCGGGACACCCGGGCGACGACCGGACTTCTTGGCCGCGGGCGGATCGTTCGCCAGCTTTTCCTTGAGGCGACGTTCGACGGGGGCTTCCACTGTGGAAGACGCCGACCGGACGAACTCGCCCATGTCCTTCAACATCGTGAGGACGGTCTTGCTCTCGACTCCGAGCTCTTTGGCTAGCTCGTAGACACGGACCTTTGGCACTGCTCTCCTTGTTGGCGGTCCGCGCCTGAGTGCGTACGGACCAGTTAGTTACCGGTGATGCTCATTGAGAAATTCTCATCGAGGGGTCATGAGCGTGAGCCCACTTTCTGATCGTTTGAACGCGGTCAATCACTCTACGCGCCGGGAGCCAGTTCGTCTAAGTCGGACACGTCGAGCGACGTGTGACCGACCCTCAGAGCCCGGCCGACGGCACGTCGACGTATCGCTTGATCGATGCATCGCCGATCCGGATGCAGGTAAGCGCCCCGACCCGGGCGGGACTGGGCGGAGTCGACGACGAGTCGACCATCCCAGACCATCCGGACCAGCTGCGCCTTCGGTGCCCGCTCGCGACAACCCACGCACGTGCGGACAGGATCGGCCACGATCCCAGGTTAGTCGCTCGGCACGACCGAGGGCGAACCGTCGTCCGGCCCACTGCTTATATGGTCAGCCTCGATGACCCAACAGATCCGTCCGGTGGAGCAGCGTCGGAACCTGCGCGCCCATGTCGAGGAGGCGTTGACCGCCGCCATCGTCACCGGCGAGCTCGCGCCCGGGACGATGATCACCGTCCCCACCCTGGCCGCCCAGTTCGAGGTCTCGGCCACCCCGGTGCGCGAGGCGGTGCTCGAGCTGGAGAGCCGCGGGTTCGTCGAGTCGGTCCGCAACAAGGGCTTCCGGGTGACCGAGGTGTCCCCCGATGCGCTCCGGCGGATCGCCGAGGTCCGCCAGCTGCTCGAGCCGCCGGCCATGGAACAGCTGGCCGGGTGCTTCCCCGCCTCCGAGCTGGCCGGTCTGCGCGAACTGGCCGAGACGATCGTGGAGACCGCCCGGACCTGGGAGACGGTCGGCTACGTGGCCGCCGACCGCGAGTTCCACCTCCGGTTGGCCGGATTGCTGGGCAACCCGGTGCTGGTCGAGGTGATCGGCGGGCTCCGGTCGCGAGCCCGGCTGGTTGGCGTGGCCGCGCTGGCCAAGAGCGGTTGGCTCGCCGAATCGTCCGCCGAGCACCACGAGTTGCTCGACCACTTGAGCGCCGGCGACGGCCCCGCCGCCCGGGCCCTGATGCATCGCCACATCGGGCACACCATCGGCTGGTGGGCGGGGCGTCCGGAATGAGGCTGGAGACGATTTGCGTCTCGAACGCTCCCAGTAATATGTTACACATCACTGATAAGGAGCTGAGATGCCAGATGTGCTGATCGTGGGGGCTGGAATCATCGGCGCCGCCTGCGCTCGCAGTCTCGCGGGACACGGACATTCGGTCACCGTCCTCGAGCGCGGCACCACCGCTTCGGGCACCAGCGCCGCCTGCGAGGGCAATCTGCTCGTCTCCGACAAGGCCCCCGGTCCCGAGCTCGAGCTCGCCCGCGCCGCTGTCGCCACCTGGCCCGCCGTCGCCGCCGAGCTGCGGGCCGAGCTCGGTGCGGATTTCCCGGGTATCGAGTATGAGCCGAAGGGTGGCATCGTCGTCACCACCACCGAGCCCGGCCTGGCCGGGTTGCTCGACTTCGCCGCGAACCAGCGGGCCGCCGGGATCGACGCCCGTCCGCTCGACCCCGATGAGGCCCGGGCGTTCGAACCCGACCTGACGACGACACTGACCGGCGCCGTGCACTACCCCGAGGATGCCCAGCTGCAGCCGGTCCTCGCCACCGAGGCCATGCTCGCCTCGGCGCGGCTGCGCGGTGCGATCGTCCGTCGCGGGGTCGAGGTGACGGGCGGCGTACGCCGGCCCGATGGCCGACTCTGCGGACTGCTGACCTCGGCCGGCGAGATCGCCGCCGACATCGTCATCATCGCCGCCGGCCCCTGGTCGGGGATGGTGGCCGACCGGGTGGGCGTGGTGCTGCCCGTCCGGCCCCGGCGCGGGATGATCCTGGTCACCAGCCCGATGCGTCGTCGGGTCTTCCACAAGGTCTACGACGGGGACTACTTCGCCGCGACCCAGTCGGCCGATGCCGCACTGCAGACCTCGAGCGTGGTGGAGAGCACCCAGGGCGGGACCGTGCTGATCGGATCCAGCCGCGAGCAGGTCGGCTTCGACCCGCAGGTCCGCGCCACCGTGCTGCGCGAACTGGCCGCCAAGGCGATCGGGCTCTTCCCGTTCCTGTCCGGGATCAACGTCATCCGCGGGTACGCGGGTTTCCGGCCCTACATGCCCGATCACCTTCCGGTGATCGGCCCCGACCCCCGCATGCCCGGGCTGTGGCACGCGACGGGCCACGAGGGTGCCGGCATCGGCCTGTCCGCCGTCACGGGGGAGTTGCTCGCCGCCCAATTGCTCGGGCTCACGCCCCGTCTCGACCCCGCTCCGTTCCAACTCGACCGGCCCAGCCTGGCCACCCACCTGGAGGCGACATGAACCTCGACATCGACGGTCGCACCGTGACCGGCACCCCCGGTCAGACCGTGGCCGGCGTGTTGCTCGGTGCCGGCATCCGCACCTGGCGGACCACCCGAGCCCACGCCCGGCCGCGCGGGCTGTTCTGCGGGATCGGCGTCTGCTACGACTGCCTGGTCACGGTCAACGGGACACCCGATGTCCGCGCCTGCCAGCGCCCCGCCGGCGACGGCGATGTCGTGGAGACCCAGTCATGAGCCTGGGCAGCGAAGACCCAACGGATGCGCGGAGCGCCAGCGGCGTGGCTTCAGCGGATCGTGTCGGAGGTCGTCCCCCCACAGGACACGTCCTCGTCATCGGTGCGGGCCCGGCAGGCTTGGCTGCAGCGGCTGCCGCGCTTACGCAGGGGGCTGCGGTCACCGTGCTCGACGGATCGGGTCAGCTCGGCGGACAGTACTGGCGACACGGACTGGGCGATCAGCGGCTGCAGCACGGCTGGTCGACCTTCACCGGGCTCCGCGACACCGTGTTGAACGACCCGGCCTGCACGGTGCTGACCGGGGCTCAGGTCTGGGCCATCGAGCCCGGCCCGGTCGTCCACACGGTCATCGGTCCGATCGACGGTGTCGATCGGGAAACGCGGTACTTCACCCCCGACGCCCTGGTGCTGGCCACCGGCGCCCACGACCGCACCCTGCCGTTCCCCGGCTGGGACCTCCCCGGGGTCTACACCGCCGGAGCGGCGCAAGCGATCGCGAAGGCCGAAGGGCTGCCGCTCGGTCGTCGGGTCCTCGTCGCCGGGGCCGGTCCGTTCCTGCTGCCGGTCGCGGAATCACTGTCGATCAGCGGGGCGGAGGTGGTCGCCGTGCTCGAAGCCGGCCCGATCGGCCACCTGGCGCGCGGCTGGCTGGCCAAGCCGTGGCAGTTGCTCGGCTCGGCCGGCAAGGCCCGCGAACTCGGCGGCTACGCGGCACACCAGGCCCGTCACCGGATCCCCTACCGCCCTGGTCAGGCTGTGATCAGCGCGCGCGGGACCGACCGGGTCGAGGCCGTCACCATCGCCCGGGTCGACGCCGACTGGCGGCCGATCCCGGGCACCGCGTACGAGGTCGACGTCGATGCGGTCTGCGTCAGCCACGGGTTCACGCCCCGGCTCGAGCTGGCCGTGGCGGCCGGTTGCGCGCTGACCGAACAGCGGTTCGTCGCGGTCGACGAAGCTCAGCAGACCTCGGTACCCGGGGTGTTCGCGGCCGGCGAGATCACCGCCATCGGCGGAGCCGACGCCGCGCTGGCCGAAGGCACGCTGGCGGGGCACGTCGCGGCCGGCGGGTCGCTCGACGACCGCGGCGTACGCGGTGCCCGCCGGACCCGGAAGCGGATGTCCGGCTTCGCCGCCCGGATCGAGGCCGCGCACGGCATCGGCTCCGGCTGGTCGGACTGGGTCGACGACGAGACCCTGGTCTGCCGCTGCGAGGAGGTCACCTGCGGCCGACTCCGAGCGATCGCCGCCCAGACCCCGGACGCCGGACTGCGTTCGCTCAAGCTCACCACCCGGGCCGGCCTCGGCCCGTGCCAGGGCCGGATCTGCGGTCGTACGGTCGAGGACCTCCTCGACTGCGCACCGACCAGCGGCGCCGGCTCCGACCAACGACCGATCGCCGCGCCCATCCGGCTCGGCGAACTCGCCACCGTTCCCACCACGCCCGTCCAGCCCCCGGCCATCCCAACGACGTCACCCCTCCAGACCACCATCGTTCCCACCACACCCGTCCTCGCGACGGAGAAGGAAGCCACGTCATGAGCAAGACCTTCGACCTCGGCGGCGTCATCGTCGCCACCACCCTGGCGTTCAAGGAAGACGCCGGCGCGCCGGCCGGGCTGGCCGTCGACTACGACAAGTTCGCCGAGCACTGCGACTTCCTGATCAGCAACGGCTGCCGCGGTGTCGGGCCCCAACGGCTCGCTCGGCGAGTACTCCTCGCTGACCGACGAGGAGCGCCGCAAGGTCGTCCAGGTCGCCGTCGAGACCGTCGGCGACCGCGGCCTCGTCGTCGCCGGCGTCCACGGCGTCGGCTGGCACCAGGCCGTCAAGTGGGCCGAGATCGCCGAGGAGGACGGCGCCGACGGCGTGCTGCTGCTGCCGCCGACCCTCTACCGCGCCAACCGCGCCGAGGTCATCGAGCACTACCGCCGGGTCAACGAGGTCGGCCTGCCGATCATGGCCTACAACAACCCGTTCGACACCAAGGTCGACCTGACCCCCGACATCGTCGCCGAGATCGCCCAGTTCGAGAACGTCGTGGCCATCAAGGAGTTCACCGGCGACATCCGCCGGGTCCTGGAGATCAAGGAACTCTGCGACATCGACGTGATCGCCGGCGCCGACGACCTGCTGTTCGAGGCCCTGGTCATGGGGGCCACCGGCTGGTTCGCCGGCTACCCGAACGCCTTCCCGCGCGAAGCGGTCGAGATCTACGACCTGGTCCAGGCCGGCAAGCTCGAGGACGCCAAGGCGATCTACGAGGCGCTCGTTGCGGTCTTCCGCTGGGACTCGCGCACCGAGTTCGTCCAGGCCATCAAGCTCTCGATCGACATCGCCGGGCAGAGCTACGGCGGCCCGACCCGCCCGCCGCGCGGCCCCCTCAGCCCCGAGCAGGCAGCCCTGGTCGAGCGCGACACCCGCAAGGCGCTCGACTTCGTCGCCGCTCGCCGCTGACGCGGGTCTGCGCGGGTCTCTCGTGGGCGGGTGCGGCGCGGGCTCGGGCTCGGGCGAGGGGGTCGTTTCCCGGCAGCGGCGACGACCTCGCCGCAACCCCCGCATCCCGGCACGTGCCGGGAAACGAACCCCTCCTCCGATGTCTCCTCCGAAGTCGTTTCCTGGCACGTGCCGGGAGGCGACTGCCACCTGACAGGATCTGAGTCGTGAAGTTCTCCCGGATGGTCACCGCCGTCGACTCGCACACCGAGGGGATGCCGACCCGCGTCGTCACCGGCGGGGTCGGCGTCATCCCCGGCGCGACGATGAACGAGAAGCGGCTCTACTTCATGGAGCATCTCGATCATCTGCGGCAGTGGCTGATGAACGAGCCGCGCGGGCACGCCGCGATGAGCGGCGCGATCCTGCAGCCGCCGACGCGCGACGACTGCGACTGGGGCATCGTCTACATCGAGGCCTCCGGGCTGCCTGGCCATGTGCGGGCACGGCACGATCGGCGCAGCGACGGTGCTGGTCGAGACCGGCATGGTCGAGGTCGTCGAACCGGTGACCACGATCCGGCTCGACGTACCGGCCGGTCTGGTCATCGCTCGGGTGTCGGTCAAGGACGGACACGCCGAGTCGGTGACCATCGAGAACGTGCCGAGCTTCGTCGACCGGCTCGACCAGGTCATCGCGGTGCCCGGATACGGCGACGGTGCCCTACAGCCTGGCTTTCGGCGGCAACTTCTACGCGATGGTCGATCTCGATGACGTCGGTCTGCCGTTCGACCGGGACCGGCAGGACGACATCCTCGCGCGCCGGGCTCGCCATCATGGACGCCATCAACACCACCGCGCCGCCCAGGCACCCGCTGATCGGCGGGACCGACCACTGCCACCACGTGGAGTTCATCGCCCCGGGTTCGGACGCCCAGCGCTCGCGGCACGCGATGGCGATCCACCCGGGCTGGTTCGACCGCTCGCCGTGCGGCACCGGTACGTCGGCGCGGATGGCCGAGCTGTGGGGCCGCGGTGAACTGGGCCTCGACACCGACTTCATCAACGAGTCGTTCATCGGCGGGCACTTCGTCGGCCGACTGATCGCCGAGACCGACGTCGCCGGCATCCCGGCGGTCATCCCGACCATCACCGGCCGCGCCTGGGTGAGCGGCTTCAGCCAGTACGTGCTCGACCCGACCGACCCGTTCCCCACCGGCTTCATCTTCTGACGCCGCGTTCTCTTCCCAAGGACCTGTACCTGTGACTGACGTTGACGTTGACCTGATCGCCCGCCGCGCCACCGAGGCCGCGACCGCGTACGCGGCCCTGGACCTGGGCGTGCGGTCGGCCGGTCTGCTGGCCGCTGCCGATGCCCTCGAGGCGGCGGCCGACGAGCTCATCGCACTGGCCGCCACCGAGACCGGGCTGACGACGGCCCGCTTGACCGGCGAGCTCAAGCGCACCCGGGTCCAGCTCCGGCTGTTCGCCGAGGTCGTCGCCGACGGGTCGTTCCTCGACCTGCGGGTCGACGAGCGCGATCCCGACTTCGCGATCGGGCCGCGACCCGAGCTGCGGCGGATCCTGGTCCCGGTCGGTCCGGTGATCAATTTCGCCGCCGGCAACTTCCCGTTCGCCTTCTCGGTCGCCGGTGGCGACACCGCCGCGGCCCTGGCGGCCGGGTGTCCGGTAATCGTCAAGGCGCACCCGGGCCACCCGGAGCTGTCCCGGCGTACGGCGGCGGTGGTCTCGCAGGCCCTGGTCGAAGCCGGGCTGCCTGAGCACGTGCTGCAACTGGTCGAAGGGGAGGCTGCGGGCGCGGCACTGGTCCAGCACCCGCTGATCCGGGCGGGCGCCTTCACCGGTTCGACCCGGGGTGGGCGGTTCCTGGCCGATCTGGCTGCAGCCCGGCCGGCCCCGATGCCGTTCTTCGGCGAACTGGGGAGCGTCAACCCGGTCTTCGTGACCGCTGCAACCATTGCCGAACGCGGCACCGATCTAGCGAAGGCCCTGGTCACGAGCGTGTCCGGTTCGGCCGGACAGCTGTGCACCAAGCCCGGGCTCATCTTCTTGCCGGCCGAGCACGGGCTCGACGCGACGGTGACCGAGGCGGCCGTCGCCGTCCCCGAGCACCGGCTGCTCGACCCGCGGATCGCCGCGGGCTACCGCGACCGACGGGCCGCGATCCTGGCCGTCCCCGGGGTGCAGACCCTGGTGGCCGGCGATCTCCGTTTCGATGCCGACGGGCAGGGCTGGGCCACCCCGACTCTGGTCGTGGCCGATCTCGAGCTGGTGCGGCAGCACGAGGTCCTCCGCGAAGAGTGCTTCGGGCCGCTGGCCATCCTGGTCACCTACGGTCCCGATGCCGACCTGGCGGGGGTGGCCGGCGAGCTGTTCGAGGGCTCGCTGACCGGGACCGTGCAACTGGCCGACGGCGAAGCCGGCGACGAGGTCCGCGCCCTGGTCGGCGTGCTCGCCCAGCACAGCGGCCGGGTCATCGTGAACGGCTGGCCCACCGGCGTCTCCGTGACTCCCGCGATGGAACACGGCGGCCCCTGGCCGGCGACCACCAGCGGTGGAACGTCGGTCGGCACCGCTGCCATCACCCGCTTCCTGCGTGGCGTCTCGTACCAGGACGTTCCTGCGTCGTTGCTCCCGGCCTCGGCCCGCGACGACTCCGGCGTACCGCGATCACTGGCCCCGGCCGGGGCGTCGACCTCGTGGGGCTCCGCGCTGTCCTGAGTTGCGGCTGGGTCTGGCCTCCAGCTGGCGGGGGCACGTCTCTCGGCACGTGCCGGCGAACGACCCCGGGGAACGCGAAAAAGGGTTCGTTTCCCGGCAGCTGCCGGGAAACGAACCCTCCCCACGAGTCAGGCTCCACCGAAGCCCCCGACGGAGTCAGGCCGGCGGGGCCGTGTCCGAGCGGATGTCGATCCGCCAGCCGGTGAGGCGGGCGGCGAGGCGGGCGTTCTGGCCTTCGCGACCGATCGCCAGCGACAGCTGGTAGTCCGGGACGATGACCCGGGCGGAGCGGGCGGTGGCGTCGACGACGGTGACCGAGTGGACCTTGGCCGGGGACAGCGCGTTGCCGACGAAGCGGGCACCCTCGGGGGACCAGTCGATGATGTCGATCTTCTCTTCGTTCAGCTCGTGCATCACCGCGCGGACCCGCTGCCCCATCGGGCCGATGCAGGCACCCTTGGCGCTGACGTCCTTGTGGTTGCTGATCACCGCGATCTTCGAACGGTGGCCGGCCTCGCGGGCGACCGCCTTGATCTCGACGACGCCCTGGGCGATCTCAGGGACCTCGAGCTTGAACAGCTTTTCGACGAGACCGGGGTGGGTCCGCGAAACGACGACCTGGGGCCCGCGCAGATCACGGCGCACGGCCACGACGTAGACGCGGATCCGGTTGCCGTGGACGTAGCGCTCCCCCGGGACCTGCTCGGCCAGCGGCATGATCGCCTCGATCTTGCCGAGGTCGACCAGCACCGTACGGGTGTCGCTCCCCTGCTGGACGACGCCGGAGACGATGTCGCCCTCGACGCCGGCGAAGTGGCCGTACTTCTGCTCGTCCTCGGCATCGCGCAGTCGCTGCATGATGACCGAGCGGGCCGTCGTGGCGGCGACGCGGCCGAAGCCCTCGGGGGTGTTGTCGTACTCCCCGATCACCTTCTCGTCGTCGTCGCGTTCGGGAACCAGCACGTTGACCCGGCCGGTCTTGCGGTTGAGCTCCACCCGGGCACCGGGCTGAGAGCCCTCGGTGTTCGCGTACGCGGTGAGCAGGGCCTCTTCGATGGCCTTGGCCAGCACCTCGAAGGGGATGTCCTTCTCGCGTTCGAGCAACCGCAGCACAGAAATGTCGATGTCCATCAGATCTCCTCGTCCTCGCTCTGCTCGCGGCGGTTCATCTCCACCTGGATCAGGGCTTTCGTGATGTCGGCGAAGGCGATCCGCCGTTGCGTCTGGTCGATGTCCAGGTCGACGCCGTCGTCATCGGACTCGGTGATACGACCGGTGACCACGTCACCGTCGTTCAGGTTCACGGTCACCAGGCGCGTGATGTTGCGCCGCCAGTGCCCCGGGTGGGTCAGCGGACGCCCGATACCGCGCGAGGAGACCTCGAGCGTGTACGCGGCGGCCCCCACCGCTTCGGATTCGTCGAGCGCGATCGACAAGGCCTTGCTGGCTTCGGCGATCGCGTCGAGGTTCGGGCCCCGACCGTCCGGTCCGTCGCCGTCGACGACGACCCGCAGCAGCCGGCGCTTGCCGGCCGGCAGGATCTCGAGTGCGTCGAGCTCGAGCCCGAATTCGGCCAGGACCGGGGTGAGCACCCCAGCGATCTGGGTCTGTTTCATGGCGAGTCCTTCGATTCGATTGTGGTGATCCGATTGTGGTGATCCGATTGTGTCGATCAGTTGTCGCGCACCGCTGAGTGCGCATCGGGGAAGCTTACCCGTACGAGCGGGGCTCGGCCCGCCGCCGATCCGCCGCCGATCCGCCGCCGATCCGTCGCCCCGAGCGTTCTCGCCGGGAGACGGAGGCCGGGTCCGCTGACCGACGTGGGATAGCTTCTCCGGGTGACCCGCACCTCCCGACGCGCTGTGTTGCGGCTCGGCGCGGGAGCGTCGCTCGCGGCCGTGGTCGGGCTCAGTGGGTGCACTTTGAGCGACCCCACCGTGCTCGAGCCGAGCCAGTCACCGACCCCGACACCCACCGGCGACACCACGGTCGGCCCGTCGACGCCACCGACCGTCTCCGGGGCTGACCGCGCGGCGGTGTTCGAGATGGAGCTGGTCGCGTTCGCCATCGCCGTACGCGGGCGAGCGGGGGTCACCAAGGCCAACCGGGCGTGGCTGGCCGACCTCGCTGACGCCCACCGTGCCCATGCGTCCGCGCTGGTCGACGTGCCCCCGTCACCGCCCACGGCGTCGGGCTCGGCGATCACGCGGACGACGCTGGCCCAGCGCGAGCGTGCGACGGCCCGGCGCTACCGGCGTACGGCGCTCGGATCCTCCGGCGCCGACGCCCTGCTCTGGGCCTCGATGTCGATTGCCGCCGCGGGCTTCGCCGGCGCGGCCGACGACACCACGCCGCCCGCTCTGGCCGCCCTGCACGCGGTGAAACCCGTCGCCGTCCTGACCGACACCGCGGCCACCCAGCAGCTGGTCGCCCAGCTGCATGCAGTGGTCTACGGCTACCAGTTGGCCATGGGCCGGATGTCGCGGTTCGGTGGTACGTACGACCGGGCCCGCTCCGAGCTGCGGCAGCACCGCAAGACCCGCGACGAGCTGATCCGGTGGCTGAACCGACGCAAGGCCGAGATCCCCGCCGCCGAGCCGGCCTACACGCCGTCGGTCCGGCCAACCAGCGCCGCCCGCGCAGAACGCCTGATCCGGTCGATGCTGGTCGCGCTGCAACCGTTCGGCGGCCTACTCGTGGCCGCAGCCGGCGACGACGACCGCGAACAGGCGATCGAGATTCTCGACGACACGGTCGACCGGGCCGGGCGCTGGGGCGCCCCACTGCCGATCTGGCCCGGCTACTCCCACTGAGCGCTTGGCTAGGCCAGCGCGACGACCTGAACGACGGTGTCGTAGGTCAGCTTGACGATGAGTCCCGCCAGGACGATCAGGAAGACCTTGCGGACGAAGGTGTTGCCGTGCTTGATCGCGGTCCGGGCGCCGAGCAGTCCGCCGACCAGGTTGGCCGCGCCCATGATCAGGCCGAGCGGCCACAACACGGTCCCGTGCAGCGCGAACACGGTGATGGCCGCGAGGTTCGTGACCAGGTTGGCGATCTTGGCCTTGGCGCTGGCCTCGAGGAAGCCGTAGCCGAGCACACCGACCAGCAGGATCACGAAGAACGACCCCGTGCCGGGGCCGAGGAATCCGTCGTACGCGCCGACGCCGAGACCGATCGCCAGGGTCCGGCCGTAGTGCGCGTGCCCGTCGTGCTTGCGGGCCGAGACCAACCCGAGCTCCGGTCGCCGCCAGGTGTACACCCCGACCACGATCAGTGCGGCCAACACGATCGGGGTGAAGTACGCCTTGGGCAGGTAACGCGCGAGCTGGGCGCCCACCGCCGACCCCGCGGCCGCTCCGATGACCAGCGGGATGATCGTCCGCCAATCGGGCCGGATCTTCAGCGCGTACGTCAGCGAACTGGTCGCGGTCCCCCAGACCGAGCTCACCTTGTTGGTGCCGAGGATCGAGGCGGGCGGGGTGTCCGACGGCAAGCCGATCAGCAGCGCGGGCAGCTGGATCAGTCCACCGCCCCCGACGACGGCGTCGACCCAGCCGGCCACGAGTGCCGCCAGGATCAGCAGCGCGATGACCAGCGTCGACAGGTCGTCCACGGAGCCGCAGTTACGCGATCACGGGAGCGTCACCGTGGACGGTCGCGACGAGGAAACCCAGCGCGTCCTCGACGGCGACGTTCTCGGCCCGACCGGTACGGCGGTCGCGGATCTCGAACACCCCGTCGGCCAGACCACGGCCGACGACGACCGTGGTCGGCATCCCCATGATCTCGGCGTCGGCGAACTTGACCCCCGGGCTCGCCTTGCGGTCGTCGAGCAGCACCTCGATGCCGGCCTCGTCGAGCTCCTGGGCGAGCTTCGTCGCCGCCTCGAGGACGGTGGCGTCCTTGCCGGTCGCCACCACCTGGACGTCGAACGGCGCGATCTCCCGCGGCCAGCACAGACCCTTGGCGTCGCAGGTCCCCTCGGCCACGGCGGCCACCGCACGCGAGACGCCGACCCCGTACGAACCCATCGTCACGGTGACCAGCTTGCCGTTCTGGTCGAGCACCTTGAGCCCGAGCGCGTCGGCATACTTACGGCCGAGCTGGAAGATGTGCCCCATCTCGATCCCGCGGGCCAACTCGAGCGGACCGGATCCGTCCGGGGACGGATCGCCTGCGCGCACCTCGGCGACATCGATCACGCCGTCGGCGGTGAAGTCGCGGCCGCACACCAGGTCGAAGACGTGGCGGCCGGACTGGTCGGCACCGGTGATCCACGCGGTCCCGCTGACCACCCGAGGATCGAGGAGGTAGCGGATCTTCGACACCGACTCCTCCCCCAGCGCGCCCGGGCCGATGTAGCCCTTGGCCAGCGCGGGATGGTCCGCGAAGTCCTCCTCGGTGAACGGTTCGATCTCGGCCGGTTCCAGTTGCGCCGCGAGCCGCTTCGCGTCGACCTCGCGGTCGCCGGGCAGACCGATGGCCAGCGGGTGCCGCGATCCGTCGGTCTCACGGACCATCACGATGACGTTCTTCAGCGTGTCGGCCGCGGTCCAGGCCCGGTCCGTTCGTGGCAGCGCAGCGTTGGCGTGGTCGACCAGCGTGTCGATGGTCGGCGTACTCGGCGTGTCCTCGACGTGCGCGGCCGGCGCGTCGTCGTACGGGATCGGTTCGGACGGCGCGATCCGCACCGCTTCGACATTGGCCGCGTACCCACCCGGCGAGCGGACGAAGGTGTCCTCGCCGTTCTCGGCCATGGCCAGGAACTCCTCGCTCGCCGAGCCGCCCATCGCCCCCGACATGGCGTGGACGATGACGTAGTCGAAGCCGAGCCGGTCGAAGATCTTGATGTACGCGCCCCGATGCGCCTGGTAGGACGCCTCGAGTCCGGCGTCGTCGATGTCGAAGGAGTACGAGTCCTTCATGACGAACTCGCGCCCACGCAGGATCCCTGCCCGGGGCCTCGCCTCGTCGCGATACTTCGTCTGGATCTGGTACAGGTACAGCGGCAGGTCCTTGTACGAGGAGTACAAGTCCTTGACCAGCAGCGCGAACATCTCTTCGTGCGTCGGGCCGAGCAGGTAGTCCCCGCCCTTGCGATCCTTCAGCCGGAACAGGTTGTCGCCGTAGTCGCTCCAACGGCCCGTCGCCTCGTACGGCTCGCGCGGCAACAGGGCCGGGAAGTGCACCTCCTGCGCGCCGATCGCGTTCATCTCCTCGCGCACGATCTCCTCGACCTTGCGGTACACCCGGTAGCCGAGCGGCAGCCACGAGTAGATCCCCGGCGCCGCGCGGCGTACGTATCCGGCGCGCACCAGCCAGCGGTGGCTCGGCACCTCGGCGTCGGCCGGATCTTCGCGCAGGGTGCGGACGAAGTACTGGGACATGCGGGTGATCACCCGAGCACCCTATCCGCGCCGCTCCACCGCCGCCGACCCGTTTCCTTCCGCGTCGGACGCCTTCACCGACGGGTCTGTTCGGTGGACTGACTCGCGCGACCGAAGGGGTGGGCCGGTCGGCGGAAGTCAGGGCAACCGCGACTTCGGGCCCGACGGAGGTGGGTCGTCTGACGCCGGGCTCTGGGAAAAGCAGGCGGGTGACGCTGTAAGCATGAGGGGGCGAGGCTCGTCCAACGAGAGGACAACGTGTACGCACATCTGGAAGAGCACTACCGGAGGGCTTCGGTTCCGACTGGAGTTCGGGAGATCGTGCGGCGTGCCCTTGAGTCGGCGACGCGGGACGGCATCGACGTCACCGACGCCGGCAATGACAAGGACGCATCGTTGTCGGCGGCCGGGAAGAACAAGGCGGTGTACGTGGGCCGCACCCGACTGTCGGTCTACCTCGATCCGGAACTGGCCCGACAGTCGAAAGGGGCTGATCCGGTGCTGGTGCTGGCCAAGGAGAGCGCCTCGAGCTGGGTCATCCGGGCGCCGTTCGCTGCTTTGACCGACCCGGAGCGGGCGAGCCGGATGGAGTCACTCGCCGCCGAGGGATTCCGCCGATCAGCGCAGGGCCGCAACCAGGCGGCGCGGGTCAAGACCGTCGAGCTGCCGCCGCAACCCACCGGCGCCCCCCGGCCGGTGAAGGCTCAGGACCGCTGTCAGGCTCCCGGGTGCAACCTGCCGTTGTTCGACGGCTCGTGCGGGTTCCACTGACCGCCCAGCAGTACGACGCCTGACAATCAGCGCGACCCTGAACGCCGAACCGCCTCACGCAGGCTCCGAACACACCCGCCGGCGGTAGCGGCGAGCATCGTTAGCGGGCGGCGATCCGCTCTGGACTGAGGAGGGCGCACGGCCAACGCTTTTCCGGCCGTACGCGCGACGAGGGAAGTGCGGATCTTCAGCCGCCCGCGGGTGCGAGCCGCAACCCAGACTCAGCAGCCGCCCGCGGTGCGAGCCGCAGGCCCGAAACTCAGTAGTGCACGGTGGCGAACTCGCCGACTTCCTTCATCCCGATGCGGAAGTAGGTGGCGCGGGCGGGGGCGTTGTAGTCGTTGACGTAGAGCGAGACGGTGGGGACCATCTTGCGGGCGAGGGTGACGACCGCGGCCATGGCGGGGGCGGCAAGGCCGCGACCGCGGAGTTCGGGGTCGAGCCAGACGCCCTGGACTTGGCTGACCGAGCCGGAGACCGAGCCGAGGTCGGCCTTGAAGAGGACGCGGCCGTTCTCGACGATGCCGAAGGCGCGGCCCGAGGTGATGAGCTGGCGGACGTAGAAGCGGTAACCGGCGGGGTTGCCCTGGAGCGGCGAGACGCCGACCTCCTCGGTGTACATCTTGATCGCGGCGTCGGTGTAGCAGTCCCACTGGTCGAGGGTGATCCGGCGGACGCGGCGGTCGGCGGGGATCAGGGGGTCGTGGTCCATCGCCATCACCGGCTGGTGGGCGCGGACCTCACGCACGTCGGCCCAGCTGCTGCCCCAGCGATCCGAGAGCCGCCGCCACAGGTCCAGCACCACGGCCGACGGGCCCAGCAGCGAGGCGCACATCCGGTTGGGGCCGGCGAACTCAGTCCAGGCGGCGACGGCACCGCGGTCGGCGTTGACGGGGACCAGGTTGGAGCCGGCGTGGCAGAGGGCCCGGAGGACGCCGTCACGTTCATAGCCCCAGACCGGGCAGCCCAGGCTGGCCGACTCGACCCCGGCGGCGCGTACGCGGGAGGCGACGAACACGTTCTCCACCGGTCGCGCGGCCAGAATCCGGATCGCAGACGGCAGATCGGCTCGGGTGAGCACCCGCACCGAGCCGCCCTCGACCTCGGGCAGCGCCCTCGGACCGGCGACCATGGGTCAGCTCACGCTCACCGACGGCGCGCCCTCGCCGGCCGGCATGGACTCGGCGAGCCGCAGGGCTTCCTCGATCAGGGTCTCGACGATGTCGGACTCCTTCACCGTCTTGACCACCTCGCCGCGGACGAAGATCTGGCCCTTGCCGTTGCCGGAGGCCACCCCGAGGTCGGCCTCGCGGGCCTCGCCCGGTCCGTTGACCACACAGCCCATGACCGCGACCCGCAGCGGGACGGTCAGCCCCTCCAGACCGGCCGTGACCTCCTCCGCCAGCTTGTAGACGTCGACCTGCGCCCGACCGCACGACGGGCAGGACACGATCTCCAGCCGGCGAGGTCGCAGGTTCAGCGACTCGAGGATCTGCAGTCCGACCTTGACCTCTTCGACCGGGGGGGCGGACAACGACACCCGGATCGTGTCGCCGATGCCCTTGCTCAGCAGCGATCCGAAGGCGACCGAGGACTTGATCGTGCCCTGGAAGGCCGGGCCCGCCTCGGTCACGCCGAGGTGCAGCGGGTAGTCGCACGACTCGCTCAGCAGCTCGTACGCGCGGACCATGATCACCGGGTCGTTGTGCTTGACGCTGATCTTGAAGTCGCGGAAACCGTGTTCCTCGAACAGGCTCGCCTCCCACAGCGCGGACTCGACCAACGCTTCCGGGGTGGCCTTGCCGTATTTGGCCAGCAGCCGCTTGTCGAGCGATCCGGCGTTCACGCCGATCCGGATCGAGGTGCCGCGATCGCCGGCGGCCCGGGCGATCTCCTTGACCTGGTCGTCGAAGGCGCGGATGTTGCCCGGGTTGACCCGGACCGCGGCACAACCCGCGTCGATCGCCGCGAAGACGTACTTGGGCTGGAAGTGGATGTCGGCGATCACCGGGATCTGCGACTTGTGGGCGATGGCCGGGAGCGCGTCGGCGTCGTCCTGGCTGGGCACGGCGACGCGGACGATGTCGCATCCCGTCGCGGTCAGCTCGGCGATCTGCTGGAGCGTCGCGTTGATGTCGGAGGTCAGTGTCGTGGTCATCGACTGGACACTGATGGGGGCGTCACCCCCGACCTCGACCTTGCCCACCTTGATCTTGCGGGTCTTGCGGCGGGGGGCGAGGACGGGAGGCGGGAGGGCGGGCAGGCCGAGACTGATACTCATTTCGGGCCTAGCGTAGTCCCGTCACGACCGTGCGCGCCTGGCGCTCCGTTCACCCCACTCATCGTTCCCCGGACGCTCGGGCCGTCCCCTCGCGCCTGCTTCGCGGCCAGACCTGCCGAGTGGCGGGTCGGCCCGACCGCGGCCACGTGGTGAGGCCATCTGCTCCAGCCGCCACCCGACCGTCGGACGTCAGCCACCGGTAACCGCTGGGGCGGCCCCCGGCCCTTCAAATGGGACGAGGCTGACGAGCATGGTTTCCGAGCGTCCTGGCTGGTGGCCGCGGTTCTCCAGCAGTCTTCGATCGACCGCGGTGACCGCCCGGATCGGGCGGGTGCTCGGCATCGCAATAGTCCTGTTGTTCGTCACCGGTCTGATCAGTCACTTCCAGTACGAGCCGTGGCGGTGGTTGCCGTCGCCGGCGAGACCGATCTGGGGGTATCGGCTGACGCAGGGTGTCCACGTCGCGACTGGCACGGCGACGATCCCGCTGCTGCTGTTCAAGCTGTGGAGCGTCTATCCCAACCTCTTCCGGTTCCCGCCGCTGCGCTCGCTCCGCCACGCGGTCGAACGCGCCAGCGTGGCGCTTCTGGTGTCGAGCACGCTGGTCCAGGTCACGACGGGGTTTTTCAACGTCCTCAACTGGTATCCGTTCCCCTGGTACTTCGTGAACGTGCACCGGTTCCTGGGCTACGTCGTGGTGGGGTCCGTCCTGCTGCACGTCGGCGTCAAACTGCCCGACATCGTCTATGGGCTTCGGGCCCGGGTCGCCGAGGCCGACGTGCTGACCGAGATCCCCTGGAACGAGAATCCCGACTCGCACAGCAACGCCGGCACGCTGGCCGATCCGCCGACCCCTGGGCTGTCGCGTCGCGGGATGCTCGCCGCGGCCGGCGCCGGGGTCGGCGTGGTTGTCTTCACCTCGGTCGGTCAGACCGCGACCCCGCTCGAACCGGTCGGGCTGCTCGCGGTCCGGCAGTGGCGGGCGGGTCCGCAGAATGTCCCGGTCAACCGCACCGCCGACCAGGCCGGCGTCACCACGCTGGCCGTGGCCGACGACTGGCAGCTGCAGGTCGTCGGACCACGGCCGTACGCGGTGCCGCTGGCCGAGCTCGCCGCACGCGCGGCCCACGAGGCCAGGTTCCCGATCAGTTGCGTCGAGGGCTGGAGCGTCGGAGCCCGCTGGCGGGGTCTGTCGTTGCTGGAGCTCGTCGAGCAGGCCGGCGGCACCGTCGACTCACGGATCCTGTTCCTGTCGCTGGAACCCGAGGGTGGTTTCAATCACTCCGTGATGGAGGGACCGCAGGTCGGCGTCGCCTTGTTGGCCACCCACCTGAACGGCCGGCGGCTCGACGTCGATCATGGGTATCCGTTGCGGCTGATCGCGCCCAACCGCGCCGGCGTCCTCAACACCAAGTGGCTCAACCGGATCGAGGTGTTGTCGTGAAGGCGTGGCGGATCATCCTGGCGGCGGCCGGAATCGGGGTGGCCCTGTTCGGCGTGTTCCGGCTGGTCACCGAGGTCCCGATCCGCAACCTGATCTTCCTCGGCGTCTGGCTGGTCGCGGCCCTGATCATCCACGACGGGATCCTGTCGCCGCTGGTGGTCACCGTGGGCTGGACGCTGCGGCGGCTGGTCCCCGACCGGGCCCGCCGGTTCCTCCAGCTGGGGCTGATCGTCAGCGGTCTGGTCACGGTGATCGCGCTGCCGATGATTTATCTCCAAGGCAGTCAGCCCGCGGCCAAGGCGATCCTGCTCCGCAACTACGGCGCTAATCTGACGCTGCTCGTCGCGCTGATCGCCACGGTCAGCCTCGTTCTCTACGCCGTCCGCGTCGCCCGGGATCGGCCCCGCGTGGCCGACCGGGAGCCATGACCAGGCGACCGAGGACGAGTCGACCCGAGCCGAGCCGACCCGGCGGCTGGCGCCGAAGTGACGCCGTCGCCCTGACCGCGGCGTTGACGTTGATCGCCGTCGCGGCTGTAGTCGGGGTGGTGCTCCAACGCCGCGGCCAGGAACTCCTGCTCCCCAGCCCGCCGCTGATCGCGTACGTGGATCCGCACGTCGGCTGGGGTACCCCACTCGCCATCGCGTGCGTCATCGTGGGGCTGCGGCTCCAACAACGGGTCGCTCTGCTCGCGTGGCGCCGCCTGCTGCTGACCGGGTGGTTGCTCAACCTGAGCTGGCTGTGCTCACTGGCCCTCATCGACGGTCTGCGGCGCGGCTGGATCGATGTCCTGCTCAACCCGAACGAGTATCTCCACGACCTCCCACGGATCGCCAGTCCGACCACGTTCCTGGCCACCTTCACCCGGTTCATCGCCTTCAGCGACACCATCGACGGCACCCAGGTCTGGACCACCCACGTCGCCGCGCACCCCCCGCTGGCCACGTTGGTCTTCTGGTGGCTCGACCGGATCGGTCTGGGCGGCGGCTTCTGGGCCGGTGCCGTGTGCATCCTCGTCTCGTCCGCGGTCAGCATCGCCGTCCCGGTCACCCTCGGCGAACTCGGTGCGCCCGGGACCGCCCGACGGGCCGTCCCGTTCGCCGCGCTGTTCCCCGGGGCGGTCTGGATGGCGGTCTCCGCGGACGGCCTGTTCGCCGGCGTCGCCGCTACCGGGCTGGCCGTGGTCTGTGTCGGCGCCGTCCGCCAACGGTGGTTCGTCAGCCTCGGCGGCGGACTCCTGCTCGGCGCCGCGATCTTCCTGTCCTACGGGCTGGTTCTCTTCGGGATCGTCGTGATCGCCGCCCTGCTCCTCACGGTCCGCCGCCACGGTGTCCGCGCCGTCGCGCTCGGGTGGGTGATCAGCGGGGTAGGGGTCATCGTGGTCGCGGCGATCCACCTGATCCTCGGATTCAACTGGGTGAGCGGTCTCGCCGCCCTGCGGATCCGGTATTACCAGGGGATCGCCGGCGAGCGTCCGTTCTCCTATTTCGTGTACGCGAACCTGGCCGCCTGGCTGATCAGCTGCTCTCCCCTGCTGGCTGTCGGACTCAGCCGCGCGGTGTCGACGCTCGCCCACCGATCACCCACGACGTCCGACGACCGGGTGGCAGCTGTCCTGGCCCTCTCCGGGCTGGGCGCAGCGCTGGTCGCCGACGGGTCGGCGCTGTCGAAGGCCGAGACCGAACGGATCTGGCTCGCGTTCGGGATGATCACTGCGGTCGGGCTGGCCCTGCTCCGCGAGACCGCCGCCGCGTGGGCGTTGCTCGGCAGTGCCGGAACCGCCCTGGTGGTCAACCATCTCTTCGCCACCGGCTGGTGAGCTCAGTCGCGCCGCCGGAGCGCGACGAACGCCCGGTCGCCCGCCGACCATTCCTCGACCACCGCCAAATCGAGCCGGGCCGCGTACCGGGCCAGCGTCGCCGCGCCGATCCGCCCCCACGGCAGTGGACCCGAGCTCAGACCGCCGCTGGTGAGGATCACCGGTTCGACGTCGTCACGGTCCGGGTCGGCGTCGACCTCGCAGATCACCAGACCACCGGCGACGATCAACGCGCGACTTCGCCGGAGCAACGCGTCGAGATCGCCGCCCATCCCGATGTTGCTGTCCATCAGCAGAACCGTGCCCCACCGTCCCTCGGCGGGTAGCCGCTCGAACAGCTGCCGATGCAGAGCCTGACCGCCCCGACCCCGGCTGATCTCCACTGCGACCGCCGAGAAGTCGATGCCGAGGGCCGGTCGACCCGATCGGTCGAGCGCCACGAGCATCCGACCCGGACCGCAGCCGAGGTCGACGACCGGTGGTTCGCAACGGGCGACGACCAGCAGATCGGCCGCGTCCGCCTCCCCGGACCACCTCGGGAGGTCCAGATCGAGCGAGGATCCTCCCGAACACACGAGGGTGTCGGCCCCACTGAACAACCGGTCGAAGGCTTGACCCGGGTGTTGATCGGCCCGGGTTGCGGTCAGCGTCCGGTACCGGGCGGCGAAGTCCAGCCACGGGAAGCGGGCCGCCACGGCTTCGGCGTCGCTCGGCCGATCGACGTCACGCATCGGCGGGAGCAGGAGCACCTCGAGGTCGAGCGCGGCCAGCCGGGCCAGCTGAGCGGCGCCGGTGCGATCGGTCGACATCGCGATACCGGCGAACACCCGATCCGGATCGACCGACCGCAGGCCGATGGCCCAGAAACCACCGTCCTCGCACAGGCCGATGGCCGCGTCGGCGCCGCCCCAGTCGACGTCGAGGTGAGCCGGGGTGACCTGCGGGGTGTCCATCCCGATCAGCAAGGTTGGGGCGTCCCCGCCGACGGCCGTAAATGCCGCCGCGAGCCGGTCGTTCAGACTGCCGGCGGGCTGGGTGACCACCTCGAACCCAGCACCCCACCCGGCCGGATCGCCCTCCCAGGCCAACACGGTGCGGGTGGCCTTGCTGGCCCGCACGGCCCGCAGCGTGTCGGTGATCGCGCTGCCGGCCAGAGCAGCCGCGTCGATGGCCGAGAACGCCGTCTGGAGTCGAGTCTTCACCCGACCCGCCATCGGCTCCTTGGCCAGCACGATGACGGTGTGGGCGCGGTCCCGCGTCATCGTCGGATCGCCGCACTCATGTCGCGGACCGCCTGCCACACACCCAGCGGCGTCCCCGTCACCTTGGACCGGCCGCGTCGAATCAGGTAGTCGACCGGCACCTCCATGATCCGAGCGCCGGCGTCTGCCGCCCGGACCACGGTCTCGGCCGGATAGCCAGAGCGACGATCCTGCAGATTCAGGCTGAGCAGGAACTCTCGGCGCGCGGCCCTCATCGGACCCAGGTCGTGCAGTCGTACGCCGGTGCGGCGACGGACCTTCGTCGCGAGCGCGCGATTCGCTACCCGCAGCTGCCAGGGGAACGCCCCTCGAACCGGCCGTCGCCGCCCGAGCACCAGATCGGCCACACCGTCGGTGATCGGGACCACGACACGGCCCAGCTGACGCGGATCCAGGCTGGCGTCGCAGTCCATCACCACCACGACCTCGGCCGTCGCCGCCAGCAGACCGGCGTGGCAGGCCGCCCCGTAACCGCGAGGCGCCGCCTGCACCACGCGTACGCCTCGCTCGCGGGCGAGCTCCACCGAGCCGTCGTCGGATCCGTTGTCGACAACCAGCGTGCTGATCCCCGCGGGGATCCGCTCCAGCACCCAACCGAGCGCCTGCACCTCGTTCAAACAGGGCAGGATCACCTCGATGCTCGGGGGGTGGGCCATGCTGTCGACGTTAGGGCCTGGAACTCGCGGTGCGGGAGCCAGACACTTTCGGTTGGCTTACGCCTGCGGTTCTGTCGGCTCCACCCACAGCCGTGCGGACGGGTCGTCTCTAGGCTGCGCCCATGGCCGAGCGCATCCTCGTCGAAGACGACCGCGCGCTGGCCGATCGGTGGGCGACGTAGGGCTGGGGCTGGGTGCTCGGCGACCCGACCACCGTCACCGTTCGTGGACTGCGCGAGGAGGAACACCGATGAACGACATCGTGGCTGTCCTGGGTCTGACGCTGGCCGGTTGTCTGGCCGTCGGACTGCTCGGTGGCCTACTCCTGCATCTGCTCCGCCGACGCCCGTTCCGTCAGGTGCTGACGATCGCCACCCTCATCCCCGTGGTCGCGGTGGTCGTGACGGTGCTGATCAACGTGCGTTACATGTTCTTGTCCGCTCACGACTCGTTGGTCGTCCTGGTCGCTCTGGCGGGGTCCCTGCTGCTCGCGGTGCTGGCCGCGGCCCTGGTCACCCGTCGACTCGTCGAGGCTTGGCGAGCGGTCGGCGCGGGACTCGACCTGCTGGTGGCTGACTCGTCGCCGTCGCCGACGGATCGCCCGGCGGCGGTCGACCGAACAGTCGGCCTGCCCAGCGAGCTGGCCCAGGTGCTCGACGATCTGGATGAGACCCGCCACACCCTGGCCCGGTCGCGCGAGCGGGAGCAGGCCGTCGAGGCATCGCGGCGCGAGCTGGTCAGCTTCATGTCGCACGACCTGCGTACGCCCTTGGCCGGGCTCCGGGCGCTCGCCGAGGGGCTCGAGGACGGCATGATCGCCGACCCGCAACGGGCGTACGGGCAGATTCGCGGCACGGTCGAACGGATGTCCGGTCTGGTCGACGATCTATTTGCGCTCTCCCGGGTCCAGGGCCCGCCTGCAACCAAGCCGGAGTCGATGGTGTCGCTGACCGAACTGATGACCGACGTCGTCGGCGAGCTGGCCGCCGCCGCAGACGCCCGAGAGGTCGGCCTCCTCCTCGACGTCCCCAGCGACGACCGGTTGGCGGTGCTCGGTGAGCCCAACGACCTGATGCGGGCGATCAGTAATCTCGTGGCCAACGCGATCCGGCACACCGAGTCACCGTTGCAGGTCGCACTGATCGGCCGCCGGACCGCAGGCGGTGGCGTACAGGTGGCCGTGATCGACGGGTGCGGCGGTATCCCCGAGGCCAACCTGCGTCGGGTCTTCGACACCGGCTGGCGCGGTACCGCGTCGCGCAGCGGGGACCACGGTGGCGCCGGCCTCGGACTGGCCATCACGCAAGGCGTGGTCCGGGCCCACGCGGGCGAGATCGCGGTCCGTAACGTCGCCGGCGGTTGTCGTTTCGATGTCGATCTGCCGGCCCTGAGCAAGCAGCGGTCGTGAGGGTCCTGGTCACCGGGGGCGCCGGCTTCATCGGGTCGGCCGTCTGCGCTGAATTGGCCGCAGTCGGCGACGAGGCGATCGTCTACGACCGTGCTCGTGACCCCGCTGACGACATCGGCGATCTCGACCGGGTCGGAGCGGCGGTCGACCACTGTGACCTGGTGATCCACCTGGCCGCCAAGGTCGGCCTGGGCGTGGATCTGGCCGACATCGACTCCTACGTCCGGCACAACGATCTGGGCACCGCGGTCGTCCTCCGGGCCGCCGCGGCGGCCGGGATCGACCGCGTCGTCTACGCCTCGTCGATGGTGGTCTACGGCGAAGGTAGTTATCGGTGCGACCAGCACGGCGCGGTCCCGGTGCCACCGCGCGATCCGCGGGATCTCGATCGGCGGATCTTCGAGCCCCGGTGCGGCTTCTGCGGCCGCGCACTGAGACCCGGGCTGGTCCCCGAGTCCGCGCCGCTCGACCCGCGCAACGTCTACGCCGCTACCAAAGCCCACGGCGAGCAACTACTGAAGATCTGGTGTCGGGAGACCGGCGGCCGAGCCGCTGCCCTGCGTTTCCACAACGTCTACGGCCCTGGAATGCCGCGCAATACGCCGTACGCCGGTGTGGCCTCACTGTTCCGGGCGAGCCTGGAGCGCGCCGAGCCGCCGCAGGTCTTCGAAGACGGCAAGCAGCGCCGCAACTTCATCCACGTCAGTGATGTGGCCCGCGCGGTGGTCGCGGCCATGCGCACGGACCTCCCGGCGGGCGTCACCCCGATCAACATCGGTTCACCGACCGTCACCACCATCAAAGAACTGGCCCAGGCCTTGGCCGACGCCTTCGGCGGACCCGATCCGATCATCACCGGCCGCTACCGACTCGGAGACGTCCGCCACATCACCGCTGATTGCTCCGCTGCCCGGTCCATCCTGGACTGGCAGACCCGGGTCAGCCTGGTCGAGGGCCTGGCCCAGCTGATCGCCGAACCCGATGCGGGCGGGATGTGCGGGCCGGAATGAGACGCTTACCGGACGCGATCAGGTCGATCCGAATGGGGTCCGCCCCTGTCGGAGACAACCGGACGAACACCGACAACACCGCTGCCGCCGCATCGCCCGCCGGGCGCGTCCTATCCTGTGCGCCGTGAGCCAAGCACCGGTCGACCCCTTTTCCTGGGCCACCCCCCTGCCCGATGCCGAGGTGGAGCGGGCGCTGGTGGTCACCGCCCATCCCGACGACGCCGATTTCGGCGCGGCCGGCACCATCGCCGGTTGGGCGGATGCCGGGATCGAGGTCACCCTGCTGTTGTGTACGCGGGGTGAACAGGGCGGTTTCGATGACACTCCGCGCTCGGAGATGCCGGCCATCCGCGAGCGCGAGCAGCGGGCCGCCTCCGCCGCACTCGGGGTCAGCGACGTCCGGTTCCTCGACGGCTGGAGCGACGGCTGGCTGGAGCCGAGCTGGGATCTGCAGCGGGCGATCGTCGCGGTCATCCGTGACGTACGCCCTCAGCGGGTGCTGACCCAGTCGCCGCACCGGGTCTATCAGCGTCTGCAGGCCTCGCACCCCGATCACCTCGCCGCCGGCGAGGCCACCGTACGGGCGGTCTACCCGGCCGCGGAGAATCCGTTCGCCTGGCCCGAGCTGATCGAGCAGGGCCTTCCGCCGTGGCCCGTCAAGGAGTTGTGGCTGATGGCCCACGCCGACTCCCCGCACGTCGTGGACATCACCGACCGGCTCGAGCGCAAGCTGAAGGCGCTGCGGGAACACACCTCCCAGACCGGGCATCTGGGTGCCGGGCTCGACGAGCGGATCCGCGGCTGGAACGGGGCGAACGCCCGGCTCGGCGGCCTACCCGAAGGCCGGTTCGCCGAGCGCTTCGCGGTCACCCGGATCAACTGACTCCCGCGGACGCCCCATCGCCTGTGCTGGGGCGCGGTCGACGTGTATGTCCATACTGTTCGCGCGACGCCTTTCCACGCCGGGCGCAGCATGGGTCGTAGTCGTCGGTAGAGGATGAGCCGACTGCGGCTGACCACTCAGGCACCACGAGGAAGTGGCTGCTTCACGCGTTGTGTCCCCCATCTGCGGGCTACACGTCTGTGGAGTACGGGATCACAATCAGAGTCCGCCAGTACCCCGCTCGTGAGGCTTCAGTATGCGTTTCGTCCGCGCTCTTCTCGCACTACTCATCACAACAATCATGATCAGCACGCTGGTGGCATTGCGTCCGGCCCAAGCGGATTCTTACCCACCGCCGGAACCACGAGGCTCGAAATATGTGGCTTTGGGTGACTCGTACTCGTCCGGCGCAGGTTTAGAAGCCTACGACAATCCGAACGGGTGCGAGCGGTCAGTCCTGAGTTTTCCGCGTCGGCTCTCACGCACTGGCCCTGCTTCTGCGCGTGATCTGCATTTTGTTGCCTGTTCCGGCGCACAGACCAAAGATGTTTTCGGATGGAATCACGGCGAAGCGCCTCAGATCAACGCCGTGACGTCCGAAACTGGACTCATCACCTTAACTATAGGTGGCAACGACATTCGCTTCGCTGAAGTGGTGACGGACTGTGCATACATACCGGCCCCCTTTCGACAGATTAGCGATCCCTGGCTCCCAGCAGCGGCGAAGGGTGGGCCAGGGTGCCGAACGTCGTGGGACACCGTGGTAAGAGCGTTGATCAAGCGATATTCACTAGCCGGCCCGGCCGTCGCGACGAACTCCACTGGGAACCGGCGGCTCGTCGATGTACTGAGGGAGCTCCACAATAGAACACCGAAGGGTGAGATTCGCGTGGCTCTTTACCCGCAGCTGGTCGGAACTACGATGACCAACCACTTGGGGTGCCATCTGGGTACCGCCTACTCGAAGCAAAAACTTGGCTACCTACCAGTGCCCATCTATATATCCCAGCCAGACGTCTTGTGGCTGAGAGATAAAACAACAGACCTCAACATTGCTATAGCTAGATCGGTTGGGGCCGCCCGCGCAGAGGGCATTCCGGTGCGCCTCGTCGACCCGCCGTTCGATACACACGGCATCTGCGATTCGAGGGCACCATGGATCGAGAAACTTGCGTTCGCCTCGGCTGACGACCTCGAACACCCATCGAGCGCTACTCTGCATCCGACAATTCGAGGAGCCCGCGCCTACGCTGACGCGTTCGACGATTCGGTCACCACGACAATGCCGCCGCAGATCACTGGGGTCCGCACGTTCAGGGTCCTCGCCGACACTAACAGCACGCTCCCGCTGACGACGCTCGACGAGCGTGCTGGGCGGTGGCGGATCACCGGAGGAGCGTTACCGGAGGGCTTCAGCCTCGTGGCGTCAACGTTCAGTGGTCACCCTTCGGCGCCGGGCACCTACGATTTAACACTTTCCTTCACGGACGCACAAGGACGAACCGACAACGCGGGTTACCGCATCGAGGTACGGGGCCCCCAGCCCCCGGAAGAGCCAGTTGATCCTGACACATCGACAACGGGCCTGAACTACGCTGCGGCACTAGCCTGCACTGACTCCAACTTCTGTATCGCGAAGAGCCAATTACCGTATACCGGTCGATGGGACGGGGTAGTTTGGTCTGACCCATTGGCAAACACTCCTTACATCGGGTCGGGCCCCATCGACGGAGTCATGTCCTCCCTCCCGCAGCGCCTCGCCTGCGCATCCGCGTCCGCGTGCTTCCTCGCTCAGGATCGACCGGGAAGTGTGAACGAGGTTGATAAGGAAGGGATATGGCGCAGCGCCGACGGCGGAGGTACGTGGACGCAGGAATCTGATGTTCCGGAGGGGATGCGACGCATTTCGTGTGCTACGTCGAGTTACTGCGTCGCCAACTCGCCCCGAAGCACGTACACCTATGACGGCAACCGCTGGCAGCGAGTAGGGACCGCGGGTGGACTACACCTCGAACGGCTGTCATGCCCTGCAGTCGATTTCTGTGCCGGCTACAGCGAAACCGGGGAAACTGCGACGTTCGATGGGTCGACGTGGACCGTGATCGATTCTGATTCGTATAGCGAACACCCGGATGTGGGCTGTATGACCAAGTCGTCTTGCTTCGTCCTCACGGAGGAACGAACCGAAGAAATCACTTCGCGACTCCTGCATTGGGACGGAAGCACGTGGACTGCCGCAACCCCATTCCTCGGCAACGGTGAGCAGCATGCGCGACTGGCATGCAATCAGACGCAATGCGTAGCTCTCGAGAGATCAGGTGCGACCTTCGTTTGGGATGGGATAGCGTGGTCTGGGCGGTCGCGCGCAGAGATCGAGCCTTATTCGGCAAGCGATTTGGAGTGCCCGAGCGAAAACGATTGTTTTCTGCTCACACGTTCCGGCGACGTGCATCGGTGGGATGGTTCTACGTGGCGTCCGATGGCCGGGAACAAAGCGAATGTGCAAGGTGAACCCGAGATCATTCCAATCTGATGGAGCGAATTTGTGCGCATCGGTGATTCTTGGCGGGCTCGCTGGGTCAGCACTGACCGTTTCGCTCGGTCAGAAGAGTCGGATCGGGTCGATGATGTCGGCCAGGATCAGCACGACCCCCGAGATCAGGATCACCGCGCCCACCACGTACGCGACCGGCAGCATCTTCGCCGTGTCGACGTGGCCCGGGTCGGGTTTGCGGCGGAGTCGGGCGAGGCCGCGCTTGAGCGCCTCGTAGATCGCGCCCGCGATGTGACCGCCGTCGAGCGGCAACAGCGGGACGAAGTTGAACAGCGCCACGAACAGGTTCACCGAGCCCAGCACGGTGAACATGCTGGCCACCTTGGCGGGCGCGTCGATCTTGTCGGTGGCGGCGATCTCGCCGGCCGCACGACTGGCCCCCAGGATGCTCATCGGACCGTAGATGTCCCGCGGCTTGCCGGTGACCAGGTTGTACGCGGTGTAGAAGACCTTGACCGGGAAATCGCCGAGCGCGACCACGGTCTGCCTGGTCATGGTCCACATGTCGCCGAACACCGCGATCGGGCCGCCGCGTTCGCGGATCACCACGGGCTCGACCCCGAAGAAGCCGGCGGCGACGCGCTTGGCCGGGTCGTAGCGGTCGGCCACGCCGGTGATCACGGTGTTGACCGGGGTCAGCGACACCTGCTGGCCGTCGCGCTCGACCACGATCCGGGCCTGCTGGTCGAGATTGGCGCGGATGAGCGTCGACATGTCGTCCCAGCTCGAGACCGGGGACTCGTTGAAGGTGACGATCCGGTCGCCTTCGCGGATGCCGGACAGGGCGGCCGGGGTTTGCGGCTTGCCCTCGCAGCTCTGGTCGGGCGTATTCGCCGCGACGATGCATTCCTGGACCCGGTTGATGGTCAGCTGCGACCGGTAGACCCCGTAGGTCAGCGACACCCCGAGCAGGATCAGGAACGCCAGCAGGATGTTCATCATCGGCCCGCCGGCCATGATGATCAGCTTCTGCCAGGACTTCTTCTCGTAGAACAACCGGCCGCGATCGGCGGGGGTGATGTCCTGCCATTCGGCGGCGCGGGCGTTGTCGGCGAGCGCGCGGAACGGACCGGTGCTGTACATCGCGGACCTGGTCGGGGTGGGTCTTCGCCGGCGGGAACATGCCGACGAACCGCACGTACCCGCCGAGCGGGACCGCCTTGATGCCGTACTCGGTCTCCCCGATCCGCCTCGACCACAGCGTGCGTACCGAAGCCGACGAAGTACTGCGTGGTCTTGACGTCGAACCGCTTCCCCGGCACCAGGTGCCCGACCTCGTGCAGGGCGATCGAGGCCATCACCAGGGCGAAGAAGAGAATGGCCCCACCGAGGTAGATCACCAGATCCATCAGCCGTCGTGTCCTGTCTCGATCAAGTCGGCGGCCCGTTCCCGGGCCCACGTGTCGGCCGCGAGCACCGCCTCCACCGAGAGATCGGCGTCGCTGACCAGGCCAGAGCCTACGTCGGGCCGGGGCCGGACGTGGTCCTCCAGCACGGCCGCGATGATGTCGAGGATGGCCAGGAATCCGATCCGGCCGTCGTGGAACGCGTCGACGCAGACCTCGTTGGCCGCGTTGTAGACCGCCGGGGCGGTCCCCCCGTGGGTCCCCGCCGTGCGCGCCAGCTCGACCGCCGGGAAGGCCATGGAGTCCAGCGGTTCGAAGGTCCAGCTCGCCGCCTGCGTCCAGTCGCAGGCCCGGGCCACGCGCGGCAGCCGCTCCGGCCAGGACAATCCGAGCGCGATCGGCAGCTTCATGTCCGGCGGGGAGCACTGGGCGAGGGTCGACCCGTCGACGAACTGGACCATCGAATGGACCACGGACTGCGGGTGTACGACCACGTCGATCCGATCGAGGGGGACGCCGTAGAGCAGCGCCGCCTCGAGCAGCTCGAGACCCTTGTTGACCAGGGTGGCGGAGTTGGTGGTGATCACCCGGCCCATGTCCCAGGTGGGGTGGGCCAAGGCCTGCTGGGGGGTGACGTCGCGGAGCTGATCACGGGTCCGGCCGCGGAACGGGCCGCCGCTCGCGGTGAGGATCAGCCGATCGACCTCCGCCGCGGTCCCGCCCCGCAGGCACTGCGCGAGTGCCGAGTGCTCGGAGTCGACGGCGACCAGCTGGTCGGGACCCGCGGCCCCGGTGACCAAACGTCCGCCGATGACCAGCGACTCCTTGTTGGCCAGCGCGAGCACGGTGCCCGCGGCCAACGCCGCCAGGGTCGGCTTCAGCCCGGTCGAGCCGGTGATGCCGTTGAGCACCACGTCGCACGGCAGGGCCGCCACCTGGGTCGCCGCGTCCGGTCCGGCCAGGATCCGCGGCAGCTTCGTCCGGCCCTGCGCCCAGCCGCGCCGACTCGCCTCGGCGTAGAACGCGAGCTGGAGGTCCTGGACCATCGTCGCGCGGGCGACCGCCACCACCGGAACGGCGAAGTCGAGGGCCTGCCGGGCCAGCAGCTGGATCCGATCGCCACCCGCCGCCAATCCGACGACCCGGAAACGTTCGGGTGTGGCGGCGATGACCTCGAGCGCCTGGGTGCCGATCGAACCAGTACTGCCCAGGATCACCACGTCGCGCATGGTGGACAGTCTGCCGGAGCCGGCCGACGCCCGCGGCGTACGCGGGGTCGGCCGAACTATCGTGGTCCGGTGACCGACGGACTTCCCCGCACCACTCCTCGACAGGCCGGGGTCGACGCCCGCGGCGTTCTCGCCTTCATCGACGCCCTCGAAGCGGCGCCCGACATCCAGCTGCACAGCCTGATGATGCTGCGGCGCGGTGCGGTGCTGGCCGAGGGCTGGTGGGCGCCGTACCGTCGCAACGGGCTGCATCTGCTCTACTCGCTGAGCAAGAGTTTCACCTCGACCGCCTGCGGCCTGGCGGTCTCCGAGGGGCGGTTCAGCCTCGATGACCGGGTGGTCGACTTCTTCCCCGAGCACGCCGACGTCGCGCAGCACGCCGTGGACCCAGCAGCTGACCGTCCGCAACCTGGCCGCGATGGCCACCGGTCACCACCTCGACACCCTCGAGCGGGCGCGCCAGGCAGGCGGCGGTTCGATCGTTCGCGGCTTTCTGTCACTCCCGCCGGACGCCGAGCCCGGGTCGGTGTTCTGCTACAACAACGGCGCGACCTACACCCTGGCGATCATCATCCAGCGGGTCACCGGCCAGTCGCTGACCGACTACCTGCGACCACGGCTCTTCGACCCGCTCGAGATCGGCCGGACCTACTGGGACCGGTGGACCGACGAGGGCGAGATCGGATTCAGCGGTCTGTACGCGACCACGTCGGCCATCGCCAAGCTGGCCGAGCTCTACCGCTCCGGCGGGCTGTGGCAGGGCAAGCGGATCCTGCCGGCCGGGTGGGTGGCCGAGGCGACCCGGTGCCAGACCCCCAACCCCGACGAGCCGAACATCGACTGGCAACAGGGCTACGGATACCAGTTCTGGATGGCCCGACACGGCTATCGCGGCGACGGCGCGTACGGGCAGTTCGCCATCGTGCTGCCCGAACAGCAGGCGGTCATCGCTCTCACCTCCGAGACCGAGAACATGCAAGGTGTCCTCGACCTGCTCTGGACCCACCTACTGCCCGCGTACGCCGGGCCCGGCTCCGCCGACGACGACGCCGAGTTGGTCGAGCGTCTGGAGCGGGCGGTCGTCCCCCTCGTACGATCCGGCCCGCCCGTACGCCGACGACCCGGAGCGCGGGGCGGACGCCTGGGTCCGTGCGACCGCGGTCGAGCACGATCCGGACGGGGGCTGGCAGTTGCACCTGGTCGACGCCGAGCGCGCATTCAGCGTCGCGGTGGGCGACACCGCCGCCCGCCGCCACACCGAGGTCAAGGACGGCCAGGGCGGCACGCTGGCCGTCGAGGCGATGGGCGGCTGGGCGGACCCCGAGACGTTCCGCGCCGAGTTGATCCTGCTCGAGACCGCGCACCGCGTCGAAGTGACGCTGTCCGCGGCCGGGTCGCACGCCACCTGGCGCTCGGTGCCGCTGCGGTCGACCTCGCTCCTCGGTCTGGCCACTCGCTGAATCCCTGGTCAACGCCATGACTCGACGTGTCCTCGAGGTCGAGACCCTGGCGGTGTTCGACCGCCGCATCGGCCGGGTCACGCGACTCCGGGGCTGGTTCGTCCAGGGCCTCGATCTCACCGGGCGGGGCGAACGTCTGCGGGCCGTCGACCCCGCCGGAGCCGTGTTCCTCGGCTGTCACTTCGACCCGGGCACCGAGGACGCGCTGCGGCGAGGTGGTGCGCTGATCTTCCCGCGGCTCCCCGACCTGCCGTTCGAGCCCTACCGCGGGACGGCGTACGACGCCGATCAGCTCTACGGCACGGGAAGGTATGCGCACAGTCCCGACGCCAGGATCTACGCCTGGTCGAGAGAATCCCAGTCCCGGTTGCTCACCGATGACCTGGCTTGCGCGTTGCACGATCACGCCATCACCGATGCCCTCGACGACGCGACCGCCGGCCTCGACCCGGGCTTGGTCGTCGGGGTGATGGGCGGTCATGCCCTGGCCCGGACCGATCCGGGCTATCGGGCCGCGGCGGACCTGGGCGGACGGCTGGCCCGGGCCGGGCGGACGGTGCTGACCGGCGGCGGCCCGGGCGCGATGGAGGCCGCCAACCTCGGTGCCTATCTGAGCCCGTGGCCCGACGCGGAAGCGCCGGCGCTGGAACTGCTCGCCGCCACCCCCAGCTATCGCGACGGGGTCGATGCCTGGATCGACACCGCGCGGGCCGTCCGGCAACGATGGCCGGTGGGGCAGGCGGGGTCCAGCCTGAGCATCCCGACCTGGTTCTACGGGCACGAGCCGACCAACCTGTTCGCCACCACGATCGCCAAGTACTTCGCCAACGCGCTGCGCGAGGACACCCTGCTGCACCGCTGCCGCGGCGGCATCGTCTATCTGCCCGGCCAGGCCGGAACCGTGCAGGAGATCTTCCAGGCCGTCACCGAGAACTTCTACGCCGCCGATCCGGCCTCGGTCGCCCCGATGGTCCTGGTCGGCCGCGACTACTGGACCCGGACCTATCCGGCCTGGCCACTGCTGCAGCAGCTCGGCGAAGGGCGCCGACTGGGCGAGGTGATCGCGCTGTCGACGACGTCGCCGACGCCGCCGACCGGCTGCTCAGCTCCTGATGCGGAGGCTCGGCCGGATCGCGGTCGGTGCTCGTGCCTCGGTCTCAGCCTGCCCGTGGCCGGCCGGATCGGCGTCGTCGCGTACGCCCCGCCACCGGCCGACCGGGTCGACGCCCAGGTGCGGTACCTGTCGGCCGCGCTCGACCACGGTGCCGCCGACCGGATGCAACAGCTGTTCCCCGAGGGTGCCTTCTTCACCGTCGCGCTGACCGCGATGGCGGCCGCGCGCACCCCGGGTGCCGACACGGGCCGGGCCCGGCAGCTCAGCGAGCGGCTGGAGACCCCCGAACTGCTGGCGACGTTCGGCTCCGGGATGGTCCCCGAGCACGGCATCTTCGCGGCCGGCTGGAGTCTGGCCACCGCGGCTGATCTGGCCGAGGGCGGAGGGGACCCGGCCGACCGCGTCACGCTGGCCCGGCGGGCCGAGGTGGTCGACCGGGCGCTGCGGAGGTCGTCGGACCGGTTTCCTCGAGGGCTATCCCGGCCAGTACTGGCCCTGCGACACCGTCGTCGCCGCCTCGGCGCTGGCCCGGGCGGCCGCGCTGCTCGACCGGCCCGACTGGCTGGCCACCGTTCGCGACTGGCGCGAACGCGCGGTCACGGCGTACGACCCGGACCTGCAGCTGCTCCCCCACCGCGTCGACGCCGACGGGCCGGCCGCTCGACGGGCCGCGGGGCAGCTCGCAGTCGATCATCCAGGCGTTCTGGCCGGCGCGTGACCATCGGCGCTCGACGGCCGCCCCGACGCCGAGAGCTGGTCGCGGTTCCGGTCGGCCTTCGTGGTCCGCGAGGCGGGCCTGGTCGGCGTACGCGAGTATCCGCTCGGATCGCCGGGCGCCGGCGACGTCGACTCGGGCCCGCTGGTCCTCGGGGTCAGCGCGAGCGCCAGCGCGGTCGCCCTGGCCGCGGCCCGCGCCGTCGGCGACGCCTCGCTCGCCTCGGCCCTGGACCGCGAGGCCGAGCTGCTCGGCGTGCCGCTGCAGTGGGACGGCCGGCGCGCGTACGGCTTCGGCCGGCTCCCGGTCGGGGACGCGTTCCTGGCCTGGGCGCGGACCCGGGACCCGTCGCCGGGGCAGGTCGGCCGACCCCCCGGGCCGCGAGCCGCTGTGGCCGGTGTTCCTCGGTCGTCGCCCTGCTGCCGGCGCTGGCGATCGCGGGGCCTGGGGGTGGCGTCGTCGCCGGGGAGCAGCGCGGTTCGTCCGGGGTGGCCAGGGTGAGCACCGCCTCCTCGATGTTGTCGTGCTGCTCGAGTTCGCGCTCGACCCGACGCAGCCGGACGGCCACATCGTGCTCGGCGTCGTCGCCGCGCATGTCGACCGCCGCGACCAGGTAGAGCCGGCCCGGCCCGACGAACTCCAGGTGCAGGTAGGTGATCCGGTCGATCTCGGGCCGCTCGAGCAGCTCGGTCAGCACCTGGGTGCGGATCTCGGGCGGACGGCCTCGCCGACCAGGAACCGGCGGTTGCGGTCGATCAGGAACACCGCGACGACCGCGAGCAGCACGCCGATCAGCAACGAGCCGATCGCGTCGGGCACCGGCGAGCCGGTGATCTGGTGCAGCGCGATGCCGGTAGCGGCGATGACGATCCCGATCAGCGCGGCGGCGTCCTCGGCGAAGACGGCGCGCAGGGTCGGGTTGGAGGTGTTCAGGATGTAGCCGAGAACCCGCGGTCGAGCTCCGCGGGCCGCCTTGCGCGCCTGCCGCGTGGCCTGGGCGAACGAGACCCCCTCGAGGACGAACGCGATGCCCAGCACCACGTACGCGACCAGGTAGTTGGTCGCCTCCTCGGGATCGAGCAGCTCGCTGACGCCGTGCCAGATCGACACCACCGCCCCGGCGGTGAACAGTCCGAACGCCGCGAACATCGACCACACGTAGGCCTCGCGCCCGTACCCCATCGGGTGTCGGACGTCGCGGCCGCGTTCGGAACGGCGGTCGGCGACGAGCAGGAAGATCTCGTTGCCGGCGTCGGCCCACGAGTGCGCCGCCTCGGCCAGCATCGACGCCGACGAGGTCACCACCGCGGCCACCGACTTGGCGATGGCGATCAGCAGGTTGGCCCCGAAGGCCACCAGCACGGTGACCAGGCTCTCGGAGCCGCCGGCGGTCGGAGTCGTCGAAGCCACCCGGCCACCGTACGCCGGAAGCAGATTCTCGAATCACCAGTCACGACCGACCCCGGCCGGTAGCATCGTGCGCGGTCGAGGTCACGGAAGTGGGCCGACTCGGCAGGACAGGCACCGGGGGCCGAGGGGGGCCGATTGGATGACCGCGCAGGAAGTCGCGCGTGCGCTCGCGCGCCGCTGGTACGTGATCGGGATCTCCCTGGTCGGCGCGATGGTCTTCGCCGGATTCCTGGCGTCCGGGAGTGGCGTCTACAGCACCCGAACGGTGATCCAGTTCATCCGCCTCCAGCCGACCCAGGTCTCGATCGGACCCGACATCGGCTCGGACAACGAGAACTTCATCGCCTTCGCCGGCGCGGTCGCGAGCGAAGTGAACAACGGTCGACCGATCTCGCGCTACGCCTGGGAGGACGCCCCGCTCTACGGAGCCGGGATCCGCGAAGGAGTGCTGGTCGGGCTGCCGGATTCGGGCGGCCAGTGGTTGACCAGCTACAACCGCGCCGAGATCGAGATCCAGGTGGTCGGGCGCTCCCGTGACTGGGTCGAGCAGCGTCAGCGCGAACTCGTCCAGAAGGTGTTCGACAGTTCCCGGTCGCTGCAGGGACCCATCTACAACAACCAGGACCAGCGCATCCGGACCATCGTCTCGCCGCTAACCGCCACCGTCGACCACATCAGCGCCTCACGAGCGCAGCAGGGCGTGGCCTTCCTGCTCATCCTTATCGCCAGCCTCCTGGTCGGCGGCTGGGTGGCGGTTCGTATCGATCTCGCCGCTCCCGCCGCGCCGCACAACGGGCCCGGGCGTATCTCGACTCGATCCGACCGCGGGGTCTCCGGTGGGGGTCGCATGAACGTCTCGCTGGTGCTCAAATGGCTGTGGCGCTGGTACATCGTCGTACCGGCCTTGGTCATCCCGGCCGCCCTCGCGGTCTCGGCCTGGTTCCTCGTCGGCCCGACCTACGAGCGCACCGCGACGTTGCTGCTCGTCCCCGGCGTCGGCACCGTTCCGGACGAGGGCGGCAACCCCTATTTCTATCTGAGCGGGCTGACCCAGGCCGCCGACGCGGTGGTCCGCGCGGTCGGGTCGGAGAACGTCACCCGCGACGTCGAACGACAGTTCGACGGGGTGCAGGTCGAGGTGTCGCGCGACCCGACCACGGCGGGCCCGGTGATCCTCGTCGTCGTGGACGGCGCGACCGACGCGGAAACCGCGGCCGCGTTGCAGTTCATGGTCGAACGCACCCGCACCGATCTGCTCAACCTGCAGGTGTCGGACCGCGTGGCCCGATCGAACCAGATCCAGCTTCGACCGATCACCATCGACGACCACAGCACGGTGCGGCAACGGACCCGGCTGGTCGCCACCGTGGGCTTGGCCGGCTTCAGCGCCGTTCTCGTCGTATTCATCGCCGCGGTCCTGCAGATCGTCCGGAACCGCTCTCGCACCCGCTCGGTGCGACCGCGGTCTGCCGACCACACCGGTCGGATCGAGTGGAAGGACTGGCCGATGCCCGATCAGGCTGAGGCCGCCGCGACGCCACCGGACAAGGCGGCATTGGGGGCGGGTCGCGTCGAGTCGTCATGACCGCGGTCGGCGACCTCTTGCACGACGCCAGCGCCGGCCGCGAGCGGGATCCCGAGCCGCGCGACCGGAACAGCGCCGTCACCATGGTGACGATCTATCTGGTCCTGCTGCTGGCGGTCCCCTCGAACGCGCGGATCGCCGCCCTGGGTTCGCTCGGCCGGCCGTCGTTGCTGTGGGGTCTGGTGTTGTTCGCCGGCTGGGTGCTGTGGCGGCTCACCGACGCGCACCGATCTCCCTCGCGTACGCCAGCCGGTGCGGTCGCCTACTTCGCGCCGCTCGCGATCGCCCTGGTGAACCTGGCTGCGGCGCTGCTACGCGGTCAGCCCCCCGACCAGGTCAGCCCGGCGATCACGTCCATCCTCCGGATGCTGTCGTGGGGCGGCGTGCTGCTCGTCGTCTGGACGGCCGCGCCGCGCACCGAGGTGATCACTCTGTGCCGGCGGATCGCTATCGGCAGCGGGGCGCTGGCCGTGCTCGGCCTGGTGCATTCGTCACCCGGCAGAGCCTGCTGGACTGGATCAGCGGCATCCCGGGTCTCGAACTCGAGGAGGGTGGGGTCCAGGTCCGCGAAGCGTTCCTTCGCGCCTCCGGAACGGCGATCCATCCACTCGAGCATGCCGCGGCGCTCTCGGCGGGTCTGCCGCTCGCCGTGACGATGGCCCTGCTCCCCGCCGCACACCGGGCTCGGTCTGTCCGTTCGTCGGCTGGGCGATCATCGGCGTGATCACGGTGGCATCGATCCTGGCCGCGTCCGCTCGGCGTTCATCGGTTTCGGCGTCGCCGCTGCGACCTCGTTGATCGCGGTCCCCGGCGCCTGCGCGTTGTGCTCATCGCGGCCGGCTTCTTCGCCGCGGCCGGCGCGGTGGCCGCCACCCCTGGGCTGTTCGGCGCTTCCGAATCTTTTCGCCCCCGGGGGCGACAAGAGCACGAAGTCACGCACCGACGCGCTCCATCGGCTCCCGGACTTCATCGCGTCGTCCCCCGTGTACGGCAACGGCTTCGGGAACTTCCTGCCGCGCCATCACATCTCCGACAACGCCTGGGCACTGACGTTGGTCGAGCTGGGACTCCTGGGCGCCTTCGTGTTCGGCGCTCTCTTCCCGACCGCCCTGTTCAGTGCGATCCAGGTGGTCTGCTCCTCCGACCCACAACTTCGGATGATCGGGCGCACGATGGCCGCCTCGGTCTTCTCGCTGGCCGTCGTCTTCGCCTTCTTCGACGCCATGTCCTTCCCCATCGCCGCCGGGACCACCTTCTTGCTGTTCGGTCTCTGCGGGGCGGTCCCTGATCGACGCCCGCAGACCCGGTCACCGGCCAGGCGCTCCCGCCGGCCTGATGGCGACGACCGGGCGGAACGAGTCCGGCGTCAGCGCAGATTCAGCGGACTGGCGAGCGTGTCCTCACCGTTCTCCTTGGCATAGTCCGCGTGCTCGGATCTTGACCAGGATCTCGTAGGTCAATTGGAACGACATCAAGGTCGGGTCCGAGTCGACGGCCGGGAACACGAAGATCTGGTTGTACGTGGTCGGCGACGGAAAGTAGTAGCCCGGATTGATCTCGCTGGCGTCGACCGATTGCTTGGCCGCCTCGGTGGGACCGGACGGGTCGCGCGGGGTCGCGGTGACATCAACCGCTGGAGGTAGACGTCCTGACCCCGGTCGGGGGTCGGAGGCACTGACGACCACGCGGATCGGCTTGATGGCCCTGGACCGCCATCGTTGGCCGGGAGACTCGACGAGTACGACACGTTCAGGGTCACCGACCCGGCCTGCACCTGACGGCGGACCGGCAGCGGGAACGTCAGGTCCGATTGCTGGCCGAGCCACTCGAGGTCGACGACGGAGCGGACGGCAGCGGTGTCGTTGGGTTGGCGCTCGGGCTCGGGGGGTTGTACCGCCACCTGCTGTCGAACACCGCTGACCACCGTCGCGGCGACCAGGATCCCGCAACGAGCCCTCGGACATTCGACTTCAACAATGACTCCAGATCGTTCGCGAGCGAAGCTCCATCATAAGAAGAACGGGCCTGTCACACCGGCGGAAACCCACACCATCCGGCGCGAGCGCCAAGGCCTTTCCCGGGACCGTTCCGGATGCGCGGTGCGCCGTCGGGTCAGCCACATCGGACACCGCGGTCGCCACCGAAACCGATCCGACGGCGCCGCATCCACGCCCATGCGCGTCACCCCGGCGGCGCGGGCCGCCTGCTCGACCGCACCGGTCAGAGTGACGCGGGGCGCGAAGCCGGGGTCGGACAACCGGACGACCGAGATCATTGGCCACGGGACCGTTCCGGGCCATCCGCCCAGCCGCAGTGCCTTCCAGATCGCTTCCTTGCCGCGAACCGCGCCGCGTACTCCGCGGCCATGGCCTCGGTCGCGCTGCACTGGGCGATCTCCGCGGCCGTGAACCACCGGGCGACGAACCGCTGTCCGTAACGGGCGTACAGCCGCTCGAAGCGGGTGACGTCGGAGGTGTCGATCCCGACCCCGCGGATCGAGCCACCGCGGGTCACCGGTCGGGTCACCGGTCCGGCCATCCGACCGAGACCCGGTCGGAGATCAGGGCCAGGAGCGATCGGGCCGCCAGCTTGCGGCCGACCTCGTGAGATGTTCCTTGTTGGAGCTGTAGCCGTCGTACAAGGCAGTCGAGGGGTGTCTGGTTCGGCTGGTCGCCTCTACCGCGGCCAGATCGAACAGCGGTCCGCGCCGTAGTGCTCCTGCATCAGCGCGTTGTAGCGCTGACGGTAGGCATTGTGGTCTCGGCCGAGCAACACCTTGAGGTGGTCCTTGCGCTCCGCGGACCGACCGTCACCGGCACGGTGGAGTGCAGGAACATGACATCCGGGAAGTCGCGCTCGAGCCGTCCAGGGTCGACCGTACGCCGCGAAGAGCGCGTCGACATCGCTGCCGTGACCGACGTCGACGTAGCAGAACTTGATCAGGGCGACATCGATCTGTGCGGCCACGCCCGAGCGAAGCATCCGGTCGTAGTTGCGCAGCTTGCCCAGAGGGTCGCCGTTGCGTCCGATCTCGGTGCTGATCACCATCGGCGCATCGGGCAGGCTCTCCAGTGAGCCGTCCACGGCGAGGTCAACCACCGGCATCGACGGCGCGGCGGCCTCGGCGTAGACCGCGTCGATCCCGTTCAAGATGTTGTAGCCACCGACATGTGGGCGAAGAAGAGTCGCTTTCCCGCGACGGCGGCCAGGTCCGGTCACCGAGTTCGACCGCGGGGGCCACTGGTTGGCCGCAGCCACACTTCGCCGCTGCGCGCCGGCGACCACCGCGCCGGTCAGGCCGGCCACACTCGCCAACACCGTGGCGATCGCCACCCCCGAATCAATCTACGCACGCTCTCCCCTTCTCCGTCCGATCGGCGGCAGCGATCCGCTCCGCCTCCAGCAGGCGGGCCCGCAGGAGCGGCAACGCCACCTTCCCGTTGGCGTTGAGCGGCAGTGCTTCCAGCTCGACGACCGTGTGAGGCACCAGGTGTTTGGGCAGCCGAGTCCGGAGGTACGCGACACCTCGGGCACCGTCGGGGTGGTCGACGCGGTACCGACCATGGCCAGCACGATGCGTTCACCCGCCTCCAGATCGGGCAGACCGACGACCGCCGCTTCGGCGACGCCGGGGTGACTGAGGACCGCGGTCTCGATCTGTTGGGGCGAGATGCGGTGACCCCACGACTTGATGAAGCCCTCGCAGCGTCCGACGATGAAGATGAAACCGTCTTCGTCGACGGTGGCCAGGTCACCGGTCCGCAGCACTCCACCCCGGAACTTGCGCGCCGACTCCTCCGGATCGCGGTGGTAGCCCGGGGAGATGCTCGCCCCCCGAGCGACGATCTCACCCTGCTCCCCCGGTCCACGGGCCGGTCGGACTGTCGACGACCGAGAGTTCGACCCCGGGATGCCACGACCGATGGAGCCCGCCTTGTCGGTCAGCCGGTCGGGCGGAAGGTAGGACAGTCGCGCCGTCGCTTCGGTCTGGCCGTACATCACGAAGAGTCGGCTCTGCGGTTGCGCCGTGACGAGTGCCTCGATCGTGGCGGGCGGCAGACGGCCGCCGGCCTGCTGCACGAGCCGCAGCGAGGCGAGCGGCTGGGTCGGATAGCTGCTCGCCCGCAGCAGGAGTTGGAAGGTCGAGGGCACCCCGGCCAGCACCGTGCAGGCCTCGCGCTCGAGGAGGTCCAGCGCACTCTGCGGGAGGACGAAACTGTTGCACAGCACCACGCGGGCACCGACCGCCAGCGAGGTGTGCAGCAGAGATGCGCCGAAGCAGTAGTGGAATGGCAGGATGACCAGGGTGCGATCGGTCCGTTGCAGGCCGAGGTACGCCAGGATCGAGGCGGTGTTGGTGTGGAGATTCGTATGGGCGACGCGGACCGCCTTGGGCCGGGCGGTCGTTCCCGAGGTGAACATCCACACGGCGTCCGGCTCGGGTTCCGAGTCGGCGTCCACCCAGCTCGCCCCGCCCGCCCGGCTAGGACGGCGTCGGTGACCGTCACCGATCGCGCAGCTGATCGCCGTAGCGGCGGAGCGCCCGACGGTCGACGAACACGGTCGCGCAGTCCACCCAGTCGAGCTGGCCGGCGAGATCGTCGGGGACGGTCGCATCGGACAGCGGAACCGCCGTCCCCACCGCATCGCCGCCAGGTAGGCGGCGATCCAGAAAAACGAGTTCGGACCGAGCAGAGCGATCCGGTCCCCGGGCGCCACCCCGCGTTCGTGGAGGACGGTGACCAGATGAGCGGCCGCCGACCGGAGTTCGGCGTACGTGCGGGTGGTGGTGCCGTCGACGACCGCGATGTCGTCGGGGTGACCCGCCGAGAGCAGGAAATCGCTGATCCCGGTCATGCTCATCTCAGGACTCCCCTCCGTTTTCCCCCGTCGCGCCGCCCCACTCTCGGGCGGATCATGACGGTCGCCCCCGCGTCCGGATCGAGTCATTATGACCGGCTCGTCGGCCTCGAGGGGCGGATTCGACGCATTCGCCCTGGTTGAGGCCGCTAACGATCCGGACACGTCCTGGATCGAGAACCCTTGACGAGCGCCGTGACCCCTTCCTAGAGTCGGCCGGAGTCAGGGTCGCCACGCCCCCCGAGGACCTCGGTAGTCTACCAGCAGGAGCGCCGACGACCCCCCACCTGGATGAACCGCTGGCCGGCTCGGCTCCGCCTCGACTCGGCGCCGCCCGGGTCGCTCGAAGGCGTCCGTCGCCGTGGTCCTCGCCGCGGCGATGACGGGTCTGCTCGGATGGACGCCGCCGGCGAACGCGGCGTCGGCGGTCGACCTCTTCGCCGACTCACTCGTCCCCAGCTTGGCCGCGAGTCCGAGTCTCGCTCACGCTAGGTTGGCGTGGAGTTCTCCACCGCCCGGCCCGGCACCATCAGCGCCTTGCAGTTCACCGAGGGGCGCAGCAGAAGGCCGGCTACACCGGATCGCTGTGGACGAGACGGCACCCCATTGGCTCGGGTCGACTTCCCGGCGTCGACGACCGTGGGGTGGGGAGACGACGACATTCGCGCCCCTGTTTCCGGTCAAGGCCAGCCAGACCTACGTAGCGTCCTACCTGGCCACCGAGGGTCGCTATCCGGTCAGCCGGGACTGGTTCGCCGCCCCGTACAGCCGCAACGGCCTGACGGTTCCGGCGAACGGTGGGGTTTCCCAGATCGACCACGACGAGCGTGCGACCGACGAGCCGGCACAGCGCGACCAACTATCTGGTCGACGTCCGGTTCACCCCGTCGGCGTCGCCGACCGACCCCGACCCCGTGGCCCAGTTGGATCGCGAGCCGTGGTGGGGTGGGCCCGCCTACTACGCCAAGTTCCCCCGAGCACCGGCATCGGGCTGGGCCGACCCCATTTCTTCCCCATCGCGGTCTTCCTCGGCAAGCCGGAACACGCCACCTCGCTAAGGTCGATCGGCGTCAACACCTACATGGGCGCCGAGCACGACGGGTCGGCGATGAGCACGATCACCGGCACCGGCATGTCGGTGCTGGCCCAGAACGAGTGGACCCCGGCCGAGGTCGGCAACGATCCACGCGTCGTCGGCTGGAACCTGAGCGACGAGTGCGAGATGGGCTACTCCGGCTGCCCCGAGGGTGACAGCCAGTCCCTGGCCATGCAGCGCTCGTACGCGCGGCTCGCCCGGGCGCGCAACGACGGTCGCTTCCTGCAGGCCAACTTCGGCAACGGCGTCCTCGGCACGTACTGGGCGCCAACCACCATGGACGACCACCTGGCGTCGGTCGACGTGTCCAGCGTCGACAAGTACGCGTACACCAGTCCCCACGTCCACGGCCTCCTGCGGCAGAATCCGTACTGGCAGGCCGGCCGGAACCCGGCCAGCGCGCAGGCGTACGGCTGGCTCCAGGACCGCATGGCCACCTTCACCGGACCCCCCGCCACCAAACCCACCTGGGTCTTCGTCGAAACCGCCAAGCCCTACCTCACCGAAGCCGGCGCCAGCACCATCACCCCCGACCAGATCAAAGGCGCCGCCTGGAACGCGCTCATCCACGGCGCCGCCGGCATCGCCTACTTCCAACACAACAACAACGGCACCTGCGGCACCTACTCCCTCATCCACTGCCCCACCGCCCTCACCGCCGTCACCCAACTCAACCACGAAATCACCAACTCGCCCCCGTCCTCAACAGCCCCACCCTCACCTGGAACTTCGGACCCGGCCTCGACACCAGCCTCAAAAACCACAACAACACCCTCTACATCCTCGCCATGACCGACGGCGGCACCGGAACCCGACCCTCACCCTCCCCCCCGGCACCACCGCCACCCAGATTGACGTCATCGGCGAAAACCGCACCCTGCGGGTCAGCGGTCGCACCTTCTCCGACTCCTTCCCGAGCGGGAGCACCCACCACGTCTACCGGGTGGTGCGCTGACGACCGGGTCCAGCACCTGACCATGGCGTCTTCGAGCGCGAGACTGTTTCGTCGCGAATGGATCATGGCCGAGCGCTATCTGAGCGATACTGAGCGCATCATGTCGATCATTCCTCGCTTCGTCGGCCTCGACTGGCGCGCGGATCTGGTCGCCTTGATCGTGACCTTCAACAGCGCCTATCACCTCGACCGTCTGATCGCCTCGCTTCGACCCGAAGCGGCCGACCTCCGGTTGCGGGTGGTGGTCGCCGACAACGCCTCGTCCGACGACACGCTGGCCCTGGCCCGGGGCCATGACGACGTCCTCGTCGTCGAGACCGGCGGCAACCTCGGCTACGCCGCCGGCACCACGCCGGCCATGGACGCAGCCGGGGAGACCGACGAGTTCCTGGTCCTCAACCCCGACCTGTGGTTGCAGCCCGGCTGCGTGCAACGTCCGCGGGGTCGCCTGCGGTCGAGCGGCGCGGGCGTCGTGGTTCCCCGGATCCCGGCCGCGGATGGTTCAGCCTACCCCTCGCTTCGACGCGAGCCCACCCTGCCCCGCGCCCTCGGCGATGCCGCCTTCGGACACTATTTCGCCCGACGACCGGCGGGTCTGAGCGACATCGTTCGGTGTCCGGACGACTACCGCGAGCCGCATCCGGTCGACTGGGCGACCGGCGCGGCCTTGCTGATCGCGGCTGAGACCGCGCGCGCGGTCGGCCCCTGGAACTACCGCTTCTTCCTCTACTCCGAGGAGACCGATTTCTTCCGACGGGCCCGGGCCGCGGGCGCCGAGATCTGGTACGAACCCCAGGCCGCGGTCCATCACGCCCAAGGCGCCTCAGGCCAATCCGTGGCCCTGGACACCCTGATGGCGGTCAATGGCATCCGGTACGTCCGCAAGCACCATCACGGCGGCTACCGCGACCGCCTACCGCGGCGCCGTCGTGCTGCACGAGTCGATCCGGACGACCCAGCCCGATCCACCGGGAGTCCCTGCGGCCGTCCTCTCCGAACGGACCTGGGTCGAGCTTCCCCGCGCCGCCCGCCTCGACCCCGGGCTCCGCGCACCCGCCCCCGAGGAGCCGCCCCGATCGGACGTTCGCCCTGGGTCACCCCGAGCTACGCACCGGACTTCCACCAGTTCCGGGCCTTGCACGATTCGACGCTCCCGCACCCGCCCGACGACGCCATGCACTAGGTCCTGGTGCCGACGTTCGATCTCAGGACGTTCAGCGCCATCCGTTCGACGCGGCTCACCGTCCTTGGTCGACCGCCGTCCTGCCCGGGTTGCTCCCGCCGACGACCCCGCTGGCCACATCCCGCGCATCCCCCGTGGCTACCGCATCGCCGCGGTCAATCTGCGGCGGCCCTGGCCGCCGGTCCGGGTTTGGTATCCTGCAACAGCTGGTCAAACTCGCCTTCGTCGCCAGCCTGGACGTCGACGCGGCGGGCCTCCTCGACTCCGAGGTCCTGCTCGTCCGCGAGCTCTCCGAGTCGATCCTCCGCCGAGGTCCGTCGGTCCGGCATTACCGGGCGCCCCACGGACCGAACCCGACCATGACGCGGCACCTTCGCCGGCGCGGCCCGGCCGCCTGCTTGCTCGGCGTCGACGCTCCGAGCGCCGACTACGCCGACTACGCGGCCGGACTGATGAGCCGCTCGCCGACGACGGTCCGCTCGATCCTCGCCCGAGTCGAAGCCGCCACCGGCCCATCCTGGGCCACCGTTCCGGCCGCCCAGCGCGAATTCTCCGAATACATCCTCTACGGCGAATACGCGTCGGCCCTGGGGACCGAAGCCGAGCGCAGCTCCGTGTCGGACCAGAACCTCTGCCACACGGACTGGGGTCCCGCGCCGCTGACCTGGACGCGGCCCCGGGTTTCTGGCGATGATGCCGACTTCCGATCTGGCCCTCCTCGTCCAATCCAACACGCATATCCCCGCCGCTGTGCTGGACTACCCGGTCGAGGCCATTGCCCGCCAGGGTAGGGCACACTTCGACGGCACCGGCCCGGCCGCTGGTCGGCGTACTGTTAGCCTGACCCGAATCCGATGGGGATCGGGCGCCCTCCGGCGTCTGAGGACGCGCGGGTAGTGCGCTGGACTCGAATTCCGACGACTGGCTCGAGTTCCGAAGGCCCGAGCGGCGATCACGGCATTAGCGATCTGGGTCCGGCCTCGGCTGTCCGTCGCCCGGTGGCCTGTAGCGCCGTCGAGGCACCCGGGCCATTGCATCCGTCGGGGTCGTCGTCTACGCCGGCGGCCCGTCCGACCGACCTTCCCCAGCAGCCCTGGTGGGGCGGACCGAGTACTACGTGAGCTTCGACGGGGCGAAAGCGTCGGGATGGACCGATCCGGGTTTCTTCCCGATGGCGGTCTTCATGGGTAAGCCCGAGCATGCCGCTTCGCTACCGGTCGATCGGGATCAACACCTACATGGTCGCCGAACACGACGGCTCGACGATGAGCACGATCACCGCTACCGGCATGTCGGTCCTGGCCCAGAACGAGTGGACCCCGGCCGAAATCGGCGACGATCAACGGGTCGTCGGTAGAACCTCAGCGACGAGTGCGAGATGGGCTACTCCGAGTGCACCGGCGACACCGAGGCGGATCGCTTGGACGAGCAACGCTTCTACGCCGAAGCGGCGCGGGCCAAGGCGGCACGCGCTTCCTGCAGGCGAACTTCGGGAACGGCGTGCTGGGAACCCATTGGGCGCCGATGACGATGGACGATGACCTGTCCCTGGTCGACGGTCCAGCGTCGACAAGTACGCCTACACCAGCCCGCACGTGCAACAGTTCCTGACCGAGAGCAGCCATGCGGCCGGGGAAGAATCCGGCGAGCGCCCAGGCCTACGGCTGGCTCCAGAACCGGATGGCCACCTTCACCAAACCCACCGCCACCAAACCCAACTGGGCCTTCGTCGAAACGCCAAGCCCTACCTCACCGAAACCGGCGCCCGCACCATCACCGCCGACCAGATCAAAGGCGCCGCCTGGAACGCCATCATCCACGGCGCCGCCGGCATCGCCTACTTCCACACAACAACAACCGCACCTGCGGCAACTACTCCCTGATCGACTGCCGCGCCGCCCGCACCGCCGTCACCGAACTCAACCCCGAAATCACCCAACTCGCCCCCATCCTCAACAGCCCAGCCTCACCTGGAACTTCGGAACCGGCCTCGACACCACCCTCAAACTCCACGACAACTCCCTCGACATCCTCGCCATGACCGACGGTGGCACCGGCACCCGAACCCCCACCCTCCCCCCCGGTACCAACGCCACCGAGATCGACGTCATCGCCGAAACCGCCTCCCGATGACCTGCAACCATCACCGACTCCTTCCGCGCCGAGTTCACCCACCACATCTATCGCGCGCCACCGTGACCGCGCCCGCCGTCCGACCCCCGCTGCTTCTGGCACCATCGCACCCCGCGTGCCTCGCTCTCCAGGCGCTGCCGCAGCGTCATCCGATTGCTCGCCTATATTATATACTTCCAGCGAGAGCCTGCGGCTGTGGAGCCACTACGCCGCAGCGGGCTCTCGCGCCAACCCGGCTCACGGGCCGAAGTCATACGCATTGCATTGGGGGCAAAGCGGGGATTCAGATGTGGTGGTGGAGCTGCGCACATTCATCGCCTTGGCTTTCTTGTTCGGTGACGAGTCGCAGATGCCGGACGACAGCGCATCGCTTCTCGAGACCGGCGTTCTCGATTCCACGGGGGTGCTCGAGTTGATCGAGTTCCTCGAGGAGCATTTCGGCATCGAGGTCGCCGACACCGAGACCGTTCCGAGCAATCTCGGCAGTATCGACGGACTGGCTCGATTCGTCCGGTCCAAGTCCGCCGCCGGAGTGAGCGCTGCATGAACGGTGTGTCGGTCGAGCAGGTCCTGCGGGAAAGCAGCGCTCTGGGCGGCCGGACCGCGGACCGCGACCTGGAGCAACTGCGGCAGGCCGTGCTGGTCGAAGACGTCTTCGGCATCGTGCTGAGCGACGACCAGATCACCGACATCGATCTCAGCGATCCCGAAGCACTCGGGCGGCTGGTCGCCGAGTCCTTTCCGTCCTCCTGATGTGCGGCATCGCGGCATCGTCGCGCGGCCCGCGTCCCGACGAGGCGACTGCTGGCGGCGATGATCGGCGGCGTCCGCCACCGCGGTCCCGACGGCATCGGCTCTACCGCGACGACGGCGCTGCGCTCGGCCACGCGCGGCTGTCCATCATCGACTCGCCGGCGGCGCCCAGCCGATGTGCAACGAGGACGGCTCGCTCTGGATCATCTTCAACGGCGAGATCTTCAACTACGTCGAGCTGCGCGCCGAGCTGCGCAGCCGCGGTCACCGCTTCCGGACCGCGAGCGACACCGAGGTCATCGTCCATGCCTACGAGGAGTGGGGCGAGGCTGCTTCGACCGCTTCAACGGCCATTGGCCTTCGCGCTCTGGGACCGCCGCGACAGCGGCTGGTCCTGGCGCGCGACCGGCTGGGCGTGCGCCCGCTGTTCTTCACGCGGTCCAGCGGCAGACTGCTCTTCGCCTCCGAGGTCAAGGCGCTGTTCGCCGATCCGACGGTGCCGCGGGCGCTCGACCCGTCGGCCTCGACCAGATCTTCACCTTCTGGTCGCCGTCGCGCCGCGCACGGTCTTCGAGCGGAGTCGAGCAGTTGCCGCCCGGGCACTCGCGTCCACGACCGGCGGCGTCACCATCGGGCCGCTACTGGCGTCCGAGTTTCCCGCACGCGGCCACGAGGCCGGCCAGGACCTCGACGAGAGCGGCCGAGTCTGCGCGAGCGGCTGATCGACGCGACCCGGCTCCGCTTCGGCGCCCGACGTGCCGGTCGGCGCCATCTGTCCGGCGGGCTCGATTCCTCGCTCATGGCCGCGCGTCATCGGCCACTTCACCGAGCCCGCTGCGACACCTTCTCGGTCCGCTTCGACGACGCCGAGTTCGACGAGAGCGGCTACCAGCGGCAGATGGCCGAGCGGCTCGGCACCGAGCACCACGACTTCGGGTGTCCGCGCGCGACATCGCCGACGTCTTCCCCGACGTCATCCGGCACGCCGAGCGGCCGATCCTGCGCACCGCTCCGGCGCCGCTGTTCCTGCTCTCGCGGCTGGTGCGCGACAACGGCTACAAGGTCGTGCTGACCGGCGAGGGCGCCGACGAGGTGTTCGCCGGCTACGACATCTTCCGCGAGGCCAGGGTGCGCGAGTTCTGGGCCCGCAACCCCGAGTCGGCGATCCGGGCCGCGCTGCTGAACGGCTCTACCCCTGGATGGCTCGCACCCGGTCAGGCACCGGCCTTCGCGCGCAGGTTCTTCGGCCTCGATCTCGATCCGGCGGACCCGCGATTCGCACGACCGCGCTGGAACGCGACGGCGGCGCTGATGGCGTGCTGTCACCGGATCTGCGTTCCCGAGTGACCGAGCTGACCAGCGACCGACCTGGTGGGCGCGATGCCGGTCGGAGTCGCGGCCTGGGATCCGCTCGCCGGGCGCAGTGGCTCGAGATGCGCACGCTGCTCTCGGGCTACCTCCTGGCGCGCAGGGCGACCGGATGCTGATGGCCAACTCGGTCGAGGGCCGTTTCCCGTTCCTCGACCGCGACGTCGTCGCCTTCGGCAGCCGCTGCCGGCCCGTCACAAGCTGCTCGGGCTCGACGAGAAGTACGTGCTCGAAGCTCGCCTTCCGCGGACCTGGTGCCCCGAGAGATCCTCGTCCGCCGAAGCAGCCCTACCGGGCGCCGGACGCCGCGAGCTTCTTCGCCCGTCGGCCCCGGACTGGCTCGAGGACCCGTGTCGACCGGGGCGGTGTCCGAAGCCGGCATCTTCGACCCCGCCCGGTCGGCTTCTGTGGACAAGGCCCGGCGCCGCGGTGATCGTCTGGGCAACACCGACAACATGCGGGTGCTCGCCGTGCTGTCCACCCAGCTGCTGCACCAGCAGTTCATCGCCGACCGCCCGGCCCCGGCACGGGTGGATGCGGCGTCCCAACATCACCCACGTCTTCGATGTGGTCAGAAGTGAACAAGGAGTCCTCACGTGACAGGCGAACGCTTCGGCCTCCGCGAGCTTGTACCATCGACTTATCGGCGGAAGCGGACCGCATCCCCCGAACATCTCCACCGGCAGTACCTGCGTCAGACCAAGCGCAAGGGCTTTGTCGTCGCTCTGTCCGGCGGGATCGATTCCAGCGTGACCGCCGCCCTGTGCGTCCACGCCCTGGGTCCGGAGCGGGTGTTCGGTCTGCACATGCCCGAGCAGGTCTCCTCACCGGAGACCATCGAGCTGAGCACGGCGGTGTCCGACGCTTTTCAGATCGACTCCGTGCTCGAGGAGATCACCCAGCTGCTTCGAGGCGGCCGGCTGCTACACCCGGTACGACGAGGCCGCTGCGGAAGGTCGTTCCCGGCGTACGGTCCGGGTTGGAAGTCGAAGATCGTCCTGCCGAGCGTGACGGATTCGGACGCCCTGCGGCTGTACTCGATCGTGGTCGAAGACCCCGACGGTCACCCCAGGACCGGCATCGGCTGTCGACCGGCTCGTACCTGGGGATCGTTGCCGCGACGAACTTCAAGCAGCGGGTGCGCAAGATGATGGAGTACTACCACGCCGATCGGCTCAACTACGCCCACCACCGGCACGCCCAACCGGCTGGAGTACGACCAGGGTTTCTTCGTGAAACTGGGCGACGGTTTCGCCGACGTCAAGCCGATCGCCCATCTGTACAAATCGCAGGTGTACGCCCTGGCCGAGTTCCTGGGCGTGCCCGAGTGCGTCCGGAGCCGCCCGTCGACCACCGACACCTACTCGCTGGCCCAGTCGCAGGAGGAGTTCTACTTCTCGTTGCCCTACCAGCGGATGGATCTCTGCATCTACGGCAAGAACAACAAGGTTCCGCTCAAGGAGATCGCCGAGGCCACGGGCCTCACCGCCGAGCAGGTCGGCCGGGTGTTCCGTGACATCGATCAGAAGCGCACGTCCACTGCCTACCTGCATTTCCAGCCGGACCTGGTCGAGGACGTACCCGAGATCGCTCACCAGTTGGCGTGACCCGCCCCGTCCCCGACACCGGGCCGGCCTCGTCGCCGGCGAACAGACCAACGCAGGGAGCTTCACCATGACTTCGAACGCGTCAATCGGCGCTTGGTCGATCGCTACGGCGCGAGCCGAGGTTCGATCCGCGATCTCCTGCTGAGGTACATCGGAAAGCGCGAAGGCGGGGAGCTCTACTCACCGACCCTGCGCAGATCTTCCGGGTCCACCATGGCGTCGACATCGGCATGTACACCCACGGGGGCTGTTTCCGCCCGTTCGCGTTCGGCCGGGACACGACGATCGGGCGCTACTCCTCGGTGGCGGCGACCGCGTTCGCCGCGACCGACAACCATCCGATGCATCTGAAGTCGATGCACGGCTTCTTCTTCAATCCCGCGCTCGGCGTCGTCGACGACCCTCGGAGTTCGCGCCTTTCACCATCGGTAATGACGTCTGGCTGGGGCACAACTCGATCATCATGCCGGGCGTCGCGCGGATCGGGGACGGCGCTGTGGTGGCCGCGGGAGCGGTGGTCAACAAGGACGTCCCGCCGTACGCGGTGGTCGTCGGCAACCCGGCCCGGGTGGTCCGTTTCCGTTTCTCCCCGGACACCATCGACGGCTCGTCCAGGAACGTTGGTGGGAACTCGACCTGTACGAGATCCGCGCGGATCTGGGCGAGTACACCCGGCCCTTCGAGTCCGACGCCGACGGTCGCGCTGATCGGCGCCGGACCGTGGTGCGAGAACAGAAGGACGTGGGTTCGCCGCAGGACCGCGAGCCCGAGACGGCCGCGACCCCCGACGCCGTATCGTCGGTGGGTAGGCAAGCCGCCCAGGGTGTCTTGTCGATGACGGCGCAGACCTGGTTCGCCCGCGCGGCGGCCTGGTCACGATGGCGGTGCTCACCCGGCTGCTGGCCCCGGAGGATTTCGGGCTGCTGGCCATCGCCTCCACCCTGCTGACCCTGACCTATGTGCTGTCGATTTCGCCCTGTCGACCTATGTCGTTCAGGCGACCGAGATCGACCCCGGTCGCTGAGCACGGCGTTCTACGTCTCCCTGCTCGGTGGGGTGATCCTCGGATCGGCCATCTTCGTCGGCGCTCCGGGCATCGCCCTGCTGCTCAGGGTCCCCGAGTCGGTGCCGATCATCCGGGCCGTGACGATCATCGTGCTGCTGATCTCGGCCACCTCGGTGCCGCTGGCCCTGCTCCGCCGCCGGATGGCCTTCCGGCTGCTGGCCGTCCAAGCGTCCATCGGAGCGATCCTGGCCCAGATCGCCGCCATCGCTGCCGCCGTCGGCGGGCTCGGGGTCTGGGCCTTGGTCATCCAACTGCTCGTCGGTCAGATCGTCGCGTCCGTGGCGATCTGGAAGAACGCCCGCTGGCGTCCGACCTGGGAGTTCTCCCGGACGGCCTTCTCGACCATGGCGCGATTCGGGCTGCACGTGGTGGGCACCGGATTGGTCTTCCTGGGCCGGGGCTGGGCCGAGACGGCGATCATCGTCGCCGGGCTCGGGTTGCCGGGAACTCGGCTACTTCACCATCGCCCAGCGGCTGGTCCAGACGGCAACCGAGCTGAGCGGTGCGGCGCTCCACCCGGTGTCGACGGTCGCCTTCGCCAAGGTCAAGGCGTCCACCGAGCGGCTGCGCGCCGCCCATGCTCGAGCGGCGGCGGTCTCGCAGACCGTGGTGAGTCCCTTGATGGTCTTCATCGTGGTTTCCGCGCCCGTTCTCGTCCCCTTCGCCTTCGGGAGCGAGTGGACGGTCAGCGCTCAGATCGCTCAGCCGCTGGCCTTGGCGGCCGCGCTCTCCTTCGGGACGGCCCTGGATCACGGGCTGTTCGACGGCGTCGGTCGTCCGGGGCGATGGCTCGCCTTCATCGCGGCCATCTACGGCTTCTCGGTGATTCTTGTCACGGCGTTCGCGGTCAGGTACGGCGTGGTCATCGTCGCAGCGGCGTTCGTGCTGACGGCCGCGGTGGGGGAGACGATCACCCGCTGGGTCCTGGTGGGTCGGCTGCTCCAGATGCCGCTCGCCACCTCCGCACGGCCGTTCCTCTCGGTGCTGCCGGCGACCCTGGCGTCGATCGCGGCCGGATTCGGCGCGATGCGGCTGCTGGCCGGTGCGCCCACGCTGGTCGTGCTCGGCGTCACCGGGGTCGTGCTGCTGGCCGTTCACCTCGCTGTCGTCCGGTTCTTCGTCCCCGCCGCCTGGGCCGACATCCGCTCCCACGTGCCCATCCGATAAGGCGGTTCCGGGGCCGCGGTGCCGCCAGGCGAAAACGCCGACGCTCGACGAAAGCCATTGAGCCGCCGGACCCTCGCCCGCCGCCCTTCGGGTCTCTTTCCACGCGGTAGCGAGTTTCGTCGTTAGTTTTTACCAATCCGATCGTCCCGTCTTTTCCTTCGGTAAACTGGGCCGGAATCGGATTTTGCCGAGCTGATTCTTTTTCGGCGTCGGGGCGACGCCATTCAGGGTCATTCGGGGGAATGGTGTCCACAGGATTCGCAGCACGTCGCTTTGCCTTGATCGTCGGCGTATTCGCCATGATCGGCGCCACCGTGGTGAATGCGCCGGCAGCGACCGCCGCACCGGGATGCAGTCAGACCATCTTGACGATCGTCGCCCACGAGGACGACGACCTGATCTTCATCAACCCGGACATCCTGAACGACATCGCCGCGGGACGGTGCACGCGCACGCTCTTCGTGACCGCCGGCGACGCCGGTAACGCCTATCCCGACAGCCTGCAACGCGAGAACGCCCCCGAGGCCGCGTACGCGCAGATGGCCGGGGTCCCCGACAACTGGACGCCGGTCGCCGATGGCGTGGCCAATCGATCGCTCACCGTGCGGGCCCTGAACGGCCGACCGAATGTCACCCTGGCGTTCCTGCGCCTCCCGGACGGCTTCCCGTCGGGATCGGGTTCGTCCACGTATTCCGGGCAGAGCCTGCAGAAGCTGTGGCAGGGCACCATCCCGACGGTGCGAGCAGTCGACTCGTCGGAGACCTACACCCGCAGTGGCCTGATCGACACCATCGCCGCGATGATGACCAACTACGAACCGTCGATCATCCGCACCCAGGACTACGTGTCCCCGGTCTCCGACGCCGACCACTCCGACCATCTGATGGCGGCCGCCTTCGCCAACGCGGCCAGCACTGCATACGCCTTCCCGCACACGACCCTGCCCTACCAGGGCTACCAGAGCCAGTACCGCCCGGAGAACGTGACCGGTGCGCAGCTGACGGCGAAGCAGGCCGCGCTGCAGGCCGCCTCGGCCTACGATCCCGGGGCGGCGGACCCGTGGGTCGCGCCGATGGTGCGCCGCCGCTACATCCTGACCGAGCCGGCACCCACGCAGTCGCCGACACCGACTCCCTCACCGACGCCCACCGCGACACCGACCCCGGGCAACCGGGCGCCGGTGGCCGACGCCGGACCGGACCTGTCCGCGACACCCGGCGGCACCGTGGCCCTGTCGGCCGCCGCAAGCAGTGACCCCGACGGCAATCCCCTGACCTACGCCTGGACCCAGACCGCCGGGCCGAATGTCAGCCTGTCCAGCGCCACCTCAGCGGCACCGACCTTCACCGCCCCGGCCGCCGGGACCGCGGTGACCTTCTCACTCGTCGTCCGCGACGGAAGCCTGAACAGCCCCGCCGACACCGTCACCGTCTTCGTCGCGGCGGCCAACGCCGTCAACGTCGCCCGTACCCTCAACGCAACGGCCACCGCCTCCACCCAGAACACCGGCGACGGCCAGACCGCAGCCAAGGCCATCGACGGATCACCGCTGGGCTACCCGGCCGACTACTCCCGCGAATGGGTCACCAACCGCCAGGGCGTCGGCGCCTGGATCCAACTCAACTGGGACCGCTCGGTCAGCCTCGACCGCGTCGTCCTCTACGACCGACCCAACGCCAACGACCAGATCACCGGCGGCACCCTGACCTTCTCCGACGGCTCCTCCGTCGCCGTCGGCGCCCTCACCAACGACGGCTCCGCCGTCTCGGTCGCCTTCGCCAACCGCACCGTCACCTGGGCCCGCTTCACCGCCACCGCCGTACGCGCCGGCACCACCAGCGCCGGACTCGCCGAATTCGAGACCTGGGGAGCGGCGGCGGGCGCTGCGCCCAACCGGGCGCCGGTGGCCGATGCCGGACCGGACCTGTCCGCGACACCCGGCGGCACCGTGGCCCTGTCGGCCGCCGCGAGCAGTGACCCCGACGGCGACACTCTGACTTACGCCTGGACCCAGACCGCCGGACCCACCGTGAGCCTGTCCAGCGCCACCTCAGCGGCACCGACCTTCACCGCCCCGGCGGCCGGGACCGCGGTTACCTTCTCCCTCGTCGTCCGCGACGGCAGCCTGAACAGCCCCGCCGACACCGTGACCGTGACCGTGGCCGCCGCCAATGCCGCCAACGTCGCCCGCACCCTCAACGCGACCGCCACCGCCTCCACCCAGAACACCGGCGACGGCCAGACCGCCGCCAAGGCCATCGACGGATCACCGCTGGGCTACCCGGCCGACTACTCCCGCGAATGGGTGACCAACCGCGAAGGCGTCGGCGCCTGGATCCAACTCAACTGGGACCGCTCGGTCAGCCTCGACCGCGTCGTCCTCTACGACCGACCCAACGCAAACGACCAGATCACCGGCGGCACCCTGACCTTCTCCGACGGCTCCTCCGTCGCCGTCGGCGCCCTCACCAACGACGGCTCCGCCGTCTCGGTCGCCTTCGCCAACCGCACCGTCACCTGGGCCCGCTTCACCGCCACCGCCGTACGCGCCGGCACCACCAGCGCCGGACTCGCCGAATTCGAGACCTGGGGTACCGCCACCAGCTGAGCCGACGCCGGCTCGGCGGGGGTCTCGGTCACTGCGGGGGCACCGGTCTTCCCGAACGCCCGCCGGTGCGGCGGTGGCGTACGAACCGACCGAGGCCGGGCGCACCCGTACGCCGGCCCCGCCGCGCGGGCGGGGCCGGAGCCGGTGACGCGCAGACGGGTTCGACGCCTCAGGACCGCGTCAGCGGGTCTCGAGTACGAGCGGCTGAGCGACCCGGTTCGTGTCATCTCGGTGCCAGGCCCCGGGCTGCCGGTGCGCGAGCACACGGGCCAGCACGGCGATGCCGATGTAGACGAGTGCGTCGGCCAGGGCGGCCGGGTCCTGGGCACCGGCGAGAACGGCACGTACGCCGCCCACCGGGGCCACCTCACCCTGCGCGCGCGTCACCTGCGCCTGGCCGCTGTAGACCCGCCGAAGCGTCCTGAGCAGCACCCGGAGCGTCAAGGGGCACCGCACGGCGACCTCGTCGGTGGGGACGACGGCGATCTCGGTGCGGGCGAAGAGCTGGTCGACGTAGAGGTCATCGGCCATCAACGCGGGGAAGCGACCCAGGCGCGCGTGACCGTCCTCGCTGAGCGCATAGGCCCCCGCGCCCCACAGCTGGCTGCACATGGCGGGGATCCGCCTGCGCGCACGGTAGTAAGCCCGAACCAGCGGGCTGCAGGTGGCGATGTCGTAGGCGAACGGTGGCCGGGCGGCCAGCACCTCGCCCTCGTCGAGCGTCGCGAAGACGGCGCTGGCCGCCTCGGGCGTGATGACGATGTCGGCGTCCAGATAGAGCCGGGGCCAGTGCGTGGCGTAGCTGTCGCCGATGTTCAGCGCGGCCGTCTTGGAGGCTTCGTCGATCTCGACCACGACGATGCCGGGGACCGTGCGAGCCAGCGCGGCCGTCCGGTCCGAGCACCCGTTGGCGACGACGATGACCTCGAGATCGGCCGGGTCCGTGTCCGCAAAAGCGGCCAGCGTCCGACGGATCAGCGTTTCCTCGTCGTGCGCCGGGATGATGATCGACCCACCGGCTCGTCTCATGATTGTTCGTCCTCTCCGTGGGCGCGTGGGAGCTCGGTCCACCGACTCCGACGGACCAGATAACCGAGAGCGACTCGGTGACGCCGCTGTTTGATCCGCAGCAGCGAGCCGAGGATGACCGCCCCGTGAACGGGGGCCGCGCGGCCGCGGCCGTGCCACTTCTCGGCGTAGCGCACCCGGTTCACCGCCATCAGCGCCGACAACTCATCCGAGCTACCCGAACCGCCGCGGCGATGTTGCATGGTGGCCTCGGGCTCGAACCAGACGGTGGAGCCGTGGGCTCGGACCCGACGCAGATAGTCGATCTCCTCTGAATAGAGGAAATACTGCTCGTCCCAGTCGCCCACGTCGCGCCACACGTCGGCCGAGATCAGCAGCGCGGCACCGGTCGCCCAGTCCACCTTGTGTGGGTGCCGGTAGCGGTGTCGCGCGAGTTCGATCTCGCTGAACCGGGTGCTTCGCCCGCTCAAGCGCTCACCGAACAACGCGTCACCGACCGCGCGGCCCAGGGTGGGTTCGCGCCGGAGCGACGCGTACACCTCACCGTTGGCGTCGAGCAGACGGGGAACGGCCACGCCGACCCCGTCGTGCTGGAGGCGCTCGCGGAGCAGTCGGATCGCGCCGGGCGCGATCTCGAGATCGGGGTTGAGGATCAGCACCGAGTCGGCGTCGCCGACGTACGGGCGGGCCCGGTTGATGCCCCCGGCGTAGCCCAGGTTCGCGCCGGCGCGTACCACGATGACGTCGTCGTGCATCGCGAGTCGGTCCAGCGTGGCGTCCGCGGAGGCGTTGTCCACCACGATGACCCGGATTCGCTGGTCTGCGAGCTGCTGACGGACGGAATCGATGAGGTTGTCGACGTCGTCGACGTTGTTGTGCGTGATCACGACGACGGCGACGTCGACCGGCTCGTCGGCATCGGCGAATCGCCCACGCGAGGGGGCGGGGGCTGTCGTGGGGTGGCGCGACACGGCCGGCTCGGCGAAGTAGGTGGTCGGCATCTTGACGTAGCTGTCGCGCTGCAGGGCGACGTACGACCGCGGACCCTGGATCAGATAACGGCGAGCCAGGCGCCGGGGTTCGATGGCCAGCCGCCACGCCCACTCCAGCCCGTGGTCGGAGGCCCAACGCGGTGCCCGGTTGACCCGCCCGGCCAGGAAGTCGACCACGGCTCCGAAGGCCAGGCAGACCTTCGCCCCCGAATCGCGGCCGTTCTCGCCGATCCACCGCTCCTGCCGTGGTTTGCCCAGGCAGACCGCGAGGATGTCCACCTCGGCCGCGCGGATCTCGGCGACCAGGGCCGCCGACGCCGCAGGATCACTGAGCTGGCCACGGCTCGGGGACCAGAAACCGCCGACGCGGAGTTGGGGCCAGCGGTTGGCCAGGATGGTGCTCAGCTCTTCGTGCGTGTCGGGTGAGCCGCCCAGGAAGCCGATCGACAGACCGTGCCGTTCCGCCTGGTCCACGATGGGTTCCATCAGATCGCTGCCGGCCAACCGCGGCCACGGCCGGCCGGTCAGTTCGCCGGCGCGGTGCACCAGCGGCGACCCGTCGAGGAGGGCGAGCCACCGCACGTGTCCGTCGATCGACAGGTCGATGATCGTGCGTCGCTGCAGCTTGGCCGAGGTCCGGCCCGACCCGAAGTGATGCAGATGGTCGAGGTTGACCGACACGACGGCGAGAACCTCGTCGGACGGCTGGCGGGCGTGATCGATGACCAGCCCGATCGCGTCGTCGACCTCGAGCAGATCGGTGGCGATGCCGGCGAGTTGCACGCGGGGCCAGCTGATGGGCAGGCGGCGACGCCGACGCGATCCGTTGGCCGGACGTGGCGCGGGCTCTTCGGGGATCTCCGCCGGGCTCAGCCGGGCGCTCGTCATGCCCAGAACCCGCCTGACGACCCAGGACCACCTCTGCGGTCCGGTGCTCCGACGGCGATGCTCGTCAGCACCTGGTCGTCACCACCGCGGCGCCCGAGGCCGGCCGGGTCGAGCTGGAGACGGGCATCGCCACGGACGTCGCAGTCGAGGCGCGAGCGCGCGGTGACGACCCCGCCGGCATTCGATGAGGCCCGAGGTCGTACGGCGGTGGCAGCGCTGTCGCAGCGCCCTCTTGAGAACACAGACGCGTCGACCAGGTCGGCATGGACAGGCATGCGCGAAACTCCCCCGAATTCCGACTATGGCTTACTAGTCGGCTGCGGCGCCCATCCCTCACTTCCGAAGGCCGGCGCGCCGTAGCGTTCGACCCATTGTGCAGGTTCTCCTCGGCCCGGGAGAGTAATTCACAATCTTTTCCCGATCAGCCCACGGAGGGGTGGAATTGGTCCTGAAAATGACGTGAAAGGGTCACAAATGGGACACGTTTTCGTAGCGCGGCGTCAATCGGGTGTAAGGAGATAATCAGGTAGCCGAGGGCATCAGACTGAGCAATCGGGAGGCCCGCCGGCTGGCCAGCACGTCCTCGAGTCCCAGCGGCGAGCCGTCCGGACCGGTCAGCGGGACCCGCCAGTTCGGGTACTCGTCGATCGTGCCCGGCTGGTTCTGGGCCTGCCGATCGCCGACGGCATCGGTGAGCGCGACGCAGAGCAGCCGCGACCGGGTCCAGGTGAGGTAGCGGTGCAGCGCCTCGACCGTCTCCTCGACGTCGGAGTGATCCTGCAGCGCTCCCCGGCTGGTGAGATTGTCCAGCCACGCCTTCCGCTCGGCGGCGTCGACGGCGAGTTCCTCGCTCAGCGAGCGGGTCAGGATGCCGAGCCGGTCGCGCAACCGGACGTGGTCGCCCGCGAGGTAGCCCGCGGTGGGGGGCAGATCGTGCGTCGTGACCGAAGCCAGGCAGTACTCCCGCCACAGCTCGGGCTTGAGTGGGGTGCCGTCGCCGTCGAAGTCGAATTCGAACCACAGGATCGAGGTGCCGAGGATCCCGCGCTCGCGCAGGTAGTCACGGACCCACGGTTCGACCGTGCCCAGGTCCTCGCCCACCACGACCGCCGCGGCGCGGTGGGCTTCGAGCGCCAGGATGCCGATCATCGCCTCGTGGTCGTTGCGGACGTACGTGCCCTGCTTGGGTCCGGCCCCGGCCGGGATCCACCACAGCCGGAACAGTCCGATCACGTGATCGACCCGGATGCCCCCCGCGTGCCGCAGGATCGTCGACACCAGGGCGCGATAGGGCGCGTACGCGGTCTCGGCGAGCCGGTCGGGGCGCCACGGCGGCTGGCTCCAGTCCTGACCGTGCTGGTTGTAGGGATCCGGCGGTGCCCCCACGGTGATCCCCTGGGCGTAGCTGTCCTGCAGACTCCAGGCGTCGGCCCCGTACGGGCTGACCCCGACGGCGAGGTCGTGCATGATCCCGAGCGGCATCCCCGCCCGGAGCCCGGCCTGCTGGGCGGAGGACAGTTGCTCGTCCAGCAACCATTGCAGCCAGCAGTGGAAATCGATCCGATCGGCGTTCGCCACCGCGAACTCGCTCACCGCGCTCGAAGTCGGGTCTTTGAACTCCTGCGGCCAGGCGATGAATTTCGAGCCGTATCGCTCGGCCAGCGCCGACCAGGTGGCGAACCGTTGCAGGCCCTCGCCCTCGCGCCGACGGTAGGCGGCGAGCGACGCGGCCCGACCCGCGGTCATCGGCGTCGTGAACAGGATCTTGAGCGCCTTGCGCTTGGCCTTCCAGGACCGGTTGCGATCGATCTGCGTCGACTGGGCCAGCTTCACCTTGAGCCGGCAGCGGAGCTTGTCGATCTTGCCCCGCTGCTCGTCGCTCAGCCACGCGTATTCCGGGATCCGCTCGACCCGTAGATAGATCGGGTTGGCGAACCGTCGGCTGGTGGGCAGATAGGGCGACGGTTCCATCGGCGGCTTCGGCTCTGCGGCGTGCAAGGGGTTGATCAGCAGATATCCGGCGCCCTGCTCGGCGGCCGACCAGACCGCCAGATCCTCGAGATCGGCGAGGTCACCGATGCCCCAGGACTGCCGCGACCGGACGCTGTACAGCTGGGTGGCCAAGCCCCAGGTCCGCCGCTCCCCCAGCCGCTCGCCCATCCCCAGCCACTCCGGGCTGATGATCAACGACATCGACGCCGATCGGTCTCCCGACCGGGCCTGCAGCGTGTGATAGCCGAGCGGCAGATCCGCCGGCACCTCGAAGCTCGCCTCGCCGATCCACTCGCCGTCGATCTCCCGCGGCGGGGTCCAGTTCTCCAACTGGCGCAGGTGGTCGCGTACGCCACCGTTCTCCAGCTCGATCCACACCGCCACCGGATCTCCGTGCCTCACGTGCACGTTCACCTCGGCCGAACGATGTTCACGGGTGGCCAGACAGGGCGGGAGCATCCGGGTCCACGGACGTCGCCGCTTCTCCTCGAGCGCGAGGGCCGCGGACTCGGGGGTGGAGGCATCGACGTCGAGGGCGGCGAGCACAGCGATGATGGTGTCCCGCTCGACGGTGACGTGGCGACCCTGCCAGTCCCAGTACTCGGTGGCGATCGCGTACGCCTCGGCGAGCTCGTGCAGGACGGGGTCGAGTTCGGTCACGGCCCAATCCTTCCAGTCCCGGTGCCCGCAACTCCAGTCGGCTCGGCGGTCGCCGTCGCCGTCCGGGTGGCCCGCAACTACATTGCTGACCTCGGGCGCGCACAGCCCCGGTGAGGGGGCACGGCGTGGCACGAGCGATCGACCGCGATCGGCTGGGCGCCTGGTTGGTCAAAGCCAACCCGGCCGTCTGGGATGTGGCCGGATTCCTCGCCGGCGGCGCGCCGGTCGAGTCCTGGGCGGTGGCGCCCGGCTACCGCTCGACCCTGATGCACGCGGGCGACCGGATCTTCTTCTGGGTCTCCGGTGATGGCCGCAGCGGACTCGAACGTGGCATCTGGGGTGCCGGCGAGGTGACCGGTCCGGCCGAACCCTGGCAGGACCGGGAGCCTGGCCGTTGGGTCGACCACGCCAGCCGACGGGCACTACGTGCTCGGGTGCCCGTCTCGATCGCGTTGTTCGCCGAGCCCCTGACCGCCGCCGAACTGCGCTCGCACGGCCTCGGCGATCTCGAGGTCCTGACCATGCCCGCCGGATCGAACCCGTCCTGGGTGACCAGGCCCCAGCTGGAGTTGATCGACGACCTGCTGCGCTGACCCGGTCCGACGCGCCTCACATCCCCGAGTACAGCTCAGACCCGGTGCGCGGACTGAACGACGCTCCGGGTTCTGAGGTTGTCGGGGGTCAGCTGTCGGAGGCGGCGAGCTGACCACACGCGCCGTCGATCTCGCGACCTCGGGTGTCCCGCACGGTCACCGGGACGCCCTTGGCCTGGAGCCGACGGACGAACTCGTGCTCGTCGTGGCGGCGCGAGGCGGTCCACTTCGAGCCCGGGGTGGGGTTCATCGGAATCAGGTTGACGTGCACCCAGCCCCAGTTGCCCTTGCGCTTCAGCACCTTGGCCAGGAGATCGGCGCGGAAGGCCTGGTCGTTGATGTCGCGGATCATGATGTATTCGATCGACACCCGACGCTTGGTCAGCTTGGCGTAGTTCCACGCCGCCTCGACCACCTCATCGACGTTCCAACGGGTGTTGATCGGGACCAGCTCGTCGCGCAACTCATCATCCGGAGCGTGGAGCGACAGGGCCAGGGTGACCGGGATGCCCTCGGTCGCCAGCTGCTGCATCCGCGGCACCAGGCCGACGGTCGAGACGGTGACCCCACGGGCGCTCATCCCGAGACCATCCGGGGTCGGGGTGGTCAGCTGCCGGATCGATCCGACGACTGCCTTGTAGTTGGCCAGCGGCTCGCCCATGCCCATGAAGACCACGTTGTTGATCTGGCCGGGCCCACCCGGGAGTTCGCCGCGCGCCAGCTTCCGCTCGCCGTCCATCACCTGCTCGACGATCTCAGCGGTGCTCATGTTGCGCTGGAGCCCGCCCTGACCGGTGGCGCAGAACGGGCACGCCATCCCACAGCCGGCCTGGCTCGACACACAGATGGTGCTGCGGTCCGGATAGCGCATCAGCACGCTTTCGACCAGGGCGCCGTCGTGCAGCCGCCACAACGACTTCACCGTGGTCTCGGCGTCGGTGCGCAGCTCGCGTACGGGGTTCAGCAGCTTGGGCATGAACGTCGCGGCCAGCTCGTCGCGTACGCCGACCGGCAGATCGGTCCACTCGGCCGGGTCGTCGCGCAGACCCTCGAAGTAGTGCGAGGACAGCTGCCGGGCCCGATACGACCGGTGACCGGCGGCCTCGACGGACTCGCGCCGCTGAGTCGGAGTCAGATCGGCCCAGTGCTGCGGTGGCTTCCCCCGGCGCGGCGCCTCGAACACCAGCGGAAGCGTCGTCCGGCCCGCTGAGTTCTCCACCCCCTGAGCCTACCGGCTCATCGACCGGCGCCCGAATGCTCGCGCCGGGCCACTCTCGCTCCCCGCGTCAGCCGGCGGCGGCCGGAACCAGCAGATACATGATCAGCCAGGCGACGGGCGCGGCGACGAGGATGGAGTCGAGTCGATCCATCACCCCACCGTGGCCGGGCAGGAACGAGCTCATGTCCTTGATCCCGAGATCGCGCTTGATCATCGACTCGATCAGGTCGCCACAGGTGCCGACGACGGCCAGGCTGACGCCGATGATGATGCCGACCCAGAACGGCACGTGCAGGCCCACGACCGCCATCACTACGCCGAAGCCGACCGCGAAGATCACCGAACCGGCGAAACCCTCCCACGATTTCTTCGGGCTGATCCGGGGGGCCATCGGATGCTTGCCGAAGAGCACGCCACCGACATAGCCCCCGGTGTCGCTCATGGTCACCACGAGCAGGAAGGTCACCAACCGGGCGCTGCCGTTGTCCTCGGCCAGCATCAAGGGAGCGAAGGAGCCGAGCATCGGCACGTAACCGATGATCAGCAGGCTGGCCGCGGTGTCGGAGACGAAACCCTTGGCCCCCTTGGGCATTCGCCAGATGAGGGCGACCAGGACGGTGAGCGCGAGGGCGGCCAGCAACACCGAGGTGGTGGAGAAGACCTTGTAGACCCCGGCCAGATACGACCCGATCGAGATCGCGGCTCCGCCGGCCACGATGGGCACGATGGCCGAATGCATGTCCCGCTTGCCGAGCGCCTTGTGCAGCTCGATCGACGCCAGGCCGAGCGCGACGGCCATGAGCAGGACGAACGCCGGCTTGTAGAAGAGCAGGCTGAGCACCACGTACCCGCCCAGGCCGAAGCCCAGGGCGAGGGCGGCGGGGAGGTTGCGCCCCGCGCGCCCGTGTGGGGCGGGTGGCGCCGATGCCTGCGTCACGTGAGTCTTCAGACCTCGAGGAGTTCGGCTTCCTTGTGCTTCAACACGTCGTCGATGGACTCCGTGCTCTTCTTCGTCACCGCATCGAGCTGCTTCTCGGCGCGGGACACCTCGTCCTCCCCGACTTCCTTGTCCTTGACCAGCTTGTCGAGCGCATCCTTCGCAGCCCGACGAGCGCCCCGGACCGAGATCCGGGCGTCCTCAGCCTTGTTGCGGGCGAGCTTGATGTACTCCTTGCGCCGCTCCTCGGTGAGTTGCGGCAGCGTGATCCGGATGGTCTTGCCGTCGTTGGACGGGTTGACCCCGAGGTCGGAGTCCCGGATCGACTTCTCGATCGCGGGCAGCGACGACTGGTCGTACGGGGCGATCAGGACGACCCGGGCGTCGGGGACCTGGAAAGTGGCCAGCTGCTGCAGCGGGGTCGGCGAGCCGTAGTACTCCGCGGTCAGCTTGGCGAACATCGCCGGGTGGGCCCGACCCGTGCGGATGGCCGCGAACTCCTCTTTGGCGTACTCGAGCGCGTCTTCCATCTTGAGTTCGGCTTCGGCCATGATGTCGGCGATCACGGTGATCTTTCCCCTAGTCTGCTCAGCTGTGATGGATCCACCCGAAGGTCAGGCGTGGACTGTGGAACCGATCTTCTCACCAGCGACCACCTTGACGATCGTGCCATCGGTGTCGAGGCTGAAGAAGATCATCGGGAGCCGGTAGTCGCGGGCCATGCTGATCGCCGTGGCGTCGGCGACCTTGAGGTGGCGAGCCAGGTAGTCGTCGTAGGTCAGGTCTTCGATCTTGACCGCCGTGGGATCGAGCTTGGGATCGGCGGTGTAGACCCCGTCGACTCCCTGCTTGCCCATCAACAGCACCTCGGCGCTGATCTCCAGCGCCCGCTGCGCGGCTACGGTGTCGGTCGAGAAGTAGGGCATGCCCGAGCCGGCGCCGAAGATCACGACCCGACCCTTCTCCAGATGCCGCTCGGCGCGTCGCGGAATGTACGGCTCCGCGACCTGACCCATGGTGATGGCGGTCTGGACGCGGGTCTGCACCCCGACCTTCTCCATGAAGTCCTGCAGCGCGAGGCAGTTCATCACCGTGCCCAACATGCCCATGTAGTCGGCGCGATCGCGCTCCATACCGGCCTGCTGAAGTTCGGCGCCGCGGAAGAAGTTCCCACCGCCCACGACCACGGCCACCTGCACGCCACTGGCCACGACTTCGGCGATCTGCTTCGCCAGTCCGGCGACGACCACGGGGTCAACACCCACGTGGCCACCGCCGAACACCTCTCCCGAGAGTTTGAGCATCACACGCTTGTACGGACTCGACATGGGTGTTGTCTCCTGGCTACTCGGGGGTGGGGGAAAAGCGCCTCGGCTCAGGCTCCGGCCGCTTCGAACCGGACGAAGCGCAGCACCTTGACGCCGGCCGCGTCGAGGACCTTGCTGACCGGGGTCTTGTTGTCGGTCACCGACGGCTGATCGAGCAGAGCGACATCCTTGAAGAACGCGTTCACCCGACCCTCGGTGATCTTGGCGATGGCCTGCTCGGGCTTGTTCTCCTCGCGGGCCGTGGCCTCGGCGATCCGGCGCTCGTTCTCCACCAGATCGGCCGGGACCTCGTCACGGCTGAGGTACTGCGGACGCATCGCGGCGATCTGCATCGCCGCACCGCGGGCCGCCGTCTCGTCGGCGCCCTCGTACTCGACCAGGACGCCGACCTGCGGCGGCAGATCCGAAGCGCGCTTGTGCAGGTAGACGACGGTCTTGCCGTCGAAGTACGCGGCGTTGCTGACCTCGAGCTTTTCGCCGATCTTGACCGCGAGGGCCTGGACGGCCTCGCCGACGGTCTGACCGGACGGCAGCGAAGCGGCGTTGGCCGCCTCGACGCCCGCGGCCTTGTTGGCCGCGATCGCCTTGACGGCGTCGTCGGCCAGCGCCTGGAACTCCTCGTTCTTGGCCACGAAGTCGGTCTCGGCGCCCAGCTGGAGCAGCGCACCGTTGTCGAACGCGATCAGACCGTTGGTGGCCGAACGCTCGGCGCCACGCTTGGCCGCCTTGGCCTGACCGCTCACACGGAGGACCTCGACGGCCCTGTCGAACTCGCCGTCGGCCTCGGTGAGGGCCTTCTTGCAGTCCATCATCCCGGCGCCGGTGGCGTCGCGGAGCTTCTTCACATCAGCAGCGGTAATGCTTGCCATGACTGGTGGGGTGTCCTTCTCGAGTCAGTTGTTGGGGTCGGCCGGGGCCTGCTCGGCCTCGGCCTCGGTGGCGGCATCCGCGTCGGCCTCGGCCACGGCGGTCGCCTGCTCAGGCTGCTCCTCGGCGGGAACCGGAGCGGCATCCTCGGCCGGGGTGGCCTCGGCGGCATCGGCCGGCGTGGCCTCGGCGGCGGGCTGATCCGACGCACCGAGGAGCTCGCGCTCCCAGTCGGGCATGGGCTCGACCTCGGGGGTCGCCTCGGTCCCGGTCTGCTGCTGGGCACCGGAGCGGGAGACCAGACCCTCGGCGACGGCGTCGGCCAGCACCCGGGTGAGCAGCGAGACGGAGCGGATCGCGTCGTCGTTGCCCGGGATGGCGAAGTCGACCTCGTCGGGGTCGCAGTTGGTGTCGAGGATGCCGATGACCGGGATCTTCAGCTTGCGCGCCTCGTCGACGGCCAGGTGCTCCTTCTTGGTGTCGACGATCCAGACGGCCTGCGGGGTCCGGGTCATCTCCCGGATGCCACCGAGGGTCTTGGCGAGCTTGTCCTTCTCGCGACGCAGACCCAGCAGCTCCTTCTTGGTCAGACCGGAGGCCGCGACATCGTCGAAGTCCATCCCCTCGAGCTCCTTGAGCTTCTGGATGCGCTTCGTCATGGTGCCGAAGTTGGTGAGCATGCCGCCCAGCCAGCGCTGGTTCACATAGGGCATCCCCACGCGGGTGGCCTGCTCGGCGATCGTTTCCTGAGCCTGCTTCTTGGTGCCGATGAACAGCACCTGACCCCCGCGGGCGACGGTGTCCTTGACGAACGCGTAGGCGCGGTCGATGTAGGTCAGCGACTGCTGCAGATCGATGATGTAGATGCCGTTGCGCTCGGTGAAGATGAAGCGCTTCATCTTCGGGTTCCAACGGCGGGTCTGGTGTCCGAAGTGGACGCCGCTCTCGAGGAGCTGGCGGGTGGTGACGACGGCCATGGCCGTGTTCCTTCCTTGCCGGTGCGCGTCGGGCCCCGGCGTACGGTTGTCGGTGCCGAACTCTTCGGCACCACCTGATGCCCCCAACCACCTCCGGCCCAGCGAGCTGGGACCGTTCGGAGGCGGTCCGGTCGGGAAGACCGGTCTGCGGGCATGCGAAGTCAGACCTGACGGCAGGTCTGCTCGAAGCAGTCTACGCAGTCCCCCGCCGGGGACGAAACCTCCCCACTGATCTCGGGCAGTTGTCCACAGGACCACTCCTGCCGTGACGTTGTCCACAGATTTCGGCGACCCCGAACGATCAGGGGTCGACCTCCACACACTCCAGACGTGCTCACTTTCCTTCGCCACCGCTGGCTCGTGCTGCTCGCTCTCACCGGTCTGCTGCTGTTGGCCGCCGCGCCGACCGCGGCGGCCGCCCCACGGCTGCCCTCGCCCGCCGGCTGGCCCGTCGGCGGCCGACCGCAGGTCGTCGAGGGGTTCGATCCGCCGGCCCTGCGCTGGCTCGCGGGACATCGCGGGGTGGATCTGGGCGCCGATCGGGGCGACCCGGTGCTGGCGGCCGCGTTCGGCCGGGTGAGTTTCGCCGGGCGGGTGGGGGGCCGGTCGGTCGTGTCGATCGACCACGGCGACGTCCGAACGACGTACGAGCCGGTCGAGCCCATGGTGATCACCGGTCAGCGGGTGTCCAGGGGTCAGCTCATCGGCCGTGTCGTAGGTGGTGGTCACTGCGACGGTCGCTGCCTGCACTGGGGGTTGCGCGACGGGGAGGAGTATCTGAATCCGCTGCTGCTCATCCGCGACGGCAGCACCCGCCTGCGGCTCACCTCCGGGGCACACCGGGCGGAGGCCGTCGCCGCAGCGCGGGCCCGGGCGGCGGAGGCGCAACGTGTCGCCCGGGTCGGGTTCTTCACCGCACCGCCCGGCCCACCGGGTGGGCACGGCTTCCGACGACCGGTCCCCGGGGGGATCACCTCGCCGTACGGGATGCGCTTCCACCCCGTGCTGCACCGCTGGAAACTGCACGACGGAACCGACTTCGGGGCCGATTGCGGCACCGCGATCCGGGCTCCGTACGCGGGGGTCGTGCGTCAGCGCTACTCCGACGCGGGTTACGGGAACCGGCTGGTCATCGATCACGGCCGGGTCGACGGGACCTCGGTGCGAACGGCCTACAACCACGCCACCCGATACGTGGTCGGGACGGGCGCGCACGTCCACCGCGACCAGGTGATCGGCTACGTCGGCAGCACCGGCTATTCCACTGGTTGCCACCTGCATCTGATGGTGTGGCTGAACGGATCGATGGTCAACCCGATGACATGGTTCTGAGGCGCGGCTCAGGCGCGGGGGTGGGCTTGCTCGAAGACGCTACGCAACCGCTCGTTCGTCACGTGGGTGTAGATCTGCGTGGTGGCGAGCGAGGCGTGGCCGAGAATCTCTTGCACGCTACGGAGGTCCGCGCCGCCCTCGAGCAGATGGGTCGCCATCGCGTGGCGCAGTCCGTGCGGTCCGAGATCGGGCGCTCCCTCCACCACTGCGAGCGCCCGGTGGACGATCCGCCGGACCACTCGTTGATCGATCCGTCGGCCGCGCTCACCGAGGAAGACCGCGTGGCCCGACTCGGCCGTTACCAGCTCGTGCCGGGCGACCAGCCAGCCGTCCAGGGCACGCAGCGCCGGGCTACCGACCGGCACGGTCCGCTCCTTGCGCCCCTTGCCGAACACCCGCACGACCCGGCGGTCCCGATCGACGTCGGGGAGGTCGAGCCCACACAGCTCGGAGACCCGGATCCCGGTCGCGTAGAGCATCTCGAGCAGCGCCACGTCGCGGGCCCCGGCCGCACCCCCGGCCTCCCGCGCCGCCGCCAGCGCGGCCTCGAGCATGGCCGCCGCCTCGCCCTGCTCGAGGGTGGGCGGCAGCCCACGGATGATCTTGGGCGAGCGCAGCCCCGCCGCCGGGTCGACCGCGATGATGCCGGTTCGCACCGCCCAGCCGAAGAACATCCGCACCGCCGCCGATCGACGCTGCAGGGTGGCCCGGGCCTGACCCCGGGTCTGCTGATGGGCCAGCCAGCTGCGCAGGTCGCGAAGCTCGACCCGCGACAGATCCTGGTGCCCGAGTCGGCTCAGGTGGGTCATCAGTCCGGCCAGGTCGGCGCGGTAGGCACGAAGTGTGTGGGGCGACAGATCGCGCTGGTCGCTCAGGTGCCGCTGGTAGCCGGCCAGCAACGCGGCGAGGGCCGCCGGCAGTTCGTCGGACACCACCTCACCCTAGGACACGGACAGTGGGCGGCGACGGCGCTCGGCGGGAGATAACGTGACCGCCGTGGCCGAGGAGATGACTGTCGACGATCTGCGCATAGGCGGCACCGTCCGCCGGATCACCCGGTGGGGCGAGCCGGTCCTGCACGCCCGGACGCGGCCGGTGACCGAGTTCGACGACGACCTGCATGCACTGATCCGCGACATGTTCGCCACCATGAACGCCGCCGACGGCGTGGGACTCGCCGCGACCCAGGTCGGGGTCGACCTCGCCGTGTTCGTCTTCGACTGCCCCGATGATGACCACGTCCGTCACGTCGGTGTGATCTGCAACCCCGAGGTCGTCCTGCCCGAAGGGCGTGCCCGCAAGCTCGAATCCGCCGACGAGGGCTGCCTGTCGCTGCCCGGTGGCTATGTCGAGTTGGCCCGACCGGACCGGTCGGTGTGCCGCGGACAGGACGCGTACGGAGAGCCCGTGGAGATCAAGGGGACGGGGCTGCTGGCGCGCTGTCTGCAGCACGAGACCGACCACCTGAACGGCACCGTTTTCGGCGACCGACTGTCGGCGAGGTCACGGAAGAAGCTCTACGCCCAGCACAACGGACTGGCCGACACCTATCCCGAGGACTGGCCGGTCAGCCCGCGCCTGCCGAGGGAGTAGCAGGCGATCGCCGCGGCGGCGGCGACATTGAGCGAGTCGATACCCGCGTGCATGCCGATCTTCGCCCGCACGCTCGCGTGCTGCGACCAGCGGTCGGAGAGCCCAGCCCCCTCGGTGCCGAGCAGGACGGCGAGCTTGGGTCGCGCCGCCAACCGGTCAGCGTGCTCGGCCAGATCCACCGCGTCGTCGCTCAGGGTCAGAGCGACGGTGGTGAAGCCGGCCTCGATCAGCAACGCGGGAGCGGCGTGCCAGTCGGTCAACCGGGCCCAGGGCAACGAGAACACCGCACCCATGGCGACCTTGATCGAGCGTCGGTAGAGCGGATCGGCCGATCGCGGCGCCAGCAGCGCCCCGTCCCAGCCGAGCCCCGCCGCGTTGCGTAGCACCGCCCCGACGTTGGTGTGGTCGACGATGTCCTCGAGCACCACCACTCGCTCGAGCTTCAGCAGATCAGCCACAGTATGGCGCTGTTCGCGCTGCAGCGAGGCCAACGCCCCGCGGTGGACGTGGAATCCGGTCACCGCTTCCGCGAGTTCCTCGCTGACCAGGTAGACCGGCACCTCGGGCCAACGGTGGAGGACATCGGACAATCCGTCCAGCCAGCGTGGTGCCAGCAGGAACGACCGCGGCTTGTAGCCCGCTTCGACCGCCCGACGGATCACCTTCTCACCCTCGGCGATGAACAGACCCTGCTCGGTTTCCAACGAACGACGCAGCGACGCGTCGCGAAGACGTACGTAGTCGGCCAACCGGTCGTCGGTCGGGTCCTCGATCGGTTGGTGCGCGAGCGATGTCCGGGTCACGCCCCCATCCTTCCCGACCGCGCGCAGCGACCGCCGGCCGACGATCACGGCCACGTCTGACCCGGCCGATGACCCGGCCGACGACCCGGCTGAGCAGGCAAGGTCACAGGCTTGCTCTCGCTCAAGCAAGGCTCTAGCCTTGACGGATGGTGTTCGTCATGACCGTCGATCAGATCGGCTCTCGACGCGGGTCCGACCGGGTCGAACCCATCCTCAGCGAGCTCACCCGGGTCTCCACCGCCGTGGCCTTCGCCCGCACGGTGGGCGACGAGGTCCAGGCCGTTCTCAGCGCAGAACTGTCCGTGGTGACTGCCATTCTTCTGCTCATGCGCGACGGACACTGGCACATCGGGCTGGGCATCGGCGACGTGGACCAGCCGTTGCCCGAGGAGTCGCGCCACGGCCGCGGCTCGGCCTTCGTCGCAGCGCGCGCCGCGGTCGAGCGGGCCAAGGGTCAGCCCAGCCACCTGGCCGTCGAGTGTTCTGTCGAAGCAGCCCGACCCGACGCCGCTGACGGCGAGGCGGTGCTGCGCCTGATCGGGGCGGTGCGGGAGCGGCGTACGCCCGCGGGTTGGCAGGCGGTGGACCTGGCCGACGAGGGGCTGAGTCAGCAGCAGGCGGCTGACCATCTCGGCATCACCCGGCAGGCCGTCAACCAACGACTGCTGACCGCGCACTGGGCCACGGAGCGCGCCGCGATCACCGCCGCCGGGCGGTTGCTCGCCCGTGCCGACCGGGGCCGGCCATGACCGCGCCGGCGGCGGTGGCCATCGGGCTGTGGCTCGCGCTGACGGTCGGCGGGGCGGCGATCTGGTGGCTGATCGAGCGGACCCGGGTGCCGGTGCTGGGCCGACGCCGCTGGCAGCTCGTGGTGCTCGTCGGCCACCTCGTCCTCACCACGGCAGTCGCCGCGCTGGCCGCGGTGGGTGGCCCGCCGAGCGTTCCGTGGAGTTGGATCGGGGTGGCTGTCGCGGCCGTGTCCGCCGTGGTCAACGGCGGCGTGGTCACTCTCACGGTGCTGGCGCTGGCCGACTCGACCAGCAGCGCCCAGACCGGGGCCAGCAGCGCGGGCGTGCTCCGTGGCGGAGCGTGGGTCGGGGCGCTCGAGCGCGTCGGCCTGATCGGCACGGTGCTGGCCGGCACCCCGGAAGGGATCGTGGCGATCATCGCGGTGAAGTCGCTGGCCCGCTACCCCGAGCTCAAGGTCGGACAGGACTCCGGCGCGAGCGAACGCTTCATCATCGGGACCTTCACCAGCCTCGGCTGGGCCGCGGTGTGTGCGGCCATCGCTACCCTGCTGCGGTGACCTCGCTCTCTGCTCAGCTCGGCAGTCTCGACTGGCAGCCCGCCCGCGACCACGTCGAATGGCTGGCGGATCCGGTGGCCGCGGCGCTCCAGACCCATGATCTCGAGGCGTACGCGGCGCCGATCGATCCCGAGTTGGCTGACACCGCAGCGTTCTGTGCCGCGTACGCGGTGCCGCTCGAGGCCTCGGCCAACTGCGTCGTCGTCGCCGGCCGCCGGGCGGAGCTGTCGGTCACGGCCGCCATCGTGGTGTTGGCCACCGACCGGGCCGACGTGAACAAGACCGTCCGCACCCACCTGGGGGTCCGCAAGATCAGCTTTGCGCCGATGGCGGACGCGGTCAGCCGCTCGGCCATGGAGTACGGCGGGATCACGCCGGTCGGGTTGCCCGCCGACTGGCCGATTCTCGTCGACCGCGCCGTGACCGCTCAGCCGTGGATCGTGATCGGCAGCGGCGTACGCGGGAGCAAGCTGGTGATCCGCGGCGCCGACGCCGCCACCCTGCCCGGCGCCGAGGTCCTCGCGCTCACCATCCCCGCGGCGTGACCCGAGGTCGGCGCGCCCTGGGTCACCGCACGAGGGCGATGATGGCGATCACGCCGACCACCACGATGATCACCCGGTAGATCACCGGGGGTAGCTTTCGACCGACCCGGCCGCCGATCTGGGCGCCGATGATCGAGCCGGCGGCGATGGCCCCGGCGACGGGCCAGTTGATGTCGCTGACCAGGATGAAGGTCAATCCCGACACCGCGTTGACGATCAACGACAGCGCGTTCTTCACGGCGTTGACCCGGGCCATCGACTCGCTGAGCGCGATACCCAGGATGGCGATCAGGATCACGCCCTGGGCGGCGCCGAAGTAGCCGCCGTAGGCCCCGGTCAGCATCACGCCGAACCACAGCGCGAGCGAGTGGTGCCTGGGCGCGTCGTCTCCGCGGGCGTCGCGGCGTTGCTGGATCCGCCTGGACAGGTACGGCTGGACGATGACCAGAACGCAACCGAGCCCGATCAGCACCGGCACGATCGAGTTGAAGGCCGCTGACGGGAGGGTCAGCAGCAGCACCGCCCCGATGAGCCCGCCGAGCAGCGAGGCCGGACCCAACCGCAGCAGGAGCGGACGCTGGCCGACCAGTTCGGGACGAGTCGCCAACACGCCGCTGACCCCGCCGGGGGCCAGACCGACCGAGTTCGACACGTTGGCCACGATCGGCGGCACGCCGATGGCCAGCAGGGTCGGAAAGGTGATCAGCGTCCCCGAGCCGACCACCGTGTTGATCAGACCCGCACCCATGCCGGCGGCAAAGACCGCCAGCAATTCCCACCAGCTCAACGCCGGGCGCGCTCCGGCTCCGGATCGACGAAGTCCGGGCCCGCCGGGTCAGGCTCGGCGTCGACGCCCTGGGGCGTGGTCCCGGCCAACACCGCCGGCTGTTCGCGCACGGTGAGCGAGGACGGCCGTTGCAGCCGCTCGGCCTCCTCGATCGCTTTCGCCATTGCGCGCTGCGAGGCGGCTTCGTCGGCGGCCGACTGCCGGTCGATCTCGGACTGGACGTCGATCTTGGCTGGCGCGGAGAAGGTGCCCTTCGCCGCCGCCGGGATGCCGGACGCGACGTCGCCGACGACGCTGCCCAGTCCCTTGAGCGCGTCGTTCAACTCGCTCGGGATGACCCAGACCTTGTTGGAATCGCCCTTGGCGAGGGTCGGCAACATCTGCATGTACTGGTAGGCCAGCAGCGCCTGGTCGGGCTGCCCCGCGTGGATGGCGTTGAACACCGTGGTGATGGCCTGCGCCTCACCCTCGGAACGCAGCATCTGGGCCTGGCGGTCGGCCTGGGCCCGCAACACCTGAGCCTCACGATCACCCTGGGCCCGCAGGATCGAGGACTCCTTCTCACCACCGGCCGACAGGATCTGCGATTGCCGCTGACCCTCGGCGATCAGGATCGCCGCCCGCTTGTCGCGCTCGGCCCGGGCTCCCTTCTCCATGGCGTCGCGGATGGTCGCGGGCGGCTCGATGGCCCGCAACTCCACGCGGTTGACCTTGATCCCCCACTTGCCGGTGGCCTCGTCGAGGACGATCCGCAGCTTCTGGTTGATCTCCTCGCGGCTGGTCAGCGTCTGCTCGAGATCGAGCCCACCGATGATGTTGCGCAACGTCGTCATGGTCAACTGCTCGATGGCCTTGATGTAGTCCTGGGCCTCGTACGCCGCCCGGACCGGATCGATGATCTGGAAGTAGATGACCGAGTCGATGTTGACCATCAGGTTGTCCTCGGTGATCACCCCCTGCGGCGGGAACGGGACGACGTTCTCCCGCATGTCCAGGTTGTAGCGGACCTTGTCGACGATCGGCACCACCAGGTGCGGCCCCGGGTCGAGCGTGCGATTGAACTTGCCCAGCCGTTCGACCACACCGACGCGCTGTTGCCGGATGACCCGGACGGCGTTGCCGATGAAGAAGATCACCGCCAAGGCGATGGCCAGAACGACGATCAGTTGTCCGATGTCCACGAAGAGTTGTCCTTACGTGCGTGCAGAGATGAATCAGGGAAGCGGTTCGTACTTGGGGTAGACCACCGCGATGGCACCGTCCACCTCGTAGACCTCGATCTCGGTGCCCTGCTCGATGACGATGTCGCTGGTGTAGGGACGCGCCGTCCAGCTCTGGCCGTCGATCTTGATCTCGCCACCCGAGCGATCGATCTGCGACACGGCGAAGCCGCTGCTACCGACCATCTTGGCCGTCGACGAGCGATATCCGGGCAGATTGCGCACCTTGGCCAGCAGGGTCGGGCGGAGCAGCAGCAACATGCCGAGGCTGACCGCAGACGCGACCAGGATCTGCAACCACCACAGGTCGGGCGCGACCAGGGAGACCAGCCCACCGGCCACCGCACCCGCGGCCAGCATGATCAGCACCAGGTCGAGCGACACGATCTCCGCCACGCCGAGCAGCACCGCCAGGCTGAGCCAGAGGGCCCAGCCGTGGTCACCGAGCCAGTCGGTCAAGTTCTCGGGCATACCGCCATACTGCCAGCCGGTCCCTCAGCGAGTCGGGTCGCCACGACGTGCGCGCGAGCGCTAGACCGCTCGGGCCGCGTAGCGGCCCCCGCTCTCGGTGAGAGCCAACTCGATGCCGAAGGTCTCGGTCAGGTTCGCGGCGGTCAGCGTCTCGGCCAGCGGTCCCGCCGCAACGGTCCGGCCCTTCTTGAGCAGCAAGGCGTGGGTCACACCCGGCGGGATCTCTTCGACGTGGTGGGTGACCAGCACGGACGCGGGTGCGTACGGGTCGCGGGCCAACTCGCTCAACGTCCGCACCAGCGATTCGCGGCCGGTCAGGTCGAGACCGGCGGCCGGCTCGTCGAGCAACAGCAGCTCGGGGTCGGTCATCAGCGCCCGGGCGATCTGGACCCGCTTGCGCTCGCCCTCGCTCAGCGTCCCGAAGGTCCGGTCGGTGAGCTCGGCGATGCCCAGCGAGGCCAGGAGTTCATCGGCCCGCTCGTGGTCGAGCGCGTCGTACTCCTCGCGCCAACGGCCGACCACCGCGTACGAGGCGGAGACGACGACGTCATGCACCCGCTCGCCGCGGGGGATCCGCTCGGCCAGCGCGGCCGAGGTGAGACCGATCCGCGGCCGGAGCTCGAAGACGTCGACCGTCCCGAGCACCTCACCGAGCAGACCGGCGACCCCACTGGAGGGGTGCATCTGCGCCGAGATGATCTGGAGCAACGTGGTCTTGCCGGCGCCGTTCGGGCCGATGATGACCCAGCGGTCGGCTTCGTCGACCGTCCAGTCGATGTCGTCGAGCAGGGTTGCTGCCCCACGGACGATGGTCACTCCGGCAAGATCGACGACTGCGGCCATGCCCCCAACCTAGTGGCTGGGGGCGGCCGACCCGAGCACGACTCAGCGAGCCGGGCGTGTGGCGGTGACGGGGTGTCGGCCCGTGCGTCGACCGACGGGGGACGGAGTCCTGGGTGCTTACCTGATGATCGTTCTCGATCCCGGGTCGCGATCTCGGGGCAGACTGGAACCATGAGCGGCGCGTGGCCGGCCGTGCGGATGGCGGCCAATCTCAACTCCCTGGTCCGCGGGCAGCAGAGCATCGAGCAGGCCGAACGCTCGATCACCGGGGACGACGTCACCCACCACGTGCTCGACCCGGACGAGGTCATCGGTCTCGACCCGCACGAGGCATCGACCCTCGATGCCGCGCTCGCCGCCCTGAAGCCGATCGAGTCCGAGGCCTGGTATCTCGCGCTGCCCGTGCCCGGTCAACTCTCGCCGCTCCGGGGCCCGGCAGCGTTCAACACCACCGCCCTCGACCGCGGCGGAGCGGTGGTCGCCGCCGGCGGCCGGGTCGGGTTGGTGCCCTACCGGGTGGGTGCCGCCGTCCAGTGGCGGGCGTACGCGGCCGAACGTCCGTTCGCCCCCGAGACTCCGTACGAGGCCGAACGCCGACTGAGCGAGACCGTGCTCGCCGCCGCGGCCGCGCTGACCAGGCTCGATGTCGCCGGCGGGCGTCGACCCGGCGAGGGCGCACTGATGCGACTCGCCCCCGGATACGGCAGCCGCCGGATCGCCGCGGTCGACCGGGCCGCCCGGCTGTGGTCGGCCTGCAGCGCCGCGCTGGTCGATGAGGGAGCGAGCATCACCGCGTACGAGGTCGCGGCCCGTCGGCGCGAGTTGAGCCGGGTCGCCGACGCCGCCCGGCTCGCCCTGGTTTCGGCGATCAGCTGGATCGGATGACGGGTCCGTAGGCTGGCGTCATGGTTCCCGGCGCCACCCCTCCCCTCGGTACTCTCTACGCGATCGGCGGTGCCGAGTCGAAGCTCCGCCGCCGCTCGGTGTTGCGGGCGTTCGTCGCGGCGGCCGGCGGCGCGGACGCAACCATCGCGGTCGTCCCCAGCGCCTCTTCGCTCGGCGAGGAAGTGGTCGAGGTCTACCGCGCCGTGTTCACCTCGCTCGGAGCCCGTGAGGTGGTCGCGCTCCGACCCGAGTCGCGCGCCGACGCGCAGCTCGACGATCTGGTCGAGCCGCTGGGCAAGGTCAGTGGCATCTTCATGACCGGCGGCAACCAGTTGAAGCTGAGCTCGTTCGTCACCGGCACCCCGTTCGGCGATGCCATCGCCGAGGCCTACCAACGCGGGGCCGTCGTCGGCGGTACGTCGGCCGGCGCCAGCATCATCGCCGACCACATGATTGCCTTCGGCTCCGGCGGATCGACCCCCAAGCAGCGGATGAGCCAGCTGTCGGTCGGTCTCGGTCTACTGCACGGTGTCGTCATCGACCAGCACTTCGAGCAGCGCAACCGGTACGGCCGGCTGCTGTCGCTGGTGGCCCAGTCGCCCTCGCTGCTCGGGATCGGGGTCGACGAGGACACCGCAGCCGTGGTCACCGACGGCCACCGACTCTCGGTCGTCGGCCGGGGCGCGGTCACGGTCATCGACGGTCGACCACTGATCTCCAACGCCTTCACCGCCTCGCGGCACGAGCCGCTGCTGGTCTCCGGCGCCACGCTGCATGTGCTGCCCGCCGGAGCCGAGTTCGACCTCACCACCCGGACGCTGATCGCCCACCAGACGCCCGTGCCCGACCACGAGGTCCTCGAGTCCCGGGCCGCCGAGGCCGACCTGCGCCAACTGGCCTCCGACATCGCTGCCGAAGGCGTCTCCCCCGCTCACTACGCCCGGCACATCCGCCGCCGCGGCTGACCTACGCCGTCCGGTCGCGGCCCACCTCGAACGCGGGAGGGTCAGCTGGGGCCGATCGAGGAGGAAGGCGACCACTTCCGGCCCGACCGGGCGCGAGCCGGACGACGAGACAGTGGAAGGATCAGACAACTGATCCTGTGACGAGGAGTGTGCGTGGCCGACCTGGAGACCTCGACCCCTAAGCCTGAGTTGACGATCCTGTCCAGCCGGGTCTATCGCGGTCCGAACGTGTGGCACTACGAACCGGCCATCCAACTCGTCGTCGACCTCGGCGTGCTCGAGGACTTCCCGACCAACAAGATTCCCGGTTTCGCCGATGCGTTGGTCGAGCGACTGCCCGGTCTGCGCAACCACACCTGCAGTCGGGGCAAGAAGGGCGGCTTCGTCGAGCGGCTGCACGAAGGCACCTGGGTCGGCCACGTCGCCGAGCACGTGGCGCTCCAGCTCCAGCAGGCGGTCGGGCACGACATGCGACGCGGCAAGACCCGGCAGGTCAAGGGCGTACGCGGTCAGTACAACGTGATCTTCGCCTACACCGACGAGTCGGTGGGGCTGGCGGCCGGTGAACTCGCCGTCCGGCTGGTCAACGATCTGATTTCCCCCGACCCGGAGTGGAGCTTCCAGGAGGCGCTGGAGCGCTTCATCGTCCGCGGCGAACGCACCGCCTTCGGGCCGTCGACCCAGGCCATCGTCGACGAGGCGATCAGCCGCGACATCCCGTTCCTCCGACTCAACACCGCGTCGCTGGTCCAGCTCGGTCAGGGGATCCACGCCAAGCGGATCCGCGCCACCATGACCTCGACCACCTCCTCGATCGCGGTCGACATCGCCAGCAACAAGGAACTCACCCTCGCGCTGCTGTCCGCGGCCGGTCTGCCGGTGCCGAAGTCGTCGTCGGTGCGGACGGTCGAGGACGCCGTACGCCTGGCCAACCGGACCGGCTATCCGGTGGTGCTCAAGCCGCTCGACGGCAACCACGGGCGCGGGGTGATGCTCGATCTCCGAGACGACGACGACGTGCGGGCCGCGTTCCCGACGGCCAAGGAGGAGTCGCGCGGTGGGTTGGTCATCGTCGAGAGCTACATCACCGGCAAGGACTACCGCTGTCTGGTCATCGGCGGCACGATCGCCGCGATCGCCGAGCGGGTCCCGGCCCACGTGATCGGCGACGGCACGTCGACCGTCCAGCAGTTGGTCGACACGACCAACGCCGACCCGCGCCGCGGGGTCGGGCACGAGAAGGTGCTGACCCGGATCACGATCGACGAGGCCGCGATCGAGCTCGTACGCGAGCAGGGGTTCGCGCTCGACGACGTGCCCCCGGCTCAGACCGAGGTCAAGCTCACGCTGACCGGCAACATGTCGACGGGTGGCATCTCGATCGACCGCACCTTCGAGGCCCACCCGGAGAACATCGAGATCGCCGAGGAGGCCGCCCGGGTCGTCGGGCTGGACATCGCCGGGATCGACTTCATCGCCCCCGACATCACCCAGCCGGTCCGCGAGACCGGCGGCGGGATCTGCGAGGTCAACGCGGCACCCGGTTTCCGGATGCACACCCACCCGACGGTCGGCGATCCGCAGTACGTGGCCAAGCCGGTCGTGGACCTGCTGTTCCCGCCCGGCACACCGAGTCGGATACCGATCGTCGCGGTCACCGGCACCAACGGCAAGACCACGACTTCGCGGATGATCGCGCACATCTTCAAGGGCATCGGCCGCTGTGTCGGCATGACCTCGACCGACGGCGTGGTCATCGACGAACGGCTGGTGATCCGCTCCGACGCCTCGGGTCCGCGGTCGGCGAAGATGGTGTTGCAGAACCCGCGGGTCGACTTCGCCGTGTTCGAGGTGGCCCGCGGCGGCATTCTGCGCGAGGGTCTGGGCTACCAGCGCAACGACGTGGGGGTGGTCCTCAACGTCCAGCCCGACCACCTCGGCATGCGGGGTATCGACACCCTCGAGCAGCTGGCCGACGTCAAGGCGGTCGTCGTCGAGGCGGTGCCGCGCAACGGCTACGGCGTGCTCAACGCCGACGATCCGCTGGTCCGGGCGATGCGTCGCCGCTGCTCGGGCGACATCGTCTGGTTCACCATGGCCGAGCCGGGCAGCGAGATCCGCGATTCGGTCGACGACCACTGCCGCCGCGGGGGCCGTGCCGTGGTGCTCGAACACTCCGAGCTCGGGGACATGATCGTGGTCAAGGAGGGCCGGCGCACCATGCAGCTCGCCTGGACCCACCTGCTGCCTGCGACCTTCGGCGGCCGAGCCACGATGAACGTGCAGAACGCGATGGCCGCCGCCGGGGCCGCCTTCGCCGCCGGTGCCTCGCTGCACGACATCCGGCAGGGTCTGCGCACCTTCTCGACCAACTACTACCTGGCGCCGGGCCGGCTCAACGAGGTCGCGGTCGAGGGCCGAACGGTCATCGTCGACTACGCCCACAACGTGCCCGGGCTGATGATGCTCGGCGACTTCGTCGACAAGACCGCCGACAGCCTCGACAAGTCCGGTGACCTCGGTCGGATCTCGCGGATCGGGGTGATCTCCACCGCGGGTGACCGACGCGACGAGGACATGCACGAGCTCGGCGAGGTGGCCGCGAAGCATTTCGACGTGGTCATCGTCCGCGAGGACACCGCGCTCCGGGGCCGCGAGCGGGGTGAGGTGTCGACCCTGATCGCCGAGGGCGTCCGCACGGCGATGACCGCGGGCGCCCGCTGCAAGCAGGTCGAGATCGTGATCGACGAGCTGGCCAGCACCCGGCACGCGATGGCCCGCTCGAACCCCGGTGACCTCGTGGTGATCTGCGTCGATCAGCACGCGGCCGTGATGGCCGAGCTCGAGTCGTACGGGCACCAGGCGCAGCCGGGCGCCCACCGCGGCGTCGGCGACGTCGCCAACGCCGTCCCCGACCCCGACTTCACGCCGAACACCAGCTCCTGACCCACGTCCGTCACCCAGGACTCGATCCGCGCCCTTCGACCACCGGGCCGGCCCCGGGTTGAATGCCCGGGGCCCATCCTCCGGTCAGCGGTCGGCGGCCCGCAGCACCTTGGCGCGGAGCTGGTCCGGAGTGTCGCGGGTGGCCCCTTGTTCGAGCAACCAGGCGTCGACCTCGTCGCGGTCCTGGTGGGTCATCAGTGCGACCACGTCGCCCGGCCGGGCCTGGCCGACCAGCGAGCGGATGGCGTCGAGCTCGTGGACGTGCTGGGCGGTGATCGTCGTGCCGGCGTTGGCCGCACCCTGGATGAGCAACTCACCGGTCAGCTCCATCGACCGGCCGCGCAGGTATTCGGTCTTGTGCGAGACCTCGACGACGTCGGCGCCCAGCGCCGCCATCTCCCCGAGCCGCCCGAACACGTCGTCGCCGCGATCGCCGGCGGTGCCGACCCCGAGGAGCAGTCGGCCGCCGGGCGGACGAATCCCGTTCATGATCTCGAGCAGCGCGGTCAGTCCGGCCTCGTTGTGGGCCAGGTCGATGACCACCGACACCTCGCCGAGCGACCAGATGTTCATCCGGCCCGGGTTGTTCTCCCCCGGCGAGAAGCTCCGCAACCCGTCGGCGACCTGCTCGACGGTGAAGCCGAGGGCCAGGGCGGCCGAGGTCACGGCCAGTGCGTTCTCGATGTTGACCCGACTCAGACCGGCGAGCGCCATCGGCACGTCGACGACCTCGACCACGGGTAGCGGGTCGCGACCACCCCGGAGGACGCAGATCCAGCCGTCGAGCACGGCGGTCAGCCGGCCGCCCGTGTCGAGCACGGCTCGTCCGCTCGGCGAATCGGGGTCGCGGCTGAACACCCAGATCTGGGCTTTGGTGCCGAGCCGCATCGCGAAGGTCCGCGGGTCGTCGGCGTTGAGCACGCACCAGCCGGCGGGCCGGGTGATCTTGGTGATGACCGCCTTGACCTCGGCCAGCTGGTCGAGGGTGTCGACCCCGCCGATACCGAGGTGGTCGGCGCTGATGTTGGTCACCACCGACACGTCGTTCCAGGCCACTCCCACTCCGCGGCGGAGGATGCCACCGCGGGCGGTCTCGGTGACCGCGAGCTGGACCCCCGGCTGCCGCAGCACCTGACCGGCCCCGCTCGGTCCGGAGTAGTCCCCCGCCTCGATCAGCTCACCGTTCAGGTACACGCCGTCCGTGCTCGACCAGCCGACGCTGAGCCCGGCCCGCTGCGCGATGTGGCCGATCATCCGCGAGGTCGTCGTCTTGCCGTTCGTCCCGGTGATCGCCACGACCGGGATGGTCGGGCGGATCAGCCGCGGCGGAGGCCCGGCCGGCACCGCCGCGAGCGCGGCACCCTCGGTGGCGATCAGCGCAATCCACGCGTCCCGGCCCTGGTCGAGCGCGTCAAGGGTCCGGGCCAGCGCGTGGCCGAGTGCCTCCGCCCGGCGCTCGTTGCGCCACGGATAGGCGATGACGAGTTCGCGTACGGTCGGCCCGGTCCGCGCCCGAACGGCGATCCGGGTCACCCCGCCGGCCGCGGCCAGTCGGCGGACGAGTGTGCTGACGAACCGCACCCCGAACCGCTGACGGAACAGCGATTCGGCCGCTCCCGGCCGGGTACGCCCCAGTCCGATCGCCGCGGCCAGTTCGGCCGCGGCCGACTCCGACACCGCCAGGAGTACGCCGAGATCGAGAGTGACCTTGGCCGCCGGACGCGGGAAGTACAGATTCGGCCCGTCCAGCAGCCGGAGTTCAACGAGAGACCGGGATGCGGTCATGCGCCCGTCGAGTGCAGACCGCCGTCGACGTGGATCATCTCGCCGGTCGTCTTGGGGAAGAAGTCGCTCAGCAGGGCGACGACGGCCTTGGCCGTCGGTGTCATGTCCTTGGGATCCCAGCCGATCGGGGCCCGGTCGGCCCAGACCGTGTTGAACGAGTCGGCACCGCCGATCGCCTTCTTGGCCAGGGTCTCCAGGGGACCAGCGGCGACGAGGTTGACGCGTACGCCCTCGGGCCCGAGGTAGCGGGCGAGGTAGCGCGACGTGCTCTCGAGCGCGGCCTTCGACACGCCCATCCAGTCGTAGACCGGCCAGGACAGACGGGCGTCGAAGGTCAGACCGACGACGGAGGCCTCGGCGGCCAGCAACGGCTTGCAGGCCATGGTCAGCGAGGCCAGCGAGAAGGCCGAGACCTGGAGCGCGGTCGCCACATCGGCCCACGGCGTGGTCAGGAACTTGCCGCCGAGCGCGGTCTCGGGGTTGGCGAAGGCCAACGAGTGCACCACGCCGTCCAGCGAATCGACGTGCTCGCGGAGCGCGTCGGCCAGCCCGGCCAGATGCCCCTCGTCGGTCACGTCGACCTCGAGCAGCGGCGGCACCGGATCGAGCTTCTTGATCACCCGGCCGGTCAGGCTCATGGCGCGACCGAAGTTCGACACCACCACAGTGGCGCCTTCGGCCTGCGCGATTCTGGCGACGTGGAAGCCGATCGAGCTGTCCAGCGTGACGCCGGCGACCAGGATTTTCTTGCCTTCGAGGATGCCCACGGCGTCAGTGTCCCATGCCCAGGCCGCCGTCGACCGGGATGACGGCACCGGTGATGTAACCGGCGGCATCGCTGGCCAGGAAGGCGACGGTGGCGGCGATGTCGTCCACCGCTCCGAGTCGTTTCAGTGGGATCTGGTCCTGATAGGCCTTGACCTGGTCAGCGCTCAGCGCCGCGGTCATGTCGGTCTCGATGAAACCGGGGGCGATCACGTTGGCCGTGATCCCCCGCGATCCGAGCTCACGGGCCAGCGAGCGCGCCATCCCGATCAGCCCTGACTTCGACGCCGCGTAGTTGACCTGGCCGGCCGATCCGAGCAGGCCGACGACCGAGGAGATGAAGATGATCCGACCGAACCGCCCCCGCATCATCGGACGGGCGGCCCGGCGGGCGAGCCGGAACGAACCGGTGAGGTTGGTCGCGATCACCGCGTCCCAGTCATCGTCGGTCATCCGCATCAGCAGGGTGTCACGGGTGATCCCCGCATTGGCCACCACGACCTCGACAGGGCCGAGGCTCGATTCGATCGTGGCGAACGCGGCCTCGACCTGCGCCGGATCGGTCACGTCACACTGGACCCCGAGGACCCCGGCCGGCACCTCTCCACTGCGATAGGTGGCGGCCACTCTGTGGCCGGCGAGGGCGAGCTGGGCGGCGATGCCGTACCCGATGCCCTTGCTGCCACCGGTCACCAGGATGACCCTGGAGACACGACGGTCCGGAGAGGATTCTGCGTCTACGTCGGCGCTGGATGCGTTCACATGGTCACGCTACCGAGCCCTCCGTTGCGCGTAAAACCAGGCGTACGCTGACGCGGTGACCAACGCTCGCACCGATGCGCATGCCGCTCGCCGGCCTGGCCCAACGGTCATCACCAACGCGCGATCCGGCAACAGCCAGGAGATGTCGACGCGTATCCGGCGGTATTCCATCACCATGGCTTTCCGCACCGCCTGCTTCATCAGCATGATCTTCATCGACGGCTGGGCCCGCTGGGTGCTGCTCGCCGGAGCGGTGCTGCTTCCGTACGTGGCGGTGGTCTTCGCGAACCAGTCGAACCGCCGCAGCGACCGGGAGGACGACTTCGAGCGTGGCGAGCCCACCACCCTTCCGCAGCTGACCAGCGGCGAGGTCATCAGTGGTGACGTCCTCGACGAGGACGACGAGCCGATGGGACAGCGTGAGCGACACGTCGCCTGAGCAGACCTGCTCAGCCAAGGACTGCCGTCGGCCCGCCGAGTTCGACCTGCAGTGGAACAACCCGAAGATCCACACCCCGGACCGCCGGAAGCATTGGTTGGCCTGCCCGGCCCACCGCGATTCGCTGAGCGCGTTCCTGTCGGCTCGCGGCTTCCTCCGCGACGTGGAGCCGCTGGCGGACCCGACCGATTGACCGAATCCGGCGTTACCCGCCGATGGCCGACATCGGCCGGTCGGGCTGCAGGAAGCTCGGATCGTTGATCCCGTGCCCGGCTTGCTTACCGGCCACCGCTCGGACCCACCGGTGGGCGATGTCCTCGTCGGACGCACCGTCTCGCAGCGGCGTCCGCAGATCGGACTCGGTACGGGCGAACAGGCAGTTGCGGATCTGGCCGTCGGCGGTCAGCCGGACCCGGTCACACGCGCCGCAGAACGGTTTGCTGACCGCTGCGATGATCCCCACCGAGTAATCGGTTCCGACGACCCGGAACAGCTCGGCCGGCGCGCTGCCGCGGACCAAGGCGTCGTCGGGATCCTCGATCAGCGGCCACTGCTGTCCGATCCGGGCCCGGATCTCGGCGGCGGTGATCATCTCGTCGCGTTGCCAGCCGTGCTGGGCGTCGAGGGGCATCTGCTCGATGAACCGCAGCCGGACCCCCTCGGCCATCGCCCACTGGACCAGGTCGAGCGCCTCGTGATCGTTGACCCCACGCAGCAACACCGAGTTGATCTTCACCGGGTCGAGCCCCGCCGCGCGGGCCGCCGTGACACCGGCGAGCACGTCGTCGAGCCGGGGCCGGCGGGTGAGTTGCTTGAAGGTCTGCGGATCGAGGGTGTCGAGCGACACGTTGATGCGGTCCAGCCCGGCGGCGGCCAGGGCCTCGGCGCGCGCGGCCAGCCCGATACCGTTGGTGGTCAGAGCGATCACCGGTCGCGGCCGCAGGGCGGCGATGTCAGCGACCAGGGCTTCGAGGTTCTTACGGAGCAACGGCTCACCACCGGTCAGCCGGACCGTACGGATGCCCAGACGCTCGACGCCGATCGTGATCAGCCGGAGAATCTCCGCGTCGGTCAGCACGTCGTCATGCGGCATCCAGTCGAGGCCTTCGGCGGGCATGCAGTAGGTGCAGCGCAGATTGCACCGGTCGGTCAGCGACACCCGCAGATCGCTCGCCACCCGACCGAAACCATCGGCCAGAACGAGCTGCTCACCCGGCCCCGGCGCGCTGGCCACCGGCCGGACGTGGGGCATGGGGAGGACGGTGGGCACCCCCTCACTCTAGGTCGTCCGGGCGACGACCGTCGTCTCGATCCGATCCGCGTGGGTGTAGACGTTCATGCTGGTCCCGCGCGCGAACCCGACCAGGGTCAATCCGGCCGCCGCCGCGAGTTCGACGGCCAGCGAGCTCGGGGCCGACACCGCGACCATCAGGGGGATCCCGGCGAGCAGCGCCTTCTGGGTCAGCTCGAACGACGCCCGGCTCGAGACGACCAGGACCGCCTCGGACAGCGGTAGCCGGCCCTCGCGCAACGCCCAGCCGATCACCTTGTCGACCGCGTTGTGCCGACCGACGTCCTCGCGCACGCACAGCAGCGAGCCGTCGGTGTCGAGCAGACCGGCCCCGTGCAGCCCACCGGTGCGGTCGAACGCCTTCTGCTCGGCCCGCAGGAGGTCCGGCGCACCCAGGATGAACCGAGCCGTGCGGCGAACCTGCCAGTCGAGTGGATAGCGCGAGCTCCGGGTGATCTCCTCGATCCGCACCGCCCCGCACATCCCGCAGGCGCTCGACGCGGCTACGTGCCGCAGGCTCTCCTCGCTGGGACGCACAGCCTCGGCACCGAGGCTGACGTCGATCACGTTGTAGGTGTTGAGCCCGTCCGGCCCGGTACCGGCGCAGTAGCGGGCCAGCACCACATCGGCCGCCGCGGCGATGATCCCCTCGGCGTGCAGGAGTCCGTGGACCAGGTCGATGTCGTCTCCCGGTGTCCGCATGGTCACCAGCCACGGACGACCGTCCAGCCGGATCTCCAGCGGCTCCTCGACAGCCACGGTGTCCGCACGCTTGAGCACCGAGCCGTCCGCAGAGATCCGGACCACCGGGTGGTTGCGCGTCACTCGTCCCATGCCGCCATCCTGACACCATGGACGTCAAGGACTGGCTGGACCGATTGTCGATCGAACTCGCGCTCGACCGTGAGTTGGACCCGCGCGAGATCGACCTCTTGCTCGAGGTCGCGCGCGATGCCGCACACGGCGTCGAGCGACTCGCCGCCCCGCTCACCACCTTCCTGCTCGGCGTCGCCGTGGGCCGCGGGCAGGACCTGACCGCGGCGGCCGCTTCGGCAACGGCGCTACTCGAAGGGGTGGCCGACTAACCTCGACCCGTGCGTCGCTTGTGGGTCCGCTGGGTCGGGCTGTTCGTCTTCGTCGCCGTGCTCGGCACGGTGTTCGTCAACCTCGGCGGGTGGCAACTCGACCGGCTCGCTCAACGCCGCGACCGCAACGCGGCGACCAGGACCAACGAGGCCGCCCCGGTCAAACCGGCCGACGAGGTGTTCACCCGCCCGGTCAACGAACTCGACCAGTGGCAGCGGGTCGCGGCGCGCGGCACGTTCGACGCCGGGCACCAGTTCATCGTGCGCTACCGCACGGTCGGTGAGGACGACGGTTATCAGGTGGTGACCCCCCTGCAGACGTCCTCCGGGGTGATCCTGGTCGACCGGGGCCTGATCCCGCGGGTCACCGGTACCGGGACACCCACCGTCGCGCCACCTCCACCGTCGGGCGAGGTCACCGTCACCGGCTATGTCCGGCGCAACGAGGTGGGACGCCGTAACGCGGTGACCCCGGTCGACGGCCAGATGCGGCTGATCAACAGCGACGCCGTGGGCGCCGTCCTGCCGTACCCGGTGGCCAACGGCTATCTGAGTCTGAGCACCGTCGACCCACCGCAGGAGGGCGACTTCCGGGTCATCCCGTTGCCCGAGCTGTCCGAGGGTCCGCACTTCTGGTACGCGGTGCAGTGGTTCATGTTCACCGGCATCGCGATCTTCGGCATCGTGGTATTCATCCGCGGTGACCTGCGCGAACGCCGAGCCGCCCAAGGCAAGGTCGCGGCCCCGGTTGGCTAGTGGCTCGGCAAGCGCAAGCGGGCGCCGAGCGTGCGGGGTAGTGTCGGCGGATGGATCTGGGACTCTCGGGCAAGGTTTTTGTGGTCACTGCCGCGAGCAGCGGCCTGGGCCGGGCGACTGCGGAGCAGCTCCTCGCCGAGGGCGCTCGGGTCGTCGTGGTGGCGCGTACGGGTACTGCGCTGGACGCGCTCGTCGAGGAGCACGGACCCGATCGCGCCGCCGCCCTGGCCGCCGACCTGGCCGATCCCGGCACCGGTGAGTCCGCCTGCCGACGGGCGCTCGAGGTGTTCGGTCGTCTCGACGGCGCCCTGGTCAGCGTGGGCGGGCCACCGGCCGGCCCGGTCCTCGACCTGACCGATGAGCAGTGGCGGGCCGCGTACGACTCGGTCTTCCTGGCCGCGCTGCGGGTCACCCGGGCGGTGGTCGCCCACCTCACGGGTCCGTCCCCGGTCATCGGCTGGGTGTTGTCGACCTCGGTCAAGACGCCGATCCCCGGGCTCGCCGCGTCGAACGGGTTGCGCCCCGGTCTGGCGATGTTGATCAAGCAACTGGCGGACGAGCTCGGGCCGCGGGGCATCCGGGTGCTCGGCCTGATGCCCGGGCGGATCGACACCGACCGGGTACGCCACCTCGACGGTCTGGCCGCCGACCCGATCGCCGCCCGCTCTGCGGCCGAGCAGAGCATCCCGCTGCGGCGTTACGGCCGGCCGGAGGAGTTCGCCCGGATCGCCACCTTCCTGCTCTCCCCCGCCGCGTCGTACGTCAACGGGTCGGTGATCCCGATCGAGGGCGGCGCCCTCCGCGCCCTGTGACCGCGGCGATCGTCGGCGGCACCCCCGGCGCCGACTCGATCGACGTCGTCCTCGATCTGCTGGCCTGCCCGCACTGCGGTTCGTCCTTCGTCCGCGACGAACGCTCGGTCCGCTGCCGCTCCGGCCACACCTTCGACCTCGCCCGCCCGGGGCACCTCAACCTGCTCGGCCACGCACCGCCGGCCAACGCCGACACGGCGGAGATGGTGGTGACCCGTGATCGGTTCCTGGGCGGCGGTGCGTACGTAGGACTGGCCGGCGCCCTGGCCGGTGCGGCCTTTGACCTCGGCCAGCGGTCCTCGACGGTGATCGAGGTCGGTGCCGGCACGGGCTACTACCTCGCCGCGGTGGTCGAAGCGTGCGGCGGGCGGGGGCTGGCGCTCGACGTGTCGCCGGCCGCGGCTCGCCGTGCGGCGCGGGCCCACGTACGCATCGGTTCGGTGGTCGCGGACGCCTGGCGACCGCTCCCGGTCCGCGACGGGGTGGCCGACCTCGTGCTGTCGGTCTTCGCGCCGCGCAACCCGCCCGAGTTCGCCCGGATGCTGACGGCGACGGGCACCGTGCTGATCGCCGCGCCACTTCCCGAACACCTCGCCGAGCTACGCGCGGATCTGGGTCTGCTGACGATCGAGGCCGACAAGCAGACCCGGATCGAGGCCACGATGGTCGGCTCGTTCGAGCCGGTCGCCACGGACGAGTGCCGCTATCAGGTCGCTCTGGATGCCGCCGCCGTCGCCGATCTCATCCTGATGGGCCCCAACGCGTTCCACCAGGAGCGACCGTCGCTGCTGGAGCGGCTCCCGGCCCGATCGACGGTGACCGTGGCGGTCGGACTCAGCGCGTGGCGTCGACGGGTCGTCTGACCTCGGCGGGCTCACGGACGTCGAACTGGGTGCGATACAGCTCGGCGTACAGGCCGCCACGCTCGAGCAACTCGTGATGTCGACCGCGGTCGACGACTCGGCCGGCGTCGACGACCAGGATCTCGTCGGCGTTGCGGATGGTCGACAGCCGGTGCGCGATGACGATGCTGGTCCGTCCGTCCATGGCCGCGTCGAGCGCCGCCTGGACGGCCGCCTCGGACTCGGAGTCCAGGTGGGCCGTCGCTTCGTCGAGCACGACGATCGGCGGCGCCTTGAGCAGCAGACGGGCGATGGCGAGACGCTGCCGCTCGCCACCGGACAACCGGTAGCCGCGCTCGCCCACCGTGGTGTCGAGACCGTCGGGCAGGCTGCGGACGAGGTCGTCGATCTGGGCGGCCGCGAGCACCGCCCAGAGCCGGTCGTCGTCGGCGTCGGGTCGGGCGTAGCGCAGGTTGGCCCGGATGGTGTCGTGGAACATGTGGGCGTCCTGGGTCACGTAACCCACCTGGTCGCGCAGCGACTCCAAGGTGACGGCGCGGACGTCCTGGTCGCCGACCGAGACGGTGCCCTCGGTCGCGTCGTAGAGCCGCGCGATCAGGTGGGTCATCGTCGTCTTGCCGCCGCCCGATCGCCCGACCAGGGCGAGTGTCTGGCCGGCACCGACGGTGAAGCTGACATCGCGCAGCACCTCGCCACTCGGTCGTTGGGTCATCGCCCCGACCGACTCGAGGCTGGCCAGTGAGATCTCGGCGGCGGTCGGGTAGCGGAAGCTCACATGGTCGAAGCGGACCGACGCCGCACGACCCACCGGGACCGCGTGGTCGGCGTCACGGATGGCCGGGACGAGGTCGAGGACCTCGAAGACCCGGTCGAAACTGACCAGCGCGTTCATCACGTCGATACGTACGTTCGTCAGCTGGGTGAGTGGGCCGTAGAGCTGGGTGAGCAGACCGGCGAGTGCGGTCAGTGTCCCCACGGTGAGGACACCGTCGATGGCCAGCGAACCGCCGACCCCGTAGACCAGCGCGGTGGCCAGCGCGGCGACGAGGCCGAGCGACGTCATGAAGAAGCGACCGTTCATGGCGATCTTGACCGAGACGTCGCGGACGGCCCCGGCCCGCTCGGCGAACCGGTCGTGCTCGTCGTCCAGGCGTCCGAACAGCTTGACCAGCAGCGCACCGCTGACGCTGAACCGCTCGGTCATCCCGGCGGACATGTCACCGTTGAGCTGCATCTGCTGCCGGGTCAGATCCGCGAGCTTGCGACCGACGATCTTGGCCGGGATGAGGAAGATCGGCAGCATGGCCAGCGCAGCCAGGGTCAGCTGCCAGCTCAGTACGAACATGGCGATGAGGACCAGGACCAGCCCGATGGTGTTGGACAGGACGGTCGACAGCGTCGAGGTGAAGGCCTGCTGCGCCCCGATCACGTCGGAGTTGAGCCGCGACACCAATTTGCCGGTCTGGGTCCGGGTGAAGAAGGCCACCGGCATCCGCACCACATGGTCGAACACCTGGGTCCGCAGGTCGAAGATCAGGCCCTCACCGATCCGGGCCGAACACCAGCGCTGGGCCAAGGACAGCACCGCCTGCAGGATGGCGACCACGGCGACCACACCGGCCAGGATCATCAGCAGCCGACGGTCTCCCCCGATGACCCCGCGGTCGATGATCGCCTTGAGCAGCAACGGCGGGGTGACCGCCATCGCCGACGTCACGACGACCATGGACACGAAGAAGACCAGCAACCCCCGGTACGGGCGCGCGAACTGCAGCACCCGCCGCAGCACGCCCTTGGTCAAGCGGTGCTGGGCGACGTCCGGATCTTGACCCATCCGGCGCATCAGGCCGGCAGATCCACGCATCATCGACATCTAGACGACCTCCGACTGCCCAACGCCCGCCGGACGGACGCTATTCCGGCCGGTCAGCTGGACGACGGTGCCGACTTCTTCTTCGTCGACGCGCGCGTGTCCGTGGTGGCCTCCTTCACCGGGGCCTCACCGGTCTTCTTGGGCCCGCGGGTGGCACCACCGCGACCCCGCAGACCGACGTCGGATTCTTTGAGCACTCCGTGCACGAACCCGTACGAGCGGCCCGCGTCCTCGGCGATCTTGCGAATGCTCTCACCCTCGGCATAGCGCTTTGCGTACTGAGCGGCCAAGGATTCCCGCTGCTCCCCGATGATCCGCGAACCTTTGGTCAATGCCTTCACCACTGCGCCTCCCACAGGCTTCGGGTCGCTGACGTTCAGCGACTCAGCTTCGACCTCGCCCGGACGCGTGCGCACTCCGGGCAATTGCACTCCCCCGAGTGACCGCCAATCAGCACAACAGGATCAATGAACGCTCATTTCTAACACGTTTGATCGTCTTCCGGCAGGGGGCTGCGAGGGGGCGAAATTCACCCCCGACGTGGGTCACGCGGGCAATCTTGCCGCGTAGCGGAAAATCAGGCCAAAGAGATGAGGTCGGCGTATTCGGGATTCCACAGATCTTCGGTGCCGTCCGGCAGCAGCAGGACCCGGTCGGGATCGAGCGCGTGAACCGCACCCTCGTCGTGGGTCACCAGCACGACCGCGCCCGCGTAGGTGCGAATGGCGGCCAGGACCTCGGCCCGGGAGGCGGGATCAAGGTTGTTGGTGGGTTCGTCGAGGAGCAGGACGTTGGCACTCGAGACCACCAGCATGGCCAGTGCGAGCCGGGTCTTCTCGCCGCCCGAAAGCACCTTGGCCGGTTTGTCGACATCGTCGCCACTGAACAGGAATGAGCCGAGAGTCTTACGGACGTCGGTGTCATTGAGCTGCGGTGCGGCGGTCTTCATGTTGGCCAGCACCGAACGATCGACGTCGAGCGTTTCGTGTTCCTGCGCGTAATAGCCGAGCCGCAGGCCGTGCCCGGGAATCACGCCACCGGTATCGGATTCCTCCATGCCGGCAAGGATTCTCAGCAGCGTGGTCTTTCCGGCGCCGTTGAGACCGAGCACCACGACCTGACTGCCCCGGTCGATCGCGAGATCGACCCCGGTGAAGACCTCGAGCGACCCGTAGCTCTTGCTCAGATCGGCTGCCGTCAACGGAGTCTTGCCGCAGGGCGCGGGCTCGGGGAACCGGATCCGGGCCACCTTGTCCTGCACCCGCTCGCCCTCGATCCCCGCCAGCAGCTTCTCGGCCCGGCGGGCCATGTTCTGGGCGGCGGTGGCCTTGGTCGCCTTCGCCCGCATCTTGTCGGCCTGGGTCATCAGCTGGTCGGCCTTGCGCTCGGCGTTCTGTCGTTCGCGCTTGCGCCGCTTCTCATCAGTCTCGCGCTGCTGGAGGTAGCGCTTCCAGTCCATCGCGTAGATGTCGAGCTCGGAACGGTTGGCGTCGAGATGGAAGACCTTGTTGACCGTCTGCTGCAGCAGACCGACATCGTGGCTGATGACCATCAGCCCGCCGTTGTGGCCGGCCAGGAAGCTCCGCAGCCAGGCGATCGAGTCGGCGTCGAGGTGGTTGGTCGGCTCGTCGAGCAGCATGGTCTGCACGCCGGAGAAGAGGATCCGGGCCAGTTCGACCCGTCGCCGTTGCCCACCGGACAACGTCCGGATCGGCTGATGCAACACCCGCTCCGGCAGACCGAGGTTGCTGGCGATCCGGGCCGCCTCCGCCTCCGCGGCATACCCGCCGGCCGCGGCCAACTCGGCCTCGGCCCGCGCGTACGAGGCCATGGCCTTGTCGCGGACCTCCTCGGAGTCATCCCCCATGGCCAGCTCGGCCTTCCGCAGCCGCTGCACCACCGAGTCGAGCCCCCGCGCCGACAGGATCCGATCCTTGGCCAACACATCGAGATCGCCGGTTCGCGGGTCCTGCGGCAGATACCCGATCTCTCCGCTCCGGGTGATCGTCCCCGCCGCCGGGGTGGCCTCCCCCGACAGGATCTTGGTCAGCGTCGTCTTCCCCGCACCGTTACGCCCGACCAACCCGATCTTGTCCCCGGCCGCGATCTGGAAAGTCGCACCCCCCAGCAACAGGCGCGCACCCGCCCGCACCTCGACATCCTTCACGACCAACATCCACTGACTCTTTCTCAAGACCTACGTAACAACTCTGACCGCACTCGCCCCTGAAACTGCACCCGCCCACCCCGGCCCACCCCGCCCGAAGTCGCGATCCGAGGAATGATCACCTCCGACCACGACCTGAGCGCCCACCCGACCAGCGGCGAACCCCCGGAGAAGGTCCGGGGTGCGGATGGGCAGCCTCGTAGCGTGGATGGGTCTGACGGAGCACCGGAGCGAAGCGGAGGTGCGGATGGTTGCGGAGAGGCTGCCAGTCCGCACCCCGGACCGACCCCGCCCAAAGATTTAGACGTTGAACCCCAGCGCGCGCAACTGGTCACGCCCGTCGTCGGTGATCTTTTCCATCCCCCACGGGGGCATCCACACCCAGTTGATCACGAAGCGATCGACGAGCCCCTCGAGCGCGGTCTGGGTCTGATCCTCGATGACATCGGTCAGGGGGCAGGCCGCCGACGTCAGGGTCATGTCGATGGTCAGCGAGTTGTCATCCTCGAGGTGGAGGCCGTAGATCAGGCCGAGGTCGACGACGTTGATGCCGAGCTCGGGGTCGACGACATCGCGGAGCGCCTCCTCGAGATCGTCGACGGTCGGTCGCGCGCTGGCCGGATCGCCGAGCTCGACCGACGGCAGGTCGTCGCGGACCAGGTCGGAGGGGCGGTGCTGCTGGGTGTCGGTCATGGTGTCTCCTTGGCTTCGGCCCGGGCCCGCAGAACGGCGTCCTTGAACGCCGACCAGCCGAGCAGGGCACATTTCACCCGGGCAGGGAAGCGGGCGACGCCTGCGAAGGCGATGCCGTCCTCCAACCGGTCTTCATCGGGTTCGATCTCGCCGCGACCGTGCATCAGGGCGAGGAATTCTTCGTGCAGTCCGAGGCCGTGGTCGATGTCGTGGCCGATCACCAGATCGCTCATCACCGAGGTCGAGGCCTGGGAGATCGAGCAGCCCTGGCCGTCGTACGACACGTCGGCGACCTGGTCGCCGTCGAGCGTGACCCGCAGCGTCACCTCGTCGCCGCAGCTCGGGTTCACGTGGTGCACCTCGGTCGCGTACGGCTCGCGCAGTCCGCTGTGATGCTTGGCGCGGTAGTGATCGAGGATGATCTCCTGGTAGAGATCGTCGACCTTCATCGGCGTGCCTTCCGTGTCGTCCCGCTGCGTCGGCCGAAGAAACTCCGCACGTAGCCGAGGCCGTCGACGAGCGCGTCGATCTCGGTCCTGGTCGTGTAGAGGTAGAACGACGCCCGGGTCGAGGACTGGATGCCGAAGCGTTCGTGCAGCGGTCGGGCGCAGTGGTGCCCACCCCGCACGGCGATGCCGCGCGAGTCGAGCAACTGGCTGATGTCGTGCGGGTGGATGGCGTTGCCGTCGGCGTCGTCGAGGGTGAACGAGATGGCCCCACCCCGGTCGACCGGTTCGCTCGGTCCGAGGACCTTCAGGCCGCGGAGTCCGAGCAGACCCTCGAGCGCGTACGCGGTGATCGCCTGCTCGTGCGCAGCGATCTGATCCATGCCGATGGCCGAGAGGTACTGCGCGGCGGCGGCCAGACCGACGGCCTGGGCGATCGGCGGCGTACCGGCCTCGAAGCGATGCGGCGGCGGCGCGTACGTCGAACCGGTCATCGTGACGATCTCGATCATCTCGCCACCGCCGAGGAACGGCGGCAGCTCGGCCAGCAGGTCATAGCGACCCCAGAGCACGCCGATCCCGGTCGGTCCGACCATCTTGTGGCCGGTGAAGGCGACGAGGTCGGCACCGAGCGCAGCGAAGTCCACCGCGAACTGCGGCACGGCCTGCGACGCGTCGACCACGACGGTGGCGCCCACGGCATGCCCGAGCGCAGCGATCCGGGAGACCGGGTTGACCGTGCCGGTCACGTTCGAGACGTAGCCGATCGAAACCACCTTGGTGCGCTCGTTGATCAGCCCGTCGGCCGCAGCCTGCTCGAGATCGAGCCGACCGTCCGGGGTGACGTCGAACCAGCGCAGGGTCGCACCCGAGCGCTCCGCGGCGAGCTGCCACGGGACGATGTTGGAGTGGTGCTCCATCACCGAGATGACGATCTCGTCGCCCGGCCCGAGCGCCGAACCCAGGGTGTACGCGGCCAGGTTGAGCGCCTCGGAGGCGTTCTTGGTGAAGATGATCTCCTCGCTGCGGGTCGCGCCGACGAAGTCGGCCAACACCGCCCGCGAGGACTCGAAGGCCTCGGTGGCCTCGGCGCCGAGCAGATGCATGGCCCGGGCCACGTTGGCGTTGTGGTTGAGGTAGTGATCCTCGATCGCCTCGACCACACACCGCGGCTTCTGCGACGTGTTGGCGCTGTCGAGGTAGATCAGCGGGCCGTCGCCGGCGGTGCGCTCGAGGATCGGGAAGTCACCCCGGATGTGCTCGACGTCGAACGGGATGGATTCTTCGGCCAGGTCGACGTCGCTCACCTCGACCGTCGCCGGATACTCCGCATGGGTGGTCATGATCAGACTCCGGCTTCAGCTCCGGCCGCCGCCGTCGTGTAGCGCTCGTAGCCTTCGGCCTCGAGACGCTCGGCCAGCTCGGAGCCGCCCTCTTCGGCGACCCGACCGGCCACGAAGACGTGGACGTGATCGGGCTTGATGTAGCGCAGGATCCGCGTGTAGTGGGTAATCAGCAGCACTCCACGATCGCCCTGAGCGGAGTAGCGGTTGACGCCTTCGGACACGATCCGCAGCGCGTCGATGTCGAGCCCGGAATCGGTCTCGTCGAGGATCGCGAAGCGCGGGTTGAGCAGCTCGAGCTGGACGATCTCGTGCCGCTTCTTCTCACCGCCGGAGAAGCCCTCGTTCACCGAGCGGTTGGCGAAGTCGGTGTCCATGTTGACCCGCTTCATGGCCGCGTTGACGTCCTTCACCCAGGTCCGCAGCTTCGGCGCTTCGCCGTCGACCGCGGTCTTGGCCGTACGCAGGAAGTTCGACACCGAGACGCCGGGGACCTCGACCGGGTACTGCATGGCCAGGAAGAGCCCGGCGCGGGCGCGCTCGTCGACGGACAGCGCGAGCATGTCCTCGCCGTCGAGCGTGACGCTGCCCGAGGTGACCTTGTACTTGGGGTGACCGGCGATCGAGTACGCCAGGGTCGACTTGCCGGAGCCGTTCGGGCCCATGATCGCGTGCGTCTCGCCGCTGCGGATGGTCAGGTCGACGCCGCGCAGGATCTGCTTGGGGCCGGACTCGGTGTCGACCGAGACGTGGAGGTCGCGGATTTCGAGGGTGGACATGAGGTTTCAGGACTCCTTGTGATCGATGGCGACGCGGTCGCGCTGACCGGATGCGACAGCGTCGCGGATCTCAGCTGCGGTGAGCGGCGTGGGGTCGACGAGCACGTTGCCCGACTCGACCACGCAGCGGAAGACGGGGACCGACTCGGTGGCCGGGAGGCCGCGCGGGCGGCCGGTGCGGAGATCGAAGGTCGAGCCGTGCAGGTAGCACTCGATCTCGCCGTCGATGACGTCGCCCTCGGACAGCGGGATGGCGGCGTGCGAGCACCGGTCGCCGATCGCGTACACCTGCCCCTCGCTGTGCACGATGGCGATGTCGGCGCCCTCGAGCTCGACCGGGATGGCCGTACCCGAGGGCACCTCGGCGAGCCCGCAGGCGCGGATCAGGCTCATACGGGACCACCCGCGACGCCGACGGTGACCGCCAGCTCGGCCTCGACCGCGGTGAGCAGCTGCTCGGTGATCTCGGGGACGTCGATCCGTCGGATGATGTCGGCGAAGAAGCCGTGGACGACCAGCCGGCGGGCTTCCGACTCGGGGATCCCGCGACTGCGCAGGTAGAACAACTGCTCGTCGTCGAAGCGACCGGTGGTCGAGGCGTGTCCTGCCCCGGCGATCTCGCCGGTCTCGATCTCCAGGTTGGGGACCGAATCGGCCCGGCAGCCGTCGGTGAGCACCAGGTTCTTGTTCGACTCGTAGGTCTCGATGCCCTCGGCGACCTTGCGGATCAAGACGTTGCCGACCCAGACCGCATGCGCGCCCTGACCCTGCAGTGCGCCCTTGTAGTCGACGTTGCTCTTGGTCTTCGGCGCGTCGTGGTCGACGAACAGCCGGTTCTCCAGGTGCTGACCGGTGTCGGCGAAGTAGAGACCGAGCAACTCGGCCTCACCACCGGGACCGTCGTAGTGCACCGAGGTGTTCATCCGGATCAGGTCGCCACCGAAGGCGACCGCGAGGTGCCGGAGCCGGCCGTCACGGCGGACCACGGCGGAGTGCTGGCTGTGGTGCACCGCGTCGTCGGCCCAGTCCTGGATCGAGGCGACGGTCAGCTGCGCCCCCTCGCCGACGATGATCTCGACGTTGTCGGCGTAGGTGGCGGAGCCCCTGAACTGCAGCACGACGGTGGCCTTGCTGAACGGCTCGGCGATGATCACGGCGTGACCGGCCGTGGCGCGCTCGTTCCCGGAGCCCGTCACGGTGACGAAGGTCGGCGTGGTCACCAGCGCCTCCTTCGCGACCCGGAGGACGAAGGTGCGCTCGGCCGCGGCGTACGCCCTGGCGCTGATCCGCTCGTTCGGGACGTACCCGCTCGAGCCCTTGACCGCGTTGTCACCGGTCAGGAACTCGGTGGTGACCTCGGCCGGGGCCTCCACCTCGACGGCGATGAAGTCGCCGTCGAGCGGTGCGTCGGTGTGCAGTCCGCGAAGACGCTTGAGCGGGGTGAACCGCCAGATCTCCTCGCGCCCGGTCGGGACCGGGTGGTCGTCCACCCGGAACGAGCCGGCCGGGTGCAGGTGGCTGGCGAGCTGGTGATTCGTCTCGACGGCACCGGCGATGTTCTCGACGGCGTTGGTGGTGTCGGTCAACGTCATGGGGTCAGCCCACCGCGCCTTCCATCTGGAGCTCGATCAGCCGGTTGAGCTCGAGGGCGTATTCCATCGGCAGCTCGCGGGCGATCGGCTCGACGAAGCCGCGGACGATCATGGCCATCGCCTCGTCCTCCTGCATGCCCCGGCTCATCAGGTAGAAGAGCTGGTCGTCGCTGACCTTCGAGACCGTGGCCTCGTGCGCCATCGACACGTCGTCCTCGCGGACGTCGACATAGGGGTAGGTGTCCGAGCGGCTGATCTGGTCGACCAGGAGTGCATCGCACTTGACGATCGAGGCGCTGTGGTGCGCACCCTCCTGCACCTGGACGAGACCGCGGTACGACGTCCGGCCACCGCCACGGGCGACCGACTTCGAGATGATCGAGCTCGAGGTGTGCGGCGCGCAGTGCACCATCTTGGATCCGGCGTCCTGGTGCTGGCCCTCACCGGCGAAGGCGATCGACAGCGTCTCGCCGCGGGCGTGCTCGCCCATCAGGTAGACCGCCGGGTACTTCATGGTGACCTTGGAGCCGATGTTGCCGTCGATCCACTCCATGGTCGCGCCGGCCTCGCAGGTGGCGCGCTTGGTGACCAGGTTGTACACGTTGTTCGACCAGTTCTGGATGGTCGTGTAGCGACAGCGCGCGCCCTTCTTGACGATGATCTCGACGACGGCGCTGTGCAGCGAGTCGGAGGAGTAGATCGGCGCGGTGCAGCCTTCGACGTAGTGGACGTAGGCGTCCTCGTCCACGATGATCAGGGTCCGCTCGAACTGGCCCATGTTCTCGGTGTTGATCCGGAAGTACGCCTGCAGCGGGATCTCGACGTGCACGCCCTTGGGGACGTAGATGAACGAGCCGCCCGACCACACCGCGGTGTTCAGCGCGGCGAACTTGTTGTCACCGACCGGGATGACGGTGCCGAAGTACTCCCGGAAGAGCTCCGGGTGTTCCTTGAGCGCAGTGTCGGTGTCGAGGAAGATGACACCCTGCTTCTCGAGCTCCTCGTTGATCTTGTGGTAGACCACCTCTGACTCGTACTGAGCCGCCACACCGGAGACCAGTCGGGCCTTCTCCGCTTCCGGGATGCCGAGCTTGTCGTAGGTGTTCTTGATGTCGGCGGGCAGGTCCTCCCACGACTGGGCCTGCTTCTCGGTCGAGCGGACGAAGTACTTGATGTTGTCGAAGTCGATGTCCTCGAGCTCGGCACCCCAGGTCGGCATCGGCTTGCGGCCGAACAGCCGGTGGCCCTTGAGCCGCAGGTCGAGCATCCACTGCGGCTCGCTCTTGAGCGCGGAGATGTTGGCCACCACATCGGTGGTCAGGCCGCGCTTGGCGGTCGCACCGGCGGTGTCGGAGTCGGACCAGCCGTACTCGTACCGTCCGAGCGCGGCGAGGTGCTGATCTTGGGTCTGACCGGTGCCGACGAAGCCCTCGGCGGTGGTGGTCGGGTCCTGGATCTGAGTCATATCGATCAGCCTTTCTGATCTTGATGGACGATCTTCGAAACGTTCGTCGTCGTGCCGGGGGCACGCGGGGGGTCCGCCGAGCCGGAGGCGCGGGGGATGTGCGTCGTGCAGACACCGTCGCCGTGGGCGATGGTGGCCAGTCGTTGGACGTGGACCCCGAGGATCCGGGAGAACGCCTCGGTCTCGACGTCGCACAGTTGGGGGAACCGCTCGGCCACGTGGGCCACCGGGCAGTGGTGCTGGCACAACTGCTCACCGAGCGCCGACGGGAGCGTCGAGGCGACATATCCGTCATCGCTGAGCGCGGCGGCGAGCGCTCGGGCCGGGCTGACGGCGGAGTCGGCCTGCGCGACCGAGGCGACGTAGCGCTCCTCGACCTCGGCGACCCGCGATTCCGCGAATCGCGTGACGGCCTCGGGACCACCGTGCTCGGCCAGGAACTCCAGCGCCGCGACGGCCAGATCGTCGTACGCGGTGTAGAACTCGGCCCGGCCCGCGTCGGTCAAGACGAAGTCCTTGGCCGGACGGCCGCGACCGCGGGCGCCGTAGACGCGCTGGTCGCGCGCCTCGACATGACCGTTGGCGAGCAGGGTGTCGAGGTGGCGCCGGATTCCGGCCGGGGTCAACCCCAGTCGTCCGGCGAGTTCAACCGCAGTGGAGGGGCCGCGCTCGAGGATCGAGCTCAGCACCCGACGGCGGGTCGACGCGTCCTGGTCCGGGGTCACTCCGGCGACACGCAAGGCGGTCGCAGAGTTTTTCACAACGCAAGTGTGCTCTTATTCGAACGCCCCGTTCAAATAAGGCGCACCTTAGTCGTGCGCGTGGGTCGCGCGAGGGGGTCGCCGGGAGCCCAGGAATCGGGCCTGGTCAGCGCCCGATGACCGCCGTCCTCGTCGGGAACGGTCAGCCCATCGAACGGTAGTGAGCAAGGTCACGCCGTTCCGGAGCCTGGCAACGACCGCCACCCGGGTCGGCGCCGGACTCAGTGCGCGCTGAGCACGTCGGCCAGGTCGAACGTCACCGGCTCGTCGAGTTGCTCGTAGGTGCACGACTCGGGGTCACGGTCGGGCCGCCAGCGGTTGAACTGGGCCGTGTGGCGGAAGCGCACCCCCTCCATGTGCTCGTAGCGGACCTCGACCACCAGCTCGGGGCGGAGCGGGATGAACGACAGGTCCTTGCCGCTGTTCCAGCGGCTCCCCACCCCGGCCTGCGGCGTACGCGCTCCCTCCAGCTGCTTCGCCCAGGCCCAGGGGTGCTCGTCGAAGGTGGTGACCATGGGCTGGAGCTCGGCGTAGAGCTCCCGGCGGCGGGCCGCCGGAAAGGCGCCGATCACGCCGACCGACACCAGCTCGCCGGCGGCGTTGTGCAGTCCGAGGAGCAAGGAGCCGATGGCCTCGGGGTCGGCCTTGTGGACCCGGTAGCCCGCGACCACGCAGTCGGCCGTCCGCTCGTGCTTGATCTTGAACATCACGCGCTTGTCGGGCTGGTAGCCGATCGCCTTGGGTTTGGCGATGACTCCGTCGAGACCGGCGCCCTCGAACTGGGTGAACCACTCCTGCGCCACCGCCGGGTCATCGGTCACCGGGGTGAGGTGGATCGGCGGCTGCACGTCGGCCAGCGCCGCCTCGAGCAGTTCGCGACGCACGGCGAACGGCCGTCCGGTCAGGTCGTCGTCGCCCAGGGCCAGCAGGTCGAAGGCGACGAACCGGGCCGGGGTCTTCTCCGACAGCATCCGCACCCGGCTGGCCGCGGGGTGGATGCGCTGCTGCAGGGCCTCGAAGTCGAGCCGGTCACCGCTCTCGCCGATGACGATGATCTCGCCGTCGATCACCGCACGCTCCGGGAAGTGGGCGAGCACCGCCTCGACGATCTCGGGGAAGTAGCGGGTCATGGGCTTCTCGTTGCGGCTGCCGATCTCCACCTCGTCGCCGTCGCGGAACACGATCGAGCGGAAGCCGTCCCACTTGGGCTCGTAGCGGAAGTCGCCCTCGGGGATGGTCTTGACCGACTTGGCCAGCATCGGTGGGACGGGTGGCATCACCGGTAGCTGCATGACGACATTCTGACCCTCGGGTGGCACGGACCAGCACCGGCCGCTGGGCAGAAGTGCTGAGGACGGTCAACAGGGGCGCGCTGCTCATAGACTCCTCCGGTGCCCGCTCTGCTCGTCGACTCGTTGGTCGTGAGTTTCGGCGACCTCCGCGTGCTCGACCGACTCAGCCTGCAGGCCCGGGTCGGCGAGATCACCGCGATCCTGGGCCCCAACGGGGTGGGCAAGACGACGTTGCTGCGCTGCTGCACCGGGCTGATCACCCCGGGTGCCGGCCGGATCTCGGTGCTCGACGCGGTGCCCGGGTCGACCGCGGTCGCCGCCCGGGTGGGTCTGATGCCGCAGAGCGCAGGCGCCTGGTCGGGCATCCGCGCCGGAGAGCTGCTGCGCTACCTGGCCGGGCTCTACACGCACCCGCAACCGGTCCCGGCATTGATGGACCGGCTGGGCATCACGTCGCTGGCGCGTACGCCGTACCGACGTCTGTCCGGGGGGCAGCAGCAGGCGGTCAACCTGGCCGGCGCGCTGATCGGCCGACCCGAGCTGGTCTTCCTCGACGAACCCACCGCCGGGATGGATCCGCATGCGAAGCGGGCGACCTGGGAGCTGCTGCGCGAGTTGCGCGCCGCCGGGCTGGCCATCGTGCTCACCACCCACGCGATGGACGAGGCCGAGTCGTTGGCCGACTCGATCTACATCGTCGACGAAGGCACCGTGCAGGTCAGCGGGACAGTGGCCGAGCTGACCACCGGCGGGGTCCGGATCGAAGACGTGTTCCTGGCCCACACCCGCCCCCGGATGGCGTCGTGACGTCCCTCGACTTCGCGCCTGCGCCCGGCGCGGCTCCGGCCACCACGCGGATCGTCCGCCACGCCCTGATCGAGGCGAAGCTGCTGGTCCGCAACGGCGAACAGTTGCTGATCGCCCTGGTGATCCCGCTGGGCCTGCTGCTGGCCGGCCGTGCCCTCGGCGGTCGGTTGGGCACCCTGGCCACGCTGACCCCGTCCGTGCTCGCCATCGCCGTCTGGTCCTCGACCTTCGCCTCGGTCGCCATCGCCACCGGCTTCGAACGGCGTTACGGCGTCCTCGAGCGGTTGTCGGCCACTCCCCTGGGTCGGACCGGACTGCTGGCCGGAAAAGCGTTGGCGGTGACCATGATCGCGCTCGGCCAGCTCCTCGTACTGGGCGCAGCGGGGTTGGCGGTGGGCTGGCGGCCGAACCCGACCCCCGCCTCGGCCGTCCTCGGTCTGCTCGTCATCGGGTTGGCCGGAGCGACCTTCGTGAACCTCGCGCTGCTGCTGGCCGGGCGACTCAGCGCCGAAGCTACGCTCGCTCTGGCCAACCTGATCTTCGTGGTCCTGGTCATCGCCGGTGGTCTGGCGCTGCCGATCGACTACTTCCCCGGCTTCTTGCCACCCGTCATCGAGCTGCTGCCCACCGCGGCCCTCGGCGACGGCTTGCGCGAGGCGACCGCTGGGGTGCTACCGATCCGGCCGCTGCTGGTCCTGGTGGTCTGGTGTGCCGTGGCCTGGGTCGCGGCCCGGAAAGGTTTCCGATGGATGTCCTGAGTCTCGTCCGCGGCCCGAACGCGCTCCGCCGCTGGGCCGTGGCCTCGCTGGTGATGAACTCGCTGATCGTGGTCACCGGCGCACTGGTGCGCCTGACCGGATCCGGGCTCGGCTGCCCGACCTGGCCGCGCTGCACCACCGACTCCTACGTCACCCATCCGGCTCTGGGGATCCACGGCGCGATCGAGTTCGGCAACCGGATGCTGACCTTCGTGCTGATCCTCATCGCAGTGCTCACTCTGGTCAGCGCGCTGTTCCGACGTCGGCACCGGATCCTGGCGGGCGTGATGGCCTTCGGCATCCCGTTCCAGGGCGTGATCGGCGGCATCACCGTGCTGACCGGGCTCAACCCGTACGTGGTGGCCCTGCACCTGGTGCTGTCGATGGTGCTCATCGCCCTGTCGGTATGGCTGGTCCGCCGGACAAGAGACCTCGCCCCGGTCGAGGTCCACGGCCTCGGCCTGGTCGCGGTCCGGGTCGCTTTCGTGGGGATGTGGGTAGCGGTCTGGATCGGCACCGTGGTCACCGGGAGTGGCCCGCACGCCGGCGACGACCGGGCTCCGCGCAACGGGTTGAACGGCGCCTTCGTCACCCACCTGCACGCGTACGCGGTCTACGCCACGCTCGCGGCGACCCTGGTCGCGGTGGTCCTGATCCGCAACCGGGCGTCCCTCCTGCTGCTCGGGGTCATCGTCGTGCAGGCCGCGATCGGGATCGCGCAGTATCGGCTCGGCCTACCGATCGGGCTGGTCGCGGTGCACCTGGTCGGCGCCTGCCTGGCCATCGCCGCAGCCACCCACCTTCATCTCTCGGTCAGCCGACATCGGCCGCGAGTCGCCGCACCGCCGCGTGCAACTGCGGAATCAGCGGTTCGGACTCCGGTTTCATGATCACACTACGCAGGATTCGTGCCTGGGCGGTGTCGGCGACCGCGGTGTGACCGCGCCGGCTGAAGGCTTCGGCGCCGGCGGTGTAGGTGGCCACGAAGACCGCCTCGGTCGGTGGGGCCGACAAACCGGCGGTCAGCACGTGCGCCGAGCGCCGGTCGATCTCGCTCAGCCGGGCGGCGGCCGGGAAGTAGCTCAGGATGTCCAGCTCGGGCGGCTGGAACAGCTCGAAATCGTCGTCGGAGTCGATGAGGTCGGCCCACGTCAGGGCGGCTCGGCGGCCGGGTCGGAGGACCTGACCGAGCCCGGCATCGGTCAGCGGGAGCACCTGCAGGGTCAGCCACAACCCCGCCGCGGCGGCTCCGGCCCGCGAGCACTCGAGCGAGATCTCGCCGAGGTGCAGTTCGTCGGAGGTGAAATAGGTGTAGGGCGAATCGTGCAGGTAGTGCCGCGCGACGCCGGGATCGGCGAAGATCACGGCTCCGCAGCCGTAGGGCTGGAGACCGTGCTTGTGCGGATCGACCACGATCGAGTCGGCTCCCGCGATCGCTGCGAACGGGGCTCGGGCCACACCGTCGGCGCTGTCGTCGGCGATCAGGGTGAAGAAGCCACCGTACGCAGCGTCGATGTGCACCCGAACGCCATGGCGACGGCAGAGCGGGATCGCCTCATGGACCGGATCGACAGCGCCCAGCCCGGTGGTGCCCGTGGTGAGCACCACGGTGCCGACGGTCCCCTGCCGGAGCAGCGCCTCGAGCGCGTCGAGATCCATCCGACCGGCGGCATCGGTCGGCACGGGATGGCCGGTCAGACCGAGCAGCTGACTCATCCGGGCATGGGTGTAATGCGCCTCGGCGCTGTAGGCCACTCCCCGGCCGGGATGGGTTTCGCGGGCGACGAACAGCGCCTCGAGGTTGGCGATGGTGCCACTGCTGGTCAGGTGGCCGAGGTGGGTGTCGAAGCCGAACATCGTCGCCAGCTGGGCGACGACCTCCTTCTCGAGCGCCGCGGTCGCCGGCCCGCCGTCGAGCGCGTGGTTGTTCGGATTGATCAACATCGCCGAGAGATAGCCGACGACCGCCGCCGGATGGGGAGGTTTGAGCATCTGGCCGACGTAGCGCGGGTGGAAGAACGGGTAGTTGCCCCGCAACCGCGTCAGCAACTCCTGCTGGGCCGCATCGAACCGGGCCGGGTCGACCACGGTGGACGGGTGGGTTTCGTACGCCCCGTATTCGGCCATCCACCCGCCGACCGACTCGACCGCGGCGGTCAGCCGCTCGACCAGCTCAGAGCTTGATGCCGACATACTTCGTCTCCAGGTACTCCTCGATGCCCTCCACCCCGCCTTCGCGGCCGAGCCCGGAGGCCTTGACCCCGCCGAACGGTGCAGCCGGGTTCGACACGATTCCCTGGTTGATCGCCACCATGCCGGTCTCCAGACCCTCGGCGACGCGGAGCGCCCGACTCAGATCCTGGGTGAACGCGTACGCGACCAGGCCGTACTCGGTGTCGTTGGCCATGGCCACCCCCTGTTCGTCGTCGACGAAGGTGCTCACCGGAGCCACCGGCCCGAAGATCTCCTCCCGGAAGATCCGCGCCTCGGTCGGAACCCCGGTGAGCACGGTCGGGCGGTAGAAGTAACCGGCCCGGTCGAGCCGCTCGCCACCGGTCAGCACCTCGGCCCCGCGGCCCACCGCATCGCTCACCAGCTCGCCGACCTTGTCGATGGCGGCCTGGTCGATCAGCGGACCGACCTTGATCCCGTCCTCGGTGCCCCGACCGATGCTCAGCTCGCCCATCCGAGCGGAGAACTTCGACGAGAACTCCTCGGCCACCGACTCGTGGACGATGAACCGGTTGGCCGCGGTACAGGCCTCGCCGATGTTGCGCATCTTGGCCAGCATCGCGCCCTCGACCGCGGCGTCGATGTCGGCGTCACCGAAGACCACGAACGGCGCATTGCCGCCGAGCTCCATCGAGGTCTTGAGTACCTGCTGGGCCGACTGCTGGATGAGCTTCTGTCCGACCCCGGTCGAGCCGGTGAAGGTCAGCTTGCGCAGCCGTGGGTCGGCGATGATCGGCCCGGAGACCTCGGCGGAGGCGGTCGTGGTGACCACGTTGACCACGCCGTCGGGCAACCCGGCCTCGGCGAGGATCCCGGCGAGCGCGAGCGTGGTCAGCGGCGTCTGCGCGGCCGGCTTGATGACCACGGTGCAGCCGGCGGCCAGCGCCGGACCGATCTTGCGGGTGCCCATGGCCAGCGGGAAGTTCCACGGCGTGATCGCGTACACCGGTCCGACCGGCTGCTTCATGGTCAGCAGCCGGGTGCCGCCGGTCGGCGCGATCGAGTAGCGGCCGGCGATCCGGACCGACTCCTCGGAGAACCAGCGCAGGAACTCGGCGCCGTACGTGAGCTCGGCACGGGCCTCACTGAGCGGTTTGCCCATCTCCAACGTCATCAGCAAGGAGATGTCGTCGGCCCGCGCGACCAGGATCTCGAAGGCCTTGCGGAGGATCTCACCCCGGGCCCGGGGATCCGTGGCCGCCCAGGAATGCTGCTGAGCCACCGCGGCGTCGAGAGCGGCCATCCCCTGCGCGGGGGTGGCATCGGCGACCTCGCACAGCGCCTCTCCGGTCGAGGGATCCTCGACGGCGAACGTGGTCGGACTGCTCACCTGCTGGCCGTTGATGACCAGAGATTTGGCTACGTCGTCGATGACCCGGCTGATGTCGGCATCGGTGATCGCCACAGTCAGTTCCTCTCGCTGCCGGCGGTGGCCGCCGCGACGGCGGCTGCGATGATGTCCAGACCCTCGTGGAGCAGGTCATCGCCGATCACGAGCGGCGGCAGGAACCGCAGCACATTGCCGTAGGTGCCGGCGGTCAGCACGACCAGGCCCTCGGCGTGACAGGCCCGGGCGATGGCGCCGGCCAGCTTCGGATCAGGGATCGTCGTGCCCGGCTCGACCAACTCCACCGCGATCATCGCGCCGCGACCGCGTACATCACCGATCTGCGGGAAGCGGGTCTGCAAGGTGGTCAGCCGCTCGACCATGGTGGCCCCGATCCGCCGGGCCGCCGCGGGCAGGTCCTGCTCGCGCATCGTGGTCATCGAGCCGAGCGCAGCGGCGCACGCGACCGGGTTACCGCCGTAGGTGCCACCCAACCCGCCGGGGTGGACGGCGTCCATCAACTCGGCGCGGCCGGTGACCGCGGCCAGCGGGAGTCCGCCGGCGATGCCCTTCGCTGTGGTGATCAGGTCGGGCACCACGCCTTCGTCGTCGCACGCGAACCAGTCACCGGTACGACAGAAGCCGCTCTGGATCTCGTCGGCCACGAAGACCACGCCGTTCGCGGTGCACCACGCGGCCAGCGCAGGCAGGAAGCCCGGCGCGGGGACGATGAAGCCACCTTCGCCCTGGACCGGCTCGATGATGACCGCGGCGACGTTGCGCGCTCCGACCTGGCTCTCGATCTGCGCGATGGCGTGCGCGGCGGCGGCCGGGCCGTCGAGTCCGTCCCGATAGGGATACGACATCGGTGCGCGGTAGACCTCGCCGGCGAACGGGCCGAAGCCCTGCTTGTAGGGCATGTTCTTGGCGGTCAGCGCCATCGTCAGGTTCGTCCGACCGTGGTAGCCGTGGTCGAACGCAACCACCGCATCGCGCCCGGTGGCCACCCGGGCGATCTTGACCGCGTTCTCCACCGCCTCGGCACCGGAATTGAACAGCGCCGACTTCTTCGCGTGGTCACCCGGGGTGAGCTCGGCCAGCCGCTCGCAGACCTCGATGTAGACCTCGTACGGCGTGACCATGAAGCAGGTGTGGGTGAAGGCCGCCACCTGCTCGCTGACCGCGGCGACCACATGGGGGTCCGCGTTGCCGACGGTGGTGACGGCGATGCCCGATCCGAAGTCGATCAGCGTGTTGCCGTCGACGTCGAGCAGGACACCGCCTCCGGCTCGCTGGATGAAGACCGGAAGGGTCGTCCCGACGCCGGCCGACACCACGCTGGCGCGGCGGGCGAACAGCTCGCGGGATCGGGGGCCGGGGAGCTCGGTCACCAGGCGCCGGGCCTGGATCAGCTCGTCAGTGGGTGATTCGACGGTGAGAGACATGGCGGCTCCTTCTCGATGGCTACCCGTTCACTCTGTCAGAAGCTCCGACCTTCGAGAAAGCCGTCGACCAGAGCGTGGGCCCGGCGACGAGATCGCAACCGTCCAGCGGGTAGCCGCGTTCGACCAGCTGCTCAGCGGCGTCGGACCCGACGCCACATCACGGCGGCGACCACACCGACCACGGCGAAGAATCCGCCCAACAGATAGCCGGCGTACTCGGTGTCGATCGAGGCGATGAGTTCGAGCGGTCCTGAGCTCACCCCGGCCTGCTCGGTGAGCAGCGTCGCCACCGCGATCGAACCGATCAGGATCCCCGACACGATGCCGACCCCGGTGATCAGGAGGTTGTAGCTGATCTTGCGGGCTGGGTTCTCCTCGGCCGAGCTGTACATCTTGAGCATCATCAGACCGTTGACCGTGTCGCCCAGGGTCATGGCCGCGGCGAACAGGATCGGCAGCCCGAGGAGCGAGACGAGCGATGCCCCGGCCAACGCCGCTCCCGCCGTCAGGATGAGCACACCGATCTGGCTGCTGGTGTCGAAGCCGAGCGAGAACAGGAAGCCGATCACGTAGATGTGGCGCGGATGCCGGATCCGGCGCAGCGGCACGGTCATGATCCGGGCGGCCGGCCCACGCGGGGTGAGCGCGTCCGGCGGGATCTCGAGCGTCGGGTCCGCCCTGAGCGCACCCCGGAGCTTGAGGGCCTGGAGGAACGTGGCCAGGTTGGCGATCGCGACCAGGATCAGATAGAGCCCCGACACCGACAAGCCGACGATCCCGAGCACCCGGGCCGGGCCCGAGCTCTCGTCGACGGCGGTGCGGACGAAGCCGGCGCCGGCGATCACCAGGATGCCGGTGAGGATGACCACGGTCGAATGTCCGGCGGAGAACGCGAGTCCCACCGACGCCGGGTGCCGGCCCTCGGCGACGAACTTGCGGGTCGAGTTGTCGATCATCGACACGTGATCGAAGTCGAACGAGTGGATCAATCCGCGCAGGTAGGCGACGGCGGCGATACCGACCGTCACCGCACCGGCCGTTCCAGCGGCGACGCCCACGGTCAGCAGTCCGAGCCCGATCAGATGCAGGGCGATGATCACCGCGAACGCCGCCCCGACCCGCTGGCGGAACGGCAACGCTTCGCGACCCTGCGTGGTCAGCAACGACGCCCGCCCGCCGGCGATCACCGACGAGTTCGCCTGCGTCATGGGTCTCCCGGAGGGTGCGACGGATCTGCTGAACTGGTGCCAGACTCAACCTACGCACAAAGGCTGTCCGGGTAAACACACGTTCGGTCGGCCCACCCATCGACGAGGAGCGCGGCTGTGCCCGAGACGGAGTTCGCCGAGGCGGTGGTCCGCGATGCCCTCGACACCACGCAGCCGGCCCGTTCGGACGTCCTCGGTCGGCTGACCGCGTTCTCCGACCCGACCCGGCTCGAACTGCTGATCGCCATCCATGCCGCCCCCGGCGCCCCGGTCAAGGTGCTGGCCGCGGCCACCGGGCTGGCTCCCAACACGGTCAGCCAGGCCCTGGTCACCCTGCGCGAGGCCGGCCTGGTGCACAACGTCCGCGACGGCCGGCTCAGCCGCTGGCACCTCGCCGACGAGGCCACCCACGCGCTGCTGCATCACCTCGGCGCCCCGCACACCGACCTGCATCCGCGTCACTGATCGGGCTCGGTCGGCGAAAGTGTCGGATAACGACGGTCTACACGGCCTGGATCATGTCGTTATCCGACACTCTTCCAACGGCGACGGACCCGAGCGCGGCCGCCGACACCCCAGAGCGAGTCGTCGACCAGTGCGTTCCAGCGGGCGAGGCGATCGGAATCCCAAGGGCGACCCAGGACGCGATCGGCCGAGGCGATGATGTCGCGGCCGCCGGAGAGGACCTCGGGCGGGGTGTAACCACAGCGCTCGACGCCGATGCCGATCAGACCGCGCTCGCGGCAGAGATCACGGCGGTGCCCGTCCCGGGTGCGATGGTCGGCTCCGTCGAACTCGTGGACTCGGCGAGTTCCCGTCAGCCAGAGGTCGGCACGGGCAACGAACCGGCCGTGCTCGTCGAAGAACTCTTTCTGCGGCTCGACGGAGATGCCCGCGGCCAGGTGGAGCACCCGGAGCACGGACTCCCAGGGAGACTCGGACCGGCGATCGAGCAGCGGGATGACCCGCCGCAGCTGGACCGAGCCGGCTCGCCGTCCGGAGGCCGCGGTGACGAGGTCATCGACCGAGCAGTGATCGAGCCGGAGTGCGGAGTCGCCGAGCTGGACCAGATCGAGCACACCGAGATCGCGCGACGCGGCCAGCATCACCTCGGCCGCATCGACCACGCGAACGCCCCGGACCAGGCGCGCGGCCGGCCACTCAGCGAGCCGGGCGACCCGGATGCCCGATCGCTGCGGGACTGAATCGCCCTTCCGTGACGCCACGAAGACCGGATGGACCCGCTCGACCGGGCCGGGCCGCCACCAGCCCAGCAGCTGCGCCGCGGTCAGATGGGTGTAGGCCGCCCGGGCCGGCAAGATCAGGCTGAGCGCTCTCAGCTCGTCGAGCCCACTCGGCGCTCCGTCGACGTAGATCCCGTGAGCCACCCGCGTCCATCGGTGCGCGGGCGGCCGCGTCGGGCTGTGGACAAGAGTGTCGGATATCGACCTGGATCGGGGCCGGATCCCGGTCTTCATCCGACACTTTCCGGATGCCGATCGGTCGAGCTACGAGATCAGCGGGTCGACGGCGGCGGCGATGAAGACCAGAGCCAGGTAGGAGTTCGACCAGTGGAAGAGTCGCATCGGCTTCAGGGCCGCGTCGCGGAGTCCGCGGTGGGCCCGCAGCCACAGCTGAGCGGCCTCCCACAAGAAGGCCGCACCGAGCACGCCGGCGACGACCGGGTAGACCCAGCTGGTCTGCGCGATGGGCCAGAGAGCGAGCGACACGGCCACGGTCAGCACGGAGTAGATCATGATCTGACGGGTGACCACGGGGGCCGAGCGGACGACGGGGAGCATCGGCACATCGGCGGCGGCGTAGTCCTCGCGGTAACGCATCGCCAGCGCCCAGGTGTGCGGCGGCGTCCACAGGAAGACGATCGCGAAGAGGACGAACGGGACCAGCGACACCGACCCGGTGACCGCGGTCCAGCCGATCAGCGGCGGGAAACAACCGGCGATGCCACCCCAGACGATGTTCTGGGAGGTCCGGCGCTTGAGCCAGAGGGTGTAGACCACGATGTAGAACGCGTTCGCCGCGAGCGCCAGCACGGCCGACAACCAGTTGACCAACAGGCCCAGCCAGAGCACCGAGGCGATCCCCAACACCACCGCGAACAGCGTGGCCGCGAGCGGACCGACGGCGTGCCGCGGCAGCGGGCGACGTCGCGTACGGCGCATCCGCTCGTCGATGTCGCGGTCGAGGACGCAGTTGAGGGCGTTGGCGCTCGCCGCGGCCAGGCAGCCGCCGATCATGGTGTTCAGGACCAGCAGCAGCGGCGGGATGCCGCCCGCAGCCAGGAACATGGCCGGCACGGTGGTGACCAGGAGCAGCTCGATGATCCGCGGCTTGGTGAGTCCGACGTACGCCGACAGGACGTCCAGGACGCTCGACCGAGCGGCGCGGTCGTCGACCTCGTCGAAGGGGGGCTCGGCGAACTCCCCCATCCGGCCCGGCACGTCGACACTGGTCACGAGGAAGGAGTCTAGAGCCCCCGAACACGTGCACGCGTACGCACGTCGTCGACGTGTCTGCGGCGTGAACCTCGGCTCACACACCGGGGAGACCTTGCGCGGGCCGCAGACAACACCGATAGGCTCGCAGACCGACCGCGCCGTCCGTCGAAAGGGTGCAAGATCACTGTGACCGAAACCTCATCCACCGCCACCGTGCCCGAGGGTTGGACCGACCTCGATGCTCGCTCCGTAGACACCGTCAGGGTGCTGGCCGCCGATGCCGTCCAGAAGGTCGGTAACGGCCACCCGGGAACGGCCATCAGCCTGGCCCCGGTCGCGTACCTGCTGTTCCAGAAGATGATGCGTCACAACCCGGCCGAGCCGCACTGGCCCGGACGCGACCGTTTCGTGCTGTCGTGCGGCCACTCCAGCATCACCCTCTACATCCAGCTGTACCTCGGCGGTTGGGGCCTCGAGCTCGACGACCTGAAGGCCCTGCGCACCTGGGACTCCAAGACCCCGGGCCACCCGGAGTACGGACACACCAAGGGCGTCGAGATCACCACCGGCCCGCTCGGCCAGGGCATCGCGAACGCCGTGGGCATGGCGATGGCCGCCCGCCGCGAGCGCGGGCTGCTCGATCCCGACGCCGCACCCGGTGAGTCGGTCTTCGACCACCACATCTACTGCCTGGCCTCCGACGGCGACATCGAGGAGGGCATCAGTTCCGAGGCCTCCTCGTTGGCCGGTACGCAGCGACTGAGCAACCTGACCCTCATCTACGACCGCAACTTCATCTCGATCGAGGGCGACACCAACATCGCGCTCACCGAGGACACCGCGGCCCGCTACGCCGCGTACGGATGGAACGTCGTCGAGGTCGACTGGCTCGAGGGCGGGCACTACGCCGAGAACGTCAAGGCCCTGCAGGACGCGATCGAGGAGGGGAAGCGGGTCACCGACAAGCCGACCTTCATCCAGCTCCGGACGATCATCGCCTGGCCGTCGCCGAACGCCCAGAACACCGAGGCCGCCCACGGCAGTGCCCTCGGCAACGACGAGGTGAAGGCGCTCAAGGAGCTGCTCGGCTTCGATCCCGAGCAGACCTTCGAGGTCAGCGACGAGGTCATCGGACACACCCGCGGGCTGCTCGAGCGCGGCGCCCAGGCCCAGGCCGAGTGGCAGCAGAGCTATGACACCTGGGCGAAGGCCAACCCCGAGAGCGAGACGCTCTACCAGCGCCTGATCGCCGACGAGCTGACCCCCGGCTGGGAGGACGCGCTGCCGAGCTGGCCGGCCGACCCCAAGGGTGTGGCCACCCGCGCCGCGTCCGGTTCCGTGCTGACCGCGCTCGCCCCGGTGATGCCCGAGCTGTGGGGCGGTTCGGCCGACCTGGCCGGCTCGAACAACACCACCCCGAAGGGCGAGCCCAGCTTCCTGCCGTCGGATCGCCAGAGCAACGAGTTCAAGGGCGGCCCGTACGGCCGGGTGCTGCACTTCGGCATCCGCGAGCACGCCATGGGCGCGATCATGAACGGCATGAAGGTCCACGGCGGCACCCGCCCGTACGGCGGCACCTTCCTGACCTTCTCCGACTACATGCGCGGCGCCGTCCGGCTGTCGGCGCTGATGCGGCTTCCGGTCACCTACGTCTGGACCCACGACTCGATCGGCCTCGGCGAGGACGGCCCGACCCACCAGCCGATCGAGCACGTGGCCTCGCTGCGGCTGATCCCGGGCCTCGACGTCGTCCGCCCGTCGGACGCCAACGAGACGGCCGCCGCCTGGGCGCAGATCCTGCGCAACAACGACCGGCCCGCCGGTCTGATCCTGTCCCGGCAGAACCTGCCGATCGTGCCGCGCGGCGAGGACGGTTACGCCGACGTCGCCGGCGTGGCCAAGGGCGCGTACGTGCTCAAGGACTTCGGTGACGGCGAGGGCGACATCGTCATCCTGATCGGCACCGGCTCCGAGGTGCAGTACTGCGTCGCCGCTGCCGAGAAGCTGGCCGAGGAGGGCATCAGCGCGCGCGTCGTGTCGATGCCGTGCCGCGAATGGTTCGACGAGCAGGACCAGGGTTACCGCGACTCGGTGATCCCGCCGACCGTACGCGCCCGGGTCAGCATCGAGGCCGGCGTGGGCGCCGGTTGGCGTGACCTGGTGGGCGACGCCGGCAAGGTCATCTGCATCGAGCACTACGGAGCCAGCGCCTCGGGCGCGAAGCTGTTCGAGGAGTTCGGGTTCAGCGCCGAGACGGTCGCCGCTGCGGCCAGGCAGAGCCTGGAAGCCGCCAGCGGCGGTCCCAGCGGCCAGACCCACACCGCCGCCAGCGGGCCCCAGGGACCGGCGGACCTCGTCGACGATCCCGGTGTCTCCATCGTCTGAGACCGACACCCAAACCAGTGAGAAGGAAGCACCATGACTGATCGACTGAAGGCTCTCGCCGACGAGGGCGTCTCCATCTGGCTCGACGACTTGTCGCGGGACCGGATCAACTCGGGCAACCTGGCCGGTCTGGTCGCCGATTCGTCGGTGACCGGGGTGACCACCAACCCGACGATCTTCGCTGCGGCCCTGGCCAAGGGCGAGGCCTACGACGAGCAGATCAAGGAACTGGCTGCCCGCGACTCCAGCGTCGAGGACACCATCAAGGCGCTGACCACCGATGACGTCCGCGATGCGTGCGACGTCTTCGCGGCCACCTACGCCGCCACCAACGGCGTCGACGGACGGGTCTCGATCGAGGTCGAGCCCGGCCTGGCCATGGACACCGAGGGCACCACGGCGCAGGCCGCCGATCTGCACAAGATCGTCGACCGGCCCAACGTGCTGATCAAGATCCCGGCGACCAAGCCGGGGTTGCCGGCGATCACCGCCACCATCGGCGAAGGGATCAGCGTCAACGTCACGCTGATCTTCTCCCTCGAGCGCTATCGCGGGGTCATCGACGCCTACCTGAGCGGGCTCGAGCAGGCCGCGGCCAACGGTCACGACCTCAGCAAGATCGTCTCGGTCGCCTCGTTCTTCATCTCCCGGGTGGATTCGGAGATCGACAAGCGGCTCGACGCGGTCGGCTCGGACGAGGCCACCGCGCTCAAGGGACAGGCGGGGATCGCCAACGCCCGCCTCGCGTACGCGCTCTACGAGGAGGAGTTCGCCTCCGAGCGTTTCGCCGCCCTTGAGGCCAAGGGTGCTCACCGGCAGCGGCCGCTGTGGGCCTCGACCGGGGTCAAGGACCCCAACCTGCCGGACACCATGTACGTCACCGAACTGGTGGTGGCCAACACGGTCAACACCATGCCGGAGAAGACGATGCAGGCGTTCGCCGACCACGGCGAGCTGGGCGGCGACCGGGTCACCGGCACCGAGGCGGAGGCGCAGCAGCTGCTCGACCAGCTGGCTACCGTGGGGATCAGCTACGACGACGTCGTCGATCTGCTCGAGCGGGAGGGCCTGGAGAAGTTCGACGCCTCCTGGGGTGAGCTGGTCGAGACCGTGAAGACGGCTCTCGACGAGGCCCACGAAGGTGCTGCCAGCCCGGGCAAGTCCGCCGATCCGGACGTCTCGGCCACGGTCGCGTGACGACGACCGCCCGGCCCAACCCGCTTCGAGACCCGCAGGACCGGCGACTGCCGAGGATCGCCGGACCCTGTGTCCTGGTGATCTTCGGGGTCACCGGAGACCTATCGACGAAGAAGTTGATGCCGGCGGTCTACGACCTGGCCAACCGGGGGCTGCTGCCCCCGGGCTTCGCTCTCGTCGGGTTCGCCCGACGCGAGTGGGAGCACCAGGACTTCGCCAAGATCGTGCACGACGCGGTCAAGGCCCATGCGCGTACGCCCTTCCGCGAGGAGGTGTGGCAGCAGCTCTCCGAGGGGATCCGCTTCGTCCCCGGCCAGATCGGTGACGACGAGTCGTTCGCCAAGCTGGCCGAGACGATCGCGGACCTCGACGAAGCCCGCGGCACCGGCGGGAACCACGCGTTCTACCTGTCCATCCCACCGGGCCTGTTCCAGACCGTGGTCGACCAGCTGCGGTCGCACGGGCTGGCCGAGGAGCGGGCGGGCCGTTGGAGCCGGGTGGTGATCGAGAAGCCGTTCGGTCACGACCTGGAAAGTGCCCAGGAGCTCAACCGGATCGTCTCCTCGGTCTTCCCGTCGCACTCGGTCTTCCGCATCGACCACTACCTGGGCAAGGAAACCGTCCAGAACATGATGGCGCTGCGGTTCGCCAATCAGCTGTTCGAGCCGGTGTGGAACAACAACTACGTCGATCACGTGCAGATCACCATGGCCGAGGACATCGGCATCGGGGGTCGCGCGGGGTACTTCGACGGCATCGGCATCGCCCGGGACGTGATCCAGAACCACCTGCTCCAGCTGCTGGCGCTGACCGCGATGGAGGAACCGGCCTCGTTCGAGGCGAAGCAGTTGCGGGCCGAGAAACAGAAGGTCCTCGCCGCCGTGCGACCACCGAAGCGGATGGATCTGCACACGGCTCGCGGGGCGTACGCGGGCGGATGGGCCGGTGGCGAGAAGGTCAAGGGGTATCTGGAGGAGGACAACATCCCCCAGACCTCGACCACCGAGACCTACGCCGCGATCCGGCTCAACATCGAGAACCGGCGCTGGGCCGGCGTCCCGTTCTATCTGCGGACCGGCAAGCGGCTGGCCCGTCGGGTCACCGAGATCGCGCTCGGGATGAAACGGGCGCCGCACCTGCCCTTCACCAAGACCGACACCGAGGAGCTGGGCTACAACTCGATCGTGCTGCGGATCCAGCCCGACGAGGGCGTCACGCTGCGGTTCGGGGCCAAGGTGCCCGGCACCCAGATGGAGATCCGCGAGGTCAACATGGACTTCGCCTACGGCGGCTCGTTCACCGAGTCCTCGCCCGAGGCGTACGAGCGGCTGATCCTCGATGTCCTGCTCGGCGATCCCCCGTTGTTCCCGCAGCACGAGGAGGTCGAGCTCTCGTGGGAGATCCTCGACCCGATCATCGACTACTGGGCCGGTCTGAAGGACCAGCCCGAGCCGTACGAGCCCGGGTCGTGGGGGCCGAAGGGCGCCGACGCGATGCTGGCCCGTGACGGGTTCACCTGGAGGCGGCCGTGATCATCACCCTCGAGGACACCACCTCCGCCAAGATCTCGGCCGCGCTGCTCAAGGCCCGCCGGTCCGCCGGCAGCCCGGCCCAGGGCATGGTGCTCACCCTGATCGTCGTTTGTGACGAGGAGGAGTACCCGAACGCCCTCGAAGCCAGCACCGCGGCCGGGCGCGAACACCCGTCGCGGATCCTGCTGGTCGTCACCGGCGCCGGGCGTACGGCTTCGGTCGACGCCGAGGTGCACATCGGTGAGGGCACCCCCGGCGAGGTCGTGGTCATCCGGATGACCGGAGCGGTCGCGGCGCACCCGGCCTCGGTCGTCCGGCCCCTGCTGCTCCCGGACTCGCCCGTGGTCATCTGGTGGCCGGGCAAGGTGCCCAGCAACCGCGCCGCCGACGAGCTCGGGCAGCTGGCCAAACGGCGGATGACCGACGCCGCGTCGGCTCCGCGTCCGCTGACCGCGCTCAAGGCCCGGGCCCACGACTACAGCCCGGGCGACACCGACCTGGCCTGGACCCGGCTGACCCCGTGGCGGGCCCTGCTGGCCGCGGCGCTCGACCAGTACCCGGCGCGGATCAAGACGGCGTCGGTCGAGTCCGAGCCGAACAATCCTTCGGCCGATCTGCTGGCCGCCTGGCTCGGGTCGCGGCTGAAGCTCGACGTCGAACTCAGGCACACCGACGGCCCCGGTCTCACCGCGGTCCGGTTGGGTACCGCCGCCGGTGACATCGCGATCACCCGACCGGACGGCCTGCTCGCCTCGTACACGGTGCCCGGTCAGCCGGAGCGGTTGGTCGCGCTCAAGCGGCGCGACTTCACCGAGCTGTTGTCCGAGGAGTTGCGCCGGATGGATGCCGACGACGTCTTCGAGCGGGCTCTGCAAGCGCTCGAGCCCGCCACGGCCAAGAAGACGGCTGGCAAGAAGACGAGCAGCAAGAACACCGCGTCGAAGAAGAAGTCGAGCGAGGCGAGGAGCCAGTGAGCAATCCGGAGCTCGTCGTCCACGCCAACGCCGACGACGTCGCCGAGGCTCTCGCGACCCGGCTCACCGCTCGGTTGGCGGAGATCCAGCGCGACTCCCGGGTCCCGCAGATCGCGCTGACCGGTGGACGGATAGCGACCAAGGCGTATCAACGGTTGGCGGCCGAAGGCACGCACTCGGCGGTCGACTGGTCCCGGGTCGGGTTCTGGTGGGGTGACGAGCGGTTCGTCGCCGCCGACGACGACGAGCGCAACGCCAAGCAGGCGCTCGATCTGCTGGCCGAGCCGTTGCGGCTGACGCCGGAGCAGATCCACGCGATGCCGGCGTCCGACGGCGGTCTCGGGCTCGACGACGCGGCCGACGCGTACGCCGACGAACTGGGCTCGACCGTGTTCGACGTCTGCCTGCTCGGGATGGGACCCGACGGCCATGTGGCCTCGCTGTTCCCCGAACACCCGAGTTCGTACGCGACCGGCGACGTGATCGGCGTCCGGTCCTCGCCCAAGCCACCGCCCGAGCGGATCAGCCTCACTCTGTCGGTGATCAACCGGTCGCGCGAGGTCTGGTTCGTGGTGAGCGGCTCGGACAAGGCCGCCGCGGCGACGATGGCCCTGCTCGGGGCCGGGCCGGTCCAGGTCCCGGCCGCCGGGGTCAGCGGGGCCAAGCGGACGCTGTGGTTGCTGGACCGCGACGCCGCCGCCGAACTTCCGCGGAGCATGTTTCCGCCGGGAGTGTTCTAGTCGCGGATCGCGTGCTGGGAGAGATCGCCCGAATCCCGACCGGACCTGCGCGATCTCTGCCCACTCGTCGCGTCAGACCCGGACCAACCGGAGGGTCCGGACCTCGAAGGTGGTCAGGCTGAGTTCGACCTGCGTCGAACCGTCGACGTCGGTCGCTTCGACTGGGCCCAGCTTTTTCTCGAGCAGGCTGGTCTCGTACGCGGTGAACCGGCCGGCAACGGCCAACGACCCGGTGGTCCGCTTGCCCAGCGACTCATAGACCCGCACGATCAGATCGCCGCTACGGTCATCGGCGAGCTTCACCGCCGAGAGCACCAGCCCGTTGCCGGAGACGGTGACCGGCGAGTCGAACCCCTGTCCACCGATGACCGGACGCTCGCCGGTGTTGAGCGCGATCCCGGCCGTCACCGCGTCGTCCATCGAGCTGCCGACCAGCAACCCGTAGCGGAACGTCTGTCGCCCCTGGTCGGTGGCCGGATCGGGGAACCGTGGGGCCCGGAGCAGCGAGAGCCGCACCGTCGTGGTCACGCCGGCCTCGGGATCGGAGTCGCGGGTGACGTCGAAGCCGTAGGTCGAGTCGGTGATCAGGGTGACGCCGAACTCGGGCTCGGCCACGTGCACGTAGCGGTGCATCGCCGTTTCGAACTTCGCCGCCTCCCAACTGGTGTTGGTGTGGGTGACTCGGCGGTAGTAGCCGAACTGGGTCTCGGCCGCGGTGTGCTCGGCGTGCACCGCGAGCGGAAACGCCGCCTTGAGGAATTTCTCACTCTCCCGCCAATCGACCTCGGTCTCGATCAACAATGCGCGCTCCCCCGCAGCCAGACTGAGCCGCTGCCGCAGCGTCGAACGCGAGAACGCCCGCTCGACGACCACCTCGGTCCCCTCGATGCCGACCGCCGACGCGTCGCGGAGGTCGGTCACCGAGTTCCGGTAGAACCGGTCGACGTCCCACGCGTCCCACTGGTTCGGCAGGTCCTGGTGCAGCTGCAGCAGGTTGCCCACCCTCCCGGGGACCAGCGCGTCACGCCCGGTGGTCCGGTCGATCGCCGCTGTGACCAGGCCGTCAGTCGAGATGCGGAACTCGACCAGCTCGTTGGCCAGCACCCAGCCGTCGTCGACCGCGACCGGGGTGACCGGCCCCGCCGGGTCGGGCGCGCCGATCGATCGACCACCTACGCCGCTCCGGGTCTCCCCCGCCGGATTGGCCACCAGGGCCTGATCGCCAGGACCGACCAGCAGGGCGAGCGCCCGCTCGATCAGCACTTGGGCATCGCTGGTCAGCTGCGCATGCTGAGCCACGACCTCGCGGTGCACCCAGGCGATCGAGGTGCCGGGCAGGATGTCGTGGAACTGCAGCAGCAGCAGCTGGCGCCAGAGCCGGTCGAGCTCGTCGTACGGGTAGCCGGTCTCGCCGCCGAGGGCCGCACACGACCACCACAGCTCGGCCTCGATCAGCAACTGCTCGTTGCGCCGGTTGCCCTGCTTGGTGCGGTGCTGGCTGGTCAGCGTGGCCCGGTGCAGCTCGAGATAGAGCTCGCCCACCCAGACCGGCGGATCGGTCAGCTCGGCGCGGGCGGCGGTGAAGAAGTCGTTCGGATGCTGCCACGCGACCTGGGGGCTGCCCTCCAGGTCCGTCAGCCGCCGGGCCCGGCCGACCATCTCGCGGGTCGTCCCGCCCCCGCCGTCGCCGTAACCGACCGGGGCCAGCGAACGCGATGCCCGGCGGCTCTCGCGGAACTGGCGGCTCGCCAGCGCCACCTCGGCACCGGACAGCTCGGAGTTGTAGGTGTCCATCGGCGGGAAGTGGCTGAACACCCGCGACCCGTCGATGCCCTCCCACAAGAACGTGTGGTGCGGGAAGACGTTGACCTGGTTCCAGGAGATCTTCTGGGTGAAGAACCAGTCGAATCCGGCGCGACGGATGAGCTGTGGGAGCGCAGGCGAGTAGCCGAAGCTGTCGGGCAGCCACACCCCGGCGCACTCGATCCCGAACTCCTCGCGGAAGAAACGCTGACCGTAGGTGAACTGCCGGACCATGGCTTCGCCGGTCGGCATCACGGTGTCGCTCTCCACCCACATGCCGCCGAGCGGAACGAAGCGACCGCCGCGAACGGCCTCCTTGACCCGCGCGTACACCTCGGGGCGGTGCTCGGCGATCCAGGCGTACTGCTGGGCGCTCGACATCCCGAACACGAAGTCGGGCTCGTCGTCGATCAGCTGGGTCATCGAGGACGTGGTCCGGGCGACCTTGCGGATGGTCTCGCGGATCGGCCACAGCCAGGCCGAGTCGATGTGGCTGTGTCCGACGGCGGCGATCTGGTGGGCGCTGGCCTCGGCGGGCGGGCTCAACGCCGGGCTCAACGCCGCGCGGGCGGCGCCCGCCGTCTCGGGCAACGCCTGCAGGTCGAGCTCATCCATGGCGTCGTCGAGCGCCTGCAGGATGCGCATCCGCCGCGGGGAGCGCTCGGGTAGTTCGGCCTGCAGCTCGAGGAGTACGTCGAGATCGAGCCCGAGTTCGAACAACTCGGGCTCGAAAACGGTCAGGTCCATCCGCCGGGTGACGTAGAGCGGATGCTTCGACGCGGTGGACAGGTCCCCCTCGGCGGTCGGGGTGAAAGCCGGCATGGCGAGCACGACCGGGTTGGCGGCGGCCTCGATGAAGAACGCGACCGTTTCGCCGCCCTCGGCCACGTCAGCCACCGGGACCCAGAGGTTGCGCGGGTTCACCGCCTTGATCGGGCTGCCGTCGCCTCGATAGGCCAGGCCCTCGCACTGGAAACCCGGCGTCTCGCCGTCGAACCCGAGATCGACGATCGCCTCGACCGCCAGTCCGCGCCACTCGTCCGGCACCGTCGCGGTCAGCCGGAACCAGGTCGTGCTCCAGGCCGGACCCCACGGTGCGCCGACGGCGTACGCGGTGTAGTCGAGCGCCAGCGCCTCGGCGGGCGCGATGGGCTCACCCGGCAGCACATGCCAGGTCACCTCGAACGGCAGCGACCGGGCGTGGATGGCCGGTCTGATCCGCTCGTCGAGCACCCGTCGGGCGCGGCCGGTGGTCAGCGTGACGTCGTCGTGCATCTGCGGTCCTCCGCCTCACCACCCCGACGGTGGGGGGATTGCGCCCGAGGGGTCATCCCCCCGCACGGCCCTTCAGTAGATGACTTCTCCGCGGGCGCGCCGGGCGCGCAGAGCCGAGAGCGCCTCACTCAGGATGTCGGCCGCCTCTTTGTCCGAGCGGCGCTCCTTCACGTACGCGAGGTGGGTCTTGTACGGTTCGATCTTCGGCGGCGGCGGGGGGTTCAACGAGTCCAGGTTCGCCGGCAGCCCGCAGCGCGGGCAGTCCCAGGCCTCGGGAATCGTGGCCTCGGCCGCGAAGGCCGGTTTGGTCTCATGACCGTGCGCGCAGAAATAGGAGACGTACAGCCGAGGTGCGGCATCGCCGCGTTCGGCTTCCCCCATCGGCCCGGCGCCCACCCGACTGCCACGAATGGCACTGCCACCAGCCACGTTCGCTCTCCCTCACGTCCCACGAGTAGATGTTGCCGTGCTGTCGACCCGAGGGTCGATGGCTGTCGGTGTCAGGCCTGGAGCTTGTACAGCAGACCGAGCGAGACGATGGCGGCCAGCCAGATCACGCCGATGACGATGGTCAGCCGATCGAGATTCCGCTCGGCCACCGACGAGCCGCCCATCGAGGAGGAGATTCCGCCGCCGAAGAGATCGGACAGGCCGCCGCCTCGCCCCTTGTGCATCAACACGAACAACGCCAACGCAACGCTGGTGATCACCAGCACGATCGAGAAGATCGTGATGGGAACGGTCATCAGGGGGACGAGCAACACGGGAGGTAGCCTAACTCAAAATTCTACGGATCCGATGGCGCCGAATCAGAGTGCGGGCAGGTCGTAGAACCGGGCGATCGCCGAGAATTCGTCGATCTGCAGGCTCGCTCCACCGACCAGGCAGCCGTCGACATCGGGCTTGGCCATGATCGCCGCGACGTTCCCGGACTTGACCGAACCGCCGTAGAGGATGCGGACGCCGTCGGCCACGTCGGCCGAGTAGAGTTCGGCGACGCGCGAGCGAATCGCTGCGCAGACTTCCTGTGCGTCCTCCGGGGTCGCGACCTCACCGGTGCCGATGGCCCAGACGGGCTCGTAGGCGATGACGACCTCGGCCAGCTCCTCAGCGGTCAGCCCGTCGAGCGCGCCGTCGACCTGGTTCAGCGTGTAGGCCACGTGCTCGCCGGCCTGCCGGATCTCCAGGCCCTCGCCGACGCAGACGATCGGCTTGATGCCCGCGCCCAGCACCTTCTTGGTCTTGGCGTTGACCAGCGCGTCGTCCTCGGCGTGGTACTGACGGCGCTCGGAATGGCCGATGCAGACGTACGCACATTTGAGCTTGGCCAGCATCTCGACCGAGATCTCGCCGGTGTAGGCGCCGGAGTCGTGGGCCGACACGTCCTGCGCGCCGTAGCCGATCTCGAGCCGGTCACCCTCGACCAGGGTCTGCACGGTGCGCAGATCGGTGAACGGCGGGAGGACGACGACCTCGGACTTGGCCGGGTCATGCTTCTTGTCCTCCAGCGTCCACGCCAGCTTCTGCAGCAGGCCGACGGCCTCGACGTGGTTGAGGTTCATTTTCCAGTTGCCGGCCATCAGGGGCTTGCGTGCCATGAACTACACCTTTTCTTCGAGAACGGACAATCCGGGGAGGGTCTTACCCTCGAGGTATTCCAGGCTGGCGCCGCCACCGGTGGAGATGTGGCCGAACGCCTCGTCGGCGAAGCCCAGGTCGCGTACGGCAGCGGCGGAGTCCCCGCCACCGACGACGGACAGGCCGTCGACCTCGGTCAGCGCCTGCGCGACCGCGCGGGTGCCGCCGGCGAAGTTCTCCCATTCGGCGACGCCCATCGGGCCGTTCCAGAACACCGTCTTCGCGGCGGCGATCTCCGCAGCGAAGGCCCGCGCGGAGTCGGGGCCGATGTCGAGACCGAGCTGATCGGCCGGGATCGCGTCGGCGGCCACCACGGTGGGCGGCGAGTCGGCCTTGAACTCCGGCGCCACCACGATGTCGGTGGGCAACAGGATCTTCTTGCCGGTCGCCGTGGCATCCTCGAGGTAGCCCTTGACCGTGTCGAGCTGGTCCTCCTCGAGCAGGCTCTTACCGACCTCGTGACCCTGGGCCTTGAGGAAGGTGAAGACCATGCCACCGCCGACGATCAGCGTATCGGCGGTCTTGAGCAGGTTCGCGATGACGGCCAGCTTGTCGGACACCTTGGCACCACCGAGGACGACCACGTACGGGCGCGCCGGCTCCTGGGTCAGCCGCTTCAGCACCTCGACCTCGGTCTTGACCAGACCGCCGGCCGCGTTCGGCAGCTTGGCGGCCAGGTCGTAGACGCTGGCCTGCTTGCGGTGCACGACCCCGAAGCCGTCGGAGATGAAGACGTCGCCGAGGGCGGCGTACTTGTCGGCCAGCGCGCTGCGCTCGGCCTCGTCCTTGGACTCCTCGCCCGGCTCGTAGCGGACGTTCTCCAGGAGCGCGACGTCGCCGTCGGCCAGTCCGGCCACGGTCGCGGCGGCGGACTCACCCACCACGTCGCCGGCCAGAGTGACCTCGGTGCCGAGCAGTTCACCGAGCCGCTTGGCCGCGGGGGCCAGCGAGTACGTCGGGTTGACCTGGCCCTTGGGCCGGCCGAGGTGGGCCAGCACGATGACCTTGGCACCGGCCTCGCGCAACTGGTTGATCGTGGGCAGCGAGGCGCGGATGCGGCCGTCGTCGGTGATGGCGTCGCCGTCGAGCGGGACGTTGAGGTCGCAGCGGATGAGGACCCGCTTGCCGGACAGATCTCCGAGGTCGGAAACGGACTTCACGATCGCACCTTTCGGGCCGTGCTCGTTCGAGGCTGGGATGAGTGACGCGGCGAGACCACGGCAAACCTGCGGGTCACCCGCGAGACTTCACGGGTCACCCGCCGGTCTCCCAGGCGACACGGGAAACCGGCGGGCGGCGTGGGGCGAAGGTCAGAGCGACTTGCCGACGAGCGACACGAGGTCGACGAGGCGGTTGGAGTAGCCCCACTCGTTGTCGTACCAGCCGACGACCTTGACCTGGTTGCCGATGACCTTGGTCAGGCCCGAGTCGAAGATGCAGGAGCTCGGGTCGGTGACGATGTCGGCGGACACGATCGGGTCGGTCGTGTACTTGAGGAAGCCCTTGAGCGAGCCCTCGGCGGCGGCCTTGACGATGGCGTTGACCTCGTCGACCGTGGTCTCGCGACCGGCCTCGAAGGTCAGGTCGGTGGCCGAACCGGTCGGCACCGGCACGCGGAGCGCGTAGCCGTCGAGCTTGCCCTTGAGCTCCGGCAGCACCAGGGAGACGGCCTTGGCCGCGCCGGTCGTGGTCGGAACGATGTTCAGGGCGGCGGCGCGGGCACGACGCAGGTCGCTGTGCGGCGCGTCCTGCAGGTTCTGATCCTGCGTGTACGCGTGGATGGTCGTCATCAGGCCCTTGACGATGCCGAGATCGTCGTTCAGCGCCTTGGCCATCGGAGCGAGACAGTTGGTGGTGCAGGACGCGTTCGAGAGCACGTGGTGCACGGCCGGGTCGTAGAGCTCGTGGTTGACACCCATGACGATGGTGATGTCTTCGTTCTTCGCCGGCGCGGAGATGATGACCTTCTTGGCGCCACCATCGATGTGCGCCTTCGCCTTGGTGGCGTCGGTGAAGAACCCGGTCGACTCGACGACGACATCCACGCCGAGGTCGCCCCACGGGAGAGCGGCGGGGTCGCGCTGGGCGAGGATCTTGATCTCGTGGTCACCGACCGAGATGCCGTCGGCGGTCACCGAGACGTCGGCCGGGTAGCGCCCGAGGATGCTGTCGTACTTGAGCAGGTGGGCCATGGTCTTGACGTCGCCGAGGTCGTTGGCGGCCACCACCTCGATGTCGGCGCCTGCGGCAGCGGCCGCGCGGAAGAAGTTGCGGCCGATGCGGCCGAAACCGTTGATACCGACGCGTACGGTCATGTAGCGATCTCCTTCAGTACGTGAGGACCCCGAAACCCTGGGGCCACGAAACACCTTAGCCAACTCGGGCGGATCGCGTTACGACCGGATTCCACGCTGGTATGAGACCAGTTGACCGCTGGTTACAGTCGTGTTCCGGCTCAGGACGCCTTCGGCCCCGGCGCTCCGACCGCTCGGATCACTCGTCGAGCATGTCCGCACTGAGGTTGGCCTCGGTGTTCGGGATGCCCAGGTCCTGGGCCCGTTTGTCGGCCGTGGCCAGCAGTCGACGGATCCGACCGGCGACCGCGTCCTTGGTCAGCGGGGGCTCGTGCAACTGCCCCAGTTCCTCGAGGCTGGCCTGCTTGTTCTGCACCCGGAGCACGCCGGCGGCGCGCAGGTGCTCGGGCACGTCCTCGCCGAGGATCTCCAGGGCCCGCTCGACCCGCGCACCCGCCGCCACCGCCGCCCGGGCCGATCGACGCAGGTTCGCGTCGTCGAAGTTGGCCAGCCGGTTGGCCGACGCCCGCACCTCGCGGCGCATCCGACGTTCCTCCCAGGCCATCAACGAGTCGTGGGCGCCGAGCCGGGTCAACAGCGCGGCGATCGCGTCACCGTCGCGGATGACGACCCGGTCGATGTTGCGGACCTCGCGGGCCTTCGCCGAGATCCCCAGCCGACGGGCCGCTCCGACCAGGGCCAACGCGGCCTCCGGACCCGGGCAGGTCACCTCGAGCGCCATCGAACGCCCCGGCTCGGTCAGCGAACCGTGGGCCAGGAAGGCCCCCCGCCAGGCGGCGACACAGTCACACAGACCGCCGCTGACGACCTGGGCGGGGAGGCCCCGCGCGGGGCGGCCACGGGAGTCGATGAGACCGGTCTGGCGGGCCAGCGCCTCGCCGTCCTTGATCACCCGGACGACGTAGCGGGTGCCCCGGCGGATGCCCGAACCGCTGACGATCACCAGATCGGACGGATGGCCGAACACGTCAGCGATCTCGGTCCGGAGTCGTCGGGCCGCGGCCCCGGTGTCCAGCTCGGCCTCGATGACGATCCGGCCGCTGACGATGTGGAGTCCCCCGGCGAAACGCAGGGTCGCTGCGACTTCGGACTTGCGGTCGCAGGGCTTGGTGACCTTGATCGTCGCCAGTTCAGCTTTCACCTGTGCGGTCATGGCCATCCCCAGATGATGCCATGCCGATTCTTCGCGCTGACGCGTCGTGTGGAGCCGCTGAGACGCCGCAGATCACGCTCGCGCCTCGTGCTGACCCGCCGAGACGCCGCTGATCAGGCTCGCGCTCGGAGCTCAGATCCCCATGATCTCGGCGTACGCGGACGCCAGCCGGAGCGGGTCGTGGCGCGGGGTGCCGTCGCGGACGGCGAGATCGGCGACGACCAGCCGGGCACCGAGCGAGTCGACCCAGGTGGACAGGTGGGGGTCGTCGAAGACGAAGCCGCTGTGCGCCAGGACGACATCGAGCCGCAGGTCGGGGGCGTGTTCGGCCAGCAGCTCGATGTGCTTGGCCGCGGAGAAGCCGGCGGTCTCCTCGGCCGGCTCGAGGTTGAGGGTGAGGATGCGCGAGGCGGGGGTGGCGTGGATGGCCTCGGCCAGACCGGGGACCAGCAGGTGCGGGATCACCGAGGTGAACCACGAGCCGGGGCCGAGGACGATCCAGTCCGCGTCCAGGATCACGCTCAGGGATTCGGGACAGGCCGGCGGATCGGCCGGATCGAGCCGGACGGAGATCACCTCACCGGTGGTCTTGGCCACTCGGGCCTGACCGCGGACCTCGCTGATCTCGTCGGGTCGGGCCGGGTCAACCCCGATCACATCGGCCGAGATGTCGAGCGGGACGGAGGCCATGGGCAGCACCCGCCCCTTGGCCCCGAGCAGCCGGGCGACCATGTCGAGCCCGGCGACCGGGTCGCCGAGCCGTTCCCAGAGCCCGGCGATCAGCAGGTTGCCGATGGCGTGGTCACGCAGCGGGCCGTCGCTGTTGAAGCGGTACTGCAGCACATCAGCCCAGGTACGCCCCGATTCGTCGTCACCGCACAAGGCGGCGAGCGCCATCCGCAGATCACCGGGCGGGAGGCAGTTGAGCTCCTCGCGCAACCGACCCGAGGAGCCACCGTCGTCGGCGACGGTGACGATCGCGGTCAGGTGGTCGGTGATCCGGCGGAGCGCGGACAACGACGCGAACAGCCCGTGACCGCCCCCGAAAGCGACGACCGAGGGCAGGGTCGGGCCGGACAGCCCGTGCCAGGGCCGCCGGCGCTCCCGCGGACGGGCCGAACTCATTCCCGGCCCAGGTCCCGGTGCAGGACGGTGACGGTGCGTCCGTCGGCCCGGAGTCGGCGGGCGAACTCCTCCGTCATCGCGGTGCTGCGGTGTTTGCCACCGGTGCAGCCGACGGCGATCGTGGCGAACCGCTTGCCCTCGGTCAGATAGCCCTTGGCCGCCACCCGGAGTACCGACTGCAGCCCGTCGAGGAACTCCCCGGCCCCGGGCTGTCCGAGCACGTAGTCACTGACCGGTTTGCTCAGCCCGGTCTGCGGACGCAGGTCGGGCACCCAGTGCGGGTTGGGGAGGAAGCGCACGTCGAACATCATGTCGGCATCGACCGGGATGCCGTTCTTGAACCCGAAGGACAGCAGCGTCACCCGGAGCTGGTCGTCGTCGGAACCGCCGTACGCGTTGGTCACCCGCGAGGCGAGCTGGTGGACGTTGAGCGCCGAGGTGTCGATGACCAGATCGGCGGCGGCCCGCAGGGTGGCGAGTTTGTCGCGTTCGCGGACGATCCCGTCGAGCAGTCGCCCGTGACCCTGCAGCGGGTGCGGCCGGCGGACCGACTCCTGACGCCGCACGATGATGTCGTCGGACGCCTCGAGATACAGGATCTCGGGCAGTGTCCCGATTTCGCGCAGATCGGCGAAGACGGCGGGCAACCGCTCGAAGAAACCCCCGGTCCGGACGTCGAGCACCACGGCGAGCCGGGTCAGACCGGTCCGCCGGGCCAACTCGCAGACCTCGGGCAGCACCGTCGGCGGGAGATTGTCGACCACGTACCAGCCGAGGTCCTCCAGCGTGTGCGCGGCGGTCGATCGACCGGCACCGGACATCCCGGTGACGACGACCAGCCGAAGCTTGCGCGACTCGCTCGATTCGGTGGATGCGGCACCCGATCCGTTGGTTCCGGTCGTGCCGTCACCGTCGGTCTGATCGGGGGTTTCGACCGGCTCGCTGCTCACCGGACCATCCTCTCAAAGTTTGTCAGCTGCTGATCACCTCACCGGTGGCCATGTTCACCGCGTCGCGCTGGGGAGCGGCGTCGAGGGCCTCCTTGACCGCCAGCGCGAGCTTGGGTCCGAACCCGGGGACGGCGGCGATGTCCTCGATCGACGCCGCACGTACCTTTTTCAGCGAACCGAAGTAGGTGATCAGCGCCTTCCGCCGGACCTCACCGAGACCCGCGACCTGGTCGAGCATCGACTCGACCATGGTCCGGCTCCGCCGCGACCGGTGATGGGTGATCGCGAACCGGTGGGCCTCGTCGCGCAGCCGCTGCAACAGGTAGAGCCCTTCGCTCGTCCGCGGCAGGATCAGCGGCTCCTCGACGTCAGGCAGCCAGACCTCCTCGAGCCGCTTGGCCAACCCGCAGAGGGCGACGTCGGAGATGCCGAGCTCGTCGAGGGCGCGGGCGGCCGCGGCGACCTGAGGCGGGCCACCGTCGACCACGACCAGCGACGGCGCGTACGCGAACTTGCGCGGCGCACCGGTCACCGGGTCGACCAGCATCGGCCCCTCCTCCCCGGGCTCGGAGCCCTCGGCCTGCCGCGTCATACTCGCGCGGTCGTCGATCAACCGGCGGAAACGACGGGTGATCACCTCGTGCATGGCGGCGACGTCGTTCTGCCCGTCCACGCCCCGGATGACGAAGCGGCGGTATTCGCTCTTCCGCGGCAACCCGTCCTCGAAGACGACCATCGAGGCCACCACTTCGGTGCCCTGCAGGTTGGAGATGTCGTAGCACTCGATCCGCAGCGGCGGGAGGTCGAGCTCGAGCGCCTCCTGGATCTCCTCGAGGGCCCGATTGCGGGTCGACAGATCGCCCGCCCGGCTGGTCTTGTGCTTGATCAGCGTCTCCTGGGCGTTGCGGCCCACGGTCTCCATCAGCGACTTCTTGTCACCGCGCTGCGGCACCCGGATCGACACGTTCGAGCCGCGCCGGTCGGTCAGCATCTGGGTGAGCGAATCGAGCGAGGCGGGCAGCGCCGGGACGAGGATCTCCCGGGGCACGGCCTCCCGGTCGACACCCTCGGGGTCGACCTCCGCGTACAGCTGGAGCAGGAACTGCTCGACCAGCTCGTCGGTGCCACTCTCGTCGAACCGGTCGGCCACCCAGCCGCGCTGGCCCCGGACCCGGCCACCGCGTACGTGGAAGATCTGCACGGCTACCTCGAGCGGGTCCTCGGCCAGTGCGATCACGTCGGCGTCGGTGCCGTCGGCGAAGGCGATCGCGTTCTGCTCCATCGCGCGCTGCAGGGCGCCGAGGTCGTCACGCAGCTGGGCCGCCCGCTCGTACTCCTGGATCTCACTGGCGGCCCGCATGTCGCGCTGCAGGTTCTTGATCATCGGCGCGGCATTCCCGGCGACGAACTGGCAGAAGTCGTTGACGATCTCCCGGTGCTCGTCGGGTGACACCCGGCCGACGCAGGGCGCCGAGCACTTGCCGATGTAGCCGAGGAGACAGGGGCGACCGAGCTGCTGGTGGTTCTTGAAGACTCCCGGTCGACACGAACGCATCGGGAAGACCCGCAGCAGAACGTCGACGGTTTCGCGGATGGCCCAGGCGTGCGAGTAGGGACCGAAATACCGCCAGCCCTTCCGCTTGGATCCCCGACCGACCATCACCCGGGGGAATTCCTCCGACAGGGTGACGCACAACCAGGGGTAGGACTTGTCATCGCGGTATTTGATGTTGAAACGCGGGTCGTACTCCTTGATCCAGGAGTACTCCAGCTGCAGCGCCTCGACCTCGGTCTGCACGACGGTCCAGTCGACCTTGTCGGCCGTGGTGACCATCGACCGCGTCCGGCTGAGCAACGACGACGGATCGGCGAAGTAGGAATTGAGCCGCGACCTCAGACTCTTGGCCTTGCCGACGTAGATCACCCGACCCTGGGCGTCGGAGAACCGATAGACGCCCGGCTCGTCGGGGATCGAACCCGGTGCCGGCCGGTAGTGCGGTCCGGATCTGGTCTGCAGTTCCACGTGGACAGCGTAGGCACTGCCCCGGACAGATCCGGACCGCCGAGACCGCCGAGACCGGGGTCAGCCGGTGACGTAGACCTTCTTGCCGATGACCTCGGTCTTGAACTCCTTGAGCGGCGCGCTGGCCGGCCCGTTGAGCACCGACCCGTCCTCGATGGAGAAGTTGCTCTGGTGGCAGTTGCAGTGGATCTTCTTGTCGACCACTTCGGCCACCGGGCAGCCCTTGTGGGTGCAGATCTTGGTGAACGCCTTGAACTCGCCCTTGGCGGGCTGGGTGACGACGTAGTCGCTGCCGGCGAGAATGACCCCGCCCTCCACGGGCACGTCGGCCGTGGTGACGCTCGGACCGTCCGGAGCCTTGGCGGTCGCCTCGGGCGCGGAACTCGCGCTCGATTCGGCGGCCGAGGGCGACGGGGCCGCGCTGCTGGCGGCCGAGGACGGCGCCGAGGAGGACCCGGCACCGGTCGCACCACTCGCCGCCTCCCGGTCGGCGGCGCAGGCGCCCAGGAATACCGCGCCACCACCGGCGACGGCGGTGAGACCCGCTGCCCTGAGCACGGTGCGGCGCGGCTGGCGGGAGTCGGTCTCGGTGTGGTCGGTGCGGTCTTGCGTCATGGAGAAACCCCTTCGGTCAGCGTGAGGAGCCAGCCAGCGGGACGCGACTATGCGAACCCCGTTGACCACCTGTGACCAGCACGACGGAACGGCGGCCGGAGAAGTTCACCGTTCGGACGGCTTTTTCGGCGAGGCGCAAGCCAGAGGCCCCCCGGGTCGCGCTCCGGGCCGACCACGCCGACCTCCGGTCAGCTGGCCTGTCGGGTCGGAACCGAGGCGGTGCTCGAGACCGCCTTCTTCGCCGTGGCGGCTCGGGCCGGGGCCTTCTTGGCCGCCGCCTTCGTGGCGGTCGACCTCGTGGTCGTCGTGGTGGCCGACGACTTCGCGGTTGCCGCCTTCTTGACCGGTGTGCCCGTCTTGCGCACCGTGGCGGCTCCCTTACGGGGTGCTGTCGCCGGGATCAGCTCGGCCTGCGGCTTACCCACCGGGACCGCCTTCCCCTCGAGGATCGGTCGGAGGAACTCACCGGTGTACGACTCCGGGGTCGCGGCGATCTGCTCCGGCGTCCCCTCCGCCAGCACGGTGCCGCCGCGGGAGCCACCCTCCGGACCCATGTCGATCAGCCAGTCGGCGGTCTTGATCACGTCGAGGTTGTGCTCGATCACCACCACCGTGTTGCCCGAATCGACCAGTCGGCCGAGGACCCCGAGGAGTTTGCGGATGTCCTCGAAGTGCAAACCGGTGGTGGGCTCGTCGAGCACGTAGAGCGTGCGACCGGTCGAGCGCTTCTGCAGCTCACTGGCCAGCTTCACCCGCTGGGCCTCACCGCCGGAGAGGGTCGGCGCCGGCTGCCCCAGACGGACGTAGCCCAGACCCACCTCGACCAGAGTCTTGAGGTGCCTCGAGATCGCCGGGATCGCCGCGAAGAACTCCGACGCCTCCTCGATCGGCATGTCGAGGATGTTCGAGATCGACTTGCCCTTGTAGTGCACCTCGAGCGTCTCGCGGTTGTAGCGGGCGCCGTGGCAGACCTCGCAGGGCACGTAGACGTCGGGCAGGAAGTTCATCTCGATCTTGATCGTCCCGTCGCCGGTGCAGTTCTCGCAGCGGCCACCCTTCACGTTGAACGAGAACCGGCCCTGCTGGTAGCCGCGGACCTTGGCCTCCGGCGTTTCGGCGAACAGCTTGCGCATGTGGTCGAAGACACCGGTGTAGGTCGCCGGGTTGGAGCGCGGCGTACGCCCGATCGGTGACTGGTCGACGTGGATGATCTTGTCGATCTCGTCGGCGCCGGTGATCGACCGGTGCCGACCCGGCACCTCGCGCGCGTTGTAGATCTTCTTGGCCAGCGCGGCGTAGAGGATGCTGTTGACCAGCGTCGACTTGCCCGAGCCGGACACCCCGGTGACCGCGATCAGCTGACCGAGCGGGAACGCGACGCTGACGTTGCGCAGGTTGTGCTCGACGGCGTTGTGCACGGTGATCTGACGGGCCTTGTTCCGCGGCCGCCGCTCGGCCGGCAGCGGGATCGAGCGACGTCCCGACAGATACATGCCGGTCAGCGAGTCGGGGTGGTCGAGCAGGCCCTGGACCGGACCCGAGTGAACGACGTGACCGCCGTGCTCGCCGGCACCGGGGCCGATGTCGACGGCCCAGTCGGCGACCCGGATGGTGTCCTCGTCGTGCTCGACGACGATCAAGGTGTTGCCGAGGTTGCGCAACCGGATCAGGGTGTCGATCAGCCGACGGTTGTCGCGCTGGTGCAGCCCGATGCTGGGCTCGTCGAGAACGTAGAGCACCCCGACGAGGCCGGAGCCGATCTGGGTGGCCAGCCGGATCCGCTGCGCCTCGCCGCCCGACAGGCTGCCGGTCGGCCGGCTCAGCGAGAGGTAGTCCAGACCGACGTCGAGGAGGAACCGCAGCCGCTCGTTGATCTCCTTGAGCACCCGCTCGGCGATCTGCTTCTCGCGGTCGGTCAGCTCGAGACTGCGCAGGAACTTCGCAGCCTCGTCGATCGACATCGACGACACCTCGGCGATGTTGCGCTCACCCAGCGTGACGGCCAGCGACGACGGCTTGAGCCTGGCCCCCTTGCAGGCGCGGCACGGGACCTCGCGCATGTAACCGGCGAATCGCTCGCGGGAGGTGTCGGTCTCCGCCTCGGCGTGCCGGCGTTCGATGTAGGGCACGACGCCCTCGTACTTGGCGTTGTAGCTGCGGGTCCGGCCGTACCGGTTCTTGTAGGTGACGTGGACCTGACCCGGGATGCCGTGCAGCAGCAGCTGCTGCACGGCCGCCGGCAGTCGGTGCCAGGGCATCCGGGTGCTGAAACCGGCGCTCTCGGCGAGCGAGACGATGAGCCGCTGGAAGTAGTCCGCGACATGCGCCGAGGCCCAGGGCGCGATGGCCCCTTCCTCCAAGCTCTTCTCGTCATCGGGCACGACGAGCTCGGGGTCGACCTCCATCCGGGTCCCCAGACCCGAACACTCGGGGCAGGCACCCCACGGCCCGTTGAAGGAGAACTGCCGCGGTTCGAGCTCCTCGATCGCGATGTCGTGGTCGTTGGGGCAGGCCATCTTCTCCGAGTAGCGGCGCTCCCGGTTGGGGTCGTCCTCCGCCAGATCGACGAAGTCGATCGACACGACGCCCTGCGCCAGCCCGAGCGCGGTCTCGACCGAGTCGGTGAGCCGCTGCTTGACCGACGGCTTGTTGGCCAGCCGATCGACGATGACGTCGATGTTGTGCTTGTACTTCTTGTCCAGGATGGGCGGATCGGTGAGCTGGATGACCTCGCCGTCGACCCGGGCGCGACTGAAACCGGCCGTGGCGAGCTGGCGGAACACCTCGGCGTACTCACCCTTGCGGCCCCGGACCACCGGAGCCAGCACCTGGAACCGGGTGCCCTCCTCCAGTCCGAGCAGCCGGTCGACGATCTGCTGCGGCGATTGCCGGCTGATCGGCTCACGACAGACCGGACAGTGCGGACGACCGGCGCGGGCGAACAGCAAGCGCAGGTAGTCGTACACCTCCGTGATGGTGCCGACCGTCGACCGCGGGTTGCGGCTGGTCGACTTCTGGTCGATCGAGACCGCCGGCGACAGACCCTCGATGAAGTCGACGTCGGGCTTGTCCATCTGACCGAGGAACTGGCGCGCGTACGCGGACAGCGACTCGACGTAACGGCGCTGCCCCTCGGCGAAGATCGTGTCGAAGGCCAGGCTCGACTTTCCGGATCCGGACAGACCGGTGAACACGATCAGCGCGTCACGCGGCAGATCGAGAGAGATATTGCGAAGGTTGTGCTCGCGAGCACCACGAACGACGAGCCGGTCAATCACGTCGAACATGCTAGTTCGCCCCGCTGACAGTTGATTCCGGCTGACGCCCGGTGCGCGGCCGTTCGCGCCCACAGCGGCCCCGACGACGTGTTGTCCTTCTCACGCGAACCGGCGCATCGCGGGCGGCCTCTGACGCCGAACGAGCCGCAACCCCTAGGTTGACCCACATGAATGCGGCCGACGAGCAGTTGGACCGGCTACGCGGCCTGGTCACCATCGCCACCCAACATCTGCTCGGCGACACCATCGCCGTTGAAGACCCGGCCTGGCGCGGCCCGAGCCGGCTGCCGGAATGGAGTCGTGGGCACGTGGCTACGCATGTCGCCCGGCAGGCCGATGCGCTGTGCCGGCTGACCACCTGGGCCCGGACCGGGCAACGGATCGAGATGTACGCCTCCCCCGAGGTCCGGAACGCCGAGATCGAGGAGGGCGCCGGGCGGCCGGGGCTCGAGTTGCAGATCGACCTCGACACCTCGGCCGGTCGGCTGACCGAGGCCTGGGAGACCCTCGACCACGACGGCGGCTGGGACACCACGGTCGAGATGCGCGGCGGGGTGGCGGTACCCGCCCGGCTGTTGCCGCTCGCCCGGCTGCTCGAGCTGGCCATCCACCACGTCGATCTCGACATCGGCTACGAGATCGACGACATCGACGAGCAGACGGCCGACTGGCTGCTGGAGTGGTACGCGTTCCGGCTGCGGACCCAGGTCGACTACCCGAAGCTCGACCTGAGCTCGGATGCCGGGTTCACCATCAGCGTCGGTAACGCCGGAGAACCGATCGAGGTCGGCGGCACCAGCCACAACCTGCTCGGCTGGCTGCTCAACCGGGTCGACCCGTCAGCGATCCGAGGGGCGGACGGGCTCAAGCTCCCCTCGTTCTGACTCGGGTGATGATGGTGGGGGCCAACCACCCGGCGGCACCACTGCGGTCGGGTGACCCCGTCAACACGATCGAAGGAGCAGGACGATGACCGGTCTGGGACACGTCGATGCGGGGGGCGCACCGCTGATCCAGCTGCTGTCCGGCGGCGTACGGCTGATCAAGCTCAGCGTCGGCCCGATGGACAACAACGCCTACTTCCTACTGCCGGCGGCGGGCGCCGGGGTGTTGATCGACGCGGCCAACGACGCCTCGCGGTTGCTGGCGATCATCGAGAACAACCCCATCGAGACCATCGTGACCACCCACCGCCACCACGATCACGTGTACGCGCTGGCCGAGGTCGCGCGGGCCACCGGGGCGCGGCTGGTGGCGGGGACGCCGGACACCGAGGCGATCGCCGACCAGGCCGGGGTCGCGGCGCCGTACGGGGCCTGGACCGGAGAGAACATCCCGCTCGGGAGTCAGTCGCTCGAGGTGATCGGGCTGGTCGGCCACACCCCGGGCTCGATCGCGCTGGCCTATGCGGCCGGTGACGGGATCACCCACCTGTTCACCGGCGACAGCCTGTTTCCCGGCGGGCCCGGAAAGACCCGGACGCCGGCGGACTTCGCGTCGCTGCTGGACGATCTCGAGACGCAGATCTTCCCCCGATTCGGCGACGACACCGTCGTCCACCCGGGTCACGGCGACGACACCACCCTGGGTGACGAGCGACCGCACCTCGCCGAGTGGCGCGCCCGCGGCTGGTGAGGGTCAGGTCGCTGCCACGATCTCGGGGTCACGGCATCTGGTCGCCGAGCGCCTCGACGTACACGCTGTAGAGCGAGCGGGTGGCGGTCATGAAGAGCCGGTTCTTCTTGACGCCGCCGAAGGTGAAGTTCGCGCAGACCTCGGGCAGGTGGATCCGACCGAGCAGCGTGCCGTCGGGTGTGTAGCAGTGCACGCCGTCGAAGCCCGCGCCGCCCTGACCGGCGCCGACCCACACGTTCCCGTCACGATCGCAGCGGATGCCGTCGGCGATCCCCGGTGCCATGTCGACGAACTCGCGCCCGTTCACCGGCCAGCCGCCGACCATGTCGAACACCTGGATCGAGCGGACGTCGACCACGTAGAGCAGGGTCTCGTCGGGGGAGAAGCACAGTCCGTTGGGTCGCTCCAACGAGTCGATCACCACCTCGGCGTCACCCGAGCCGCCGTCGATCCGGTAGACGTGGTGCGGCAGTTGGAGCTCGTGCTTGTTCCCCTCGTAGTGGCCCTCGCTCCCCCAGCCCGGATCGGTGAACCAGATCGAGCCGTCGGAGTGGGCGATCACGTCGTTCGGGGCGTTGAGCGGCTTGCCGTGGAAGACGTCGAGCAGCACGGTGATCCGACCGTCGTGCTCGGTGCGGGTCACCCGTCGGGTCAGGTGTTCGCAGGTGACCAGTCGGCCCTGCCGGTCACGGGTGTTGCCGTTGGCGTTGTCCGACGGTGCCCGGAACGTGGTGACCTCACCGGTCTCCTCGGTCCACCGCAGGATCCGGTTGTTGGGGATGTCGGAGAACAGCAGGAAGCGACCGTCGCCGAACCACACCGGGCCCTCGAGCCAACGACCCCCGGTCCACAACCGCTCGACGATCTCGGCTCCGACCACCAGCGATCGGAAGCGCTCATCCACCACCTCGATCGCCGGATCCGGAAAGCGGACGATGGTCCGGTCGACGTCCCAGGCGGTCGCCCCCACAGCACTACTGGTCATGCGGTCATCTTAGAAATCCCCGAGTTGCGGCTGTCCCCGGACCAGGTCCCGCGACCCGATCCAGTCTCCCCGTCGCGGTGGTTGATCCCGCCGGTCGGCTACTGGCTCAAGCGACGGATCTTCGTTGCCGATGGGGCGATCTCCATAGCGAGCGAAGCGGACCTGGGTGTTGATCGAGGAGTGGAGGCGTCGGAGTGGCTGCTCGTGCCGGTGTTCAGGCTTTGCCACCGTCGAGCCCGCCGTTGAGCTGCGCATCGATGAGCCCGCGTACGGCTCCCACCATGTCGGTTCCCTCGTCGAGCAGCCACTGGACCTGCAATCCGTCCATCACGGCGATCAGCTGGCGCGCCGCGGTGGCCGGCTCGACCCCGGGCTCGAGCTGACCGGCCCGGTCGAGGTCGGCGTACGCGGACTCGGCCCGGTCGACCGAGGACCGGTAGCGCTCGACGAAGTAGTCATGGGCGGGGTGATCGGCGGCGGTGGACTCGGCCGACAGCACCGTGAACAATTCGACGATTCCCCGCCTGCGGGTGTTGCGGTCGACGACGTCGAGCAGCCCACGCAGCGTGGCCCGCCCATCGCTCGACGGTGCGGCCATCACCTGCCCGTCATCGGTGTCGCGCTGGTCGAGCACGGCCAGCAGCAAAGCTTCCTTGGTCGGGAAGTGGTGCAGCAGTCCGGGGTGCGACAGTCCGCTCCGGGCGGAGATCTCGCGCAGCGACGCCGCGCGGTAACCCACCTCGGCGAACAGTGCCGCCGCCTCGGCGATGATCGCGCCACGCTTGCGCCGGCCCTTGGCGTATCCCTGCTCAACCACGCGTGGACCTCCTTCACCGAGCCTTGACACTGCAGGCCGTCACCGTAATACTTACCACACGGTCGGTATTCACTCGCCGCGCGCCCACCCCCTGAAGGAGATCCGTTGCCCGCCACCCTCGACATCCCCACCCTGCTCGCCGAGCTCACGCTCGAGGAGAAAGCATCGCTGCTGGACGGCGCCGATTTCTGGCGGACCCAGGGCATCGACCGGTTGGGTATTCCGAGTGTGATGGTGACCGACGGTCCACACGGTCTGCGCAAGCAGCCCGACGGTGGCGACCACCTGGGGCTGTCGGGCAGCGTGCCCGCCACCTGCTTCCCCCCGGCCGCCGGCCTGGCCTCCTCGTGGGACCCCGACCTGGTCACCCGGGTGGGCGAGGCTCTCGGGGTCGAGACCCGCGCCGAGAAGGTCGCCGTGCTGCTCGGCCCGGGCGTGAACATGAAGCGCTCTCCGCTGTGCGGGCGTAACTTCGAGTACTTCTCCGAAGATCCGCTGCTGGCCGGCGAACTCGGGGCCGCCTGGGTCACCGGTCTGCAGAGCCAGGGCGTCGGGGCCTCGCTCAAACACTTCGCGGCCAACAACCAGGAGACGGAGCGGATGACCGTTTCCGCCGAGGTCGACGAGCGCACCCTCCGCGAGATCTACCTCCCCGCCTTCGAGCGCACGGTGAAGCAGGCCCGACCGTGGACCGTGATGAGCTCCTACAACCGGATCAACGGCGTGTACGCGTCGGAGGATCCGTGGCTGCTGACCCAGGTGCTGCGCGACGAGTGGGGCTTCGACGGCCTGGTCGTCTCCGACTGGGGTGCGGTCAACGTCCGCGCCGACGGGGTGGCCGCCGGCCTGGACCTCGAAATGCCCTCCTCCGGCGGCACCGGCACCCAGGCCATCGTCACCGCCGTCGAGTCCGGCACCCTGACCGAGGCCGAACTCGATCTCGCCGTCACCCGGGTGCTCACCCTGGTCGACCGGTCGCTCCCGGCCGTCGAGACCGGCGGCACCTTCGACGCCGTCGCCCACCACGCCCTCGCCCGAGAGGCCGCCCAGGCCAGCGCCGTGTTGCTGAAGAACGACGGCGGCGTCCTGCCGCTGGCGGCCGAGGGAGGGGCCATTGCGGTGATCGGCGAGTTCGCCCGCAGCCCGCGCTACCAGGGCGCCGGCTCCTCGCAGGTCAACCCGACCCAGCTCGACTCGGCCTTGGAGTCGCTGCAGACCGCGTACGCGGGACGTCGCGAGGTCCGCTTCGCCGCCGGCTTCGTCATCGAGTCCGAGGACGCCGACGCCGACCTGGTGTCCGAGGCGGTGGCCGCCGCGACCGCCGCCGAGGTCGTCGTGCTCTTCCTGGGTCTGCCTCCGTTGTACGAGTCGGAGGGCTACGACCGCTCGCACATGAACCTTCCGGCCCAGCAGGTCGCGCTGCTGCACGCCGTCGTGGACGTCAACCCGAACGTCGTGGTCGTGCTGTCCAACGGCTCGGTCGTCGACGTGACCCCGTGGCGGGACCGCGTACCGGCGATCCTCGAGGCCTGGCTGCTCGGTCAGGCCGGCGGATCGGCCACCGCCGACCTGCTTTCCGGCGCGGTCAGCCCGTCGGGCAAGCTCGCCGAGACCATGCCGCTGCGCTACGCCGACAATCCCGCGCTCGGCGCGTTCCCGGGCGAGTTCGGGACCGTGCGCTACGGCGAGGGTCTGCTGATCGGCTACCGCTGGTACGACGCCCGCGAGCTCGGCGTCGCGTACCCGTTCGGTTTCGGCCTGTCCTACACGAGCTTCGGGCTGAGCAATCTGCAGGTGCAGACCGGGACCGACTCCGCCTCGATCACCGTGACCGTGACCAACACCGGCGATCGCGCCGGCACCGAGACCGTCCAGGTCTACGTGACCGATCCGGAGGCCAGCGTCTATCGGCCCGAGCAGGAGCTGCGCGGGTTCGCCCGGGTCGTACTCGCGGCGGGCGCGAGCACCACGCTCACCCTCGAGCTCGACTCCCGCGCGTTCGCCTACTGGCACCAGCCGGCGCAGCGCTGGCTGGTCGAGGGCGGCGATTTCGGCATCCGGGTCGGCACCTCGTCGCGTGACATCGCCCTCGAGCAGACCATCACGCTGACGGGCGAGACGATCACCCCGGCCCTCGAGGCGCTGGCCTCGGCCGACGTGTGGCTGGCCCACCCCGAGGCGGGCCCCTGGCTCAAGCAGGCGCTGGTCGGCCACCCCTTCGAGCCGGTGCTGTTCGATCCGATCAACGGCGAGATGATGCGCGCCATGCCGCTGCAGCGCCTGTCCCGGTTCCCGGACTTCGCGGTGAACGAGCAGCAGGTCGACGAGGCCGTGGCCCGCTTCAGCTGAGCGGCGTACGCCAGACCGACAGGTGACTCTCGCTGTCGTCGGTGAACGGGTGGCGGTGCCAGTCCGCCACCCGTTCGTCCAACGTCATCCCCGCCAACCGGGCCATGAGATCGAGCTCGGCCGGCCAGGCGTAGCGGTGGACCGACGCCGCGACCGCCGCTTCGCCCGGGCGGTAGTGATGCGAGGTCAGCCGCTGGGCGACCAGCTCGTAGGTGTCGAAGCCGAGGTGGTCGTCGCTCACCTCGAACGGCACCGCGATCTGGCCCGGCGGAAGCCGACGCAGCTGGGGCAGACCGAGCTCGATGACGAACGCACCGCCCGGTTCGAGATGCCGCGCGGCGTTCGCGAAGCAGGCGACCTGCTCGTCTTGGTCGAGCAGGTTCGAGAGAGTGTTGAACACCAGATAGACCAGCCGGAAGCGACCCGGCACGGTCATCGTCGCCATGTCGCCGCGGACCACCGGGATCCGGTCACCGTCCTTGGCCCGGAGGCGGGCGATCATCGCCTCCGACATCTCGATCCCGTTCACCGGTACGCCGCGGTCGGCCAACGGAATCGCGACCCGGCCGGTTCCGATGGCGAATTCCAGCGCCGCTCCCCCGGCGGCCAGACCGGCGAGGAAGTCGACGGTGGGGCCGATCACCTCCGCGGCCGACTCGGCGGCGGTCCACCCGTCGTAGCGCTCGGCCACCTCGGCGGTGTACACGTCCTGCGGCATGGGTTCCGGTCTACCAGTCCACGATCGCCGCGGCCAGGCGTTTTCCCGACCGCTACTTCGGGGGTAGCGAACGCACGTAGTCGAGTCCGTGGCCGACCCAGCGGGTCAGCTCAGCATCGCTCACGCCCGCGTCCATCGCGACCACGAGCCAGCCGGCCAGCTCCCGACCCTGCATCACCATCCGGGTCGCCGCCGGATCGCTCAGCAATTCCTCGGACAGCGCGGGCGGCACGCGGACCATCAGTCCGGTGTCGGTCACGCAGACCGTCATGTGACCGGCCACCATGAACGCCAGCCCGCCGAACATCCGCCGCTGGGTCAGGTCCGGTTCGACCGCCAGCAGATCGCGCAACCGGTCGGCGAGCTCGAGGTCGTACGCCATGGTCCGCAGTATGGCCCGGTTGCCGACCGTGCGACCAGCCCCTGGGTCCTCCCCGGCTGCGGGACGCCGGATCTCCCCGTTGACCATCTGGGGGCAGATGGCGCCGATAGCGGCTCGGGAGCTGTTATCTGCCCCCAGTTAGTGGGGTCAGGTGGCGGCGCCGGCGGGGTCAGGCGCCGGCGGGGCCAGGTGGCGCCGGGGTCAGGCGCCGGCGGGGTCAGTCGACGGTGATCTCGCCCATCTTCGACCAGGACGTCCCGGGTACCTCGACGTTGATGATGTCGGGCGTCTTCGAGACGAGCTTCTGCAGCGTCGCGACCCCGTCCTTGAAGTGCTGGGTCGCCACGTGGGCACCGCCGGCGTCACCGTCGCGGAAGGCCTCGACCAGCACGAACTCACCGGGGTTCTCAGCGCTGATCGACCAGTCGAACCAGAGCACGCCCTCCTCCGAGCGGGTGCCGGCGGTGAACTCGGCCACCTCGTCGAGGAAGGTGTCGCGATATTCGGGCTTGGCGGTGAACTTGACCACGATGAAGATCATGGCCGTCATTGTGACCGAGCAGTCCGCGCGCCCGCCACGGTCAGGGCGTCTCAATCTGAGACGTGCGCAAAAGGGGGTCAGCCCGGATGGGCCGTGAAAGCGGTCAGATCGATCCGGTAGTGACGCAGCCGTCGGTACGCGGTGGCGCGGGAAAGCCCCAGGTCGCGAGCGACCGCATCGACCCGACCACCTCGGCGACCGAGCGTCCGGATCAACAGCTCGCGTTCGATCTCCTCGAGCGGGGTGAGCCTCGGCCCCTCGATCGGATGCCGCCGCCGGTCGGCGATCGCCGCGAGATAGTCGTCCAGCTCGCCGACCGTGGCCGAACCGGACGTAGCCACCATCCGGGCCTCGATGTTCATCGCCGTCTGCGACGCCAGGGCCATCAGCAGATCGTGGCGCCGCAGCGACCAGGTGGTCAGATTGAGCGCGCCGACCACGGCTCCGGTCGCCGGGTTGTGGATCGGTGTGGCGGCGCAGGTGAAGGCCGAAAGTTGATCGCTGTAGTGCTGGTCCCCCTCGACCAGACTCGGCCGGTCGTCGGCCAACGCCAAGCCGACCCCGTTGGTGCCCACCGCGTCCTCGGAGTAGGTCGATCCGGGGGCCAGCGCCACCTCGTCGAGCGCGGCCAGGATGTCGTACTCGGAGCAGAACCGGGCCAGCACCGTGCCGTCCGACCCCGACAGCATCACGCCGACCGGCTCACCGGACAACGACGCCTGTAACGCTCTCAGCACCGGCAGCGCCACCCGCACCAGCGGGGCCTCGCGGTCGATGTCGGGGGTATGCGGGACATCGAGTGCGTCGCGGGGCAGGCCACGATCGGCGCACCGTTGCCACGAAGCTTCGATGCGGCCCGGTAGCTGGATCTCAGTCGACATCGTCTGCACCCCACGGAGCGGCGAACCACCCCCACGGTAAGCAAAGGACGACACCGGCGTAAAGACCAGCGACGTCTCAGATTGAGACGGACAGAGCCTTGGCTCAGCCCGGCACGAGGCGTCCAATGGTGATCACGTCAGCGCCGCGGATCGACGCCGACGTCGTGCCATCGGCAAAGGAGCTGAACGTGTACAGCAAAGACGGCCAGGACTATTTCATCGTCGACGCGCACATCGCGCTGTGGGACGGACGTCCGGAAAACCAGCGCAACATCCACGGCAAGCAGTTCATCGACTGCTTCTACGACTACCACCGCAACCTCAGTCCGGCGTCGGAGGTCTGGCCCTACGAGGACTACCTGCGCTACGACGACCGGCTGATGAAGGACCTGTTCGAGGACGGCTACGTCGATCACGCCATCTTCCAGCCGGCCCGGCTGTCGGAGTTCTACATCAACGGGTTCGGCCAGACGAAGGAGGCCTGGGCGATGACCCAGGCGCATCCGGACCAGCTGACCTACAACCACTGGTTCGACCCCCGCGACGAACAGGCCGGGCTCGACGAGCTGCGGCGCAACGCCGATCGGTTCCAGCTGAAGGGCGTCAAGCTCTACACCGCCGACTGGCACGGCGACTCGCGCGGCTGGAAGCTCACCGACCCGTGGTCCTACAAATACCTGGACGTCTGTCGCGAGCTCGGGATCAAGAACATCCACGTCCACAAGGGCCCCACCATCCGTCCGCTCGACCGCGACTCCTTCGACGTCGCCGATGTCGACGGCGCCGCCACCGACTACACCGACCTCAACTTCATCGTCGAGCACGTCGGACTGCCCCGGCTCGAGGACTTCTGCTGGATCGCCACCCAGGAACCGAACGTGTACGGCGGGTTGGCCGTGGCCATCCCGTTCATCCACAGCCGGCCGCGCTACTTCGCCCAGATCATCGGCGAACTCCTCTACTGGATCGGTGAGGACCGGATCCTGTTCTCCAGCGACTACGCGTTGTGGACCCCTCGTTGGCTGGTCGAGCGGTTCGTCGACTTCCAGATCCCGCAGGACATGCAGCCCGAGTACGCCGCGATCACCACCAACCAGAAGCGGAAGATCCTCGGGCTGAACGCCGCCGCGCTCTACGACATCCCGGTGCCGGCCGAGCTGCAGATCCACGACGACCAGCCCGAACAGGTGCCGGTGGCCTCTCCGGCCCCGGACGACCGGGTTCCCGTCGCATGAGCAGCGCTCTCGGCGACCAGGTCTGGCGGGCGCTCGACACGGTCATCGACCCCGAGCTCGACGAGCCGATCACCGATCTCGGCTTCGTCACCGAACACCGGGTCGACGGCGGCGATGTGCGGATCCGACTCCGGTTGCCGACCGCCTTCTGCTCGCCCAACTTCGCCTACCTGATGGCCTCGGACGCGTACGCGGCGGTGACGGCGCTACCCGGCGTGCGCGGCCTCACCCTCACCCTGGAGGACCACTCGGACTCGGTGGCGATCAACGCCGGGATCGCAGCCGGGCTCGGTTTCGCCGACACGTTCCCGGCCGAGACCACCACCGAGCTCGACGAGCTCCGCGCCGTGTTCCGGCGGAAGGCCCACCAGGCGTACGTGGAACGGGTCTGCTCGGCGACGCTGAAGGACCGACCGGACACCGATCTGGCCGGGCTGCGGATCGGGGACCTGGCACCCGGCCGGTTGCGCGACGGACTGATCGCTCGCCGGGCCGACCTGGGCCTCACCACCCGCGACGACGCTCCGGTGTGCGTCGACGAGTCGGGGATCCCCTGGCCGGCCGATCAGCTGCAGCGTCGACTGCGATTCGCCCGTTCGGTCCGGGTCTCGATCGACGGCAACGCGCACTTCTGTCGCGGCCTGCTGGCCACCCGCTATCCCGGCGCCGACGCCGCCCAGGCGACCCGGCACCACGAACTGCTGACCCTGAACCCAGTGAGGAGCGCATCATGAAGGCCGTCCGCGTCGTCGAATACCACGCCGATCTCGAGCTGGCCGAGGTCGAGCAACCCGAGGTGACCGGGTCCCTGGATGTCATCGTGCGGATCGGCGCGGCGGGGGTGTGCCGGACCGACCTGCACGTCCTCGAGGGCCAGTGGGCCGAGAAGTCCGGGGTGGAGTTGCCGTACACGATCGGCCACGAGAACGCCGGCTGGGTGCACGCGATCGGCGACGCGGTGAGCACGGTGGCCGTCGGGGACAAGGTGATCCTGCATCCGCTGGTCACCTGTGGGTTGTGCCGCGCCTGCCGGTTCGGTGACGACGTGCACTGCGAGAACAGCCGGTTCCCCGGGCTGGATTCCGACGGCGGCTACGCCGAGTACCTGAAGACGACCGCGCGGAGCGTGATCAAGCTCGACGACGCGCTCGAGCCGTCCGACGTGGCCGCGCTGGCCGACGCCGGCCTGACCGCGTACCACGCGGTGGCCAAGGCCGCGAGACTGCTGCGACCGGGCGACTTCTGCGTGATGATCGGGGCCGGCGGCCTCGGTCACATCGGCATCCAGGTGCTCAAGGCGATCAGTCCGGCGACGTTGATCGTCATCGACCGCAACCCGAACGCGCTGGACCTCGCCCGTGAGCTCGGTGCCGACCGGACGATCGAGGCCCAGTCCGATGGTTCCCAGGTCGCCGAGGTGCTCGCGCTGACCGGCGGACACGGCGCCGAGGCGGTGATCGACTTCGTGGCCGAGGGCGGATCGACCCGGCTCGGGCTCGCGATGGTCCGTCGGGCCGGCAACTACTACGTGGTGGGCTACGGCGAGAACATCGATGTCCCGACGATCGACCTGATCAGCACCGAGATCAACATCGTCGGCAACCTGGTGGGGTCGTACAACGACCTGGCCGAGCTGATGGTGTTGGCCGCGCAGGGCAAGGTCACGTTGCACACGTCGAAGTACGCGCTGACCGACTTCCAGACCGCGATCGACGATCTCGACCGCGGCCGGGTGCGCGGGCGGGCCATCCTGATCCCCTGAGACCGCTTCGGCGAGACTGGACCCATGGCGCTCATCCATCAGGCCGAACTGGTCCCGTCGAAGATCGAGCTGATCCGGGCCTGGGCCCCCTCGCAGCCGTGGTGCCCCGACGGCGATCCGGCCGCGCTGACCGCCGTCGGGGCCTACCGGCTCGATGATCCGGAGGGACAGGTCGGGATGGAGACCCACCTGGTCGGCACCGGTGACGGCATTGTCCTGCAGGTGCCGTTGACCTACCGCGCTACCCCGCTGGCGGGGGCCGAGTCCGCCCTCGTCGGGACGATGGAGCACTCCGTGCTCGGGCGTCGCTACGTCTACGACGGGGGCCGTGATCCGGCCTGGATCGAGGCGCTGCGCCGCGTCATCGTGACGGGCGGCAGTCAGGCCCCGCTCGAGGTGCAGACCGCCGACGGGCTGGTCCGCCGCGAGCCGGACACCCTGGTCAACGGCACCGGCGGATCGGGCACTGCGGCGTTCTCCCCGACCGAGTCCGCCGACACCACCGTCCTCACCGCCCGCGACCGCTCGGTCATCGAGTTGTGCCGGCGTCTCGATCCAGTGCGCTCGCTGGACGGGCAGGCCGGCCTGACCGGGACCTGGCCGGGTCAGGAGCGCGCGGTGGTGCTGGCCGTGATCGGCTGACCCCGCCGGTTCAGTCGGCGACCCAGGCGTCGTCGCGGGGACGATAGCCGAGCCGCGCCATGGTCGAGCTGAGGTCGCCGCGACGATAGCGGTTGGCCGAGATGCCGTTGGCGACGAAGAACTGCACATCGGCCTCGACCGCGGCGCGCACCAGTTCGGCGGCGTCGCGGGTGCTGAGCCAGGCGTGAGCCAGGTGGTGGTCGGGCCGGTCGGGCCCCGGTCTGCGTTCGGCGAAGTAGCCGATCCGCATCGCCACGACGCTGGTGTCGGTGGTGTGGGCGATCCAACCGCCCACCGCCTCGGCCCAGGCCTTGGTCGCGCCGTAGAGGTTGCCGGGTCGGGGCGGATCCTCGGCCCGGACCTGCACGTCCTGGGGCACCGCCGAGACGGCATGCAGACTGCTGGCCAGGACGAGTCGGGCCACACCGCAGTCGGCGGCCGCCCGGGCCACCGCGTACGCGCCGCCGACGTTGGTCGGGAGGAGGCTGCCCCAGTCGGCGTCCGGATCGGGATCGGCGGCCAGGTGGACCACCGCATCGGCACCGGCGAACGCCACCCGGCAGGCCTCGAGATCGGACACCTCGAGTGCCTCGATGCCGTCACCGGCCTTGCGGTCGGTCCGACGGATCACCCAGTGGTCGGGCAGCAGCGGCACCACCGCCCGGCCGATGCGGCCCGCAGCTCCGGTCATCACAACGGTTCGACGTGGGAGGGTCACGGCTCGACGCTAACCCGGCCGGTCCGCCGCGTTGCCCAGCCCCGGGCGGACGGACCGGGTCAGGCGCGGCGGGCCGTGACCAGCAGGTACTCCCAGTCCATGGCCCCGTCGCTGATGGCGCCGTCGCCCAACTCCGAGAGGGCCTGATCGAGGGCGTCGATCCGCGCCCGGTCCTCGCCGAGCGAGCGGTAGACCGCGATGGTCGGACCGTAGTGGGACTTGAAATAGTCGCGGAGCTGGGCGCCCGAGTCGAAAGCGGTGACCCGCAGCGTTGCCTGGCGGGCGTTGAAGCCAGCGGTCCGGTCACCGAACAGCCCGCGTACGTGGTCGGCGCGACCCCACAGCGGGGCCGGGCTCGCTCCGGGCGGCGGGGCGGGCGCGAACGGCTTCATGGTGGCGAAGAGCTGGCCGATGAAGCCTTCGGGAGTCCAGCTGAGGACAGCCACCCTGCCGCCCGGCCGGACGACGCGGAGCAGCTCGTCGGCGGCCGACTGATGATGCGGTGCGAACATCACGCCGATGCAGGACATCGCCACGTCGAAGCTCGCGTCGGCGAACGGCAGGTGCTCGGCGTCAGCGGTCCGCCAGGTCAGCTCGAGCCCCTCGGCGGACGCGGCCTGTTCACCGCGGACCAGCAACTCGGGGGTGAGGTCGGTGGCGGTGACGGCGGCGCCGAGGCGGGGCGGCGGGGAGGGCTGACGTCCCGGTCCCGGCGGCGACGTCGAGCACGAACTGACCTGGCGCGAGGTCGAGCGCGTCGACGAGCGTCTGACCGAGTGACCCGACGATCTCGGCCCTGCAACCCGAGCTTCAGGTAGGGGTTCTGCAGGTGCCGTTCGACCGTACGGATCGACAGCACAAGAGCGTCGGCGATGGTCGCGTTGGACTGACCACGGGCGGCCAGTGCGAGGATGTCCAGCTCGCGCGGCGACAGGAGGTCGGTGAGTCCGGACGAGGGTGCGGTCTCGACCGGGGCCGACTGCCGGTCCGGAGCCAGGAAGGCGGTCAGCTCACCGAGCAGCACCGGCCACGCCGGTTCGTCACCGAGCACGATGTGATTGCGGCTGTCCAGGGCGACCAGTCGAGCACCTGGCAGGTGCGCAGCGACGTAGCGGCTGTGCTCGAAGCTGATCATCTGGTCATCGCGACTGTGCAGCACCAGCGTGGGCAGATTGATCCCCGCCAGTCGCGGCCGGGCGTCGGCGAGCCGACGCTGGGCTCGGGCCAGCAACGCCGTCTCGGCGTCCACCGAGATCCGCTGTAGTTCGTCGACCCAGCGCATCTGCTCCTCGGTCGCGCCCGGGATCATCAGTATGGTGAACACCCGGCGGAATTCCGGGGTCGATCGCGACCAGCCGACCCGGATCAGCGCCTCGAAGGCCCGGTCGAGTTCGGCCTTCTCGGCCGTCGGTTCGGCTTCGGCGTTGGCGTAGCTGCCGTAGAGCGCGAGCCGGGTCAGTCGGTCCGGATGACGTCCGGCGTACTCGAGCGCCACCGGGCCACCCTGCGACATGGCCAGCGACGCGTACCGATCGTGACCGGCGTCGTCGGCGACCGCCTCGAGATCGGCCACCCGGGCGTTGAGGCCGTGATCGGTCACCCCGCGGTCGGACAGCCCGTGGCCGAGCGCGCGAAGCGGATGTCCTGAACCCGTTCACCATCCGCCCTGGCCACAGGCTGATGCTAGCCCTTCCGTAGGCGGCGCCCAGGTTGCTGTGACCCCGCGCTGAACTCCCCCGGGGCTGCTGATCCTGCTGCTCCTCCAGCACATCGAGACCCGATATGCCGCCACCTCCTCGCTCGCAGGTCGCTGTCGGGTGCTTGTCCGCTCGCCGAGGCGGACGAGCCTGTCCCTGGGCTATCCGGCAGTTCGTCGGATCGCCGACCAATCCGGTCGCGGACCTGCTCCGAATGCCGACCGAGTGCCCGAAGTGGTCGTGCACAGACTCGGAGGATGTCAATGAAGACCAAGCTTCTCGCTGCGACGATTGTCGGCGGGGCAGTGCTACTCAGCACGGTCGCGCTCAGCGGAACCGCGCTTGCCACCGGCAGCGATGATGATGATCACGGCGACAACAAGGTCGCCGGCCGGCTGAACACGCTGAACAACTCCGGCGTGACCGGCGACGCCCACATCAAGGTCCGTGGAGAGCGCCTGAAGGTGGCCTACACGGCCAAGCACCTGGCTCCGAACCTCCCGCACGCCGCACACATCCACTACGGCGAGCAGGCCACCCACGAGTGCCCCACCGTACGCGACGACACCAACCATGACTTCCGGCTCAATGTCGCCGAGGGCGTGCCCCGTTATGGCCCGATCGCGGTGTCCCTGACCACCAGCGGCAAGACCGACCCGGGCAGCGCGCTGGACGTCGACCGGTTCTCCACCGCACCCGGGGGCACCATCAACTACCGCCGCGAGATCACGACCAGCAAGGACGTGGCCAGCGCGATCCGCCGCGGGGAGGGCGTGCTGGTCGTGCACGGTGTCGACTACAACAACAACGGCAAATACGACTTCGCCAGCGCCGGCGCCAGTGAAATCAACGCCAAGCTGCCGGCTGAAGCGACTGATCCGGCCGTCTGCGGCGTGCTGCGGTAGGTTCGCCTGCCGGCCGGTCTCACGGTCGGCCCTTGTTCAGGTGAGGAGGACCTCCGGGCGCTTGGCATCGCCATTGCTGCCCGGAGGTCTTTGCCGTCGCTCGGAGGATGGATGACGCGTTCGTGGTCTGAGGGAGCCGAGCCCGGTCAGAACCCATGACCATGCCGTCGGGGTGCTCATCATCACACCGCCATGGCCACCCGGGCAGACAGAGCCCAGACCAAGGGGCTCAGCCGGCGGGCGAGGTGGACGGCGTTCATGACAGCTCCAGCACGATCTTCTGCTCCGGCTGAAACCGCAGGTCCGCCGGGTCGCCCGTGACCGGCGCGCCGTTACTGGTGAGCGTCACCTTGTGCCCGCTCATGGTTCGCACGCCGCCGCCCGGGATCGACGCCAACGTCGCCGGCCACCGGCACTTCGGCGCCGCCGATGATGATCCACAGCCGCGGGTGGTAATGCTCGGCCAGGCCCATCGGGCCCAGGTCGAGCCCGGCCGCCGCCGCACGCGCTGCCACGTCAGCGGGCCCCGTCCACGGCGGTAAGGAGTGGCTGTCCAGCTCGGCCGCCTGGCGCGTTGCTGCTGTGCTGGTCGGGCCGGGTGCAGTCGAGTCGGCCGTCGGGGTGCTGCAGCCGGCTACCACGGTGGCAACGCAGAAACCCAGGACGAGAGCGGCGACCTGGCGAATAGGCCGCGGACTTGTGGAGGTGGTGGAAAGCCCCTTCGAAGATTTTCGGAAGGATGGACGGGCCGTAGCGGACGTCACTGCTGGGGGGTTGTGGGGGCGGATGCGGGCGCGCTCGTGTTCGCCCGGCGGGCCAGGTGGTGTCCGTGCCCGGCGGCGTGCGCCTGGCCGAGGTCGACGAATTCGCCCTCGGACTCCGCCTTGACCACCTGGCTGCGGCTGTAGCACGTGAGGGTCGTCGTCATCGGTACTCCTGGTTGGTGGGCGGTTCCTCGGCAGGCCGCGCTGGCAGTGGCGTTGTCCATCCCGGGCCTCGAGATGTTGCGGGCCCGAGAGAAGCTCGAATCCAGGACGTCGAGTGGCGGCGCATGCCGTGTGGCGGACGCCTCCCGACGTTCGCGGTGCTACAAGGCGGCGAGAAGCTTCTTCATCGTGGTCAGCTCGGCATCCTGGCTGGTAGCGATGTTCTTCGCCAGCTGGATGGCCTCTGGGTTTTTGCCGCCCTTCTGCTCCGTCTGGGCCATCATGATCGCGCCCTGGTGGTGCTCGGTCATCATTTCCAGGTACACCTTCTCCGCCGCTGATCCTTCTTCCTGGTCGAACGCCTTCATCTGTGCGTCGGTGGCCATACCGTCGCCCATGCTGCCGTGGTCCATGCCGCCATCCGCAGGTTTGCCCCACGTCTTGAGCCAGCCTTCCATCGTCGTGATCTCTGGCTGCTGGGCGGCTTGGATCTGCTTGGCCAGGGCGGTCGTGTCCTCGGTGATACCCGTCTTTTTCAGCAGGGAGTTGCTCATGTCGACGGCCTGCTTGTGGTGCGGGATCATGCCCTGGACGAACATGACGTCGGCGTCGTTGAACTGTGCCGCCGCACTTGCGCTCGGCGAGGCTTCGGTGGAGCTGGGGCTGGTTGACGGCATCTGCGACATCGGCGACGTGCTGGTGTCCATGCCCCCCATCCCGCCCGCGTTATTGCTGCTCCCGCATCCGGCCAACCCGAGGGTGACGCCGATCGTCAGCGCGGTCAGGGTGGTCTTCACTGCATGCTGCTTCATCATGTGGTCGAGTCCTTCTGGTGCATGTGTGTGGAGGAGTCCCTCTAATGAGGGGTTGACCGGCCGAGACGACGGCTGAGCGCGGGTAGCCTGGTCGGTCGATAGGCGTCAACTACTCAGGTCGTCTCACGTGCGAAGTATCGAAAGCTCCGTCAGGGACAGCGCTGCCAGCGGCCGGCCGATCAGTACGACCACGGTCGCGGGCCCGCGCAGCCATCGGGGTGGGAGGTGTCGTACCTGTGGTGGCTTCAACCGCCAGGTCAGCACGAGCAGCGTCAGCGCCAACAGGCACGCGCTGAACGCCATGCTGTGCTGTCCGCAGCCGGGACACGCATCGGCGCCGACGCTCGAAGATGCACCCCAGGCGGCTGCCGGCGTACGGACATCCCGCCCTGCGCCGGTCAGACGAGGGCCACCCACCTCGAGGTGCGCAGCTCCGAGCCCGTGGCCACCTGCGGCGGGCGAGGCGGCAAAGTCGTGGCCCAGCGACAGTTGATGCATCCCGATTACACCCAGCACGACCACGCACAAAGCTGAAGCCAGGAACACACGGTGCAGCCAGCGGCTCCATCTATGACGGGCCTGAAGGGCAGCGCAACACCAAGCCCGCACCGTTCCCACCTCCCGCCTCGTGCCCGCGTCACGCGTCCGACGCGCCCAGCCAGGGTACATCGCACACCCGAGGGGGGTATGCCGATGCTTCTTCGCCGGCCGTGGGCCAGCCGCTTCTTGCCTGTCGGGCGGCCTGGTCGCCCTGAGCTGTCCCTTGCGGCGCAAGGGGCCGATGCGGTGGCGCCCCCTGGTCAAGGCGCGGGCTCATCTCGGAGCCAGGGGTGAGGGAAGATCTGAACCCAGCCAAGAGACAGTCTGAGCCCCCTGATCAGGCGGACTGTGGTCATAGCTGTCGCGTTTTCAGGCGAAGGGCGTTGGTGATGACGCTGACCGAGGACAGGGCCATGGCGGCGGCGGAGATGATGGGAGAGAGGAGCAGCCCGAAGGCCGGGTAGAGGATGCCGGCGGCGATGGGTATGCCGGCCACGTTGTAGATGAACGCGAACACCAGGTTCTGCCGGATGTTGGACATGGTCGCGCGGGAGAGCTGCCGGGCCCGGACGATACCGGTGAGGTCACCCCTGAGCAGCGTGATCCCGGCGCTCTCGATGGCCACGTCGGTGCCCGAGCTCATCGCCAGTCCGACGTCGGCGGCGGCGAGGGCGGGTGCGTCGTTCACACCGTCGCCGGCCATGGCGACAACCTTGCCCTGGTTGCGGAGCCGTTTGACGATGTCGCTCTTGTGGTCGGGGAGGACTTCGGCCTCGACCCGGGTGATGCCCAGGCGAACCCCGACCGCTTCGGCGGTGACCCGGTTGTCACCGGTCAGCATGACGATCTCGATCCCTTCGGCCCGTAGGGCGCGGAGGGCGTCAGCGGTGGTGTCCTTGACCGGGTCGGCGATGGCGATGATGGCGGCGGCGTGACCGTCCACGCCGACGAAGATGGCGGTGGCGCCTTCGCGGCGCAGCGCATCAGCTGACGTGGTGAGCGAACCGGTAACCACGGCGTTGTCGAGCAGGAAAGCGGAGCTGCCGACCACGACACGGCGGTTCTGCACCGTGCCGATGGCACCCTTGCCCGTGGTGGAGTCGAAGTCGGTCACCTCCGGAACAACCAGGCCGGCCTTCTCGGCCGCGTTGACGATGGCGCGGGCCAGGGGATGCTCTGATGGGCGTTCCACCGCGGCGGCCAGGGCCAGGATGTCATCGCGGTCGAAGCCGGCCGACGGGGCGATGTGGGTGACCGAGGGTCGTCCCTCGGTCAGGGTGCCGGTCTTGTCGACGACGAGGGTGTCGACCTTCTCCATCCGCTCGAGCGCTTCGGCGTTCTTGATCAGGACGCCGAGTCCGGCTCCGCGGCCGACGCCGACCATGATCGAGACGGGTGTGGCGAGCCCGAGCGCGCAGGGGCAGGCGATGATCAGCACGGCCACGGCAACGATGAGGGCGTGCGCGAGCCGTGGCTCGGGACCGACGGTGCCCCAAATGACGGCGGCGACCACGGCGATGAGCAGAACAGCCGGCACGAACCAGGCGGCCACCCGGTCCGCCGTCCGCTGGATGGGAGCCCGGGAGCGTTGCGCCTCGGCCACCATCTGAACGATCCGGGCGAGCATCGTGTCCCGGCCGACCTTGTCGGCCCGGACCACCAGAGACCCGGTCTGGTTCAGGGTGCCGCCGATGACCGCATCGCCCTCGGTTTTGGTGACCGGCATCGACTCACCGGTGACGAGTGCTTCATCCAACGCGGATCGGCCGCTCTCAACGATGCCGTCGACGGGCACCTTCTCGCCCGGCCGGACCCGGAGCCGGTCCCCGATCTGCACCAGGTCCAGGCTCACCTCCTCCTCGGTGCCCTTCGCGTCGAGTCGGTGCGCGGTCTTGGGGGTGAGGTCCAACAAGGCCCTGATGGCCCCGGAGGTCTGGTCGCGGGCCCGCAGCTCGAGCACCTGACCCAGCAGCACCAGCACGGTGATCACCGCTGCGGCCTCGAAGTAGACATCTACGGTTCCGCCCATGCCCCGGAACGAATCGGGAAACACCCCCGGCGCGACCGTCGCGACGACGCTGAACAGCCACGCCACGCCGGTGCCCATCGCGATCAGGGTGAACATGTTCAGCTTGAGCGTGCGAACCGACACCCAGCCGCGGGTGAAGAACGGCCAGCCCGCCCACAGCACGACCGGCGTGGCCAGCACCAGCTGAACCCAGGTCGAGACCGACGGCGGCACCACCTGGCGCAGGGCCGGGATCAGGTGGCCGCCCATCTCCAAGATGACCACCGGGATCGACAGGGCCAGAGCGATCCAGAACCTTCGCCTCATGTCCGCCAGCTCGGGACTCGGTCCGGTGTCCGCAGTCACCACCACCGGCTCCAAAGCCATGCCACAGATCGGGCAGGCACCCGGGCCCGGCTGCCGGATCTCCGGATGCATCGGACAGGTGTACTCGACCTCCTCACCGGCTGAAACCACTACCGGCTCCACCGAAGGGTGGGTGCGGTCGGATCGCGACGGCGTACGCCGTCGGGTCGGCGTCGAACTTCGCCCGGCAATGCTCCGAGCAGAAGTGGTACGT
>CAWFIO010000012.1:0-60760 GCA_963815905.1 uncultured Actinomycetota bacterium | reverse complement strand
GGCGCCCTACCGTCGACCGCATGGCGTCAATGGGCAGCGAAGTTCGAACCGATCCATGGCGCGGTGATTTCTGCGTGAGGTGAGTCCGCTTGGCGTGCACGATCCCGGCACCGTGCATGACTGCGGGCACCGTGCACGACTCCGGGCACCGTGCACGACTCCGGGCACCGTGCATGACTACGGCGGTGAACGCGGTAACGGCGCCGACCGGTCGAATCGCCTTCGGCGAAGCACCCCCGACGGTAGGCGAACGGCGCGATTGGCGACGACACGAAGCCTGACGGGAGCGGGGCGCGCGAAGACACCGGCTGGCGGATGCCGATTCCGACACCTGAGCGACCGTCGGACCCGCTCGAGTCGAGGGCGTCAACGGCCGCGGCGTCCCGACCGGCCCGTCGCTGACACGCTCCCCGCCAGACTTGCCCTCTCACCCACACTCGACTGCGCCGATCACCACCCGGCGACCCTCGCGGATACCCCCTCCCGCATGCCGCGCTCCCCCCTGGCACCTCCTGGCGTCACCTCCAGCGAATTCGCCAGGCCTCTCCACCCAAACAGGCCCTTCCGACTCGTTGACCACGACCCGCGCCGAAGGCGAGCGGTCCACCTCACCTCGTAGTGCCGACCTCGGCCTGCCCGGTCTTTCCCAAATCTCACCGGCCTGCTGACCAAGGCTGGCGCCACGGCCGCTCAGCCCGCCGCCTCCTCGAGGTAGTCGGTCAGACCGAAGCCGTCGCGGAGTTCGGCCGCCAGGTCGGCCCAGGCGGTCGGCGGTACTCCGTTGTTGCTCATGCTCAGCAACAACCGACCCAGCGAGTAGTCCGGGTGCAACTCGCGAAGTCGGTCTCCGCAGATGTTGAGCAACGAGCCGTTGCCGCCGATCCAGAAGGCCAGGGCCATCAGGCCGAGGGGGGCCGCGGAGAGCCCCGGCGGCACCTGCGCGACGACCCGGTGCCACAGCCGCGCGTGACGGTCCGCGTCCTCGCGCCGGATCGAGGCCCACGCCATGTCCCGGGTCGTCAGGTCGCGGACCGCCGTGGCCAGCCGCAAGCTCATCTCTTCGTCCGGAGCGGGCTCGGTCGAACCGGCGACCAGGGCGAGGACTTCCGAGACCGTGGTCATCCGGTCCCGCGGACCACCGCCCGAGGCGATTCGGCGGGCTTCGGCCTCGAGCCGCGGCACGTCGGCGGGATCCGGACCGCGGACCCAGAAGTCGAGGTCCTCCCGCCGCGCTGCCGCCGTCAGCCCGGCGTACACCGCCTCCGCGGCCAGCGCGTTCGACTCCAGGTCGTAGGGCACGCCCTCGAACGGGCAGCAGGGTCCGTTGCAGGTGAGCGACCACCAGCGTTGCCCGTCGACGCTGTAGACGTCGAGCAGCTCCAGAGTCGTGAACGCATCCATCATGCCGGTCAGCAACCGGTCGAGACCGGGCCGATCGGCGCTGTAGCCGATGAGGGCCACGCCGGTGGCCTTCTCCCGGATGCCGATGGCCTCCACATATTCCGCCAGGCTCGAACTGGCTTCCGCGTGGGCGTCGGTCGGCGGCACCTCCATCCGCATGCCGACGTGGACCCGGCCGTCGCGGACCAGGACAGCCACCACCGCCTCCTCCGGGTGGTAGCCGAGCAGGTACGGGATCATCGCGAGCAGATCCTCGGTGTGCCCGACCCGCAGTCGGGTCCGCCCGTCGGGAGCGGCGCCGCCCGGAACGGGGGTGCGGTGCGGTGCGGGGGTACGGTGCGCCCTGCGGGCCTTTTCCGACGGCTTCGCGAACCGGCGTGTGATGCGGCCGCGGGTCATCGTCGGCCGCCGGGAGTGTGTCGAAGAGTTCTCATATCTGGAGGATGCGAAGGTCGGGGCGTTTCGTGCCGCCCCCGCCGAAATCTGTGGACAAGCGCTCGGCGCCCCCGCCACCTGTGGATAACGCACCGTCGGCGCCGCCGATGAAGACCCGGTCGCGCTAGCGTGGTCCCCGATGGATCCCACACCCGACGACCCGGCCCCGGGCATCCGGCCGTCCTCGAGCGGCCCGATGTTCCTCCCGCCTGCGGTCCCGACTCCCTCGGGCCGCGCGTCGTCGCCCCCGCCACCGCCCGTCGGTCGGCCCGACCATCGACCGTCGCGCCGCCCCACGGTGATCAGCATCGCCGCGATCGCCCTGGTGGCGCTGATCGTGGTCGCGGCCAGCCTGATGGCCCGTTACGCCGACACCCACATCGCCCCACCGACCCGACCGAGCGCACCCAGCGCCACACCCTCCGACGACGGCGAGATCGCCTTCACCAGCAGCGACGGTTCCGGGACGTTGCGGATGGTCGCCCGCAGCTGGGTCAGCGGCGGTGGCCTGAAACCGGCCAACGGCAACTATCTGCGGGTCGAGGTCGAGATCGTGTGCACCGACGGCCAGTTCGATTACGACCCCTATAACTTCCAGGCCTTCGACCAGCGGGGCAAGCTGTTCGACTTCGCCGAGGAGGGCGCCGGGCGGGACATGCTCGAGATGGGCACCCTGACCGCCGGCGAGTCGGTGCGGGGTCAGTTGGCCTTCGACATCCCCCGCGGCGACGTCACCCTGCTGATGAGCGACGAGCTCGAACAGACCGTCACCGCGCTGCGCGTCCCCGACTGATCCGGGTCATACACTCCGCTGGTGACCCACTTCGACCGGCGTGACCACCGCGGCTGGGACGTACTGACCCTGGCCACCGACGAGGTCCGCCTCGAGGTGCTGCCCGGGCTCGGGGGCACGATCTGGTCCCTGGCCCGTGCGTCCGACGGCGCCCAGGTGTTGTGGAACCCGCCGTGGAGTCTGCGTCGGGTCGGCAGTCCATCGCTCCCCGGGTCGGCGGAGACGGTGATGCTCGACGATTGGCCCGGCGGTTGGCAGACCGTCTTTCCGAACGCCGGGGACGCGACTGCGGCCCACGGGGTCGAGCTCGGCTTCGACGGCGAAGCACGGCTCTGCGGGCTCGACTGGGACCACACCGACGACTCCGTGGTGATGACCGGGCGCCTGGCCCGGTCACCGTTCGAGCTGACCAAGACGATCACCCTGCGGGGTCGTGAGGCCACGCTCACCGAGACCGTGCGCAATGTGGGCGGGGAAGCCATCGAGGCCGTCTGGGGCCAGCAGCTGACCTTCGGTCGTGACCTGCTCGGCCCGGACACGGTGGTCGATGCCGGGGCGAGCGTCGTCCACCCCGATCCGGCCGTCAGCTTCAACACCCACTACGACGACGTGACGCCGTGGCCGCGAAGCCATGGCAGTCGGTCGATGATCAATCTCCGGCGGCTCCCCGACGCACAGTCCGGCGAGACCCGGCTCGCGTACCTGACCGACTTCAGCGACCCCGCCATGCGGATCGCCCGCCCCGGTCTGACCGTCGACCTCAGTTGGGACGGAGAAGCCTGGCCCCACGCCTGGTATTCGCTCGAGGCGGGCGGTCGGCGGGGCTACCCGTGGTTCCAGCGCGGGCACTTTCTCACCCTCACCCCCTGCAGTGGCTGGCCCGCTCACGGGGTGCACGAGGCCCGCCGGGTCAGCGGATCGGCGATCTGGATCGAGCCCGACACCGTGCGCACCAGTCACGCCACCGTCGCCGTCAGCTGACGGACCGGCTCGGACGCGGGCCGGCTCGTACGCGGACCGTCGCGAACGCGGGCGATCGCGTACGCGAGGGGAATTTGTCCGGATCGGGCACGCTGGAGGCCCGTACGCCACGAGGAGTGCCGATGCCCCCGACGACCACCGCAGCGCCGATCCGGCCGCTGTCGGCAGCTGTGGTGATGGGGGCGCTGCTGGCGCTCCTGTGGGGCATCGAGTTCGTCGATCAGCTCAGTGGTCAACGTCTCGACAGTTACGGGATCCAGGCGCAGCGGGTGGATGGGCTGCCCGAGATCTACGCCGCCCCGCTCCTGCACGCGGGGTGGGAGCACCTGATCAGCAACTCGGTGCCGTTCTTCGTCCTCGGCTTCTTGGTGCTGCTCAGCGGGATCGCCCGCTGGGCCATCTCCTCCCTGGTCAGCGTGACCTCGTCGGGTCTGCTGGCCTGGCTGCTCACCCCGCCCGACACGATCATCCTGGGAGCGAGCGGACTGATCTTCGGCTGGCTGACCTACCTGCTCGCCCGCGGCCTGTGGACCCGCCGACCGGGCCAGGTCGTCCTGGCTGTGGTCATCATGGTGTTCTACGGCGGCATGATCTGGGGCGTGCTGCCCGGAGCGGCCGACGTGAGCTGGCAGGCCCACCTGGGTGGCGCCATCGGCGGGATCCTGTCGGCGTGGTTGCTGCATCGCCGGACGACGCGGACCTGGTCAGCGCGGACCAACCACTACGCCGTTCGCTGATCGCCTGGTCGGGCGGCCAGCTGCTCCTCGATCATCCGCAGCTGGTCGCGGGCATCCGCGAGCTGCCGCTCGTCGCCGTCGACACCGGCGGTGAAGAACTGTTCGAGCTCGACGGCGATCTGGGAGACATCTCGGAAGCCGAACGTGCCGGCCGACCCGACCAGCTGGTGCGCGACATCGGCCGCGGCCACCCGGCCGGCCCGATCGAGACGCCCGGTTCCGGCCGACGAGAGGGCCTCCGCGAGCTGGGCGGCCCGATCGAGATTGGCCCGGCGGGCATGTTCGCCGATCGCCCGCACCGCCTCGTGGATCGGATCGTCGGGGTCCGGGGCCGGCGGCGACTCGTGATCAGTCATCGCGGCACCGACCAACCGAGCAACCCGGCCAGCTCGCTCGACAGGGTCATCGGGTCGAACGGCTTGGCCATCACGCCGGTGACGCCGCGTCGGGCCCAGTCGGCCCGTTCGGCACTCGAACCCTTGGCGGTCAGGAACACCACGGGAATGTGACGGGAGCGGGGATCCGACCGCAGGGCGTCCATGGTCGACGGGCCGTCGACCCCGGGCATCATCACATCGAGCAGCACCGCGTCGGGGCGCTCGCGGTGAGCCACGTCGACCGCCTCGGCGCCGGACATCGCCGTCAGGACCGTCCATCCGCCGACCAGCTCGAGCGCGGCCCGGGCCACCTCGAGCAGCAGGACGTCGTCGTCGACGACCAGCACCCTGCGTGCTCGTTCGGTTGTCGCCTCGGCCCCCATGGTCGGTCAGCCTACGTCTGGGGGCAGGGCGCGCAGCCCGGTCCGCCGGGCCTTGGCCGAGCTGTGACCTGCGGCTTCGCGCGAACGCGGTGGTAGCTTTCGGCCATGGAGGGACTGCCTGGTCCCCGGGTCCGGGGGGCTTGGCGACTCCGCCGCCCGACCGCTGCGGCGGTGATCGTCGTTCTCTTTGCTGCGGTCCTGCTCAGTGACCTGCCGGGCGACGTCAAGCGCTACACCAGCGGCATCGGTCTGACCAGCGCCGGCGTCTTGCTGACCGCCAGCTTCGGCTACCGGTTCTGGACCAGCACGGGTCGGCGTCGGACCGCCTGGGGATGTTTCACCGTCGCCGCGGTGCTGGTCGCCGCCTCGAACGTGGTGATGATGATCGTCGGCTCCACCCCCGAGCAGGGTGCCCCGGGGGACGTCCTCCTCCTCGTCGGGCTGATCCTCGGGATCGGCGGGATGGTCACCTTCCCCCTGGCCCGGCGGCGGGGCACGGATCTGGCCCGGATGGTGCTCGACGGTGTGGTCATCGGTGGGTCCGTGCTCTTCATGGCCAGCGTCACCGTCGTCCCCGACATCCTCAACGACGACTACAGCATGCCGTCGTCCCCGATGGTCGCCGTGGTCGACATCGGGCTCGCGACGGTGGCGTTGCTGCTCACCCTGCGGGCTGCGCCGCGCGACCGCCTGGTCCTCGGACTGGCCGCCCTGGGGTTCACCGCGGTGTCCTGCTCGGACCTCGCGTTCGCGGCCGTCGTCGCCCGGACCGGAAGGTTCCAGTTCGGCTCGATCGTCGACATCGGGTGGCTGGCCGGGTATCTGCTGATCACCCTGGCGGTCAGCAGCCCCGACAGCGGCGCCCGGCCGTGCGGCGAGCTGGCCACCGAGTCCTCCCCGGTGCCGGGCACGGTGTTGATGCTGCTGCTGGTGCCCGGGGCGGCGGTGATCAGCCTGATCCGGAGCGACCCCAACGCCTTCACCTCATCCGGGGCGCTCTGGCTGGTCGTGCTGTTCTGCGTCCTCGCGCGTCAGATCTTGTTGGTGATCGACAACGAACGCCTGCGCCGGATCCTGGAGAAACGCGTGGTCGAGCGCGGTCGATCGCTCCGTGAGGTCGCCCAACGCAGCGAACTGGTCGTCAATTCGGTCGGCGACGGCATCTACGGGGTCGATCGCTACGGCAGCATCACCTTCATCAACCCGGCGGCGGCGCGGATCCTCGGGTTCGCCCAGGACGAACTCATCGGCCGCAACGCCCACGAAGCCTTCCACGCTGCGGCGCCGGACGGCACCCCGTTCCCGTTCGAGGCCTGCTACATCGCCGAAGCAGTCCGCAACCAGGACGTGACCAGCGCCGAGGAGGACCGCTACGTACGGGCGGACGCGCAGGTGGTCCCCGTCGAGGTGACAGCGTCCCCGCTGATCGCCGACGGGTCGTCGATCGGTGCGGTCGTGGTGTTCCGCGACGTCACGCAGCGGCAGGAGGTGGACCGGATGAAGAGCGAGTTCGTGTCCATGGTCAGCCACGAGCTACGTACGCCGCTGACCGCCATCCGCGGTTCGCTGGGACTCATCGCGGGCGGCGCGCTCGGTGAGGTCAGCGCTCCGGCGGCACGGATGGTCGACATCGCGCTGGTCAGCTGCGAGCGGTTGACCCGGTTGATCAACGAGATCCTCGACATCGAGCGCGTCGAATCCGGCGTGTTGTCGTTCGACGTCGCGCCCCACTCCGCCCGTGTTCTCATCGACGGCGCCGTCGGTCAGGTCCAGGTGATCGCCGCAGAAGCCGGCGTACCGGTCGTGGTGGGCGATGTCGAGGGTGAGGTGCTCGCCGACGCGGACCGGGTGGACCAGACGCTGCTCAACCTGGTGGGCAACGCCATCAAGTTCTCCCCGCCCGGATCCCAGGTCACCGTCGGCGCCCATCGCCGCGGCCGCTACATCGAGTTCTCCGTCGTCGACCGTGGCCGCGGCATCCCCGAGGACCAGCTGGACAGCGTCTTCGCCCGGTTCTCCCAGGTCGACTCCTCCGACGCGCGGGAGAAGGGTGGGACCGGATTGGGACTCGCCATCAGCCGGAGCATCGTGGAGAAGCTGGGTGGCCGGATGTGGGCGGTCGCGAACCCGGACGGGGGCTCGATCTTCCGCTTCACGCTGCCCGTCTCCGACTCGGCCTTTGCGCCGATCCCCGCGGACGCGGCCGACGAATGCGAAAATTCCGTCCGCGGGCGGGCACCGGCCGAGACGCGGCATTGATCCGACCGATACGCTGAAGCCTTAAGCACTCGGCAGAAGCGGCTATTCGGGGGTTCGGCGCGCAAGAGGAGTAGGCGTGGACCTTCGTTTGGCGTATCCCCCGGCGACCGCTTCTGCGGTCAGGCCGTCACCCACGGCCCCACTGACGATCAGCCTCAGCGGTGCGGCCGGCAGCGGACCGACTCGGCTCTCGGCGTTCGACGCCGCCCTGATGGCGTGCGGGGTCGGCGACCTCAACCTGATCCGGCTGAGCTCGGTGATCCCCCCGGCCTCGACCCTGATCGAGGGTCCCCTCGAACCCGCGGCCCGGGCGGGCCACGGCGATCTCCTCTACTGCGTGTATGCCGACGCGTACGCCAGCTCGCCCGGCGAACAGGCCTGGGCCGGTCTGGGTTGGTCGCTCCGGGACGACGGGTCGGGTGCCGGGTTGTTCGTGGAGCATTCGGGCTTCTCCGAGGCGGTCGTGCGGCGTGACATCGAGGCCTCACTGGCCGCCATGTCGGTCAGCCGCGGGGGTCGCTACACCACGGTCGGAACCGTGGTGGCGTCGGCCGAATGTCATGATCGTCCCGTCTGCGCCCTGGCGATCGCCTCGTATCGGACGGAATCGTGGTGACCTGCGTGCGCGAATCGGGGGCTCTGACTTTGTCCGCTGGCGGCGAGTCGGAGTTCGTCGGCCGCACGGGTCCGTGGAGCTTCACCCGGGAGTCGCTGATCACCGGTGAGCGGGCGGATGACTTCCACGCCCTCTACAACGCGGCTTTCGGCCCGTTGCGGGCCCGCTCGGCCGCCCGGCAGGTGCTCACCCCGGCCGAGTTCTACGGTCAACTCGACGATCCGCGAGTCGACAAGTTCGTGGCCTGGTCCGAGACCGGCGAGGCCGTCGGATTGACGACGCTGACCGATCACCTCGAGACCGTCCCGTGGATCAGCCCCGAGTACTTCGCCGCCCGGTATCCGGTGGAATGGCGCGAGCGGGCCGTCTATTACCTCGGCTTCACCGTGGCCCGGTCGACGCCCCGTTGCCGCGGCCTGCTCGAGACCATCTTCGAGATGGGTATCCGGCGGATGACCGGTCGCCGGGTGGTAGTCGCGTACGATATCTGCCACTACAACGACACCGTGCTCCGATTCAACGAAAGGCTCGCGGCTTTGTTGAAGCACCACGCGGACATCGAGATGACGGCCATCGACACCCAGACCTATTATGCGGTGACGTTCTCATGACCGCCCAGGATTTTGGAGGCATGTTGCCCCGGCGCGAAGCGGTCATCATCGAAGACGATGGTGACATTCGCAATCTCCTCCATGCAATCCTCGACCAGGCCGGATTCGTCTGCCACGCGGCATCGAACGGGCCGGAAGGTATCGCGGCGATCCGGGAATTCAACCCCATCCTGACCACCCTGGACATCAGCCTGCCCGGGATGGACGGTTTCGAGGTGGCGCGGCAGATCCGCAGCTTCAGCACCACGTACATCATCATGTTGTCGGCCCGCGACGAGGAGATCGACACCCTGATGGGGCTCGACGCCGGCGCCGACGACTATCTGACCAAGCCGTTCCGGCCGCGCGAACTACGGGCGCGCATCGAGGCCATGCTGCGCCGCTACCATCTCAGCCGATCCGATGAGGCGACGACGCCCGTGGCCGCGGTGCGGAACGGCCCGGCTTCCTCGGCCAGTGCGTCCACCCCGTCCCGGACGGCCACCGACACCCAGGTCCGACCTGACATCAACGGACGTACCGATGACGACGGTGGCTGGTTGGCGCACAACGGGCTGCGGATCAACGCCGACATGTGGCTCTGCGATCTGGACGGTGCTCCCGGTGGAGTTGACCCGGAGTGAGTTCGATCTGCTGCTCGCCATCATGGAGGGCAACCGTCGAGTCATCTCCAAGGACACCCTGGCGCTGGAACTGCGGGGCGAATCGGCGACCGGCTACGTCAATGACTCGGACCGTCGGGCGGTCGAGGTGCACATGGCCAACCTGCGTCGCAAGCTCAACGACCCGGTGAGTTCACCGCGTTACATCGAGACCGTACGCGGGGTCGGCTACCGATTGGCCGAGGCTCGGCGCTAGCCGGAAACCCTCGCGCGACGGTTTGCCTGGTCAGCGCGGCTGACCGACCGCGAGCCGCGCCTGAACCTGGCCGGCTTCGATGGTCATGGCTCGGATCAGGGCCGACATGTTCGCGCGCCGGCGACCCTCGAGGTCGCTGCGGAGCAGACCGACCAGCTTGGCCAGCTCGGTCTGTCCGACCATGAAGCTGGTGGACTCCAGGCTCAGCAGGGCGATGTGGGCATTCATGTCGTCGCCGGCCTCTAGGGTCAGCGCGATACGGGAGACCCGATCGTCGAGCAGGTCGAGATAGTCGCGCACGAACTGCGCCATGATCTCGTCGTCAGAAGCCACCGGTTCACCCATCGTCCCCTTGGAGCTCGACCCGGACGCCCAGCGCCCGAGCCGATCCCCCCGGATCCGTCCGCGGACGGATCCGTAGCCATGGGTACGCACCCCCGTGCGACCCTCGTGCGGCCTCCGCCCCCCTCGCAGCGCGTCGGCCTGCCGCCCCTGCGAGCAGCGCGACAAGTTCCCTTCGGTATCGGGCTGAATCGATGCGACGGGGTGCTTGTCTGCGGGAAAGCGTGCTGGATCCGGCTCGGGGCCGCGTGCGGGCAGAATTAAGCAAAGCTCAGGATTGAGTCAGTATTCCCCCGCGGGTCGGCAGAGTGCCTCGGAGTGTCCGATCTCCACCGCGTCAGCAGGATGCACTTCGACCGAAGGCCGCCGGTAGCGCGCTGCCCGCGCGGAGCCACGGTCGGCGCAGGCGTTCATCCGAGCTGGTGTGCATCGGTGAGTGCGTCTCCCGTTTCGACCGATTCAGCGTGCTGTGCTCGCCTCCACCGTGAAACGCACCCACCGCGGTCACAACCCAGACGTTTCCCTCCCCCATAGAGGAACGCTCGCCGTAGCGAACGTTGTCAAGGGCGATGCCCGTCGAATACCGGCAGGCCGGACTCCGACGTGATGAAATTAGCCCGGCCGTGTAATCGTGTCGAGGGAAATGTCACCTTCCGGCCATGTCCAATAGCGGACACGAACATCGAGGTATCGGTTCGGTCGATCGTCCGGACTCGGGGCTCGGCGGACTACGACACCAGCCCGCGGATCTCGTCGGCGGACAGGGTCGCGGTCGCGAGGGCTTCATCGCCGAACATCGACGTGAACAGCGCCGACTTGCGGGCTTTCAGCTCCATCACCTTCTGTTCGATCGTGCCGGTCGCCACCAACCGGTAGACCATCACCGTCCGGTTCTGTCCGATCCGATGGGCCCGGTCGACCGCCTGGGCCTCGGCGGCCGGATTCCACCAGGGGTCGAGGACGAAGACGTAATCGGCCTCGGTCAGATTCAGCCCGAATCCGCCGGCCTTCAGGCTGATCAGGAAGACCGGGGCGCTGCGATCCCGAAAGCTCGCGATCACCCGGTCGCGGCTGCGGGTCTGACCGTCCAGATACGCGGTGGCCACGCCGGCCTCGTCGAGTCGACCGCGCAATCGAGCCAGCAGCGAGGTGAACTGGCTGAAGACCAGCGCCTGGTGTCCTTCGGCGACCAGCTCGGTCAGATCGTCGACGACCGCATCGATCTTGGCGGCGGGGATTCCCTCGTACGCGTCGTCCACCAGGACCGGGTCGAGGCTGAGTCGCCGGAGCAGGGTCAGCGACCGCAGGATGGTGAAGCGGTTGGTCTCCAGATCGTCGACCAGACCCAGCACCTTCTGCCGTTCACGCTGCAGGTGAGTCTGATAGATCCGACGGTGCTTCGGGTGCAACTCGATCTCGACCACCTGTTCCTGCTTCGGCGGCAGCTCGGTGGCCACACTTTCCTTGGTCCGGCGCAGCATCAACGGCCGGATCCGCCGGCGCAGCTGCGCCAGCCGGGCTCGATCGCCGTCGCGCTCGATCGGGCGGCGGTAGTACTCGGCGAAGCGGTCGGCGTACGGGAAAAGACCTGGCGAGGTGAGCGACAGCAGGGCCCAGAGGTCCATCAGGCTGTTCTCCAGCGGCGTGCCGGTGAGCGCGATCGTCACCGGAGCCCCGATCCGGCGAGCGCTCTGGTGGGTCCGCGACCGGTAGTTCTTGACGAACTGGGCCTCGTCGAGGATCAGCCCCGACCAGTCGAGCTCGGCGAGCGCCTCGACCCGCAGCCGCAGCCGCGCGTACGAGGTGAGGACCACACCGGCACCCGCAACCCGTTCGCCGATCGAGCTCCGCGACCGGTCGCTCGACTCGCTGAGACAGACCACCCGCAGGTCCGGAGCAAAGCGTTCGGCCTCCTGCCGCCAGGTGCTGATCACGCTGGTCGGTGCGACGACCAGGAATGGCGGGTCGCCGGGGCGCTGCTCTCGGGCCCGCATGATCAGCGCGAGCACCTGGAGGGTCTTGCCCAGCCCCATGTCGTCGGCGAGGATGCCGCCCAACCGCTGCTCGTGGACGAAATTGAGCCAGCGGAACCCGTCCAGCTGATAGGGCCGCAGCTCGGCGTGCAGACCCGTCGGAGGATCGACCGGCTCAATGCCGTTCTCGAGATCGAGACCGCGGACCCGGCGCTGCCAGCCGGCGGTCTGGTCGACCGTCTGGCCGAGATCAACCCACTCGTCCCACGCGCTGCCCTGGAACCGGCTGATGGTGAGCTCGGGTTCATCCGGCTCCTGCAGCGCCCGGGCCTCCTCGATCAGCATCCGCAACTGGGCGAACTCGGGCCGATCGAGGGTGAAGAACACCCCGGTGGGCAGGATCAGATGATTCTCACCGGTGGTGAGGGCAACGAACAGCTCGTCGAAGGGCACCTCTTCGCCGTCCACCTGGACGAGCACGCGCAGGTCGAACCAGTCGGAGCGGTCCCGCCGTGGCACCGTGGTCACGCTGATGGCCGGTTCGGCCAGGCTATGGCGATAGTCGACCACCTGGCCGCTCGTGGTGATCGTCACCCCCGCGGCGGTCAGACGGGGCACCACCTCGACGGCGAAGGTGCCGGCCGCGATCCCGTGGAGCAGGGCCCGCGGTGCCGGCCGACCCGCCGGTCCGCCGAGCGCCGCGAGCTGTGGGAAGGCGTCCACGGGCAGCCGCAACTCGGCCCACAATCGATCCTCGGCTTCCGGGTCCCGGACCCCGAACGGCTGTGGCATCTCGTCGAGGGCGAATCGCACCGCGGTCTCCCCCGCGCCGTAGCGCAGTCCCCAGCGCAGACGCAGCCGGTGATCGGGCTCGTAGCCGAGGTCGAGCTCGACCACCGGCCGCGCCGGGGTCGGGATCACGATCGAGGGGTCGCGCACCCGCAACCCCGGGCCGCGACTCAGCGCCGGCCCGAAGTCGACCAGGAACCGGGCTTCGTCGGCACGTGGCACCAGGAGCGGGCGGGCATGGAGCATCAACTGCCGCAATTCGGCGCCCAGTTCACCGGCGAGCCGGATCAGGGTCAGCTGCTGCTCACCCTCGCCCTCGCTCCGTTCGAGCCGGAAGAGGCCGTGGGCCGGCTCGCCGATCAGGCCGAGCGCCGTTGCTTCGACCGCGGCGCTCTCGGCTCCGGCTTCGGCACCGGCACCGTCGAGCAGCACCTGGGGCCTCAGTTCGAGACCCTCGGCCGAACGGCTCACCTCCAGCTCGACCCGCGCAGCTCGGTCGAGCACCAGCGGTCCGACCAGCGGCTTCGCGGTGATCACGGTCAGTCCGGCCGCCGACGTCTCGGCCAGCAGCCGCCAGAAGCCGCTGCTCACCGCCCCGAGCGACAGCCAGGCACTACGCGGGAGGTTGAACCGGGCCTGGTTGCCGGCCGCGGCCCGGAACTGCAGCAGCAGCTCACGATGTTCGGGGACCGCCGTGCGGGAAACGAAATCCAGGTCGTCCCAGCTGATCCCGGACCGCACCCAGCCGCCCGGATCGCCCACGACGCGCGGGGCGGATACGCAGATCCTGTCGGCCCGGATAGTCCCGGAAGGCCGGGACCTGTTCGACCCCGAACTCCAACGCCAGGTGGGCCGGATCGCCGGGTGCCGGATCGACCGCGCCGGCGAGCAGCTTCTCCACCGTCTTCTGCCACTCCGGACGCCCGACCCGCGACGCGGCGTCGAGCTGCCGGGCCACGATCAGCACCGCAGCGGCGTGCTTGCAGTCGGTGACGATCGGGCAGCTGCAGCGGCTGCGGTAGGCGGTCATCCCCCCCGATCGCGAGCTGGCCAGCTGGATGGTCACCGCGTACGCGTCGCGGTGGCTCCCGCGGACCCGCCCGGTCAGCACCAGCGTCTCCTCGTCGAGCTCGACGCCGCTGACCTGGCCGGTGCGAACCAGCGCCATCGCCCGGGTGAAGGCGTCGTGACCGACGAGCTCGATGATGGCCTCGTGGCTGATCCACGGGCTCGGTTCGACGGTCACGAGGTGGACCCTAGTCGGTGCCACCGACAGTCGTGTGAGCACGACTTCCGGCCTCCGCGACCCGGCCGACGAGGGGTTGGGGCCGGGTGGAAGAGTGGCATTTACAGCGTCAACGAGCCGCTGTCTGAACCAGCCCGTGCGACGGGCTCGACATCTTCGGAGGATCGATGAGCGAGACACCCAGCGAAGGCGTAGCGGATCTGAACGGCCCGGCCGACGGCGGTGCCGACGGCGTTCCGGGCATCCAGGACGGCGGAGCCGACGGTGGCGCGGACAGCACGGTCGAGGGTCCGGCCGATGGTGGCGCCGGCGGCGTGACCGGCGTTTCCGATGGCGGTGCTGACGGCGGAGCCGACGGCGGTGCTGACGGCGGCGCCGACGGTGGAGCTGACGGCGGCGCTGACGGCGGCGCTGACGGCGGAGCCGACGGCGGCGCCGACGGCGGCGCCGACGGCGGAGCCGACGGCGGTGCGGACGGTGGAGCCGACGGTGGAGCCGACGGCGGAGCCGACGGCGGCGCCGACGGTGGCGCTGACGGTGGAGCCGAAGGTCCGGCCGATGGCGGCGCCGGTGGCACCCCGGGCGTCCAGGACGGCGGAGCTGACGGCTCGGCCGGCAACCGCTGAGGAACGCCTCAGCCTTGACCGAATCGATGGTGGGAGGGCTCGGCACCGCCGGGCCCTCTGCCCTGTCCAGACTGGTCGGTGTCGGCGCCGACCGGTTCGCCGACGCATTCTGGGGCCGCCAGGCGTTGCTCACCGAGGCGGCCGACCTGGCGGATCCGCCAACCGAGTTGCTGACCGGCGACGCGGTCGACGAGCTGGTCTCCGAGCGTGGCCTGCGCACCCCGTTCCTGCGGGTCGCGAAGGCCGGTAACACCCTGCCCGAGCAGCAGTTCACGGCTCCGGGTGGCGTCGGTGCCGGAGTCGCCGACCAGGTGAGCGACGACAAGCTGGTCCGGTTGTTCGCCGACGGTTCGACCCTGGTCCTCCAGGGCCTGCACCGGATGTGGCCACCGGTGATCGCCTTCTGCCAGCAACTCGCGGCGGAGCTCGGCCATCCGGTCCAGGCCAATGCCTACGTCACCCCACCGCAGAACCAGGGCTTCAGCCATCATTACGACGTCCACGACGTCTTCGTCATCCAGCTCGAGGGCGAGAAGCGCTGGCAGATCCATCAGCCGGTGCATGAGGCCCCGTTGCGCGACCAGCCGTGGACGGATCGGCGCGGCGCGGTCGAACGACGGGCTCAGGAGTCACCGTTGATCGAGGCGGTGCTGCGCCCCGGGGACGTGCTCTACCTCCCCCGCGGGTTCCTCCACGCCGCCACCGCCCTGGGCGGGGTGAGTACCCATCTGACGATCGGGGTGCACACCTGGACCCGGCACGCCCTGGCCGAGAAGCTGGTGCAGCAGGCGTTGCGCACGCTTGCCGATGATCCGGCGATCCGGCACTCACTCCCCGTCCAGATCGACTTCGGCGACGGTCCGGCGTTGCGCGCCGAGACCGAACCAGTCCGCCAGGCCCTGATCGCCGCGCTGGGACGGCTCGATCTCGACGCCTTGACGACCACGCTGATGCAGCAGGATCGCGCGACCCAGCGGGCTGCTCCGATCGGGCCGCTTCGACAACTGCGCGACGCCGAGCGGCTGGCGACCGGATCCACCCTCGACCTGCGCGAGCACCTGGCCGCCGTGGTCCAGCAGCGCGGGGACCGCAGCTGGATCCGCAGCCGGGCGGCCGACTTCGCCCTGGTCGAGGACGAGGTGGCGCCGGTCAAGGCCCTGATTTCCACCGGGTGGGCCCAGGCCGACGATCTGGGTCTCGAGCTGTCCCGGCGGTTGCTCCGCGCGGGTCTCGCGACGCTGCGCTGACCAGGCATGAGCTGCCGTACGCGGGACGGCCGGGGGTGGCGTACCGGTGACCACGGCCGCTGACCCGTTCCGGTGTGCTGGTGCCGCACGAGAGCGCGACGATCCGTTGGTCGGTTCGGCCCCGCAGCACCAAGGCTGGCTGCTGCTCGAACACCCCGGACCCTGGCCGATCGACGCAGTCGCGGGGTCGGGTATCACGCCCGTCATCCTCGACGCGCTGACCCGGGCCTGCGGGCGAGCGGGAGTCCGGCCGTTGTTGGTCCGACGACCGGGGCGGCGTACGCGGGACCACGCTCGCCGCTGGTTCCTCGCGCGGCTCGACGGGTCGGTGGTCGACGGCACCTGGGACCGCGACGAACACCTGACCGCGGCCGTCGACGCGCTCGAGCGGCCGGCCGACGCCGTCGCGACCGGTGAACCGTTGCTGCTGGTCTGCGCCCACGGGGTGCACGACACCTGCTGCGCCATCCGCGGTCGCCCGGTCGCGGCGGCGCTGGCCCAGCACTGGCCGGAGCAGGTCTGGGAGTGCAGTCACGTCGGGGGCGACCGCTTCGCCCCCAACGTCGTCGTCCTCCCCGACGGCTTCTACTACGGTCGCCTCGATCCGGAGTCGGCGGTCGACGTGATCGGCCGCCACCTGGGCGGCGTCGTGGTCACCGATCACCTGCGCGGGTTGGCCGCGTACGCCCCGCCCGTCCAGGCCGCGGTCGCGGCGGCATACCAGCGCTGCGGTCCGCTGCCGCCCGGCGCGGTCGGGGTGTTGTCCGCCCGCCATGTCGGACCCCACCACGGGCACGGGTCGGAGACGTTCGCCCGACTCACCGTCGAGGGACGGCGATACGACGCCCACGTGCTGTCGGTTCGGCGCGCACCCGCCCAGCTCACCTGCCGGGCCGCTCGACCGACCCCGGCCACCGAGTTCCAGCTGCTGAGTTTCGAGCCCGTCGAACCGTGAGGGGACCGCTACCGGTCACTGGAGCGTGACACGGATGATCCGGTCGTCGTCCGGGCCTGGATCACTGCGGCCGTCGGTGTTGCTGGTGGTCATCCACAGCGCGCCGTCGGGAGCGACGACCACGGTGCGGATCCGGCCGTGGTCCCCGGCGAACCACGGCTTCGGCTCACCCGCGTCCACGCCGGTGAGCGGGACCGAGAACAGACACCGGCCCTGGAGCGCACCCACGAAAGCGGTCGAGCGGGTGATGGCCAGCCCGGCCGGTGAGCAGGTGCTGGTCGGCGCCCAGGTCGCGCGCGGTCGTCGGCCCGGGCCCTGGTCACCCTCAGCCTCCGGCCAGCCGTAGTTGCCTCCGCGACGGATGACGTTGAGCTCGTCGGCCCGTTTGTCACCGAATTCGGTCGCCCACAGCCGACCACGGGCATCGAAGGCCAGCCCCTCGACGTTGCGGTGGCCATAGCTCCAGGTCCGGTTCCCGAACGGGTTGCCGGCGGACGCGCGACCGTCGGGTCGGATCCGGAGGATCTTGCCGGCCAGCGAACGACGGTTCTGGGCCAGGGCGGACTGCTCGGCGTCACCGGTGGAGACCACCAACTGACCGTCGGGGTCGAACAGCAGGCGGCCGCCGTGATGGTGGGTGCTGGTCGGGATCCCGGTCAGCACGGCCCGCGGTCGACCGACCCGGCCGTTGTCGACGCTCACCCGGACGATCCGGTTGTCGGAAGCACTGGTCAGGTAGGCGAAGAGGGTGTCGTCGTCGCCCGGGGCCAGCGCGATGCCGAGCAGCCCGCCCTCACCGACGCCGGTCGGGGCGGCCACGCCGCGGATCCGGCCGTAGCTGCTGAGCCGGCCCTTCGGGCTGATCCGGACGATCCGTCCCGAGTTGCGCTCGGACACCAGCGCTCCGCCGTCGCGGGTGAAGGCGATCCCCCACGGCACGTCGAGCCCTTCGGCGACGGTGTCGCCGATCATCAGCCGAGGGGCACCCGAGGGCGACGCAGTGGTGCTGGGGATCGCGGTCGGACTTCGGCTGGGACCGGGCCGGGCGGACGTCGACGGTGCCGAGGAGCCCGGCGCCGACGGCGACGGCGTCCTCGACGGGTCGGACGGACCGGACGGGGTGAGCTGCGGATCGGGGAGGGACTCGCTGCAGCCGGCGACGAGGCCGGCCAGCGCGCCGACCGAGCTGAGCAACGCCGTACGCCGGGTGATCATGCCCCGATTGTCCTGGGCACGATCAACCTCGGTGGCCCACAGGCGGCATGATGAAGCCGCTTCTTCCACCTCCGACGGGACGATCCATGCCCCCACCCACCGGCGTCGCCGGTTCCTCCTCGGTGCTCACAGCGGTACGGGCCACGTACGCGGCGTTCATCGCCACCGGCTTCGTCTTCGCCAGCTGGGCCTCGCGGATCCCCCAGGTACGCGACCGTCTACAGCTCGACCCGTCCGAGCTCGGCCTGCTGCTGCTGGCCATCGCGGCCGGTTCGCTGATCGCGTTGCCGCTGTCCGGGGTGATCGTGGCCCACATCGGTTCGCGGCGCACCGTCGCGGCCATGGCGGTCACCTGCGGGACGGCGGTCGTCATCATCGCGGGCGGATACCTCATCGGTGTGGTCCCGGTGGCGATCGGGTTGTTCTTCTTCGGCTTCGCCCAGGGGGCCTGGGACGTGGCGATGAATGTCCAGGGCGCGCTGGTCGAACGGCGGCTCGGCAAGGCGATCATGCCGCGGTTCCACGCCGGCTTCAGCGTCGGCACCGTCGGTGGCGCGCTGCTGGGGGCCGTGATGGTGGTGCTCGGCGTACCGGTCAGCGCTCACCTCGCGGTGATCGGGGTGCTGATCGCGGCGCTCGTGCCGTTCGCCGTACGCGGTTTCATGCCCGACGCCGGCGATGAGTCGCACGACGAACCGGTCGGTTCGTCGCGGTCGCGGGTGCTGCGGGCCTGGCGGGAGCCGCGTACCTTGCTGGTCGGGGTGTTCGTGCTCGCCTTCGCCTTCGCCGAGGGAACCGGCAACGACTGGACCAGCATCGCGTTGATCGACGGCTACGGCACCTCGCCCGCGGTCGGCACCTTGGGCTTCGCCGCCTTCCTGGTCGCGATGACCGCGGGCCGCTGGTTCGGACCCGACCTCCTCGACCGCTACGGCCGGGTGGTCGTGATCCGGGTGATGGCGGTGGCCAGCGTGGTGGGCGTGCTGCTCTTCGTCTTCGGCGGCTCGACCCCGGTGGCCTTCTTCGGCGCCCTGCTGTGGGGTGCGGGTCTGTCCCTCGGCTTCCCGATCGGGATGAGCGCCGGTGCCGATGAGCCGGCGATGGCCGCACCGCGGGTCAGCGTGATCGCCTCCATCGGCTACTGCGCCTTCCTGGTCGGACCGCCGGTCATCGGGTTCCTCGGCGACCACTACACGGTGCTCCGCTCGCTCACCCTGGTCGCTGTGCTGCTCGCCGTCGCCATCGCCCTGGCCGGCTGGACCCGCCCCCCGGCTGCCGCCTCGCAGAAAGCGGAGTGAACTCCTTTTCCTGTCACTTCGCGCCTGAAGTATCCGGCGGTCGGTGAGAGGAAGAGGAGTTCACTCCACTTCCTGCGGGGGCCCAGGGGGCTCAGGGGGCGCAGGGGTGCGGGGGCGCAGGGGGTCAGCGGCGGACGAGCCGGCCGCCGATGTACGCGGCGATACAGCCGGCCAGACCGATGATGGCACCGGGGCCCGGGGTCTCGGCGCTGCCGCGTACGCCGAGGAAGACGAAGAGCGCGATCAGGCCGAGGGCGCCGAGCACCGCCGCGAGGCGGGTGAGTCGGCCCTTGGCGCCGATCAGCCCGAGGAGGGCCAGCAGTCCGAGGCCGGCCAGCCCGAGCCCGAGCGACAGGATGTCCTCGAGCCCGCCGAGCGACCCGGAGAGGCTGAACACCGACGGGGTCAGCTCCACCCCGCGCAGACCCCGATCGGCCCACCAGATACCGAAGGGCGACACCATCATGGCCAGCGCGCCGATCACGGTCCACAGCGCCCGGGCGATCGGGCGACGGTCACCGGTACGCAGGATCAGGGTCCCCGCCGCGGTGACGTCCGTGCGGCCGTCGGACGCCACGATGGTGAACGGCCGGGTCGACTCCTGGCGGGCCGGTGGTCGCGGCGCTTCCAGACTCACCCGGGCCTGCCCGATCTGACCGGCCTGGACGTCGAGAACATCAGGGGTAAAGCCGAAGCGGACGACGTTCTCCGGGTCGTCGCCCTTCAGCCAGACCCGGACCGGTTGGGCGCCGCCGCGGTTGTCGACCGTGGCCGTCACGGTGCCCCGTCGCTGATTGATCAGCCGGAGCACGCTCGGGTCGAGCCGCACGCTCAGCGATTCGATCGCCGGACGTGACGCCGACTGGACCAGCGAACCGGCGGCCTCGGTGGTCGAGCGGCCGTCGCTGACCGCCACGGTGAACGGGCGGCTGATCTGCTGACCGGGCTGCGGTCGCCAGGCATCGAGTCGCAACGGCACCGCCAGCAATTCGCCGGCCGCGAGGTCGACCACCGCCGTCGCGAAGCCGAGCCGCATGGCCTGCTCCGGATCGCGGCCCTCCAGGCTGAGGCGCAGCCCGCTGCTCCCCCGCCGGTTGTCCAGCACGACCTGCACATCGGCCCCGTCGGCGTCGGTGACCCGGACCAGGCTGGGCTCGATCCGGACGGCCAGAGCGGTGAGCGCGGGCACCCCGTGACCCTGCTGCATCGTCACCTGGGTCTCGACGGTCCGGCGGCCCCCGTCGGTCGCGATCACCGTGAGCTGGCGGGAAATCTCCTCACCCGGCAGCGGGCCGGGTGCCGCGACGACGACCCGTACCGACCCGTTCGCACCCGGCCCCACCTGCAGGCTCTCGGGCTCGAACGTGAACCGGACGGCCAGTTCCGGATCGGAGCCGGCGAAGCTCAGCCGGGCGGGGCGGTTGCTGGGATTCTCCGCGACGACGGTGAATTCGCCGCCCGGCCGGTCGCGGATCCGCAGCAGCCGGGGCTCCGCCCGCAGTCGGACCGCCACGTCGATGGCCGGCACGGTGAGCTCGATCGGGAGGTCCGCGTACGCGGGGGCCTGGCTGAGCGAGCGGACGACCAGCCGGACCCTGAGCTGCTGGGCCAGCACCGGCGCCGGGGCCACCGCCCGTAGCCGGATGGTCAGCGGGGCCTCGGTCCGCGGGAGCAACCTCGGCTGATCGGACTCGACGTTCAGCCAGCCCGGCACCGACGTCGCGACCACCGCGTACCCGTCGACGATCGCCGAGGTGTTGGTGACCAGAACCGTCAGCACAGCCACCTCTCCGGTAGCGGCCACCGACACGGCGTGGCTGGGCACGCTGAGCCGGAACCGTCCCTCGGTGGGGTCGTCGGGCAACCGGCGGGGCGGGGTCGGCGGGCTGGCCGGCGCACTGGTCGGCGACCGGGACCGGCGCGGCTCGGGTCGGTCGCTCCGGCTCGACCCGCCCCGGGCCAGCACGCCCCGGGTCCGCAACCGGACCCAGGGTCGTGCCGTCCCACCCGAGGTAGGCCCGACAGGACGTGCAGAACTGGGCACCGGGCGCGTTCTGCTCACCACATTCGCTGCAGATCCCGTTCACCGAGACTCCTCGGGGCGTGGGAAGACCGGGGCCGCGCCCAGAACGATCCTCCTCCTGGGACAGCGGTTTCGTCACGACCTCAGAGAGCATCCGACCCGAAAATTGATACCCCGAGCCGCGGGCGTACGCGGAAGTGTCGGATACCGACGCGATTTCCCACCCGATTCGCGTCGTTATCCGACACTCTGCGCTGAAGACCGCCCGATCGGGCAGCGGCGGGCGTCACCGGCTGCGTAACGTGAGGTCGCGTGAGGCCCGGTCACACCCACCGCCCTCGGGCCCAGCCGCGTACGCCGCACGCGCCCGAGGCGATCGCCCGACCGCCCAGGGCCCCGCGGCTGCTCGACCTCCAGGGCTCGATCGGCAACCGGGCGGTGGCCGGGATGATCCAACGTCTGGCCGACGGCCAGCTGCAGCGGGTCAAGGTCGACGGCAGCTTCGACGAGAACATCCTGCAGGACTACAACAACGCCAACGCCAAGACGAAGGCGCTGACCCCCCACAAGTACGACCTCGCGTTCCACTACGACCTGACCCGGGCGCCCACCCAGGCCAACGTGGTGGTCAAGATCCGCTTCGTCCAGCCGGGAGGGGCGGCCATCCCGACCTCCGACACCACCACTCGCACCTACATCAACCAGATGACCGCGGGGATCGCCGCCACCTGGGCCGGGAAGTTCGACTTCGTCAGCACCCAGCATCCCGCACCGACCGCCACCCCGGGCCCGGCCGGACCGACCCCGTCGGGCTCGACCGGCGGTCCGACACTGGCCCCCTCGATCACCGCGCCCCCCGTGCCGGGGACGGCCGCGCCCCCGGCCGCCGTCCCGGTCCGGCTGCCGGTGGTCTTCAGCGCGGTCCCCGAGTTCACCCCCGCCGACGACGGGACGATGCCCGTCGTCCACATCCATCCGCAGTCCGAGGCGGCGAACTCCAACACCCCGGGGAAGCGGATCGACGCCGGCAACTGGTTCCAGAACGAGGGAAACTATGTCCCGGCCGGTCAGTCGGCGGCCGACACCCAGAAGCAGGCCGTCGCCACCGCGTCGCACGAATACGGCCATCTGCTCGGAATCCCCGACGAGTATTCGCAGAGCAACGCCAACCTGCACAAGCTGATGCACTCGGCCTCCCCCACGCTGAGCGCCGGCCAGGACCAGCAACTCGACGATGCCGCCCGGCGCTACATGGTGCTCAAGGCCATGTCGCCCGCGCTGTCCAAGCACGCCGCCGCCGGGGCCACCAAGGCCACCGCGGCGATCAGCAAGCAGAAGGGCAACCTCGAACGCGAGCTACGGGCCGGTATCGTCGGGGTCTGGACCGACGCCGGCAGCCTGGGTCAGCTGAACACCGCCATCACCGCTCAGCTCACCGCCGGCGGCCACCCCGCGCTGGCCGCCAAGGTGCTTCCCGCGCTGCGGGCCGAGGGGACCGGGCTCGACACCGGGTCGATCGCCAAAGCCTCCTTCGCCGCCCGAGTGAGCCTGGGGAAGATCCGCGCCATGATGCAGGCCGCGCTCGAGGCCGCCATCCTCAAGGCCCAGACGGTGCAGATCCCGATCACCAACGCGTCCGGTCAGGCCGGCACCATGGACATCTCGATCGAGACCTCGCGCACCGTGGACAAGGCGGCCGCGGCCGGTCCGCTCGCCGGCGCGGCCGAGAAGATCGCCGGCGCCACGATCGATGCTGGTCTGAGCAAGGGCGGTGCCGCGCCACCGTCGCTAAGGCCGGGCGGTAGCTTCCTCTCCGAGCTGCAGACCCTGACCGGGACCTGGAACACCCCCGGGACGCTGGGCACCCAGGCGTCGGCGATGAAGGGTGATGTGGTCGAGGCTTACACCAAGCTCGGCCACGACGCCGCTCCGGTGGCCGACGAGAGTCAGCTGAACACCTTCATCCGGGGTGCGGTCGCCTCGATCTCGGGCGGGATCACCCGCAAAGCCATGGCCGATCTGTTGACCGCGACCTTCGGACCGCTGATGCAGGGCCAGATCGACGCCATCACCTCGGTCGTCCAGACCGAGATCGACTCGCATCGCACGGCCACCGCGACCGGGACGAACGCGGCGGTCGCCGGCACTCCGGATCCGCGGGTCGCGGCCGCAGTCCACCAGGTCAACGCGAAGATGAAGCAGTTGCAGGAGGCCCCGGGCAGTGCGGTCCCGACCGAGAAGCGGGCCGGGGACGCGAAGGCCCCGACCACTCAGCACACCGCGTTCTCGGTCCAGTCGATGATGGGTTCGGGCAACGCCGGCGGTATGCGGGCCGACTACATGGAGGGCATCCTGGCCAAGTTCAACGCCTCGTTCAAGAAGGCCGACGAGGACCGGTTCACGACCGAGACGAAATGACCGCCTACCTGCTCGACTTCGTCCTCGACGGCCCGGGCCGCGAGCGGCTGACCGTCACGGCCGACGGCTCGGTGCGTTACCTGATCCTGGCCGCCGCACATCCGGACTGGGCCGACCGCGTCGGTCTGTTCACCCAGCAGCTGGAAGCCGACGTGCTGGACCGCGTACGCGGGATCGCCGCGGCCCTGATCGCCTCCGCCCCGGCGCCGCGCGGCCGGTCCGGACCGGTGGTGACCGCGACGATCGACGGCGGCGCCGTGACCCACGGACTGGTCTCGGACGACCCGGCGGCCCACCTGCTCTCGGCGCTGATCGAGCAGACCCGGGTTCACCCTTACGCGGTGCTCGAGGCTGACCCCCGAGCTGGTCAGCGGCGTATCGCTCCGGCTGGTGTTCCGTAGCATCGGCGAGCAACCGGTCACGGTGCAACTGGCCGGCCCGTCGATCGGCGTCGCCACCGGTGTCGGTGACGGCTGGACCTCGGCCTGGCACAGCGACGTGGACACCTGGCTGTTCCTGGTCGACTCCCGGTCAGAAGACCTCGACGGGGTCGACTCGCCCGCGACCCTCGAGCCCGGCGCCGAGGCCCGGCTGCACCTCGGCCCGATCTTCACCGAGCCGCCGCAGTCGGTCTCGGTCTCACTCGACGGCTGGCTCGAATCGACCGGGCCGGTGGTGGCGGGCACCGACGACGAGGATCCGTTCGCCGGCACCCGACCCGGTCGCTGGGCGATCCACCTCTCGGCGATCGCCCGCTGACCGCCCGACCTGGTGACGCGTGAGCGACTAGTTACCGCCCTCTTTGAGCTCGACGGCGATCGGCTGGAAGCCCTCCCCCTCGACGTCGACACCCTCGGCCTTGAGATGGGCCAGCGCCTTCTCCACGTAGGTGTTGGTCTTGGCCGTCTCCGGCGGCTGGGCGGTGATGATGGTCGCGCCGGTCTCGTTCTTCGTGCCCAGCGCGATGTCGACGGTCTGCTTCCAGGCCGCATCGTCGATCATCCCGATGCCGCCGGTCGTCGACGGCCAGATCAGCTTGTTGACCTCGTTGGTCATCCACAGCTGGTGGCTCTCGCCGAGCTGCGAACCGGCGTCGGCGACGATGGTCGCGGCGTCCTGGGGGTTGTCGCGGGCGAAGATCCAACCCTTGATCGAGGCCTCGATGAACGAGGTCGTCTGCTCCTGGTAGGCCGCATCCGAGGCCAGCTTGTCCGAGTTGGCCCAGATGGCGTCCTGCAGCATGGCGGTGCCGACGTCGTTCCAGCTGATCACGTTGAGCTCGCTCGGCTGGAAGAGCTGCCCGGTGTCGGGGTTCTTGCTCTCCAGCACCTGGGCGTACTCGTTGTAGGTCATCGCCTGGGCCGCATCGATGTCGCCGGCCAGGAAGCCGTTCATGTCGAACGCCTGCTTGACCACCTTGACGTCGGACGGTTTGACGCCGTCCTTCTGCATGCCGGCGTAGAGCTCCCACTCGTTGCCGAACCCCCAGCTGCCGACGTTCTTACCCTTGAACTGGGCGGGTGAGGTGATGTTCTTGTCCTCGAACGAGATCTGGGTTGTCGCGCTGCGCTCGAAGATCTGGGCCACGTCGGTGATCTTGGCGCCCTTCTCGATCGATCCCAGCACCTTCGGCACCCACGAGATCGCGTAGTCGACATCGCCGGCGGACAGCACGTCCTGCGGCACGATGTCGGCACCACCCTCCACGATCTCGACGTCGAGTCCGGCGTCTCGGTAATAGCCTTGGTCCACTGCGGCGTAGTAACCGGCGAACTGCGCCTGGGCCACCCACTGCAGCTGCAGCTTGATCTTGGTCGGTGCTGCCGCGCTACCGCTGCCCGCCGCGCTCGCCGCGGGTTCACCGCCGCCGCCACCGCACGCGCTCAGGGTGAGCACGGCGACCGCCGCCGCAGCCACCAGAGGTGTCCATCTCTTCCGTGTTGCCATCGAATCTCCTTGGTGGTGGTGGTGGTGGTGGTGTGACCGGCCGCGGCGTCGGGGACGGTATCGAACGTGCGATGTCAGCTCCTACGGTGCCGGGTGAGCCAGGTCTCCACGGCCAGCGCCGCACAGTAGAAGACCAGACCGAGCACGATCGAACCGAGCACGTACGCCCAGGCCAGCGGGTAGTTGCTGCTTGCGGCCGCCGAGGTGATCGACTGCCCGAGACCGGCGGCCGGGCCGCCGAAGTACTCCGCGACCAGGGCGGAGATCACGGCCAGCGACGAGGCGATCCGCAACCCGGTGAACAGGTACGGCGCCGCGGTCGGCAGGGTGACGGCGAGCTGCTGCTGGCGGGGGGTCGCCGCGTACGCGCGCATCAGGTCGCGATGCACCGACCGGACCTGGCGCAGTCCGCGCAGGGTGTTGACGTAGACCGGGATCAGCACGGCGAGCCCGGCCACCAGTTGCCGCGCGGTGTCGACCCCCGCTCCGTACATCGTGTAGAGCACCGGAGCGAGCGCGACGATCGGCATCACCGACAGCGCCGCGACCACCGGTGCGGCGATCGCGTCGAAGCTCCGGACCAGGCTGGCCACCACGGCGGCCAGCACGCCGATCACCGTGCCGCCGAGCAGCCCGATCAGCGCGTTGCCGCCGGTGTGCAGCGATCCCTCCGCGATGGTGGCGGCGTTGGTGACGAACTCGCTCCCGATGGCCGCGGGCGAGGGCACCAGGAACGGCTCGATGGACAGGGCGGTGACCAGGCCCTGCCACAGCGCGACGAAGGCGACCCCGAAGACCAGCGGGGGTAGCACGCGTCCGCACGGCCGGTCCCCGGGCGAGGATCCGACTCGGGACAGTCGCCGCGGAGGTCGTGGTGGTGCTCACCGGGTCTCCACCCCACGGGCACCGGCCGTCGGCGTCGTCGTCGGGCCGTGCAGGGCCTCGCGGACGGCCGCGACGGCGTGGAAGAAGTGGTCGTCCTCGCGCAGCGCGTCGTCGCGCGTCCCCTCGCCCAGCGCCACCGGCACCACGTCGACGATCCGACCCGGTCGCGGCGACATCACCACGACCCGATCGGACAGGAACACCGCCTCGGGGATCGAGTGGGTGACGAAGACGACGGCGGCCTGCGTCTCGGCGCAGATCCGGACCAATTCGTTCTGCATCCGCTCACGGGTCATCTCGTCGAGCGCGCCGAAGGGCTCGTCCATCAGCAGCAGCCGCGGTTGCTCGGCCAGGGCACGGGCGATGGCCACCCGCTGCTGCATCCCGCCGGACAGCTGGTCGGGATACGAGCCGGAGAAGTCGGTGAGCCCGATCAGCTCGATCAACTCGGCCACCCGCGTACGCCGCTCCGTCCGTCCCACCCCGTGGAGCTTGAGTGGGAGCTCGATGTTGCCGGCGACCGTGCGCCAGGGCAGCAGGCCCGCCTGCTGGAAGGCGATGCCGTAGTCCTGGTCGAGCCGGGCCTGGCGGGCCGGCTTGCCGAACACCTCGATCGTCCCGGAGGTGGGGCCGTCGAGATCGGCGATCAGCCGGAGCAGCGTGCTCTTGCCGCAGCCGCTGGGCCCGATCAGCGAGACGAACTCGCCGGGTGAGACCTCGAGATCGACATCATCCAGTGCGGTGACCTCACCGGCCCGACTGCGGAAGATCCGATGGACCCCGGTGACCTGCACGGCCTTCACGCCGCTACCTCCGTACGTCGATAGGGCTTGAGGAACAGACCGAGCAGACCCACGAACCCGGCCGCCACCAGTCCGACGGCGATCGCTCCCATGATCGGCGCCCACGGTTTGGCCGGGTCGCCGCCGGCCGACTGCGCGTACTCGATGACCAACCGGCCGATGCCGCCACGCAGGCCGATCGACACCTCCGCGACGACCGTGCCGATGACCGCCGAGGCGGCGGCGAGCCGGAGTGCGGGTAGCAGGAACGGCACGCTGGCCGGCAGTCGTAACGCGATCAGGGTCTGCCACCAACCCAGACCGTAGGTCTGCATCAGATCGAGGTGGACGGCGTCGGGGGCCTTGAGGCCGCGCAGCATCCCCACGGCGACCGGGAAGAAGGCCAGGTAGGCCGCGATCACCGCGACCGACTGCTCGCTGGTCCAGGCGAAGTCACCGATCGTGATCTGCGCACCCCAGCGCCGGATCAGCGGGGCGATGGCGATCAGCGGCACGGTCTGGCTGAGGACCACCCACGGCAGGATGGCCGCCTCGGCCAGCCGGACCCGCTGCATGAGCAGGGCCAGGACCAGGCCGACGACCACTCCGATCAGCCACCCCTGGGCCGCGATCGTGAGAGTGAACAGGCCGGCACTCGACGACCTTCTCCCAGAGCGGATCTCCACGTCGACCGGCCGCCGGACCGCTGAGCCGGGAGAACATGTCCCACAGGTGGGGCATGGCCCGATCGCCGGTCCGGGGCAGCACGGCGCGGTCGCCGATCACCACACCGTTCTCCGGGCCGAAGGTCTTGTAGAGCTCCCAGATCGCGCCGAGGACGACCAGACCCAGCAGCCCGAGGCCGACGACGCGTAGCCGCTTGATCACCAGTTCGACCACCTCAAGCGACCGCGGTCACCTGATCACGGACGGCCGGGATGATCGTCTCGCCGTACGCGCGGAGCGTCTCTTCCTTGTTGTCGTGCTGGAGATAGCCGGCGAACTGGTCGACCCCGATCGCCTTCAGCGCCTGGAGCTTGGCGATGTGGTCCTCCGGTGTCCCGAGCAGGCAGAACCGGTCGACGATCTCGTCGGGCACGAAGGCGGTGTGGGTGTTACCGGCCCGACCGTGCTCGTTGTAGTCGTAGTCCTGCCGGCCCTTGATGTAGTCGGTCAGGGCCCGCGGCACCGCGCTGGTCCCGTCACCCGGATCGCCGTACTTGGCCACGATGTCGGCGACGTGGTTGCCGACCATCCCGCCGAACCAGCGGCACTGATCGCGCATGTGCGCCCAGTCGGTGCCCACGTAGTTGGGCGCGGCGACGCAGAAGGTCAGCGCATCGGGATCGCGCCCGGCGTCGGAGGCGGCGGTCCGGACCGCGTTGATCATCCAGGCGGCGATGTCGACATCGGCCAGCTGCAGGATGAACCCGTCGCCGACCTCACCCGCCGCCTTCAGCGCCAGCGGCCCGTACGCGGCGACCCACACCTCGAGCGCACTCGTCCGGGCCCACGGGAACCGCAGCGTCGAGCCCTTGTAGTCGACCGTACGGCAGTTGGCCAGTTCGCGGATCACGTGCGTGGCCTCGCGCATGTCGCGGACGGTCGTCGGCTTGCCGTTGGTCACCCGGACCGCCGAATCCCCCCGTCCGATCCCGCACACCGTCCGGTTGCCGAACATCTCGTTCAGGGTGGCGAAGACCGACGCCGTCACCGTCCAGTCGCGGGTGGCCGGGTTGGTGACCATCGGCCCGACGATCACCCGGTGGGTCCGCGACAGGATCTGGCTGTAGATCACGTACGGCTCCTGCCACAGCAGGTGCGAGTCGAACGTCCACACGTAGTCGAACCCGTGCGCCTCGGCCAGCTCGGCCAGCTGCACGGTCCGCCACGCCGGCGGATTGGTCTGCAGAACCACACCGAATTGCATGAGTTACCGCCTTCCTGAGAAACAGCAGGTCAATCGATCGGCGAGTGTCGGGAATCGCGCGCCCCCGGACGGAGGAGGAGCGAGCAGACACGCCTCACCGTATGCGAGCGACGACGACGCCGGGGGCACTGGCGCGATGCACGAGCCGATCACAACAAGTACTGGCTGAGGTCGCGCTTGAGGTAGCGGCCGTGACCCTTGGTGCCGAGGTAGCCCGACTCGTCGACGATCACCGAGCCGCGCGACATCACCCAGTCCACGTGACCGTCGACCTCGTAGCCCTCCCAGGCCGAGTGGTCCATGTTCATGTGATGACTTCTGCCCAGGCCGATCGAGGTGTGGCCCTGCGGGTCGTAGATCACGATGTCGGCGTCGGCCCCGGGCTGGATGACCCCCTTGCGACCGTAGAGCCCGAACATCCGCGCCGGGGTGGTCGAGGTCAGCTCGACCCAGCGGGACAACGAGATCTGACCGCTGACCACGCCGGAGTACATCAGGTCCATCCGGTGCTCGATCGAGCCGATGCCGTTGGGGATGGCCCGGAAGTCGCCGCGTCCCAGCGTCTTCTGGTCCTTCATGCAGAACGGGCAGTGGTCGGTGGAGACCATCTGCAGGTCGTTGGTCCGCAAGGCCTGCCACATGGCGTCCTGGTGACCCTCGGCCCGCGAGCGCAACGGGGTCGAGCAGACCCATTTGGCTCCCTCGAAATCACCCCACTCCGCACTGACCGCGCCGAGCTGTTCCTCGAGCGACAGGTAGAGGTACTGCGGGCACGTCTCGCCGAAGACGTTCTGCCCACGATCGCGCGCGGTGGCGATCTGCTCGACCGCCTGCTTGGCGCTGACGTGGACGACGTAGAGCGGCGCCCCGGTCAGGTGACCGATCATGATGGCCCGGTGGGTGGCCTCCTCCTCGAGCTGCCAGGCCCGGGCGACGCCGTGGAAATAGGGCGAGGTCTTGCCCTGCTGATACAGCTGCTCGGCCAGCACGTCGATGGCCGGGCCGTTCTCGGCGTGCATCATCGTCAGCAGACCGGTCTCGGCCGACTTCTGCATCGCCTTGAGGATCTGGGCGTCGTCGGAGTAGAAGACCCCGGGATAGGCCATGAACAGCTTGAAGCTGGTGATCCCCTCGTCGATCAGCGTGTCCATCGCCTTCAGGCAGTACTCGTCCACTCCGCCGATGATCTGGTGGAAGCCGTAGTCGATCGCGCATTCGCCGGCCGCCTTGGCGTGCCAGGCCGCGAGCCCGTCCTCGACCCGCTCGCCGTACCGCTGAACGGCGAAGTCGATGATGCTCGTCGTGCCGCCCCAGGCCGCCGCCCGAGTCCCGGTCTCGAAGGTGTCGGACGCGCTGGTCCCCCCGAACGGCAACTGCATGTGGGTGTGGGCGTCGATCCCGCCGGGGATGACGTACCGACCGGTCGCATCGACGACCTGGTCGACGTTGTCGGCCAGGTCGACCCCGAGCAGCTGCGAGCCCGGCGCCAGCACGGCGACGATCTGCTCGCCCTCGACCAGCACGTCCGCGATGGCGGTCCCGGTGGCGTTGACCACCGTGCCGCCCGTGATCAGCGTCGTGGTCATGGCTTGGCGATCGCGGCGTAGGAGTCAGGGCGGCGATCGCGGTAGAACTGCCAGGCGTTGCGCACCTCGCGAATCAGGTCGAGGTCGAGGTCGCGGATCACGACCTCCTCCTCGGTCGCGCTTCCCATCTCACCGATCAGGTTGCCCCGCGGATCGACGAACTGACTCGACCCGTAGAAGCTGACCGCGAGGTCGCCGTACTCGTTGTCCTCGGCGCCGACCCGGTTGGCCGCCGCGACGAAATAGCCGTTGGCCGCAGCGGCCGCGGGCTGCTCGATCTCCCAGAGCCGGTTGGACAGGCCCGGCTTGGTCGCGTTCGGGTTGAACACGATCTGTGCGCCGTTGAGTCCGAGCTCACGCCAGCCCTCCGGGAAGTGCCGGTCGTAACAGATGTAGACCCCGATCGGCCCGACCGCGGTCTTGAAGACCGGGTAGCCGAGGTTGCCGGGCCGGAAGTAGAACTTCTCCCAGAACTTGTCGAGGTTGGGGATGTGGTGCTTGCGGTAGCTCCCCAGGATCGTGCCGTCGGCATCGACGACCACCGCGGTGTTGTAGTAGACGCCGGGCTGCTCCTCCTCATAGATCGGCAGCACCATCACCAGTCCGAGCTCCGCGGCCAGCGCCGCAAACCGCTGGACGATCGGCCCGTCGGCCGGCTCGGCGTAGTCGTAGTACTTCACGTCCTCGGTGATCCCGAAGTACGGGCCGTAGAACAGTTCCTGGAAGCAGATCACCTGCGCGCCCGCGGCCGCGGCCTCCCGGGCGAACCCTTCGTGCTTGTCCAGCATCGAGGCTTTGTCCCCGGTCCAGGTGGTCTGGGTGATCGCCGCTCTGACGAGGGCCACGTCGCGCTCCTCCCCGGAAGCCGCCGTCGGCCCCGGTCTGTGTGGGCAGTCGAGCCCCGAGAACATTCCACTCGAGAACATTCCAGGGCACGGTGATGTCGGTCGTGCATCGCCACATGACACTCTAGTGACGCGGTCTGACCTCCATCAGGAATGGACGCTCACCGATGAGGCGACTCACGGCTCGAAGTCGTCGTGCACGACCACCCGCGAGAACTCGATCATGCCGTCCACCAGCTGCCAGTAGTGCAGCCGCCGCGCGCTGGGGGTGTGAGCCTGCAGGCGGACCCGCATACAGGTCGCGCCGTCGGACCTGATCCGCGACCCGGCGCCACCGACCTCGGCCGACCACAACGGATGGACCTCGCGGGCGGGCATGTCGATGGCGATCCCGGTCAGGACCTCGACCACCACGTCGACGATCTTGTGCCGGGAGATGCCCTGGATCGTGACCACACTGCTCAAGAAGTTCGGCCCGAGCGCGTACGCGTGCAAGGGTCGCTCGCCCTTCTGCCCAGGCGGGATCCGCCGGACCCAGGCCGCTTCCACCTCGTAGCGGAACTGGTGCTCCGGATCGCTGAACCAGGGACCGTCGTCGTCCTCGGGGGGCGCCGGCTGACTGCGGGTGCTGCGCAGCCGGGTCCGGGTGCGGGCCAACTCGATCTCGAGACGGACCACCCGGGTCTGGGCCTTGGTCCGTTCCTCATCGACCAGGCGCAGTTCGTCGCGCAGCGCGGCGAGATCACCGCGCAGGCTGCGGACCTCGACCGAGACCCGCTCGAGGTCGCCCTGCAGCCGAGCCACCGACACCGGGGGCGGCGGCCCGGGCCGTGGCCCGGCCGACACGGCGGCCGGGGCCTCGACGACCGGCTCGGGTTCGGGCACCGCTGTCGGTCGGACCGCCGGCTCCGCCGCCTTGCGCTTGCGGTCGAAGATCGCCGGGGTGGGTCTGGGCGCCGGCATCGTGGCTGCGGGCGTCGGGGCGGGTGGGGCCGCCGGACTCGCCGGCTCGACGACCCCGACCGGCTCCGGCTCCGGCTCGGGTTCGAGCTGCGGAAGTCCCTCGACCAGCCAGGGTGGGCCGCCGTCGATGAGGGCGAACGCGGGTTCGACGGTCTCGTCGTCGTCGATGTCGCGCAGGCTCAGCCGCCAGGGCCGGATCGAGGTCACCCGGCCGCGCAGCACCTCGCCCTCGGTCATCAACCCGGTCAGGTCGTCGAGCTCGTTCGAGGTGACGTCGACCCGGGCGATGTCGACCCGGACCTCGGGATGCAGCTCGAGTTGCGCCGTCGAGAGGCTGACCATCCGGACCCGGGCGAGCACGACCTGACCCTCGGCGTACCCGAGCTCGCTCACCGGTCGGAGCATGCCGCGGATGTCGAGTCGCTGAGCGTCGTCGCAGGTGCCGGTGACGAACATCCCCGCAACGACCACCCGCTCAACCGACACCCCGGGCACCGTCAGCTCCTCGACGATGCTGGCCAGACCGCCGTCGGCGGTCCGCACCATCCCCCGCCCGGCGATCACCCCCTTGACCTGGCCGGTCACCGGCATGGCCTGAGCCGGAGCCTGCTGACCGATGAGCCCGGCCTCGGCGGCCATGGTCAGCGCATCGGAGGCCAGGTCGCGGGTCGAACGTTCCCCCTCGACCGTGTTGAAAGCGAAGCGCAGCGGCGACTCGAACGGGTTGTGCACCCAGCCGAGGCCAACCGGATAGGCGCGACCCGCCCCGCCGTAGACCTGGGTCCGTGCGGGCATCGCCTCGGAGAACGCCCAGGACGGTTCGCCGGTCGGCAGCAGATAGATCTCGACGGCGTCCCCGACGTCGGCATAGAGCCGGTCGACCAAGATGGTGGACTCGGTCCGTCCGGCGGCTGTGGTGACGACCACCGCGGGGACCGTTCGCTCGGTGCTGTTCAACCGGGCCGCCAGAGCTCGCGCCGCCTCGGCGGTGTCTACGCGCTTGATGCTCATGGATTCGCTGCAATCGCTCGACGGCCGGGTCGCCGATTCTCCCACGGCACCGCCCTCACGCTCCGGCCAGCACGGGGCCGAGGAACGGTGACGATTTCATCTCTACCCTCTCGTAACGGTAGGTTTCCCCGGTGCCTCACGAAACCTCGGTCCTCCACGCGCTGCGCTCGCCCCGACGGCTCCGCACCGAGGTGCTGGCCGGTCTGGTGGTTGCCCTCGCTCTCATCCCGGAGGCGATCTCGTTCTCGATCATCGCCGGCGTCGACCCCCGGGTGGGGCTGTTCGCCTCGTTCACCATGGCCGTCACCATCGCCATCGTCGGCGGGCGCCCGGCCATGATCTCGGCGGCCACCGGCGCGGTCGCCTTGGTGATCGCCCCGCTGGTCCGCGAACGCGGCCTGGACTACCTCGTGGCCACGGTGCTGCTGGCCGGGTTGATCCAGATCACGCTCAGCCTGGCCGGGGTGGCGAAGCTGATGCGCTTCATCCCGCGCAGTGTGATGGTCGGGTTCGTCAACGCGCTGGCCATCCTGATCTTCAGCTCCCAGCTCCCCTACCTGATCGGGGTGCCCTGGCTGGTGTATCCGATGGTGGCCATCGGCATCGCGGTCATGGTGTTCCTGCCGCGGCTGACCAACGTGGTGCCGGCTCCGCTCGTGGCCATCGTCCTGCTGACCGCGGCGACGGTGATCCTCGCCCTCCAGGTCCCGACCGTCGGCGACCAGGGCGCGCTGCCCGAGAGCCTGCCGACGCTGTTCTTCCCGAACGTTCCGCTGACCGTGGAGACGCTGCGGATCATCGCCCCGTACGCGCTGGCCGTGGCGCTGGTCGGCATCCTCGAATCGCTGATGACGGCCAAGCTGGTCGACGAGATCACCGACACCCACTCGAGCAAGACCCGCGAGACCTGGGGCCAGGGCGTGGCCAACCTGGTCACCGGGCTGTTCGGCGGGATGGGTGGCTGCGCGATGATCGGCCAGACGATGATCAACGTCAAGGTCTCGGGGGCGCGTACGCGGATCTCGACCTTCCTGGCCGGCGTCTTCCTGCTCATCCTGGTGGTCGCCCTGGGTGACGTCGTCGCCATCATCCCGATGGCCGCACTCGTCGCCGTGATGGTGATGGTCTCGGTCGGCACCTTCGACTGGCACAGCATCCGCCCGGCCACGCTCCGGCGGATGCCGCTCAGCGCGACCCTGATCATGGTGTCCACCGTGATCGTGACCGTGGTCACCCACAACCTCGCCTACGGCGTCATCGTGGGGGTCGTCGTCGCCATGGTGTCCTTCGCCCGCCGGATCGCCCACTTCACCGAGGTGGTCGACGTGGCGCATCCGGACGAGGACACCCGGGTCTACGCGGTCCGCGGCGCGCTGTTCTTCGCCTCCAGCAACGATCTGGTCCAGCAGTTCGACTACGCGGGTGATCCGACCCACGTCATCATCGATCTGAGCGACGCCCAGATCTACGATTCGTCGACGGTCGCGGCGCTCGACTCGATCGAGTACAAGTACCGTCAGCGCGACAAGGCGGTGACGATCGTGGGTCTGAACGAGCCGAGCCGCGCCTGGCACAGCACCCTGACCGGCCAACTCGGCGCAGGACACTGAGCGCGGTGAGCGAGGCGCATCTGCAGATCGGCCAGGTGGCCGAACGCACCGAGCTGTCCATCCGCACGCTGCGGCACTGGGAGGAGGTCGGTCTGGTGACCCCCTCGGCCCGTAGCAGCGGTGGCTTTCGGCTCTACACCGAGGACGACATCGATCGGCTGCGGACCATCCGCCGGATGAAGCCGTTGGGCTTCACCCTCGACGAGATGAAGGAACTGCTCACCTCGCTCACGGTCCTGGACGACCGGGGTGCGACCGAACGGGACCGCGAGGCGGCGACGACCTTCATAGACGACTGTCATACCCGGGCCGAGGAGAGCTGCCGTGCCCTGCAGCAGCAGCTCGCCTACGCCGAGGAGTTCAAGGACCTGTTGGCCAACCTGACCTAGAGATGTGGTCGATGGTTTGCTGGCCCCGGCCGACGGGGATACCGATCTGTCTACTCCGTGCTAGAACTGGGGAGTGACCAGCGCATCGACCGACGCGACCGCACCCCTGCTGTCGGCGCCGCTCACCCGGGCGGCCCAGCGGACGCTCGACACCGCTTCTGAGCTGTTCTACGCCCACGGCATCCACGCCGTCGGGGTCGACCGGATCGCCCTCGAGTCGGGGGTGACCAAGAAGACGCTCTATGAGCGGTTCGGGTCGAAGGAGAATCTGGTGCTGGCGCACCTGCGCCAGCGCGAGGACCGGTGGCGCGCGTTGCTCAACGAGCACCTCGACCGCCACCCCTACCCCGGGATCGATCGGGTGCTGGCCGTCTTCGACGCCGCCTCCGCCTGGCATGCGGGCCGGTCGTCGAAGGGCTGCAGTGCGGTCAACGCCCGGGCCGAGGCCGACCTCGACCCGAGCGGCCAACCCATCGCCGAAGAGGTCAACCGGCACAAGACCTGGATGCTGCGGTGCTTCGTGACGCTGGTCGACGAAGCCGGTTACGCCGAGCCCGATCGACTGGGACGTCTGCTGATGCTGCTCTACGAGGGTGCGCTGGTCACCCTCGGCACCCGCTCGTTCGACGCGCCGATCGCGGTCGCCCGCGAGGCCGCCCGATCGGCGTTGGAACAGACTCCGCCGGCGTAGGTATACAGATCTGTTTACTTCATGGTACGAATGGACCGTGCGCCCCCTCGGTTCGACTCTGCCCCTACTGACGTCCTGAATGCCCGCCACCGAACTGGTCGCCGACCGCCCCGAGGCGGTCCGGTCCCCCGGCCGAGTCGCGGGTACCCTCGCTGCCGTCGCGCTGGTCGTGACCTGGAGCTCCGGTTTCATCGGTGCCGAACTGGGCGCCCGCGCCGGTGCGGCACCGGTGACGCTGTTGGCCTGGCGGTTCGTGGTGCTGGCCGGTCTGCTCCTGGTCGTCGCGGCGGTCGTCCGGATGCCGCTTCCAGGGTGGCACGCCTGGGCCCGCCAGGTGCTGCTCGCCCTGCTCTGCCAGGTCGGCTACCTCCTCCTGGTCTTCGAGGGCGTCAGCCGAGGCGTGGGCGGCGGGACCGCCGCCCTGATCGCAGCGGTCCAACCCATGCTGGTCGCCACGGTCGCCGGTCCCATTCTCGGTGAGCGCTCGTCGGTCCGGACCTGGATCGGGATGGCGATCGGCTTGGCCGGGGTGGTGATCGTCGTTTCCGGCGATCTGCAGTCCGCACCCGTGGCCGCACTGGTCTACCTGCTCCCCGTGGCCGGCATGGTCTCGCTCACCTCCGGCACTGTCGCGACCCGGCGGCTGCGTCCACCGGAGACACTGCTGCAGAGCGTGGTGATGCAGGCCGTCGTCTCCGCCGTGGCGATCATGGGCCTCGCCCTGGTCACCGACCGGGCTGCCCCGCCCACCGACCGCGGCTTCTGGTTCGCGGTGTTCTGGCTGATCGCTTTCGCCAGCCTCGGCGGCTACGTGATGTACGTGCACATCACGACCACGCGCGGCGCCACGGTGGCCAGCACCCTGCTCTACCTGACCCCGCCCACCACGATGGTCTGGGTGCTGGTGATGTTCGGCGAACCCCTGACCGTGGCCGGGGTGATCGGGCTGCTGGTCAGCGCGGTCGGCGTCGTGGTGGTGGTGCTGCGGGCTCCGCGCCGTCTGGAGTGACCGAGCCAGCGCCGCCCCGGGTGCCGGCCACGGTGGCGGGCAGAATCACGGCCCGGTGCCCGGGGATTGCTTCACCGTGAGGAAGAGGCGGTGCGCGGTGATCACCACGGCGAGCCAGGCGAGTCCGATCACCCAGCCCATCATCACGTCGGTGAGCCAGTGGTGACCGAGGAACACCCGGCTCAGACCGATGGCGACGGCCCAGCAGGTCGCCCCCGCCACCGTGACCACCCGGGCCAACTGGCGCTCCAGGTGCAGCAACATCAGGTACGCCACCATCCCGGCGATCGCGGTGCTGTTCAGAGCGTGGCCGCTCGGGAACGAGGGGCTCGTCTCGTACGGGGGAACGGCGTCGATCTGCGGCGGTCGGAGGCGCCCGACCAATCCTTTCCCCACCAAGGTCAACGTGAGGGAGCCCGCGACCGTCACCAGCATCAGGATCAGCGGCGTACGCGACCGCCACCGCCAGACCATGATCGCGGTGAGGGTGGCGGCGATGATGGTCATGCCGAGTGGGCCGCCGAGATGGGTGAACCAGGTCAGGACGGCGTCGAGGGTCGCACGACGTTCGCTGATCGCCAGGTCGAGGACCGGGCGGTCGAAGGAGGAGATCCCGTCGAGCTCCGCCACGGCGTCGTAGATGCCGGCCGCCAGTGCGGCCAGCCCCAGGACCAGGACGCCGCCGACGGTCGCCGTGATCGCCAGTACCGCGTGGGAACTGAGGGAGCGAGCCAGGGCCCGCGCCAGTCGAGCGAGCCATCGCCCGAGGCGGCTGTTCCAGCGGGTCAGCTGGGTCCGACCGATGCTCTCCTCACCCGGCCGATGATCCGGCAACGGCACGGCAGTAGCCCCTTCCTGAAGTGAACAGGACCACACCGTACGGCGAGCCGACGTCAGCTCGTCACCCGCCGACCTCATGCAGGCCGCCGGATGCTTCACCCCCGTTCACCGCGATTGGCCGGGCCCGGCATCCCAGGCTCCGGACGTCGGATCACGTCGGAGCCGTTCGGTGCGCGCCGGTGGCTCGGCCCTGCGGTCGGGGGCAGGTCCCCCAAGCTGACGTTGCTGCCCCCGACCTGAGACCGGGAGACGGTTGTCCTACCACGTCCGCCTGGACCTGCTGGATAAATACCGTATGTCCGGGCGACGGGGCAAGTGCGCGCGGGCCACACCGCTCGGCAAATCGCCCGAGCAGGCCCGATACTGACCGGGTGGCCCACAACCCGTTCATCGAGGTCCGCGGGGCCCGCGAGCACAACCTGCGCGACATCGACGTGCGACTGCCCCGCGACGCCGTGGTGGCCTTCACCGGCATCTCGGGCTCGGGCAAGTCCTCGCTCGCGTTCGGCACGATCTTCGCCGAGTCGCAGCGGCGTTACCTGGAGTCCGTGGCGCCCTACGCGCGCCGGCTGATCCAGCGGGCCGGCGCGCCCCACGTCGCCTCGGTGACCGGGCTGCCCCCCGCGGTGGCGCTACAGCAGCAGCGGGCCGCGGGGTCGTCCCGCTCCTCGGTGGGGACGGTGACGACGCTGTCGAACTCGTTGCGGATGCTCTTCTCCCGAGTGGGCCGTTACCCCGCAGGGGCCGAACGGCTCGACTCGGACGCCTTCTCGGTCAACACCACCGCCGGTGCGTGCCCGCACTGCCACGGCGTCGGAGTGACGTTCGCGGTGAGCGAGTCCTCGGTCGTGCCCGATCCGTCGCGCAGCATCCGAGAGGGTGCGGTCGCCGCCTGGCCGGGTGCCTGGCTGGGCAAGAACTTCCGCGACATCCTGGCCACGCTCGGTCACGACATCGACCGACCCTGGCGCGAGCTCGATCCGGCGGCCCGCGCCTGGATCCTGTTCACCGACGAGCAGCCGGTGGTCACCGTGCACTCCGAGCGCGAGGCCGGACGGATCCAGCGGCCCTACCAGGGCAAGTGGACCAGCGTCCGCGACTACGTGCTCACCACGTTCGCCTCGACCCGGTCGGCCCCGATCCGGCGCCGGCTGCGCCGCTACCTGGACACCACACCCTGCCCGGTGTGCGGTGGGCGGCGGCTACGGCCGGAGGCGCTCGCCGTCACGTTCGCCGGGCACGACATCGCCGCGCTCGCCGCCATGCCTCTCGATCAACTGGTGGCCGTGCTGCGCGAACCGGCCGCCCACCACGAACCGGAGAGCGCCGCCGGGATGCTGCTGCACGATCTGCTGGGGCGCAGCGAGCTGGTGCTCGACCTGGGCCTGGGCTATCTGGCCCTGGACCGATCCGTACCAACGCTGTCGGCGGGCGAGCTGCAACGGTTGCGGCTGGCCACCCAGCTGCGGTCGGGGCTCTTCGGCGTCGTCTACGTGCTCGACGAGCCCTCGGCGGGCCTGCACCCGAGCGACACCCAAGCCCTGCGGGCGGTGTTGCTCGGACTGCGCGACGCCGGGAACACCGTGCTGCTGGTCGAGCACGACCTCGACCTCGTACGCGGTGCGGCGGACTGGCTGATCGACGTGGGGCCCGGCGCCGGGAGCGCCGGCGGCCAGGTGCTGCACAGCGGCCCGGTGGCCGATCTGCAACGGGTGACGGCCTCGGTCACCCGGCCCTACCTCGATCCGCTCCACCTCCCGGTCGTACGCGCCACCCCGCGCACCCCGACGGGTTGGCTGGAGCTGCACGACGTCTGGTCGCACAATCTCCGCGGCCTCGACGTCGCGCTGCCGCTCGACACCTTCACCGTGGTCACCGGCGTCTCGGGGGCGGGCAAGTCGAGCCTGGTCACCGGAGTGCTGGCCGACGTGGTCCGCCGACATCTGGGCCTGCCCGACGAGCCGGACGAGGAGCCCGAGGACGAACCCGCGGCCGACGATCCGGTCGTCTCCGAGGAGGGGCCCGGCGGTGCCGAGGCCGCGGAGGCACCGGGTCGGGTGGGAGCGACGCTCGGGCTCGAGGCGGTCCGGCGGCTCGTGGTGGTGGATCAACGGCCGATCGGGCGTACGCCGCGATCGAATCTGGCCACCTACACCGGACTGTTCGACGCGGTGCGAGCGGCGTTCGCCCGGACGCCGGAGGCCCGCCGGCGGCGCTGGACCGCGAGCCGGTTCTCGTTCAACGTCGCCGCCGGGCGATGCCCGACCTGCCGGGGCGAGGGATTCCTGGCCGTCCGGATGCTGTTCCTGCCCGACTCGTACTCGCCCTGCCCCACCTGTCACGGCTCGCGGTATGCGGCGGAGACCCTCGAGGTGACCCACCGTGGGCGAACGATCGCCGAGGTCCTCGCGCTCGACGTCGACGCCGCGGTGACGGCGCTCGACGACATCCCGGCCGCCGTACGCGGTCTGACCGCCCTGCGCGATGTCGGCCTCGGCTATCTGCGCCTCGGTCAGCCGGCGACCGAGCTGTCCGGCGGCGAGGCCCAACGGATCAAACTGGCCACCGAGCTGCAACGCTCCCGGCTGGCCGGCACGCTCTACCTGCTCGACGAGCCGACCATCGGCCTGCATCCCGCCGACACCGAGCGGCTGCTCCGGCTGCTGCAGGAGCTGGTCGACGCCGGCAGCACCGTGGTCGTGGTCGAGCACGATGCCGCGGTCGCCCTCGCCGCGGACTGGCTGATCGATCTCGGTCCCGGCGGGGGCGACGCGGGTGGTCGCGTGGTCGACGCCGGGCCGCCCGCCGACGTGTCCAGCCGAGGGCTCGGGCCGACCGCGATCCACCTCGCCCGACGTCTGGAGGCCGCGGCGCCCTGAGGTCGTCGGAGTTATGACCGCGAGGCTCATCGACCGCACGGTGTGATCACGGCCAGGCTTCCGTGTTCTGCTGAAGAGCGACGACTTCTGGAAGGCGACGTAGGGATGCGGGTCGCGCTGCATCAGCCAGAGTGGGTTTGTCGGGCCCTCACTTGCGTAGCAGAAGCCGCACCGTGGTTCCGCTGTCGTTGGATCGGGCTTGCACGAGGTCGAATCTCGTGTTGGCGAGCCAGAGGGAGTCCTCGTCGCCAAGCGTCGGTGCGCGCCGTCCGATCAAGAGATCCTCGATGACCGTGTCGTCGCTCAGGTCGCAGATCAGCTCGTGAGGCTGATTCCACAGTCGAATGCTCACCCGCTGGGCGCCGCGACGCAGACTGCCGGCGGTGAGTCGACGCAGGGCATCAGTCAACTCGACGATGGTGTTGGACCACAGGCCGGCAGAGACGGCTTGGAGTGACACGTACTCGGCTGCTGCTTGAAGGCTGCGGTTGTCCGTCACCTTTGTCTCGGTGGACACCCCGCGGGGGACGGGAAGTGCGGCCGTGAACATTTCCTTGGCGTGGGCGTGGCCCCGATAGCTCGGACTGCCGTGGTACGAATCTGCCGTGGCCAGTGCCGGATGGCTTTGCCGTGCCTCAGCCAGGACCCCGGCGTCGAGGTGTACAGCGTCGTAGGGGCACAGGAGCCAAAACGGCAACCGGGGGTCGACCGCAAGATTGAGAAGTGCTTCGTGGAGCTGGCATTCCACGATTTCTTCCGGCTGCCGTCCCGGCCAGATCGGCTCGCCGATCCCGCGGGCCGGACGGCCCACTCCACACCGGTCGTCGACGAACTCCTGCCAAGCCGGGATGATGCGGGCGGGGTTGTGGCCCAGTTCCATCATGTCGACGAAGTGGACCTGATGCGCTGCGGAACCGAGTTCCTGGCGAATCCAGGCGGAATGTTCGGGAACGACGGCCACCATCACCGCCTCACCCGCCGCGATGCCGTTCCGGACGAACGGTACGAGACCTCGGACGAAGTCGGCTCGAGCACGCCAGAGGAACGCCTCATGGCGGAAGCTCTGACGGGCTCTGGTGGGCGCCAGCGTGGACATGGTTCCCCTTCTGCACACCGTTGACCCAGATCAGGTTCTCGGTGTCTGCCTGCGGCGTTGACCGGTCAATCGACTGACTTTCCTTCGTCGACCGCGCCCGACCCCATCTGGTGCACGGGTACTTCGTCGGCGCCGAGCGACCTGGGTTGGCCAGGACAGCGCCATTGCCATCCTGAGCCACCTACAATGTACACGAACGTTTCGTGCATGAACAAAGTGGCCTCCCGGCAGGACCGAGTCGGGTGGTCGATTCGCGGTCAACTCCGTCCGGTCCTACAGTGGCCTCACAGTCCGGCCCGGAACCTCTCGCGTGCGACCGAACCGGCCACATGAGCGGCACGAAGGAGGCGCATGTCCACCGAGCTCGACGAGGACGATCGACTGACGCTGAGGCAGCAGGTGTGCTTCACGTTGGCGGTTGCGGCTCGCGAGGTCGTGTCGCTCTACCGGCCGCTGCTGGAGCCGCTCGGGCTGACGCATCCGCAGTATCTCGTCATGGTCACCCTGTGGGACACCCAGGCGCCGGTCAGCATCAAAGAGCTCAGCAAACTGCTTCAGCTGGAGGCGCCCACGCTGTCGCCGCTGTTGAAGCGACTGCAGAGCGCCGGACTGGTCGAACGGCACCGCGATCCGGCGGATGAGCGCTCGCTTCAGATCAGCTTGACCGACCGAGGCTCGAGCCTGCGCGGCCAGGCCGCCGGAGTGCCCGCCGCCATCATCGAACGCTTGGGCATGAGCGTCCACGAGCTGGAAACCCTGCAGGATGTGCTCACTGACGTCATCGAACACTCGAAGCCTCGCCGCTGACGGGCGCCGCGATGCCGGCGGTCACCTCCGGGCAACCCTCCCCGACCGGTTCGCTCGGTCACCAGGCTGAGCTCACCGAAAGCAGGCCCCTCGTAGCCTGGAATGCCGAGTCACCCCCGTGAGGCGCCGTTGACGATCTCCTGCGCGATGAGGCTCAGCTTGACGTTGCGTTGCTGCGACCGTCGGATGAGGAGCTTGAAGGCGTCCTCGCCAGAGCAACCGAACCGTGCCATCACGATCCCCTTGGCCTGATCGATCGTGGCCCGCGACTGCAAGGCGACCTCGAGCTGCGCCACGAGGGTTGTCGCCCGTCGATACCGGTCGACATGGGCGAGCACGATCCCGACGCAGGTGGCAACGGTGCCGGCGATCCTGCCGCTGTCTCCGCTGAAGGGTCGGCCGGTGGAGTTGTAGATGTTCAGAGCGCCGAGGGCATGGTCCCCGGTCGACAGGCCGACGGACAGCGTGTGGGTGACGCCCTCACGCTGGGCCGCCTGTCGAAATTCGGGATAGGGCTGGTCGGCATCAGCCATGGTCAACTCCACCGTCTCGGCGAAGAGGGCAGCGTCGAGGCAGGGTCCGGTGCCCAGGTCATACTGCTGTTCATCGAGCTGTAGTGCCAGCGGACCCGTGGACGCGGGAGTCGAGGCCCGCTGGCCGTCGAGCAGGGTCAGCGAGACGTCCGGCGTCTCGGCAAGTACCTCGCTGGCGAGGCCGACCAGGCTGGTGAGGGTGTCGGTCAGAGGTCGCTCGGCGTAGACGAGCTGGCTGAGCGAGGCGTACACCTTCGCCTCTCCCGGTGACGGAACTGCCAGGGTGCCGTTGTCGAGTTTCAGACGGTCGGTCATGTTGCGGCCACTTCTCGGTGATGCGTGCACCCGATCGGCAATGGGGCTACGCGATTGGCTCATCAGGGGCCGTGAGGCTCAGGCGAGCACTGCGGAGAGTTTGGCTAACCCCATGCCAACGCGGATGCGCGAGTTTCCTGCCGAGAGCGGCAGCAACAGATACTCACGACGTTACCACCCCGACCACCCGACAAGCCGTGACCGATCCGCCCAACGGGACCTTGTGCCCTGGCCCGTGGATGCCGCTTCGGGGATGGTGAGAGAGGTTGCGAGTCCAGGCCACAAGGCGACGAATACCGAGCGGAGGCGTTTCATGCAGAACGAGGTCCCGCCGACGGAAGTGGACCGGATCCGACCATCGATGAGATCCGGCGGCGCGGTGGCCGACGACCCCATCAGTCCGAGGTCGCCGGTAGGACCGGCGCCGCGCTCGGGGACGAGGCCTCCGATCACGCACAACACCCGCGCCCTCGGCCGAAGAATCGGCGCGCTCGGCGGTCTCGTCGTCGTGTACGCACTCCTGGGCCCGCTCATCCTCGACGTCATCCATTTCCGTACCAGCGCGTCCGGTCTCAACCAGGTCCGTGGCGGTGACCTGGCTGCTCTGGCCGTGGTCGCGCCGGTCTGTTTCGTGGTGGCCGGACTTGCTCGACGCGGGCACCCGGCAGCGCCGGTTCTCGCGCTCGCCCCAGGAATGTTCGCGATGTACACGTACTCCCAACTCATCCTGGGCAATGAATACCTGTACCGGCCCGGAAACGTCGAGCGGTTCTTTCCCTTGCTGCTGGCGATGTTCATCCTCGCCGCGACGGTCGTGCTGCCGTGCTGGAGCCAGGTGCGTTCCGAGACGCTCCCCGCCTCGACCTCTCGCCTGCGGCGAGGCAGCGGAATCCTCCTGTTGGTGATCGCCGCGTTCGTCGGCCTGGTCCTCCACCTGCCGGGGCTGATCGACGCCTACCGAGACAGTCCGCGAGCGAGGGCCTATCTCGAGCTGCCCACCACGTTCTGGGTGGTCAAGTTCTACGACCTCGGCATCGTCGTGCCGGCCGCTGCCGCCGTGGGCATCGGCCTGCTCAGAAAACAGGCGTGGGCCCGCAAGCCGGCGTACGCGATCATCGGCGGCTACGTCCTCCTGGGCTGGTCGGTGGCCGGGATGGCGTGGACCATGGTGCTGAAACGGGATCCGGACGCCTCCGTCGCCCTGGCGGTCGGCTGCACGGTCCTTTCGGCTGCCGGCAGCCTTTTCGCCTTCTTCCTCTACCGGCCGTTGTTTGGCAGCCCGGCAGCAGCGGAGACGGCAATACTCGACGTCCCCCTCACCCCCGCCGAGGCGTCGGATCTTGACTCACCGAGCGGGGCTGACCGACCCGTCGGCCCACCGGCCGGGACGAACGTCCCTGGGCGGCAACCCTCCAACCGGACAGGATCGTCACGATGAGGAAGCGGACGTGGACATGAAAGCCGATACGGGCGTGAACGCCGATAGTCGGTTCGTCGGCGAGCTCACCTACGCCGAGTGTCAGGCGCGGTTAACCTCGGCGACCATGGGTCGAGTGGCGTGGTCCGTCGGGACGGTGGTGAACATCTTGCCGGTGAGCTACGCGATGCACGTCGGGAAGGTGGTGTTCCGTACCTCACCCTACGGAGCCCTGGCCCACCTCGAGCGGCGGACCAACGTGGCCTTCGAGATCGATTCCGTCGACATCGCCGCCGGTACCGGCTGGAGCGTCGTCGTCCAGGGTCACGCGCAGGCGGTCGTGATGAGCGCGGAGCTCACCGTGCTCTGGGAAAGATCTGACATCGTGCCCTGGGCACCCGCCACCAGGAACGTCTTCATCTCGATCAGCCCACACCACATCAGCGGCCGACGTCTACAGGCACCGTTCGCCCATCGACCGGAGGAGATCGACGCCTCCGGCAGCAAGCAGGAGACGACCTCGTGAAGATACTCGTGGCCTACGCCGGCCGGATGGGATCGACGGCCGAGATCGCCGAGCGCATCGGCGAACAATTACGCCTCGCCGGCCACCACGTGGAGGTCAGTAGCTGCCAGGAAGTCTCCGCGGTCGATGTCGATGCGTACGAGGCCGTCATCTTGGGTAGTGCGCTGTACATGGGCCATTGGGAGAAGGCGGCACTCGGCTGCCTCCGGGATCAGACGGTCCGGCGCATCCGGCGTCCGACGTGGTTGTTCCAGAGCGGACCGTGCGGCGAGGGATTCGATCTCGCGCACATCGACACACCGCGAGCCGTACGGAAGCTCTCCAGCACCCTGGGGCTCTCACCACCGGTCACCTTCGGTGGTCGTCTCGATCGCGCTCGAGCGACGACCCTGATCAGCCGCTGGGTCGCCACCGGCGCGTACGCGGGGGACTTTCGCGATTGGGAGCAGGTCCGTTCCTGGACGACCGACATCGTCGAGCAGCTGGCGAAAGGGCACCCGGATGTCTCCCCATCTGCACCCGCACGAGGGCGGTGAGCCCGGCCTGCCTGCGGACCCGGGTTCGCTGATCGACGACTTGGTTTCTGGACCAGCGAGCCCAGAGCCGGGGACCCCGTTCCCCGGCTGCCCGGCTGAGACCGGGGGCCCTGCTCGCCCGCAGGCTGCGGTGCAACGACCACCGGACGACCTGGTACGCGGGACGTCGCCGATCCTCACCTCTCAGGAGCGGGTGCGCGCTCTGCTCGCCGCCAATCAGACGATCGTGGCCCACCTCGCCCTGCCCGTCGTGCTCCGGCGGATCGTGGAGTCGGCGGCGACCGTCGTCGGGGCTCGCTACGCCGCGCTGGGGGTGATCAAACCTGACGGCTTGCTCGACCAGTTCGTCCACACCGGGATGGACCCCGACACGGTACGAGCGATCGGCGACCTGCCCAAGGGCCGGGGCGTCCTGGGAGCGGTTGTCGCACACCCGGACCCCATGCGGGTCCCGGTGATCAACCGGGACCCCCGGCTGGCGGGCTTCCCCCCGGGGCATCCCCCGATGACGAACTTCGTGGGCGTCCCGATCCGCTCCCGCGGTCGGGTGTTCGGCAATCTCTACCTGACCGACCGGTGGGATGGGCGCGCGTTCACCGACGAAGACGTGGAACTTCTCGAGGCCCTGGCGTCGACGGCCGGGATCGCGATCGAGAATGCCCGGCTGTACGAGGAATCCGAACGGGGACAGTTCTGGCTCCGGGCCTCCAGCAGGATCAGCCGGGAGCTGTCATCCGGGACCGGCCCGGAGCTCGAGGTCCTCCAGCACATCGCCGCCGCCGTACAGGTCTTGGCGGCGGCCGACGTCGTGACGTTGGTCCTGCCTGACGACGAAGACCCGGACGGGCTGGAGGTGGCCGTCGCGACCGGACTCGGGGACTGCGAACTGAAAAATCTCCGCTTCCCGGCCGCGAGAAGCCTGGTCCTGCACGTCATGGAACAAGGACACGGGGAGCTGATGAGCGCCGGCGGAGATCGGCCCTGGACCGTGCACCTCGACACGGTCGCACCCGACGGCCCGGTCATGGCCCTCCCGCTGACCGGAGCGGCAGACGCGGGGGGCGATCGTCGTCGGCCGGGGCAGTCCGCGCACCCCTCGACCAACGGATCTCGACATGGCGGAAGCGTTCGCCGAACAGGCGGCTCTCGCATTGGAGCTGACCGACGCGCGAGCCGACATGCAACGCCTGGCGCTGCTCGAGGACCGCGACCGGATCGCCCGCGACCTCCACGACCACGTCATCCAGCGATTGTTCGCCGTGGACTGGCCGCCCAGGGCCTGATCGCGAAGGCGAACGAGCCCGAGTTCCGGGCCGGGCTGGCGCGGACGATCGCCGATTTGAACGCCACGATCCGCCAGATCCGCACCACGATCTTCGCGTGCGCCAGCAATCGCCCACGCACCTCGCTCCGCCGGACGGTCGCCTGGTCCTCGAGCAGGTCACCCCGCTCCTGGGCTTTCGACCGGACACCCAGCTGTCCGGCCCGCTCGACACGCTGGCCGACGACGAGATGCTGAACGATGTCGAGGCAGTTCTTCGGGAATCGCTGACCAATATCTACCGGCACGCGGCCGCGACCGCGGCGCAGATCACCGTCGAGGCCCGCAGCAACCTGACCATCGACGTTGCGGACAACGGGATCGGGCTCGGTCGGCCCGGGCGGCTTGAGCGGCCTACTGCCGCCGCGCCGAGGATCGCGGCGGCTCGCTCACCCTCGCCGGCCTCACACGAAGAGGACTTCGACTGCAATGGACCATCCCGATCGCCCTTAACCGAGCCGCCAACCCGAATATTCGTTCTCGACGACCACGAACTGGTCCGACGGGGTCTGATCGACCTGATGGCCACGGCGACCGACCTGGTCGTGGTCGGCGAAGCAGCGACGGCCGAGGAGGCGCTGCGACGCATCCCGCCGTGCGGCCCGACATCGCCCTGCTGGACGCGCGGCTCCCCGATGGCAGTGGAATCGGCGTCTGCCGTGACATCCGCTCGAGCCACCCGGGATCCACTGCCTGATCCTCACCTCGTTCGACGACGACGAGGCGCTGTACGCGGCCGTGATGGCCGGCGCCTCCGGCTATCTGTTGAAAGAGATCGTCGGCCGGTCCCTGCTCGAGGACATTCGCCAGGTCGCCGCGGGTCGCTCCCTGCTCGATCCGGCCGTCACACAGAAACTGATGGAGCGACTGCGGGCACCCACGGTTGCAGGACCCGCTGATCAAGGGGCTCACCCCCGGGAACTCGAGGTCATCGACCTCATCGCCGACGGCTGCACCAACCGGCAGATCGGCGAGCAGCTCTTCCTGGCCGAGAAGACGGTGAAGAACTATGTCACCTCGGTCCTGATGAAACTCGGTATGGAGCGCCGGACCCAGGCGGCTGTCTTCGGTGAACGCGTCCGCAGCAGGCGTGGCGCTCAGCCGCGATGAACAGCCCGGGTGGGCTACGCGCGGCCCGACCCAGCGAGACTGCGCGCCTCCTGGGAGGGAAGGAACCGATCTGGTCGGGGGTGATCACCGGGGGGCGGGGCGGGCGGTCCATCAGTGTTCGGGCGACCGAATGGGACCATGACGCCTCGCCGCGACCACGGTGGGGTCGTCCGACGACCACCAGACCCGCGGTCAGCAAGGCCCGGGTGATCTGCGCGGAGGGGTCGCCGAGGACCAGCGTCGTCTGGACGTCGACGTCGGGGAAGTCAGCCTCGGACCCGGCAATGACCTCGTGCAACGCCGCCCGTTCTTCGTCGAGCGACGCGATCTCACGATGCAGCGGGATGACGTGGAGGGCCACCAACGTCACCTGGCGCCGTTCGGCCTCCTCGAACGCGTAGCGCAGCGCCGCACTCGCCGACTGTTCGACGTCCAGTGCGGCGACGACGGGCCGGCGCGCGGTGTCCGTGCGGCCCCAGCCGACCGGCACCACCACCACGGGACAGGTGGCTCGGGCCGCCACCGCTGATCCGACGCGGCCGGTGAGCAGGGGGTCCCCCAGATCGAAATGATGGCGACCGAGTACCAGCATCGCGGACATCTGAGACGCGTCACGCAAGACCCGTTCGCGGGCGACTTCTGCGGCGAACCTGGCGGCCTCGCGCGCCTCGAGGGTGTCGTCGATACCGAAGGCGACCGTGGTCGGTGAGGCGCGGAGAGGCATGTGATGTTCCTTGGGGATCGACGGGTTCGAGATCGGGACGTTCTCATCCAGGCCGCTCCCGCTCGATCGACACAGGGCGGCCGGAACGGAGCGGCTTCGTCCGGCGGTCGCGTTGCCGAAGCACGAGTTTGCGGAATTCGCTGACCCACAACACGGCACTCGCGATCGCGGTGGCAGCGAGCCATTGTTCCCAGGTGAGGGGCGCCGTACCGAAAGCGGCGTTGAGGAATCCAACATCGACGACGGCGACCTGAAGGACGAGCGACAGCCCGAGGGCCGCCCACAGCCACGGGTTGACGAACAGGTGGCGGAAGGCACTTGTGGTTTCCGACCGGGAATTGAAGCAGTTGATGAGCTGGCCAGGACGAGCACGGTGAAGGCGGCGGTGCGGGCGTTCGTGAGGTCGTGACCCCCCTCGATGGGTCCCCCGGGAGGTAGAGGTCGATGGTGAGGAGTGCGGCCACGGCGATCACCGACCCGAGGGTGACGGCCCCGACCCACATTCGGGCGTCGATCACCCGTTCGTTCGGTCGGCGCGGCGGGCGGGCCATCACATCTTCGGTCTCGGGGTCCACCCCCATGGCCAGGGCGGGTGCAGTGTCGGTGATCAGATTGATCCACAGGATCTGGGTGGCGAGCAGGGGGAGCACGACGGCCTCTCCGTTCCCGCTCAGCCCCAGGGCACCGGCGAGGACGACGCCGAAAAAAATGGTCAGGACCTCACCCATGTTGGACGACAGCAGATCGCGGAGGAACTTTGGATGTTGTCGAGAATGCCTCGTCCTTCGCGTACGGCCTCGACGATCGTCGAGAAGTTGTCGTCGGCCAGGATCATCTTCGCGGCCTCTTTGGTCACCTCCGTGCCGGTCAGGCCCATGGCGATGCCGATGTCGGCCGACTTCAGGGCGGGGCCTCGTTGACCGCGTCTCCGGCATCGAGAAGATGTTGCCGTCGGCTTCAGCGCGTCGACGATCCGCAGCTTCTACCTCGGGGCGACCCGGGCATACACCGATGTGCGCGTACCGCCTCGGGGAACCACTGAGATCGAGCTGGTCGAGCTCGATGCCGGTCAGCGCCTTCGGGGTCCGCAGCACGATGCCCAGTCGGTCGCGATCGTGACCGCGGTACGGGGATGGTCTCCGGTGATCATCAGGACCCGGATGCCGGCGCGCGAGATTGCCGACCGCGACGGCGGCTTCGGGGCGGGATGGATCGATGATGCCGACGGTCCCGAGAAGGTAGGGTGGCGGGCCCTGCGGCGCCCGGAGGACTCGTCCTCCCCCTCCAACAGAGGACGGTAGGCGACCGACAAGGCGCGCGGAGAGCGATCGTCGGTCAACTCCTCGACCCCGGCGACAAAGAGGTCTCCTCTGAGCTCGTCGGTCATCGGCACGACGTCGAGACCTACGACGGGCCCGGGTGCACAGCTCGAGCAACAGGTCGGGAGCGCCCTTGGTGACCACGATCCGCTGGTCGCCGTGTTCGTGGTCGACCTCCACGGTTGACATCAGCTTGCGGTCTGACGTGAACGGAACCTCGCCGATGCGGCTGAAGCGACGAGGCTTCGACGATCCGCCACGCCGAGCTTTCGTTCGGCGACCAGGAAGGCCGCCTCCGTCCAGGATCACCCTGAATACTCCCAGGAGTCCGTCGCGTTCCTGAAGAGACGGCGTTGTTTGCCAGAGCTTCCTCCGCCCAGGACCGCGATCTGTTCGGATCGCATTCACGGCCCCGCCCCCCGGGTAACGTCGCTGCCGTCAACGTGAACGGTGCCCTCTGGCGAATAACCGACCCCGGTCACCTGTGTCGCAAGAGACCGGACAGCGGTGATCACCCGTTGAATGGTCATCTCGGATTTGGTCAGCGTGCCGGTCTTGTCCGAGGCGATCACCGAGGCGGACCCGAGGGTCTCGACCGAGGACAGGCGCTTGACGATCGCGTTGACGCTTGGCCATCCGCTGGACGCCCAGAGCCAGCACTACCGACAGGATCACCGGCAATCCTTCCGGGACAGCGGCCACGGCGAGCGAGACGCCGAGCAGCAAGATCGTGACGGCATCACTGGGAGTACGGATGTTCGGGACGTCAGGAAGACGGTGAACGCGACCACGATCACGGCAATGATGATGACGGCGACGCGCCGAGCATGCGCCCGATCCGTCCGATCTCGCGTTGCAGGGGGGTCGGTGCTTCTTGGGTGGACTCGAGCATCGCCGCGATGGCACCCAGCTCGGTGTCCATCCCGGTGGCCGTGATGACTGCCCGGCCCGTGCCCTGAACCACCGCGGTGCCTTTGAAGGCCTTCCCGGTTGATCGCCCAGTGCTTGCCGGGCCGGCGAGAACGTGAGTTACCACCTTTTTGAGCGACCGCCTCGCTCTCACCGGTCAGCGATGACTCCAGGACGCGAAGTGCCGTCGAGACGGTCCAGTCACGCGTCAGCCCCGACGGCGTCGCCCTCACTCAGAGCCCAGCACGTCGCCACGGACCAGATTGCTCGCTCGGAACCCGGAGCGCTGTGTCCGTTCCTGATCACCGACGGGATGTGACGGCAGCCATCCGCTGCAGCGCGGCGACGGCTCGCTCCGCCCGAGCCTGCTGAAGGTAGCCGAAGAAGCGCGTTGGCGATCACCACCACAGCGATGACGATCGCGTCGACGGGCACGCCGGTCCGGTCCTCGAAGAACCAGACCACGACGGAGACCAGAACCGCGCCCAGGAGCAGGTAGATCAGCAGGTCTTGGATTTGCCCCAGGACCTTTCGCCAGGTGGGCACCGGCGGGGCAGCGCGGAGTGCGTTCGGACCCTCCTCCGCCAGCCGCCGGGCGGCCCCCTCGAGGCTGAGACCGGCGACCGGATCGGACGCGAACCTGGTCGTCAGATCTTCGATGCCGGCGGTCGAGGCATCGTCACCCGAGCGGTCCGCCGCGGAGCGGGTCGGGATCTCCACCGTCTCCGCGTTGACGGAGTTGAGCGCACGGCCATGGATCAGGTTGCTCGGGGATTCTTCACAACGAGGACCGGGCAGTGGGCGTAACGCACGCATGATCACTCACCGAACCCCTGACCAGCTCGGCGAAGCCGCGTTTACCGTGCGCCCCCACCACCAGCAGTCGAACGCTCTTCGACAACTCGATGACCGTTGGCTCGGACCACCGTTCGGGACCAGGAACGTGACCTCCACCGCCGGGAAGCGACGACGACACGCCTCCGTGTCGTCCATCAGCACTCCAAGCACTCCTTGTTGCCACTCGTCGGAGGTGGAGGCGTAGCCGAAGGCCCAGTTGTCGGGCTGAGAAGCGGTGGCGATCGACCAGGAGCGTACGAGCACGACGGGCGCTTGGAGCTGGTCGGCCAACTCGAGCGCGACCACCAGCGCGGCCTGTGCCCCCTCGGCCCGTCGTGGCCCACGAGGACGCTTCCCCCCGAGATCAGATCGAGGCTGCCGCCGACCCTCGTTTCCGCGGAGTTGGTCACAAGCGTCGACGATCATCGGCGACCTCGGTCGTGGTTCAGGGCACCACGGTCCGGCCAGGTCCAGTCGGTAATCGCCAGGTAGTACCTCCCCATGTTCCCGGAGGTACGCGCGAGCAGCCAGCCGGGCATCGGCCATCTGCTGGCGCAGGGTCGCGGCCCGGGTGCGGAGAGAGATGAGCCGGTGGAAACATCGTCCATGACCAGCGTGAATCGATCGAGATCGTTCATCATCACCGTGTCGAAGGGGGTGGTGGCTGCCAGTGCCTTTCCTCCTTGTAGCCGCGGACGTGGAGGTTGTCGTGGTCCGTGGCGGCGGTAGGTCAGCCGGTGGATCAGCGACGGATAGCCGTGGTAGGCGAAGATGACCGGCTTGTCGGTCGTGAAGAGCGCGTCGAAGTCACGGTCCGACAAAACCGTGGGGGTGTTCGGTCTCTCGGCTCGAGCCGCATCAGGTCGACGACATTGATCACGCGTACGCCGCAGCTCCGGCAGGTGCTCACGCAGCAGCGCGGCAGCGGCGAACGGTCTCCAGCGTCGGGGTGTCACCGGCACAGGCCAACACGACATCGGGTGCACCGTCGCCCGAAGCCGGCCCACGAGCAGGATGCCCAGGCCGCGGGTGCAGTGGGCGATCGCCTCCTCCATGGTCAGGTAGGTCAGCGCCACCTGCTTGCCGGCCACGATGACATTGACGTAGTGGCGGCTGCGCAGACAGTGGTCGGTCACCGACAGCAAGGTGTTGGGAGTCCGGCGGCAGATAGACCCGCACAATCTCCGACTTCTTGTTCACCACATGGTCGATGAAACCCGGATCCTGGTGCGACAGCCCGTTGTGGTCCTACGCCACACGTGGGACGAAAGCAGGTAGTTGAGCGACGCGATCGGCGCCCGCCACGGAATGTGCCGCGTGGTCTTCAACCACTTCGCATGCTGGTTGAACATCGAATCCACGATGTGGATGAAGGCCTCGTAACAGTTGAACGACCCATGCCGACCGGTGAGCAGATACCCCTCGAGCCAGCCCTGACAGAGATGTTCCGACAGCACCTCCATCACCCGTCCATCGGCAGCGAGGTGATCGTCACCCGGGCGCAGCTCGCCGTCCCAGGCTCGATCGGTCTCCTCGAAGACGAGCTGCAGCCGATTCGACGCGGTCTCGTCGGGTCCCATCACCCGGAATTGGTCACGGTTGCGGGCGATGATGTCACGGACGAAAGCGCCCATCACCTTCGTGGCCTCGCTCGACGTCGTCGCGGGCCGCTCGACCGCGACGGCGTAGCTTCGGAAGTCGGGCATGGCTAGGTCCCGCAGCAATCGGCCCCCGTTCGCATGCGGGTTGGCGCTCATCCGGCGGTTGCCGACGGGTGCGAGCGCCGCGAGTTCCGGCATCAACCGGCCGGTGGCGTCGAACAGCTCGTCGGGCCGGTAGCTGCGCATCCATTCCTCGAGCATGGCCCGGTGCTGCGGGTTCGTCCGGGTCGCAGCGAGCGGCACCTGATGGGACCGGAACGTCCCTTCGACGGGTAGTCCGTCGACCTCACGCGGTCCGGTCCAACCTTTCGGCGTACGCAGGATGATCATCGGCCATCGGGGACGCGGGGTCGTGATCTGCCGCGAGTCGGACGCGAACCAGCCTTCGCGGAACTCTTGCTGGATGGCAGCGATCCGGTCGAGCACGGTGTCAAGGGTCGAGGCCAGCTGGTGGTGCACCGCCATCGGGTCGTCACCACTGACCAGGTGCGGCTCGTAGCCGTATCCGCGCATCAGGGCGAACAGCTCCTCCTCCGGGATCCGCGCCAGCACGGTCGGATTGGCGATCTTGTACCCGTTCAGGTGCAGAATCGGCAGCACCGCTCCGTCGGTGACCGGGTTGAGGAATTTGTTGGAATGCCAGCTGGCCGCCAACGGGCCCGTCTCGGCCTCGCCGTCACCGATCACACAGGCGACGACCAGGTCGGGGTTGTCGAAGGCAGCACCGAAGGCGTGGACCAGGGCGTAGCCCAGCTCGCCGCCCTCGTGGATGGAACCCGGGGTCTCCGGAGCCACGTGGCTCGGGATACCGCCGGGAAAGGAGAACTGCCTGAACAGCGACCGCAATCCGTCTTCGTCGCGCGTGATCGGCGCGTAGACCTCGCTGTAGGTGCCCTCCAGATAGGCGTTGGCCACCAGACCCGGGCCCCCATGCCCTGGTCCGGTGACGTACAAGGCGTTGAGGTCGCGGTTCTTGATCACCCGGTTGAGGTGCGCGTACAGCAGGTTCAGCCCCGGTGTCGTCCCCCAGTGCCCGAGCAGCCGCGGCTTCACATGCTCAGCGGCCAGCGGCACCCGGAGCAACGGGTTGTCCAGGAGATAGATCTGCCCCACCGAGAGATAATTGGCGGCCCGCCAGTAGCGGTCGATCAGATTCAATTCCTGTTGCGAGGTCGTCGAAGAAGAACTGTGCGCGAGAGTCATAACCAATCCTGGGTTGTCGAGATGATGAGCGGTGCGAACAGCCGATCATGGAGTTCGCCTGTATCCCCATTCCGGATGGTCGACATTTCCAGCCCGACCCGTCAACCTCACCGTGAAACGCCACGACTTGTGGCATCTTTCCGGGTGGAGCTGCACGTTGCTCTAGTCCTCCGAGTCGGCGTACCAGACACCTCGGGAAATCCGAAGCGCGGTCGTGCCTTCGCGTGAAATTCTATTCCATTCGCGACGCCACCGGGCCGGGACGAAAGTCCCTTCGCCCCAGCCAATTTCGATGGCAAACCCCTCGGGGTTACGAAGCAACGATGCTGTTGCTGGTGTCTGACGATCACCCGCCGACGACGACCCCCACCCCGCGACCCTGCCGGTTCGACCATCTGGGCGGTGGTTCTTGCTGGCGGCGCCCTGGCCGACGGGGCATGGGTGCTGGCGATGGGTGAGCCGGCGGAAGCGCCGCACCGTTCCGAGCTGTCCAGCAGGTCGCTGCCCTCAGCCTGAATCCACCGGTGCTTATGGGAGCCGGAATTCTGGGTGATTCTTGCGTCTGATTTCGGCGGTGGCCGGGAATGGGCGTGATTGGCAAGCACCGGGGTTGATGGAGGTGTGGAACTCGCGCTGGGTGGCCTGCTTTGGCGGGGTTGTCGCGGCGTGAGCGGTGCGGTGGGCAGTTTCGTGCTCGACGGGTGGGGTGAGTCCGAGCTCGCTGTGGAGTCGTTTGTTGTTGGACCAGTCGATGTACTCGGCAACCGCGATCTCCAGGTCGTCAATGCCCCTCCACGGCTCGCCATCGCGGACCAGCTCGGCCTTGAACAGGCTGTTGAACGCCTCAGCGAGAGCGCTGTCGTAGGAGTCGCCTTTGTTTCCGACGGACGCGACAACGCCGACTCTGGCGATTTCCTCGGTGTCGCGGACGGTGTGCGTCTTGATGTGGGTGATGTCGCCAACCCACCACAGTTCGTTCAGGGGCGATGGCGGTGAAGCTGCACTGCACGTGGTCGGCGCGGTTGTCGGGGCCGCTGCCGGGCACGGTGATGCGCGGGCCCTTCGCGCGGGTGACGCCGCGCGGGCCCAAGCTCCGCAATGAGGCGCTGTGTGGTCACCGCGCGACCGAAGAGCCGGCTGGTCCCTGGACGCGCTCGGCCTCGGCGACCCAGCCGCACAGCGTCTCCGGGTTGTTCCCGAGCTGCTCGCGATGCGCTGACACGCCGACGGCCTCGATGCCGGTCCTTAAGTGTGTCGACCGTCATCCGGATCGCCCGCCGCCGAAGCTCGTCCGGGTAATCCCGTGATGCCACGATTTCTCGTCCTCCGTCGCTTGATCCCCTCTATCAAAACCCGGTACTCGACACGTTCCTGCAGTTGCAGGACCCCCAGTTGAGGTCTCTGGCTCCCCCTCTGATAGGGGGTCCGGGGCGGGACAGCATCCCCGACTATGGACGTTGTCAACGCTGGGTTCGGCGTTCGTGAAGTCGCACGTTCAAAGGGGAAGTCAGTGCCTATCTTCGATGCGGTCAGTCCGGCCGGGGGAACCGCCGGAACAGCGGCGACAGCGCGGCAGCGTGGGGTCCAGCGTGGCCGCCGGTCACCGGGTGAAGGTCGACGCCGGCAGGGGTGGCGGACGCTGCTCTCGGCCACCCTGGCCACCGTGCTGGCCGCGGCCGCGCTTCCGCTGGCGGTGCTGCCGGCCCAGGCCGCGGTGGGAGGGACGGTAGGCCCGGTTGATCCGGCCATCGGCTTGCCGACGTTCTTCGGGGACACGGCGGGCACGAAGTTGGCCCCGTGTCTGGATGGTCTGCCCATGTGCACCGCGACGCCGGATGACTTCGTCGCACCCGCGGGTGAGGTGTTCTACAACCTCACGCAGGCCAATGTTGGACCCTTCAAGCTGGTCCTTGCAGTTGAGGGGGCCTTCCTGGACGGGCTGCCCATTGTCTTCCAGCGTGTCCGTTACTACTCGCCTCAGTCGGGTTTGGTCCCGAACGCTACCTACAAGATCACCGAGCCCTACGGCACGCACACCGTGGTCACCGACGGGAACGGCAAGGTGAGCACGAACGCCGGAACCAACCAGACCGGGTGCCAGGCCGGGCCGTGCGGTGACTTCGTCACCGCCCTGGACGGGCCGATCACCTCATCGAACTTCTTGACGTGGGACACCTACACCGGAGTGCCGGGATCAGCCGGCGCGCCGCCGGCGGGCTATGTCGGAGACAACGCCACCCCGCACAAGATCACCGGCAGTCCGACCGGCACCAACTTCTTCAAGGTCGACGGGCCCAACATCGGCGGGCCGGGTGTCAACACCTCCAGCACCGACCTCTTCACTGTCCTGGGCAAGGTGATCAAGGGCCCGGGTGTGGGGATGGACCCCACAAGCCTGCCTTTCGGCAACAAGCCGATCGGCGTACCCGTGACCTCCACCGTGACGCTCACGAGCAAGGGGGTGGACCCGCTCTTCGTCGGCGGCACCGACCCAGCCGCCGCGGCAGTCCCTCCGGCCATCGCCGGTCCCCAGGCGGGTCAGTACGCGGTCGGGGCGGACACCTGCACGGGCAACAGTTTCCCGGCGGGTGCCAAGTGCACGGTCGACGTGATCTACACCCCGGTGGCCGGTGCCAGCAGCGCCACCATGACCATCCCGACGAACGCGGGTCCCCAGGACGTGGTGCTGTCCGGGCAGAGCAGCCCCGCCGCCGGCGTCAGCCCGGCCACCACCTCAACCGCTCCTGCATCCTTCGGGTCAGTTCTGGTCGGTAAGACCAGCGCCGCGAAAACGTTCACTCTCACCAACACCGGTGGGGCCCCCATGACCGTGTCTGGTGTGTCGATCAGCCCGAACCCGAACGACTTCGCGTTGGATCCGGCCAGCAGCTGTGCGGCGGCGGGCACCGTCGTGCTGGATCCCGGTACGTCTTGCACAGCGATCGTGACCTTCGCTCCGGCCAGCCCGGTGACGAGCACGGCCACGATGAGCTTCAACGACGACGCGACCACCAGTCCGCAGAACGTGTTCCTGAGCGGCACCGGCATCCAGCCAGCCGTGTCGATGACCACACCAGCGCCGTTCCCGAACACCAACGTTGGTTCCACCAGCACCTCCCAGACCGTCACCATCACCAACAGCGGAACTGCACCGCTGAACATCACCGGTGTCGCGAACGGCGGGCCGAATCCGGCCGACTACCCCCAGTCCGACAACTGCTTCGGTACCACAGCCGCCTTCACCCTGAATCCCGGATCCAGCTGCCAAGCGACTGTTGCCTTCGCCCCCACCACCTCCGGCAGCCGGAAGGCGCTGCTGCAGGTCAGTGACGACGCCCCCGGCAGCCCGCACAGCGTGGCTCTCACTGGATTGGGCGTAGCCGCGGCGCCGACCGTCGCGACCGCGCCGACGATCGGCACGGCGACCCCGGGAGACGCAACCGCCACCGTGACCTGGACCCCGCCGAGCTCCAATGGCGGCAGTGCGATCACCAGCTACACGGTGGGCACGTTCAACAGTGCCGGCACCGTCCTCCTCACGTCACAGAGCGCTGCCGCGACGGCGACCAACGCCTCGGTGACCGGCCTGACCAACGGGACCAGCTACACCTTCAAGGTGCTGGCCACCAACGGCGTGGGCGCCAGCGCCTACTCCGCTGCCTCGACCGTGGTGACCCCCGTGGCCGCTCCGGCCCCGAAGGTAGCTCTGACCCCAGCGAGCATCACCTTCCCCAGCACCGCTGTCGGCTCGACCAGCGCCGCCTCCACGGTGACGCTGACCAACTCCGGTAGCGCGACACTCACCATCACGAGCATCGCGACCGGGGGCACCAACGCCGCCGACTTCCTCAAAGGCACCTCCACCTGCGGGACGACCCTCGCCGCCGGCGCCTCCTGCACCACCCCGGTGTCCTTCACACCGGCGGCCGGCGGCGCACGTTCCGGTGCCCTGGTCGTCACCGACAACGCGGCCGGCAGCCCGCACAGCATCCCGCTGACCGGGACCGGCGGCACCGTCTCGACGCCCACCGTCACCGGCACCAACCCGACCTCGGCAGCCACCGGAGTCGGGCTCGGCACCACCACCGCCCGCACCCCGCTGACCGCCACGTTCAGCGAGGCCGTGACCGGGGTGAGCGGCACCACCTACACCCTCAAGCAGGGCACCACTGCAGTCGCGGCCGCGGTGACCTACAACGCGACGACCCGGGTCGCCACCCTGACCCCGGCCGCGCCGCTGGCCGCCGACACCACCTACACCCTGTCGCTCACCAGCGCCATCAAGAGCGCCAGCGGCGGCGCTCTCACCGCCAAGAGCTGGAGCTTCCTCACCGGCCCCCGGCCGACCGTGACCGCCACCAACCCCGCCTCGGGCGGTACCGGTGTCGCGATCGGCACCACCACCGCCCGCACCCCGCTGACCGCGACGTTCAGCGAGGCCGTGACCGGACTGCCGACCACCGCGGCATCAACCGCCAACTACACCCTCAAGCAGGGCACCACGACCGTCGCGTCCAAGGTCGTCTATAACGCCACCACCAAGGTCGCTACCCTCACCCCGGATGCACCCCTGGTCGCCGACAAGACCTACACCCTGACCTTGACCGCGGCCGTTAAGGACGTCGCTGGAAACCCGATCACCGCCAAGACGTGGAACTTCATCACCGGTCCCCGTCCCACCGTGACCGCCAAGACGCCCGCCACGAGCGCCACCGGAGCCGCCCGGACCGGCAACATCACCGCGACGTTCAGCGAAGCGGTCACCGGAATCCCGACCACGGCCGCGGCCAGCGCCAACTTCACCATCAAGCAGACCAGCACGGGCACCGCATTCACCTCGGTGGCCAGCTACAACACCACCACCCGGGTCGCCACCCTCAACCCGACCGGAACCCTGCTGGCCAACACCCAGTACACGGTCACTCTCACCAGCGGAGTGAAAGACGTGGCCGGGAACACTCTGACCGCCCTCACCTGGACCTTCACCACCGGCGCAGTCTGAGCAAACCGAAGCAGCCACTGACCCCTGACAGTGACTGGTACCAGGAGGGGCCCGCCGCACCGCGACGGGCCCCTCTATGTCGCCGGCGCCGGACTGCCTGTCGACATGCTGTGCTGTTCGTCATTCGGGACCTCCCGAACTACGGAGCGTCTCGGCCAACGCGGTGAGATCGTTGTCGAGGATGTCCCAACGAGGTCGAGATGGATCCTCAGAACATCCGGCCGAGCCTGTTGACGCTGTCCAGCGGCGTTCGTCAACCGAGCATCATCGGCTTCCTGTCCGAGCGCGTCCACCTCAGCGACGAGCAGCTCGATCGACTTTTGTCCTGCATGGGCCGCCGTCTCGAGGTCGTTCGTCGGCCCGTCGTCCCCCAGCTCACCCGCTCCGAACGTAGGTCGTGGCAACTCCACCGTGAACTCTCCACCCGACTCAGCAGCAGAAGCATCGATCAGTGGCAGCCCACCATCGAGCGCAACCTAGATCGTCTCCGAGAT
>CAWFIO010000011.1:0-121212 GCA_963815905.1 uncultured Actinomycetota bacterium | reverse complement strand
GGGAGCTCTACGACCTCGAGGTGCACGTCAACGTGAACACCCCGTGGGAGCTGTTCCCGCAGGTCCTGACGCTCGATCGGCTCGAGATCAACATGCACAGCGTGCATTACCTGGATCTGATCCGATCCTTCCTCGGCGATCCGGACACCGTCTCCGCGGTCAGCGAGCGGCACCCGGGGACGACCCATGCCAACTCGCGCTCGGTGATCCTGCTGCGCTACCGCGACCGGCCGTTGCGAGTCGTCATCTCGACCAACCACGACCACCGCTTCGGTCCCACGTACCAGGACAGTTACCTCAAGTGGGAGGGCACCAAGGGGGCGGTGCGGGCCCAGATGGGGCTCAACATGAACTACCCGACCGGCGCCCCCGATCGGCTCGACTACCAGCTCGACGCCGAAGCGGGTGAGGTGGCCGCCGAGCGTCAGTGGCGGCCGCTGGCCTTCGAGGGTTCGTGGTTTCCCGACGCCTTCATCGGCTCGATGGGCGTGGTGCACCGCTTCCTGGAGGGAAGCATCGACACGCTGCCGACCAGCGTCGAGGACGTCTACAAGACCATGGCCCTGGTCGACGCCGCGTACGAGTCGACCGAGCGCGAGGGCATCGCGCCGACCTACCGCTCCGACCAGGGGTGACGGGCCGGGTCAGTCGAGGTGGAAGACCTCCTCGGTGCCGGCCCACCACTCGTCGTCGCTGCGGCTCTCCAGCGGCCGCTGCAACGGCATGGTGACCTCCCACCACTGCTGCGTGACCGGATCCGCCGCCATCCGGGCCATATCGGCCGCGTAGTCGTCGCCGACGTACTCGAAGTACGCGAACAACAGGTTCTCCGGCTCGCGCAGGAAGATCGTGTAATTGGTCAGATGGCACGATCGGATCATCGCCAGCACATCCGGCCACACCGACGCATGCAACTCCTTGTAGCGGGCGATGCTCTCCGGATCGAGCGTGATGACCTGTCCGAACCGCTGCAGCGGCCCACGATCAGCGCTGGTTGTCATGCGTCGAACCCTTCCACACGAAGTCCTCAACCTGGGTCATCTCCGCGCTACTTGACATAATGCTGCTTATCGGACAGCTGACGAGGCGTACGAGAGGGGCGGCTCCTGGTCGCCTGACCATCATCGCGGGCATGCACGCCGAACAGCCGCAGCAGCGCCGACGAGGTGAGCCGTTTCGGCACTTGTGTGCGCAAACGGCCCCGGATACGCGGGCTGACGGGCCGTTTCGGCACTTGTGTGCGCAAACGGCCCTGGATACGCCGGCTGACAGGCCGTTTCGGCACTTGTGTGCGCAAACGGGTGGGCGGGTGGGCTGGGCCATCGCCACCGCTGCGGTCGCCCTGAGTGCGCGTCGATCCAGGATCGCGGTGACCGGAGCTGCTCAGGGTCGGATCATGTGGAAGTCGCGACCGTACTGGTCCTCGCGTACGCCGCCGTCGAGCACGAAGCCGTGTCGCTGGTAGAACGTCACGGCCCGGTCGTTGCCCTCGAACACCCACAGGTGGGCCGGTCGGTCGCCGATAGCGGCGACGAGCAGGCGATGGCCGAGACCGGTCCCGTACAGCTCGGCGACGACGTAGAGGATCCGCACCTCGAGACCCGCCGCCGGGTCGTCGGGGTCGCTCGCCGCGCCCACGAAGCCGACGATCCGCCCGTGCTCGTCCTCGGCGACCAGTATCGATCCGCTGGCGATCCAGTCTTGCCACCGGGCCACGCGGCCGTTCATCGGCGAGGTGCTCCAGGCCGCGAGCACGTCGGCGGGCATCAGTCCGGCGTACGACTCGTTCCAGACCTGGACGTGCAGCGGCGCGAGGTGCTCGGCGTCGCTGTCGCGGGCCGGCCGGATGATCATGCGCCCACGTAGGCCGCCAGGTGCTGCCCGGTCAGCGTCGTCCGGTCGGCGACCAGATCGGCCGGAGTGCCTTCGAACACCACGCGACCGCCGTCGTGACCGGCGCCCGGACCCAGATCGATGATCCAGTCCGCGTGCGCCATCACCGCCTGGTGGTGCTCGATCACGATCACCGACTTGCCCGAGTCGACCAGTCGGTCCAGCAGGGCCAGCAGCTGCGCGACATCGGCCAGGTGCAGCCCGGTGGTCGGCTCGTCCAGGATGTAGATCCCCCCCTTGTCCCCCATCCGGGTGGCCAGCTTGAGCCGCTGCCGTTCGCCACCGGACAACGTGGTCAGCGGCTGACCGAGGGTCAGGTACCCGAGTCCGACATCGGCGAGCCGGACCAGGATCCGATGTGCAGCGGGGTCCTTGCCCTCGCCCGTCTCGAAGAAGTCTTTGGCCTCGGCGACCGGCATGCTCAGCACCTCGGAGATGTTGCGGCCGCCGAAGGTGTACTCCAGCACCGAGGCCTGGAAACGCTTGCCCTCGCAGTCCTCGCACGGCGACTCGACCGTGGCCATCACCCCGAGATCGGTGTAGATCACGCCGGCGCCGTTGCAGGTCGGGCAGGCCCCCTCGGAGTTCGAGCTGAACAGGGCGGGCTTGACTCCGTTGGCCTTGGCGAAGGCCTTGCGGATCGGATCGAGCAGTCCGGTGTAGGTGGCCGGATTGCTCCGACGTGACCCGCGGATCGCGCCCTGGTCCACCACGACCACGCCGTCGCGCCCCGCGACCGAGCCGTGGATCAGCGAGCTCTTGCCCGACCCGGCGACTCCGGTGACGACGCAGAGCACGCCGAGCGGGAGGTCGACGTCGACCCCGGTCAGGTTGTGCGTGCTCGCCCCGCGGATCTCCAACGCCGACGACGACGACCGCACCGACTCCTTGATCGTCGACCGGTCGTCGAGGTGCCGGCCGGTGATCGTGTCACTCCCCCGCAGCCCCTCGACGGTCCCCTCGAAGCAGATCGATCCGCCGCCGGTCCCGGCACCGGGCCCGAGGTCGACGATGTGGTCGGCGATGGCGATGGTCTCGGGCTTGTGCTCGACCACCAGCACGGTGTTGCCCTTGTCCCGGAGCTGCCGCAGCAGCTGGTTCATCCGCTCGATGTCGTGCGGGTGGAGTCCGATGGTCGGTTCGTCGAAGACGTAGGTCACGTCGGTCAGCGATGATCCGAGGTGGCGGATCATCTTGGTCCGTTGCGCCTCGCCGCCGGACAGCGTGCCGGCCGGTCGATCGAGCGAGAGGTAGCCGAGACCGATGTCGGTGAACGAGTCGAGCAGGTGCCGAAGCCCCTTGAGCAGAGGAGCGACCGACGGCTCGTCGAGCTCGCGAACCCACGCGGCGAGATCGCTGATCTGCAGGGTGCAGAGCTCGGCGATGTTTCTGCCCCGGATCTTCGATGACCGGGCGAGCTCGCTGAGCCGGGTACCCCCGCAGTCCGGACAGGTGGTGAAGGTGACGGCGCGCTCGACGAAGGCCCGGATGTGCGGCTGCAACGAGTCGACGTCCTTCGTCAGGTAGGACTTGCGGATCTGCGGGATCAGCCCCGAGTAGGTGAGGTTGATGCCCTCGACCTTGATCTTCGTCGGCTCGCGGTGCAGCAGGTCCTGCAGTTCCTTCTTGGTGTACTTCGCGATCGGTTTGTCCGGGTCGAAGTACCCGCTCTGGCGGTAGATCCGGCCGTACCAGCCCTCCATGGAGTAGCCGGGGATGGTGAGCGCGCCCTCGTTGAGCGACTTCGAGGCGTCGTAGAGCGCGGTCAGATCGATGTCGTTGATCGCCCCCATCCCCTCACACCGCGGACACATGCCTCCGGTGATGCTGAACTCTCGGCGCTCCTTGGTCGTCGTCCCGCCGCGTTCCATCGTCACCGCGCCGGCGCCGCTGATCGAAGCGACGTTGAACGAGAACGCCTGGGCTGACCCGACGTGCGGCTGGCCGAGCCGGCTGAACAGGATCCGCAGCATGGCGTTGGCATCGGTGGCGGTGCCGACCGTCGAGCGCGGGTTCGCCCCCATCCGTTCCTGGTCGACGATGATGGCGGTGGTCAGCCCCTCGAGCCGGTCGACATCGGGCCGCGCCTGGTTGGGCATGAAGCCCTGGAGGAATGCGCTGTAGGTCTCGTTGATCATCCGTTGGGATTCCGCGGCGATCGTGGCGAAGACCAACGAGCTCTTCCCCGATCCGGAGACGCCGGTGAACACGGTCAACCGCCGCTTCGGGATCTCGACGTCGATGTCCTTGAGGTTGTTCTCGCGGGCACCCAGTACCCGGATGATGTCGTGGCTGTCGGCGACGTGCGCGGACGCCTGGGGGTCCGTGGTCAAGGACATGCTCGCGGTCTCCTCGTTCGGGCTCGGGGTGATGCGGGATCAGACTGCGGCCGGGACCGCCGGATGTGGCATGACGTACACCGTACGACGGAGAGCGCGCCCGATCGCCGACCCACCTGATCGGACCCAAGGCCCGCCCACCCCACCGACGCACCCCGGAATCCTGGGTTGTGACCGGTTCGCTGCATACCCTCTACAGGGTGGCTCCCCGACGACATCCTGCCAAGACCGCGTACGCGTTCGCTCTGTTCGTCGTGGTCAGTGCGCTGTCCGGACTGCTGATCGCGGCGCTCTTCATTCCGGTCATCGGCGCAGCCAACCGGGGTGGTGAGGTCGCGGTCGAGCAACTGGACAACCTCCCCGTGTCGTTCGACCCGCCCGCACAGTCGCAGCGCTCACGGATCCTTGACGCCAACGGCAAGGTCGTGGCCTACCTGTGGGACGAGAACCGCGTCTACAAGCCGCTCGATGAGATCGCTCCGGCGATGCGGCAGGCCCAGGTGGCGATCGAGGACCACCGTTTCTACGAGCACGGACCGCTCGATCTGACCGGGACGCTGCGGGCGTTCCTGCGCAACCAGGCGGCCGGCGGGGTGACCCAGGGCGGATCGAGCATCACTCAGCAGTACGTGAAGATGGTGCAGATCGAGGACGCCAAGCAGCGTGGGGACGAGGCCGGGGTCAAGGCGGCGCAAGCCGGGACGTACGAGCGCAAGATCGCCGAGCTCCGCTTCGCCATCTCGCTCGAACGCTCGCTGAGCAAGGACCAGATCCTCGAGCGCTACCTGAACATCGCCTATTACGGCGACGGGGTGTACGGGGTCGAGGCGGCTTCCGAGCACTACTTCGGGACCACGGCGAAGAAGCTGACCCTCACCCAGGCGGCGATGCTGGCCGGGCTGGTGCAGAACCCGACCGCCCTCAGTCCGACGGTGGCCCCGGACGCGGCGATCGCTCGCCGCAACCAGGTGCTGACCCGGATGGTCGAGGTCGGGGTCGTCTCCGCCGCCAAGGCGACCAAGGCCAAACAGGTCGATTTCGACCAGCAGGCGGTCACCGAGAAGCGCAACGGCTGCATCGGCTCGCGCTATCCGTTCCTGTGCGACTACGTCTACCGCACGCTGGCCCAGTCCCCCAGTCTCGGCGCCGACGAGACCGCGCGGGTCAATCTGATCAACCGCGGCGGGCTGACCATCACGACCGCGATCGACCCGGCCACCCAGAAGATCGCCCAGAAGGCGGTCAACCGGGTCGTCGGTGCGACCGATCCGCTGATCTCGACGATGAACATGATCCAGCCGGGCACCGGGCTGATCGTGGCCATGGCCCAGAGCCGGCCGGGCAAGGGCACCGACACCAAGGACGGCGAGACCTACTACAACTACTCGGTTTCCCCCGCCATGGGTGGCGCGCAGGGCTTCCAGGCCGGCTCGACCTTCAAAGCGTTCACCGCCGCGGCTGCCCTCGAAGCGGGTACGCCGCTGTCGGAGCGCATCGACGCCCGCCGCACCATCGACTTCACCGGGCGGAGTTTCCAGACCTGCGACGGCACCAGTCGGGTGGGTGACTTCCAGGTCAGCAACTCCACCGGCACCAACGGGCGGATGGACATGAACCTGGCCGCGCAGCGCTCGGTCAACACCTACTTCGTCGAGCTCGAACTGGCGACCGGGATGTGCCCGGTGACCGAGATGGCCGAGAAGCTCGGCGTGCAGAGCAGTACCGCAGACGCCCCGATCAGCTCCTACGACGACAAGCCCTCGTTCACCCTCGGCACCGTCGAGGTCAACCCGCTGTCGATGGCCGAGGCGTACGCGACCTTCGCCTCGGGCGGCATCCACTGCAAGCCGATCATCGTCGACCGCATCACCGGTGGGGACGGGACCCCGTACGAGGCGCCGACCGCGGATTGCCAACGGGTGATGACCGCGGATGCCGCGAACGCGATGAACGCACTCCTGGGTGGGGTGATGACCCAGGGCACCGGCCAGCGGGCGGCCACCTCGGACCGTCGGCCGCAGGCCGGCAAGACCGGCACCATCGACAGCAACCAGGCCGTCTGGTTCGTGGGCTACACCCCCGAGGTCGCCGGTGCGGCGATGATCTCGATCGACAACACCCGGGCGCCGTTCATCCGCGGGCGGGCCGGTTACAAGTCCAGTGGCGTCAAGAACTACCGGGTCCCCTCGACGGGGGTCTACCTGTCCGGCACCGGTAGCGGCGACGCCGGCGAGCAGATCTGGAAGCCGGTGATGGAGAAGTACCTGGCCGACAAGCCGAGCACCGCGTTCGAACCGGCGCCGCCGTCGCTGGTCACCGGACGTCCGGACCCGGTCGATCCCGGGGACAACCCGAACGCGCAGCCGGGTCAGCCCGGTGACCCGCAGTTCTCCCAGCCCGGTGAGCAGCCCTCGGAGACGCCCGGCCGACGCTGATCCCGCCGGGCTCGCAAGAATCGGGCGCAGAAAGTTGGTCGGGTCGGTCGAAAACCGTCAGAGGCCGTTCGACTCATCAGCAGAGTCCGGCGCTGAGGCCGGTCCGATTCGTAACGAACGAACGAAAGGAACACGACATGCGCGTCATGGTCGTTCTCGAAGGACACGGGGCGGACGAAGAGAAGATCGCTCCGACCGCGGAGATGTTGCAGGAGATGGGCGCCTTCAACGAGGAACTGGTCAAGGCCGGCATCATGCTGGACGGGCAGGGGCTGCAGCCGAGCCGCAACGGGGCCAAGGTCGTCTTCGCCGGCGAGGACACCTCGGTGGTCGACGGGCCCTTCACCGAGTCGAAGGAATTGATCGCCGGGTTCTGGCTCTGGGAGGTCGCCAGCCTGGCCGAGGCGGTCGAGTGGGCCAAGCGGATCCCGCACGACGCACACTACGGTTCCGAGCAGACCATCGAGCTGCGTCCGATCATGGAGATTGCGGACTTCGGCGACGCGTACACCCCCGAGATCGCCGAGCACGAGGCGAAGCTGTCGGAACAGATCAAGGCTCAGCACGGCGTCTGATGACGACGATCGCCGACACCATCGAGGCGGTCTGGCGGATCGAGTCCGCCCGGTTGCTCGCCTCGATGGTTCGGCTGGTCCGCGACGTCGGCCTGGCCGAGGACCTCGCTCAGGAAACGTTCGCCGCGGCGTGGGAGGCGTGGTCGCAGTCCGGTCCGCCGCCCAACCCGCGGGCCTGGTTGCTGACCACCGCCCGACACAAGGCCATCGACGTCATCCGACGCGAGCAGAACCTCCGGACCAAGTACGCGGTGCTGGCGATCGAATCCGAGCGGGACGGGGCCGATCCGGACGACCTCGATCCCGATGACGATCTGCTCGCGCTGATCTTCACCGCGGCCCACCCGGTGCTCCCCCGCGAGTCCAGGGTCGCGTTGACCCTGCGGCTGCTGGGTGGTCTGACCACCGACGAGATCGCCCGAGCGTTCCTGACCCCGTCGGCCACCATCGGTCAGCGGATCTCCCGGGCCAAGCGGACCCTGACCGAGGCTCACGTCCCGTTCGCGGCGCCGATCGACGACGAGCTGACCGCACGACTGTCCTCGGTGCTCGAGGTGGTCTACCTGATCTTCAACGAGGGCTACGCCGCGACCAGCGGGGACGCGTGGATCCGTCGTGATCTGGCCCGCGAGGCGATGCGGCTCGGTCGGGTTCTGACCGGACTGCTCCCCCGCCAACCCGAGGCGCACGGACTGCTCGCCCTGATGGAGATCCAGGCCTCGCGGTTCGACGCACGGGTCGATCCCGCGGGACAGCCGGTCCTGCTGGCCGACCAGGACCGCCGGCGCTGGGACCGGACCCTGATCCGCCACGCGCTCGGCGCCCTCGACCGCGCGATCGGACTCGGACGCCCGCTCGGGCCCTACACCCTGCAGGCCGCGATCGCCGCGTGTCATGCCCGGGCGGCGACCTTCGCGGCGACCGACTGGGAGGCGATCGTCTCGCTGTACGACGCGCTGGGCTCGATCACCCCGTCACCGGTGGTCGAGCTCAACCGGGCGGTCGCCGTGCTCTACGCCGACGGACCGCGAGCCGCCCTCGACGCCCTCGACGCTGTCGCCGATGACCGACGGCTGCAGCGGTTGCACCTCTACGGCGCGGTCCGCGGTGACGTGCTCCTCAAGCTAGACCGCAGGGCCGAGGCCGCCGAGGTGCTCGAACGCGCCGCCGACCTCGCCCCCACCGCCCCCGAACGCGATCTGCTGATGGCTCGTGCGGCGGCCGCCTCGGAGGGTGGAGATCAGTCGAGTCGGAGCTCGTAGATGATTTCGAGGCCGTCCTCGTCGTCCCACTGTTCGCCGACCTCGACGAGACCGAACGAGGCGACGAGCCGTTCCGAGGCGATGTTGCCCGGGCTGATGGTCGCCCGGAACACCCGCACGCCGGGCTCGCGGCGGGCGCGGGCCAGCAGGAAGGCGACGGCGGTGCGGGCGTAGCCGCGGCGGCGCAGCGGGGGGTCGATCGCGTACCCCACCTCGACCATGCCCCGCTCGTCCGGCGGTCCGTGGAATCCCGCTCGGCCGACCACGGCCCCGGTGTCCTGGTCGACCACCGCACCGGTGATCCATCCGGCCTGGTCGGGGTGTTCGTCCAGCTGGGTGCACCGGATCCGCCAGGTGCCGAGGTTGTCCGCGTCGACGAAGTGCTCGCTCATGGCCAGACCGCTCAGCGCCCGGGCTCGGTCGAGATCGGCTGCAGCCAGCGCGTGGATGACGTCGCGGTCGAGCGGCACGACGGCGACGGTGCGCGTGCCCGCACCCCCGCCGGTGGTCATCAGTTACGCGCTTTCCGGGCCCAGACGAAGCAGAAAATCCCGAAACAGGCGATACCGGCGGCCATGATCAGCAGCAGGACGGTGCCGAAGGGTTGCTTGCTGATCGTGGTGAGCGCGGCATCGAGCCCGCCGGCCTTGTCCGGGTCGTAGGTGACCGCGGCCCAGACGAAGAGCGCCCCGATGATGACGAAGGCGATCCCCTTGGCGCAGTAGCCGACGGTCGCCAGCCGCTGCACCCCGGTCGAGACGTGGGAATCGAGGTCCTCGACGAAGTTGCGCTTGACCCCTTTGGTGATCTGCGAGACCCCCACGGCGGCGACCGCCAGACCGACCAGGACGACCAGGACGACCCCGAGCGGCAGCGCGAGCAACCGGGCCGAGAGAGTCTCCTCGCTTTTGCCCGACTGATCGCGCGAACCGCGGGCTACCCCGATCGCCAGCACGCCGAGCGCCAGATACACGATGCTGCGTCCCGCTGAGGCGACCCGGCGCTTGAGCCGACGGTCCGGGGGCGCATCGGTCGGGCCGATGGTGGCCTCGAGGCCCTGCCAGACGGCGAGCACGAAGAGACCGATCGCCATCACCCAGAGCAGACCCACCCCGAGCGGGTTTTTCGCCAGCTCGGTCAGCGCCCCGGTCTGCGAGGCGTCGCCTTTGCCGCCGAGTGCGATCTGGACCGCCAACCAGGCGATGACGAGATGGATCAGTCCGTAGCTGACCAGACCGACGCCGATGGCGATCCGGTAGCCGCGGTGTTCGCGTACGTCATCGAGCTCCACTCCGTCATCCTGGCACGGCGCTCGGTTCCCGGGGCGAACGATCGACAACCGGCAGCCTCACGGCCAACCAGGGGAGGAACAACTGGACCAGCGGACCGATGCCGAGCGCGTACGCGATGGTGCCGACCCCGACCACACCTCCGAGCAGGAAACCGATCAGCACCAGGCTCACCTCGATCGTCGTCCGCACCAGCCGAACACTCCGCCCGGTCACCAAGACCAGTCCCGTCATCAACCCGTCGCGCGGACCCGGGCCGAGATGGGCCCCGATGTACGCGGCGCCGGCCGCGCCGTTGATCAGCAGACCGCCGATCAGCAGGGCCATCCGTGCCGGCCACCCGGTGATCTCGGGGATGACCGCCAAGCCGACGTCCGCGGCGAGCCCGAGCACGACGACGTTCGACACGGTGCCCAGACCAGGCCACTGCCGCAGGGGGATCCAGGCCAGCAGGACGAGGGCGCCGACCATGATCACCACCGCGCCGAAGCTGAACGGCAGGAAGCGGGACAGCCCCTGGTGCAGGACGTCCCACGGCGGGCTGCCCAGATGCGAGCGGATCATCATCGAGATCGACAGGCCGTACGCGATCAGGCCCAGATAGAGCTGGATCAGTCGACGCGGCAGCCGTCCGGCGGTCAGCTGCTGACGGGGGGTGAGTCGTGGCAATCGGTAGGGGGTGGGGCGGGCCATGACTCGATCCTGTGCCCCACCGGGGCCAACCCAAAGGGCCAATCCGACCTCACTGGCCTGATTACCGACGACTGGCCTGTTCCGTGGCTGATCTGGCCTGATACTGAGCCGGTGGCCCTCCGCACCGTCTCCGCCGCCGTGCTGGCCGACCTCGTCGGCCGCGAGCCCCTGACCCGCCCCTACCGGCAACGACTCGTCGCCCGACTCCGGATGCTGATCCTCAACGGCCGCTTGCCCGAGGGGGTCCGGCTGCCCAGCGAGCGCGAACTGGCCGCCCGGATCCAGCTCAGCCGGTCCACGGTCACCGCCGCGTACGCCGATCTGCACGCCTCGGATCATCTGAGCTCCCGGCCCGGCGCCGGCCATTTCGTCGCACCGGTCGCGGCACCCGGTCGGGCCGACCAACGCGAATCGGACGGCTCGCTGCTGATGACCTTCACCTCGGCCCCGGCCGCACCCGGCGTGGCCGCCGCGTACGCGGCGGCGCTCGAGCAGCTACCACCGCTGCTGGCCGGTCACGGGTACGCGGCCGACGGCGTACCGGCGCTGCGCGAAGCCCTGGCCGACTGGTACGGGCGGCGCGGGCTGCCCACCGATCCGGCGCAGATCGTGGTCACCGGCGGAGCGCTGGCCGCGATCAACCTGGTCACCCGGACTTTGCTCGGACCGGGCGACCGGGTCCTGGTCGAATCACCGAGCTACGCCAATGCCCTCGACGCGCTGCGCCGGCACGGCGCCCGGCTGGTGCTCGCCCCGATGACCGAGACCGGCTGGGACGTCGACCACCTGCTGGCCACCGCGCAGCAGTCGGCCCCGACGTTCGCGCTGCTGATGCCCGACTTCCACAACCCGACCGGCTTCACGATGCCGGCCGAGCAGCGCCTCCGGGTGGGGGCCGGCCTCCGGCGAGCGCGCTGCCTGCCGCTGATCGACGAGACCCTGGTCGAGCTGAGCCTCGACGGCCAGCCGGCGCTGCCGTCCTTCGCGGCCGGCCAGTCCGACACCCTGCTCGTCGGCTCGGCCAGCAAGGTGTTCTGGGGTGGGCTCCGGATCGGCTGGATCCGCAGCCCGCGCGCGCTCGTCCGATCGCTCCTGGCCGGGCGGGCCAGCCTCGATCTGGGCGTTGCCCCGCTCGAGCAGTTGGTCGTCGCCCATCTGCTCCGCCACGCCGAGGACGGCACCGCGGACCACCGCACCCGACTGCGGCTGCAGCGCGACACCCTGCTCACGCTGCTCGCCGACCAGCTGCCGGAGTGGCGGGTGACCAGGCCGGGCGGCGGACAGTCGGTGTGGATCGAGCTGCCCGAGGCGGTCGGCACACCGCTGGTCGTCGCGGCGGCCGCCGAGGGCGTCACCCTGCTCCCCGGTCACCGCTTCTTCCCCTCCGGTGGCGGCGAGCGCCACCTCCGACTCCCCTTCACCGCTCCCGTCGAGCTGCTCACCGAAGCCGTCACCCGGCTCCGCCGAGCCTGGGACCGCCTCGACCCCACTGCGGCCGACGGCGGCGTACGACTCGACCTGATCGCCTGAGTCCCCGCCAGCCCCCTCCCCCGACCCCCTCCCCCGATCACTAACTGGGGGCAGATAACACCGAAACCGGTCGCTGCGCCGTCATCTGCCCCCAGTTAGTCGATCGGTGGGGACGGAGGGCCCTGGTTGGGCGGCGCGGACGGCCGCCTTGGCCGCCTTCTTGGCCTGGCGGACCTTGGCCAGCGACTCCGGGTCCGAGACGTCGGCGACCGACACGTACGAGCCCAGCTCGCCGAACTTCCCGGCTGCCTGTTGCCAGCCCTCCGGTCGGACCCCGCGCAGCTTGCCGAGGACGGCGACGAAGATCGATGCCTTGTCGGCTCCGATGCCCGGGACGTCGAGCAGCGCCGTCCGCAATTCCGCCCCGGTCGTCGCCCGGGCCCAGATCTTCCCGGCGTCGCCGTCGTAGCGTTCGACCAGCAGCTGGCAGGCCTGCCGAACCCGCTTGCCCATCGACCCCGGGAAGCGGTGCACGGCCGGTCGTTCGGAGCAGATCGCCACGAAGTCGTCCTCCTCCATCTCCGCGATCGCGGCCACGTCGAGCGCCCCGCCCATCCGCTGCGCGATGACGTACGGACCGGTGAAAGCCTTCTCCATCGGCACCTGCTGGTCGAGCACCATGCCCAACAGCAGCGCGTTGTCGTCCTCGGACAGCAGACGGTCGGCGTCGGCGTTACCGGTCAGCCAGATCGGCGGGTTGCTCATGGCGCCATTCTGCCCAGTCGCAGCCCTATCCAGCGACCGGACCCGACGGCTAAAGTCAGCCCAGGAGGCAACGATGCGGATCCAGGAACTACTTCGTGGCAAGGGTTTCGAGGTCACCACCGTCAGGCCGTCGGCGCCGGTCGCCGAAGCGGTCTCCCTGCTCAAACACCACAATCTCGGATCGCTGGTCGTCACCGACGAGGACGGTCGGATCGTCGGGATCGTCACCGAGCGCGACATCGTCCGCCGACTGGCCGACGGGGCCGACTTCCTCAGTGGTCCCGTCGCCGACGTGATGACCGGTGAGGTCTTGACCTGCCGGACCGATCAGTCGGTCCAGGCGCTGATGGCCACGATGACCGAGCGCCGGATCCGACACCTCCCCGTGGTCGGCAGGAGTGGCGAACTGACCGGCATCGTCAGCATCGGTGACCTGGTCAAGTCCTACATCACCGAGGTGGAGTTCGAACGCGACCAGCTCCAGGGCTACGTCTCGGGCTGATCCCAGGGCGTCCGCACCGGGTCCCACACCGCGTCGGGTGACTGACCGATCGCCCCATAGGCGATAATGAACCGTGCAGCGAGCGATCCTCGGGGGTCGGGCGTGGGGTTACGCGTTCGTGCTGCTGTGCGCTCCTTTCATCGTGCTGCACGTGGTCGCCGCGATCGGGCCGGTGTCCGACGGGACCTATCTGGGGGTCATCGGCGCCACTGCGCTGTTCGCGCTCGCCGGAACCATCCGGGCTGGAGCGGGACACCGGCTGGTCCCTGGCCTGATCACCGCCGGGTTGGCCGCCTCGGCGCTCGGCGAGGTGGTCTGGACCGCGTACGCGCAGGCCGGCCTCGATGCCGGTACGTCTCCCGCTGGCGTCGGGTATCTGCTGTCCTACATCGGGCTGGGGGGTGCGATCTGGGTGATCCTGGCCCGCAACAGCTCGACGGGCCCCGTCGATGCGGATGCGGTCATCGATGCGGTGACCGTGGTGTTGGTCAGCCTGCTGATCTTCTGGAACCTGTCGATCGCCTCGATCGTCGACGACGCCACGCGAACGCCGACCGCTCGGCTCCTGACCGCGATCTACCCGACCGCGGACGCGGTCCTGCTCGCGCTGACCGCGCGGGTGCTGGGCAATCCACGAGCACGGAACTCGTTCACGGTTCTGTTCGCCAGCGGACTGCTCGCCTGGCTGGCTTCTGACATCGGATACCTGACGCTCGGGATCACCCACGCCGACGAGGCCCTCCTCGATGTCGGCTGGATGGTCGGGGCGCTCCTGATGGCTACCTCGGCCTGGCGTGGCGACCACGATCGCGACGTCGTCGTGATCGCCCCACCCTCGACCCACGGCCGCATCATGCGCCGCCTGGCCATCGCCACCCTGCCCCTCCTGGTGCCGCCGCTGCTCGAACTCGTCGACGTGTGGCGCGGCCGCGAACCCGAGCCGCTGGCCACTCTGATCGGCCTGCTGGCTCTGCTCCTGCTGGCGGTGATGCGGACCGGTCGGCTGTTGCGCTCGGAAGCACGCGCCCGCGACGAGGTGCGGCTCGCTCGCGATGCCGCCGTCGAGGCCTCGTTGGCCAAGTCGGCGTTTCTGGCCACCATGAGCCACGAGATCCGGACGCCGATGAACGGGGTGATCGGATTGACCGGGCTGTTGCTGCACACCGATCTCGACGATCGCCAGCGCCAGTACGCCGACGGGGTGCGCACCGCCGGGGAATCGCTGCTGGTGATCATCAACGACATTCTCGACTTCTCGAAGGTGGAGTCGGGTCGGATCGAACTCGAGGAGATCGACTTCGACCTCGCGGTGCTGGTCGAGGACGTCGCCGAGCTGATGGCTGAGCCGGCCCACGCCAAGGGTCTGGAACTGGTCGCCTCGTGCGCGCCGGACGTCCCGATCGCGCTCCGGGGAGATCCGCACCGGCTGCGTCAGGTGCTGCTCAACCTGGCCAGCAACGCAGTCAAGTTCACCGAGACCGGCGAGGTCGCGATCCGGGTCACCCTGGCCGAGACGACCCCGGACGGGGTGGTCGTGCGGCTCGAGGTCAACGACACCGGCGCGGGCATCCCACGCGCACAGCGCCACCGGCTCTTCGACCCCTTCCAGCAAGCGGACTCCTCGACCACCCGTCGCTACGGCGGAACCGGGCTCGGTCTGGCGATCTCGCACCGGTTGGTGGGGGCGATGGGTGGCCAGATCGGTCTGGCCAGCGAGCCGGGGGCCGGCAGCACGTTCTGGGCCGTGCTGCCGCTACGCCTGGCCATCGAGCCGTTGCCGTCGAGACGCCCCGACGTCACCGCGCTGGCCGGCACCCGGGTGCTGGTGGTCGACGACAACACGACCAACCGGCAGATCCTGTCCGAGCAGCTACGCGGCTGGCACCTCGAGGTCGAGACCGCAGTGGACGGACCCGACGCGCTGCGGCGACTGGCCGAGGAGCAGTTCTGGCTGGTCGTGCTCGACCTGTGCATGCCCGAGATGGACGGGCTCGAGGTCGCCCGCCGGGCGTCGGAGCACGGCTCGCCCGGCATCGTGCTGCTGACCTCGGGTCCCGACGTGAGCACCGTCGAGGCCGAGGAGGCCGGGATCGCCGCCCGGCTCGCCAAACCGGCCGGTCTCGGCCAGCTCGGTGCGGCGCTGCTCACCGCGTCCGATCGCCGACGACCGGCTGGGGTCGCACCGGCCTCCGTTCCGCGACCGACGGGCTTCCCCGTCACCCTCGGCGATCGCGGAACGGTCCTGGTGGTGGAGGACAACGATCTCAACCAGATCGTCGCCGAAGGGATGCTGCGGCACCTCGGCTACGCGGTCATGCTGGCCGGGAACGGGATCCGGGCCGTCGAGGCGATCCAGACCCACACGTTCGACGTCATCTTGATGGACTGCCACATGCCGGAAATGGACGGCTATCAGGCGACCGCCGAGATCCGCCGGATCGAGGGCGCCGATCGCCGCACCCCGATCGTTGCCATGACCGCCGGCGGCACTGTGGTCGACCGGGACCAGTGTCTGGCCGCCGGGATGGATGACTACCTGGCCAAGCCCGTCGACCCCCGTCAGCTCGGCGAGACTCTGGACCGTTGGGTCGCCCGGCCGGTCAGCACCGACTGACCAGCTGAAAAACCGGCGCCAGTCCGACCTGGAGGGTGGCGGCTGAGCGTGGGGCCGCCGTCGCCGTCTCGGCTGCCGCTGGCTTTTCGTCGTTCGATCAGGATCGCAACGACCAGGCGTAGCGTCTCAGCGGACCGCTCACCCCGGCGTCGGGTCACCAGGCGGGCGCCGCCGCCCACACTGGTGACCCGTTGCCCTCGCCCGCGGGCGGTGCGTCCGACTAGAAGTTGATCATGTGGCCGGACACGCCGTGGGCCACTTCCTTGAGCACCTCGGAGAGCGTCGGGTGGGCGTGCACCGTACGCGCGACCTCTTCGGCGGTGAGCTCCCACTGCTGGGCCAGGACCAGCTCGGGCAGCAGCTCGGTGACCTCCGGGCCGATCATGTGGAGCCCGAGGATCTCGCCGTACTTGGCGTCGGCGACGAGCTTGGCGAAGCCGCCCGACTCCCCCAGGCCATGGGCCTTGCCGTTGGCGGTGAACGGGAACTTGGCCACCTTGACGTCGTAACCGCGGTCCTTCGCCTGCTGCTCGGTGTAGCCGAACGAGCCGATCTGCGGCTGACAGTAGGTCGCCCGCGGGATCATGTCGTAGTTGATGTCCATGGTCTCGACGTCGGCGATGGTCTCGGCGGCAACGATCGCCTGGGCCTCGGCCGTGTGGGCCAGCATCAGCTTGGCCGTGACGTCACCGATCGCGTAGATGTGCGGCACCGAGGTGTGCATCCGGTTGTCGATGTCGATGGCGCCCCGCTCGGTCAGCTTGACCCCGGTGTTCTCGAGGCCGTAACCCTGGGTCCGCGGGGCGAAGCCGATGGCCTGCAGCACCTTGTCGGTCTCCAGCACCTTCTGGTCCCCGCCCTTGGCCGGGGAGACCGTGACCTTGACCTTGTCGCCCGAGTCGTCGATGGTCTCGACCTTGGTGCCGAGCATGACCTTGACCCCGAGCTTCTTGTAGGCCTTGGCCAGCTCGGCCGAGACCTCCGGCTCCTCGAGCGGGACCATCCGGTCGAGGAACTCCACGATGGTGACGTCGACGCCGTAGTTGGCCATCACGTAGCCGAACTCGACCCCGATGGCACCGGCGCCGGCGATGACGATCGATCCGGGGAGCTCGTTGGTGAGGATCTGCTCCTCGTAGGTGACCACACGGTCGCTCAGCGTCGTTCCCGGCAGCAGCCGGGTGGTCGCGCCGGTGGCGATGATGCACTGGTCGAAGGTGACCGTCTCGGTGCCCCCCTTGTTGAGCTCGACCGAGAAGGTGTGGTCGTCGGTGAAGGTCGCCCAACCGTCGATCTCCGTGACGCCTGTTCTTCTTCATCAGGTAGTGCACACCCTTGGCCATCCGGTCGGCCACGTCGCGGCTGCGCTTGTGCGCGACGCCGAAGTCGAAGCTGACGTCGCCGCTGATGCCGAAGGTCTTGGCTTCCTTGGTGAAGATGTGCGCGATCTCGGCGTTGCGGAGCAGCGACTTGGTCGGGATGCAACCGACGTTGTTGCACACCCCGCCCCAGTACTTGAGCTCGATGATCGCGGTCTTCAGGCCGAGCTGACCGGCCCGCACCGCGGCGACATACCCGCCCGGCCCGGCACCCAGCACGACCACGTCAAAGTGTGAGGACATGGCGCAACTCTAGGGGTCCGCCCCAGCGCCCCGCCAAGCCCCCACACAGATCTCGACACGCGCGAGGGTTGGGAGAAAATCTCACATATGAGTTAGCGTGAGGACATGACGACCGACACCTACCTGGACCGTATCGGTGGATTGATCCGCGACGCCCGCAAGCACCGGGGGCTCACGCAGACCCAGCTGGCCGACGTCCTGGGCACCAGCCAGAGTGCCGTGCACCGGATAGAGGCGGGCGGTCAGAATCTCAGCCTGGAGATGGTCAACCGGATCGCCGAGGCTCTGGATTCGCCGCTGATCTCGGTCGGCTCGGGCGCCCCGCAGCACCTGAGGGTGCGCGGTGGAACCAAGCTCAAGGGTTCGATCGCGGTACGTTCCTCCAAGAACGCCGCCGTCGCCCTGCTCTGCGCCAGCCTGCTCAACCACGGTCGTACGGTGCTTCGCGGCATCGCCAAGATCGAGGAGGTCAACCGGATTCTCGAGGTCCTGACCAGCATCGGCGTACGCGCCACCTGGATCGGTGACGGGAACGACCTCGAGCTGATCCGACCCGACGAGCTGCACCTGGACGAGATGGATCTGGCCGCAGCGCGGCGTACCCGCTCGGTGATCATGTTCCTCGGCCCGCTGCTGCATTCCTACCCGCTGTTCAACCTTCCGTACGCGGGCGGTTGCGACCTCGGCGCCCGGACGATCGAGCCGCATCTGCAGGTCCTGCGCCGCTTCGGGCTCGACGTGGTGCCGACCGACGGCTTCTACCACTGCACGGTCGACGAATCGGTCGAGCCGGAGCGCCCGATCACCCTGACCGAGCGAGGCGACACGGTGACCGAGAATGCGCTACTGGCGGCCGCGCTCTCCCCCGGCGTGACCACCCTGCGCAACGCCAGCCCCAACTACATGGTCCAGGACCTCTGTGTGTTCCTGGTCGAGCTCGGCGTGCGGATCGACGGGATCGGTACGACCACGCTGCGGGTGCACGGGGTCGAAAGCATCAACCGCGACGTCGAGTTCGCCCCGTCGGAGGATCCGATCGAGGCCATGAGCCTGCTGACCGCGGCGATCGTCACCCAATCGGAGCTGACCATCACCCGCGCGCCGATCGAGTTCCTGGAGATCGAGCTGGCCATCCTCGAGGAGATGGGGCTCAACTTCGATCTCGGCGAGGAGTACGTCGCCGCCAACGGGCACACCCGGTTGGTCGATCTCAAGGTCAAGGCGTCGCAGCTCAAGTCGCCGATCGACAAGATCCACCCGATGCCCTTCCCCGGGCTGAACATCGACAACCTGCCGTTCTTCGCCGTCATCGCGGCCACCGCCGAGGGCAAGACGATCATCCACGACTGGGTCTACGAGAACCGGGCGATCTACCTCACCGAGCTCAACCGGCTCGGCGCCCGGGTGCAGTTGCTCGACCCCCACCGCGTCATCGTCGAAGGTCCGACCCGCTGGCGCGGCCAGCAGGTCGTCTGCCCGCCGGCGCTGCGTCCGGCGGTCTGCATCCTGCTCGGCATGCTCGCCGCCCGCGGCGAGTCGGTGCTCCGCGACGTCTACGTGATCAACCGCGGCTACGAGGACCTGGCCAACCGGCTCAACGCGCTGGGGGCCAACATCGAGGTCTTCCGCGACTGACCCCCAGCCCGACCCCGGACCCCCGAGGCCTTCGCAGCCCCCGTGCGCGGGGACGGCGGAAGCCCCGGGGGTCTGAGACCGGCTCAGGCCAGCCGGGTTGCGGTGAAGCTGCGCGACGGGGTGACGAATTCGTCCTGTGCGGCGACCAGGGCGAGCTCGTCGCTGCCCTCGGTGATGGTCCGGTCGAGCACGCCGTAGACCACCGACGCCGTACGCGCCAACGCCTCGGGCAGCGGAGCGCCGGCGAGCAACTGGGCGAGGAAGGTGGCGGCGGTGACATCGCCGGCTCCGGTGAAGGCCCGCGGCAGCAGCGGCGTACGGACCAACCAGGCCTCGTCATCGGTCACCGCGACCATGTCGATCACCCCCGGCGGGGCGTCCTCGTGGACCACGCTGGTGACCAGGACGAGCTCGGGCCCGAGCGCCCGGGCGGCGGCGGCCGCCTCGAGCACCTGCGGCATCGTGGCGCACGACATCGCGGTGATGGCTTCGAGCTCGAACTGATTCGGGGTGATGACCCGGGCCTTCGGGACCACGCGGTCGCGCATCAGCTCCGGGATTCCCGGCCGGACGTAGAACCCCCGGCCGACGTCGCCCTGCACCGGATCACAGCAGTAGAACGCCGCCGGGTTCCGCCGCTGGACCAGCTCGACGGCCTCGAGGATGACCTCACCGACGTCGGAGCCACCCTGGTAGCCCGACAGCACGGCGTCGACCCGACCGAGCACGCCGCGGTCGTCGATGCCCCGCACCACCTCGGCGATGTCGGACGCCGCGAGCAGTGGACCACGCCAGGCGCCGTAGCCGGTGTGGTTGGAGAAGTGCACGGTGAGCACCGGCCAGACCTCCACTCCCATCCGCATCAGGGGGAAGGTGGCTGCGCTGTTGCCCACGTGCCCGTAGGCGACCGAGGACTGGATCGAGAGAATGGTCGGCACAGCTACATTCTGACGGCACTTGGCGCCGACCCTTAGAGTGTCCCCATGTCATCCGGTGTCGAAGGCACGAGAGGCCTCGACGCCACCGAACCCACACCGCACCGGCGCACCGATCAGCGGACCGATCCGCGCTCCGCCGAGATCCCGCACGATCATCACCACCACGTGCTGATCGAGCCGGAGGAGGACCGCTGGCGCTGGCGTCGCCGGATCCGGCAGAACCCCCGCCAGCTCGCGGTCTACCGCTTCGGGGTCGGCGTCGCCGGACTGTTCTTCATCTGTCTCGGGCTGGTCACCGGTCCGCTGCCCGGACCCGGCGGGATCCCGCTGGTGCTGCTCGGCCTGGCCGTCTGGTCGAGCGAGTTCGAGTGGGCCCACAAGGTGATGATGTGGTCCAAGGCCCAGATGGTCCGCTTCCGCGGCTGGCCGCGGCGTCGCAAGGTCGTCTTCTGGCTGCTGTTCTTCCTCATCTGCGGCTCTTTCGGGTACACCTACCTGCTGCTGATCGGTCCGCCGACGTGGATGCCCGAGGTGGTCCACCAGGCTGTGGCCCTCCTCCCGGGGGTCTGACACCGAGTCGTGACCCGGTCCGCCGGGATCTGTCGGGCCCGAGCGGCACAATGACGGCATGCGCGCCGCCGACTACGGATACTTCGATGCGCCGTTCGCTGCGTTCGCGCACCGGGGCGGGGCCACGTACGCGCCCAACCGGCACCGCGAGAACAGCCGGCACGCCTTCGAACAAGCCGTGGCCCTGGGTTACCGATACCTCGAGACCGACGTCCACGCCACCGCCGACGGCGTCCTGCTCGCTTTCCACGACAGCGTCCTGGATCGGGTGACCGATCGGGTCGGGGCGATCGGCGCGCTCCCGTACGCCACGGTCGCGCGGGCCCGGATCCACGGTCTCGACCCCATCCCCCGGCTGGCCGAGCTGTTCGAGGCCTTCCCACACGTCCGGTTCAACATCGACGCCAAGTCCGTCGACGCGGTCGCGTTGCTGGCCGACACCATCGCCGAGTACGAGGCGTACGACCGGGTCTGCGTCGGCTCGTTCGGCATCCGTCGGCTCTACGAGCTGCGGCGGCGGGTCGGCCGACGGGTGCCGTCGGCCGCGAGCTCGCTCGGCGTCGCGTACAACCGGTTCTTCCCCTGGCTGACGTGGGCGCTCAACACCCCGGCTGCGGTGCTGCAGATGCCGGTCAGCACGCAACTGCTCGGCCGGGAGGTCCGGCTGCTCACCCCCGCACTCATCCGCGCGGTCCACCGGGCCGGCAAGGCCGTGCACATCTGGACCGTCGACGACTCCGAACTGATGACGGAATTGATCGACGCCGGCGTCGACGGGATCTTCACCGACCGGATCGACACCCTGAAGACCGTGCTGACCGGGCGCGGGCTGTGGACCGACAACGAGGAGCCGAAACCGTGAGCTCGACCGCACCTGGATCGGCGGGTCTGACGTCCGTCGACCCCGACTCGACGACGATCGCGCGCGGGCGGCGCAAGACCGTGGCCGCCTGGGCGATGTACGACTGGGGATCCTCGGCGTACAACACGATCATCGTCTCGTTCGTCTTCTCGGTCTATCTGACCGATGTGGTCGGCAAGAACCTCCCCGAGGGCTCGCTCCCCCCGGCGACCTGGTTGAGCATCGCCACGTTCGTCGGTGCGCTGTTCATCATCGCCTTCGCCCCGGTCGGCGGTCAGCGAGCCGACGCCGGCGGCCATCGGCGTCGCACGCTCGCGGTCTGGACCGCGCTGATGGTCCTCACCACGCTGGGGCTGTTCTTCGTCCGCGACAACGAGTCGTCGTTCTGGCTGGGTCTGGTGCTGCTGGCCGCCGGCGGAGTGTGCCAGGAACTCGCCTATGTCTCCTACAACGCGATGCTGCCGCAGATCTCCACCCCGGGCACGATCGGGAAGATCTCCGGGATCGGGTGGGGCTCGGGTTATCTCGGCGGCATCGTGGTGTTGCTCATCGCGGTGCTGCTCTTCGTCCAGCCGGAGGTCGGACTCTTCGGCGTGACCGGCGAGGACGGGCTCAAGTTCCGCGCGCTGACCGTCGTCGTCGCACTGTGGTGTCTGTTCTGCATACCCACCTTCCTGGCCGTTCCCGAGATCGCGCCGACGTCCACGCTGCCGAAAGTAGGTCGGCTGGAGTCCTACAAGGTGCTGATCAACGAGGTCAAGGCGCTGTATCGCAGTGATCCGCACGCCGTCCGGTTCCTGCTCGCCAGTGCGCTCTACCGCGACGGGCTGGCCACCATCTTCTCGATCGGTGGCGTGATCGCGGTCGCGGTCTACGGGCTGACGCCGTCCGAGGTGATCTTTTTCGGCGTCGCGGCCAATGTGGTCGCCGCGGTCGGTGCCTTCGCCGCCGGGGTGATCGAGGACCGGACCGGCGCGAAACCGGTGGTCATGGTGTCGCTGATCGCGCTCGTCACGGCCTGCGTCGCGCTGCTGTTCGCCCGGGGGCCGAATCAGTTCTGGGTGCTCGGTTTGATGCTCTGTTTGTGGGTCGGACCGGCCCAGGCCGCGTCGCGCAGCTATCTCGCGCGACTGGCCCCGGTGGGTCGAGAAGGGCAGATGTTCGGGCTCTACGCGACCACGGGGCGAGCAGTATCGTTCCTTGCCCCGGGGCTGTTCGCGCTGTTCTCCGGGGTTTTCGACTCGGTCCGGCTGGGTATTGTCGGAATCGCGTTGGTGTTGCTGGCCGGACTCATCGCGCTGTGGCGGGTGCAGCCGCCTCCGCGACGCCAACCCGTCGGCCTCGGGTGACGGTTTGGCGCGTACGCTGTGGAACATCCAGCCACGTCGGGGAGTTAGATCAAGCGGGGGACAGTTCATTCAGTCGTCTGTGACGACACGGCAGGAAAGGACACGTCAATGGCCGATCGATCATTGAAAGGCACCGGATTGGGTGCCAAAAGCTTCGAGGACGAGGCCGGTGTCGAATTCGCCGCTCGCCAGGAAGTCGCGTACAACTGCCCGCGCGAGCACCATTTCTCGCTCGTCTTCTCGGCCGAGGCCGATATCCCGTCGCTGTGGGAGTGCCCGCGCTGTGGGGCGGAGTCCTTGCGCGCCGACGGTCAGCGGCCCGAGGCCAAGGAAGAGAAGCCCGTCCGCACCCACTGGGACATGCTGCGGGAGCGCCGCTCGATCGCCGAGCTCGAGGATCTCCTGGCCGAGCGCCTGACGCTGTTGCGGTCCGGCGACCTCGGTTCGACCGCTTTCTCGCGGACCAGCGCACCGAAGAAGAGCGCCTGAGCCATCGAGTCCCGGGTGGCCGCGCGCCGCCCGACTCCGCCGTCCGCAGTCGGCTGCTGGCCGACGAGATCGCCCGGGTGACGAGCGTGGTAAGCGTGTAGGTATCGGGCACCTGCAGGCTGCCGTGGGGCTCGACGACACCGGACCAGCCCACCCCGGTCGAGTGGATGATCCGGGCCGCGACTGAGCTCCCGACCAGAGCGATCACGACCGTCGCGGCGATCAGCCAGCGATGGATCGCACGCTCACGAGCGTTGGGGCGGGTCCTCGATCTCACCGGCGATGACGACCGGACCCGAGGGCGAGGGCGGCGGAGGATCGACGACCTCCCCCGGGACCACATTGCCCCGGTCCATCCGGGCTCGCGCGAGGTCGAGCCCCATCCGGTTCATCCGTCGGGCCAGGAAGAAGGCGAGCGCACCACGGGCGACCGGCCGGGTCCACGGGATCAGAAAGAACAGGCCGAGGATGTCGGTCAGGAAGCCGGGCAACATCAAGAAGGTGCCGCCGACCAGAATCAGGGCCGCATCGGCCAGTGGGCCGGTCGGGGTCTTGCCGCTGGTGAACGCCTCGTTGAGGGCTTTCCAGGCCCGGGCGCCCTCATGTCGCATCAACCAGCCGCCCAGCACGGCCTCGGCAATCAGGATGAGCACGGTGGGCCAGAGACCGATCCGCTGCACCGACCTGGCTCAGCACGTAGACCTCGCTGATCGGGATCACGACCAGCAGCACGATCAGGACGGCCATCGGCCACCCGCTGCGGAGCTTCACGACGACACCGCTCGTCGGCGATCAGCCAGCCCGCGTAGCTGACGCGTCCGGTGTGCAATCCCCCACAACGTGGTCCGGATCAACGCCTCGACGACGATCTTCTGGCTCATCTTGGAGTCGCCACGTTCGCGCTCGATGAAGGTGATCGGCACCTCGACGACCGTGAAGCCGGCCTTGAGCGCGCGCCAGGACAGGTCGACCTGGAAGCAATAACCGGCGGAGGCGATGTCATCGAGCCCGATCCCCCGCAAGGTGGCGGCGCGGAACAGGTTGAACCCACCGGTGGCGTCTTTGAGCGGAACGCCCAGCATCAGCTGGGTCCAGACGTTGCCGCCCTTCGACAGCACCTCGCGGGACTTGGGCCAGTTGACCACCCGCCCACCCTTGACCCAGCGCGAGCCCTTGACCATGTCGGCACTGCGGAGCGCTTCGAGCAGGGTCGGCAACTGTTCGGGCTGGTGCGATCCGTCGGCGTCGAGCTCGACCAGGACGCCGTAACCCTCGTCGAGGCCCCAACCGAAGCCGGCCAGATAGGCGGCGCCGAGCCCTTCCTTCCCCCGTCGGTGCAGCACGTGGAGGTGATCGTCCGCGGCGACCAGCCGATCCACGATCGCGCCGGTGCCGTCGGGTGAGTTGTCGTCGGCCACCAAGATGTGGGCGTCGGGCACCGATGCCCGGACGCGCGCCGTGATCGGCTCGATGTTCTCGGCCTCGTTGTAGGTCGGGATGATCACCAGGATCCGGCCCAGGTCGGCAAGCGCCACCGGCTGCCCCGTCGTCGGGTCGCTCACCGCGCCATCACTCCTTCGTCACTCGTCGGACCCGGCGGTTCCGCCGCGCTCTGAATCTGCCCATCATCGCCTACCCGACCAACCCGAGCGGTGCGCCTCGCGCGTACGCCGGCCGCGCAGCCGAGCAGTGCGCCCACCACCGCCAGCCAGTCGAGCCAGCCGGCCAACCGGACCGCCGGGGTGATGCCGGTGCGCAGCGGCATCGCCGCCACCATGGCCGCGGCGGTGAACTCGTCGCTGCGCTGCACGACGGTGCCGTTGCGATCGATGAAACCCGACACGCTGTTGGTGGTGGCCACCGCGATCTCGCGGCGGGCCTCCATCGCCCGGGCCCGGGTGATGGCGAACTGCTGATCGATCTGCCCGGTGCCGCCGTAGGTGGCGTTGTTGCTCTGCACCATGATCAGCTGCGCGCCGCCGCGGATCACGTCGTAGACCGTCTGGTCGTACGCGAGCTCGAAGCAGATGATGTCGCCGACCGCGACCGGTCGACCGGCGACGTCGACGTTCAATACCCCCGGCTCGGTGCCCGGGACCGACTGCGCGCCGGTCTCCTCCAGGATCGGGACCAGGGGCAGGAGCTGCTTGCGGAACGGGATCCACTCGCCGAAGGGGACCAGGTTGCGCTTGGCGTACGTGGCGGTGACGCCCTTGACCGGGTCCCACCACAGCCCCGCGGTCTGCCGCTCGTCCTCACCCGGGCCGGACAGCACGGCGCCGACCAGGATCGGCCGGCCGGAGACGTCGACGGCGCTCTGGACCAGGGCCTGGGTCGTGGCGTCGAGCCGCGGGTCGATGTCGGTGGAGTTCTCCGGCCACAGGATCAGGTCGGGGGTCGGCAGGTGCCCGAGCCGGGCCCGGGTCATCAGGTCGACGGTCTCGGAGAGGTGGTTGGCCGTGACCGAGCGGGCCCGACCCAGCGCCGCGATCCCGAGACCGGGGACGTTGCCCTGCACTACCCCGACGTTCAGGCTGGTGGCCGTGGTCGTCGGCTCGATCTGGAACCGCTGGAGACCGAAACCTCCCGCAACCAGCGCGGCGGCGACGGCGATGACCGCGATCAGCGGGCGGCCGGCGTGGCGTACGCGGGCCCGCAGGATCAGCCAGGCCACCAGTTGGCCGAGCAGGGCGACCAGGAACGAGACCCCGGTGACGCCGATCAGCGGCAAGAACCCGGACAGCGGGGTGTCGACCGCGGCGTACGCGAGCCGGGTCCAGCCGAAGCCGCCGAACGGCACCCGTGCGTACGCGAACTCGATCGCCACCCAGCATGCCGCCGCCCAGACCGGCCAGCCGCGGACCCGGGTGACCAGCACGAGTGAGACCCCCAGGAGTCCGAAGAACAGCGCCTCGAACGCGACCAGCAGCGCGGCGACCCAGACCCCGAGCACCGAGAGCCAGTTGACCGACACGCCGAGCAGGGTCAGCCCGAAGAGGTAGCCCAGGCCGAAGGCGCGACGCGGCCGTTGGCCACGGGTGATCAGGGTGAAGACCGGGACCCCGACGAGCAGCAGTGGCCAGAAGCCGTAGGGCTGCCACGCCAGACCGAGCAACGCGCCCGCGGCCAGGGCCGGCGCGGCCCGGGTGAGAAGGGCGCTGCGGAACGCGCGGTCGGGCTCGGACACCCATGGATCCTACCGAGTGGGGCCGGGGTCCCCGCTGATCACGCGGCCGGCCACGACCGTGGCGCGGCAGGTCGGCAGCGGCTCACCGTGGTCGAGCAGCGGCAGCCCCGAGACCGGATCCCACCGCCCTCCCGCGCCGTCCCAGAGGGCCAGATCCGCCGGATGTCCGACGGCGAGGATGCCGTTGCGGTCGTCCTTGGCCGCCCGGTGGCCGCCGATCGTCGCGGCAGCGAACGCATCGGCGACGCTCATCGCCTGGTCGGGACGCGAATGCCGGACGGCGTCGGCGACCTGCTGCCAGCCGGCCAGCGGGGTGACCGGGGCGTCGGTGCCGAAGGCCAGCGGGACCCCGGTGCGGTGCAGGTCCCCGAGCGGGTTCATGGTCGCCGCGCGGGTGCTTCCGAGGCGCTGGTCGTAGAGCCCGCCCGGATGACCCCACGCCGCATCGAACCCGGGCTGGACGCTCGCCACCACCCCGAGCTCGGCCAGCGTGCCCAGGTCGTCCCGATCCACCAGCTCGAGATGCTCGAGCCGGTGGCGACTGCGCCGGATGGCGTCGGCGCCGAGGCGTTCGGCCGCCCGGCGGAGACCGGCGACCGCAGCGCTGACCGCGTCATCACCGATGCAGTGGAATCCGGCCTGGACCCCCATCCGGGTGCAGGCCACCACGTGCTCGGTGATGGCATCGAGATCGAGATAGCGGGTGCCCTGGGTGTCGGCATCGGCGTACGGATGGCGCAGGGCGGCGGTACGCGAGCCGAGGGCCCCGTCGATGCAGAGGTCACCGGCCAGGCCCAGCGCACCGACCTCGCGGGCCCGGGCGAAGGCATTCTCACTGGCGAGCTCCCCCCAGTAGCCGGTGACGCGTACGCCGGTCGCCCGACCCGCCTCAGCGGCTCGGGTCAGATCGGCCAGCGGACCGAGGTGCGGTCCGCCGAGCTCGTGGACCGCACCGACCCCGAGCCCCGCCGCCACCCGCAGGGCTGACTCGGCGGCGGTTCGACGCTGGTCGTCGGGGGTCAGCTCGTCGAGGCTGGCGCGGGCTCGATGGTGTGCGTCGCGGGTCAGCCAGCCGTCCGACCGGAATCCGTCCCGGCCGGGGAGATCGGGGAGTCGATCGAGCAACGCCGTGCTGATCACCGCGGAGTGCACGTCGACCCGGGCCAGATAGACCGGGACCGCACCGGCGGCCCGATCGAGCTCGGCGCGGGTCGGCGGGGTGGGCTCGGGCCACTCGCGCTCGTCCCAGCCCTGGCCGAAGACGATCCGGACCTCCGGCCTGGTCCGGACATGGTCGGCGACGGCATCGAGCAGGGCCTGCCGCGACGGCACGCCGTGCAGATCGAGACCGTCCATCACCAGTCCGGTCTGGATCAGGTGAACGTGGGCGTCGACGAAGGCGGGGGTGATCAGGGCGCCGGCACAGTCGATCACCGGCTCATCCGGGGCGGCCGCCCGGGCACCGGCCTCGTCGCCGAGGTGGACGATTATCCCGTCGCGGAGGGCGATGGCGGTGGGCCTCGCTCCGGACGCGTGGTGGGGAGCGACTGGCGCCAATCGGCCGCCGCTCAGGATCACGAGACCGGCGGGCGGTTCTCGTAGGGGATCGACAGCACCGTGGTGGTGTGGGTCGACACCTTGCCGTCGGCCCGGATCCGCGCCAGCAACGACTCGAGGTCGCCCATCGTCGGGACCTGGACCTTGAGCAGATAGCTGGGCTCGCCGGCCACCGAGTAGCAGGAGATGATCTCGCTGATGTGCGACAACCGGTCCGGTGCGTCGTCGGCCTGGCTGGCGTCGAACGGCTTGATCGCCACGAAGGCCGTGACCATCAACCCGAGCTCGGCCGAATCGATGACGGCCGTGTAGCCCTTGACCACCCCGCGCTGCTCGAGCCGGCGTACCCGCTGCTGCGCGGCCGACGTCGAAAGCCCGGTTTCCTTACCGATGTCGGTGTACGACATCCGCCCGTCCCGGGCCAGCAGCGCCAGGATGCGCTGGTCCAGCTTTTCCATGGCCGTATCGTGCCAGTATTCATCGGGTGCGGACCCAGAAAATTATGCTTTTGGACACGGCTTCTCTGTACTTTCGTGCGTTCTACGGCGTTCCTGACTCATTTCGTGGTCCCGACGGCACTCCGGTCAACGCGGTACGCGGATTGCTGGACTTCATCGCCCGGCTGGTCGACACCTATCGACCCAGCCACCTGGTCTGCTGCTGGGACAACGACTGGCGGCCGGCGTGGCGGGTCGACCTGCTCCCCAGCTACAAGGCCCACCGGGTGGCGGGGTCGGGCGACACCGTGGTCGCCCAGATGTCCTCCTCGCCGGGGACGAGCGGTGAAGCCGCCCCCGACGCGCTGGCCGTCCAGGTGCCCCTGATCCAGGCCGTGCTCGACGCGTTGGGGATCGCCGTTGTCGGCCACGACGGCTACGAGGCCGACGATGTGATCGGCACCCTGGCCACGACCTCGACCATGCCGGTCGAGGTGGTCACCGGCGACCGCGACCTGTTCCAGTTGGTCGACGACGAGCGCGGCGTACGGGTGCTCTACATCGCTCGCGGGGTCGGCAAGCACGACGTGGTCGACGACGCGTGGTTGCGCACCAAGTACGGCGTGCCGGCGAGCGCGTACGTGGACTACGCGACTCTGCGCGGTGACGCGTCCGACGGGCTGCCGGGGGTGTCGGGGATCGGCGAGAAGACCGCGGCCACGCTACTGCGCGAGCATCACGACCTGGAGGGCATCCTCGCCGAGGCCAGCGCCTCGCCGAGCCGGATCAGCGCCGGCCTGCGGGCCAAGCTGGGGTCCGCGATCGACTACCTGGCCGTGGCGCCGACGGTGGTGACCGTGGTCCGCGACATCGACCTCGGGGTGACCGAGGACGATCTGGTGCTGCCCACGGTGCCCGCGAAACCGGAGTTGTTCGCCGAGCTGACCGAGCTGCTCGGACTCGGCGGCAGCGCGGACCGGGTGCTGGCGAGTCTGGCCGGTACCGCACGCACGTGATCGACTCCCCCTACCGGGTGCCGCTCACCGGGGATGCCGAGCCGTGGACGGTGGTGGCCCGGCTCGAGGACCGACCTGGCTCCGGGGCCCTGTGGGGTAGCTGGTTCGGCGGCGGGCTGATCCTCGTCCGCGCACCTATGGAGGCCGTCGAGCCGGAGCGCGCGGCCGACGGTTTCGACCTGCTGGACCGGCTGCCGGACCGGTCCGGCGGGTTCGCGGGCGTGGGTGGCGGCTGGTTGGCCTGTCTGGGCTACGACGCGGACACGTCGGTCTATGCGTTCCACGACTCGCTGCTGCGCTGGACCGAGCGTGAGGGGTGGGTGTTCGAGTCGCTCGGGCTGACGGGCCGGGAGGCGGCGAACCGGGCGGCGTTGGCGTACTGGTCCGGGCTGCTGACCGACCCCACGGATTCGGTGTCGCTCCACATCGGAGCCTTCGGGACCGAGAAATCGGCGGCGCAGACCCGGGACCGACACCTCGCAGCGGTCGAGGACGCGATCGGACGGATCGGGCGCGGCGACTTCTACCAGGTCAATCTCTGCACCCGGCTGCACGCGACGACGAGCGCCGGCGCGCCGGCGGTGTTCGCGACCATGGCCGATCGGTTGCGACCGGTCTACGGCGGTCTGGTCTGCGGGTCGCGAAGGAGCGTGGCCAGCTTCAGTCCGGAGCTGTTCCTGCGGGTGCACGACGGCCGGGTGTTCACCGCGCCGATCAAGGGCACGGCGCCGCGGGTCGACGACGAGACCGACTCGCCGCAGCTGCGCGTCTCGGCCAAGGACGCCGCCGAGAACGTGATGATCGTCGATCTGATGCGCAACGACCTGTCGCGGGTCTGCGTGCCCGGAACGGTCGCCGTGCCCGATCTGCTCGGGGTCGAGGCGCATCCGGGGGTCTGGCATCTGGTCTCGACGGTGACCGGGCGGCTCCGGCCCGGGGTCGACACCGCCGAGCTGCTGACCGCGACCTTTCCGCCCGGCTCGGTCACCGGAGCACCCAAGCAGGCCGCGGTCCGCGCGATCGGCGAGCTCGAACCCGAGCCGCGCGGCGCGTACACCGGGGCGATCGGATTCGTCAGCCCGTACGCGGGAGCGGAGTGGAACGTCATCATCCGGACCCTGGAGATCACCGGCGACCGGGTCGAGCTGGGGGTCGGTGGCGGGATCACCGTCGACAGCGTCCCGATCCGTGAGTGGTACGAGTGCCTGCACAAGGCGGCTCCGCTGGTCGCGGCAGCCGGTTCGGCCTTCCGGCCCGAACTGGCGGACGAGCCAGGATCCCCGCCGGCCGCGCTGGTGGATCACGGGGTGTTCGAATCGATCCTGGTCGCCTCGGGCCGACCGCTGCGACTGGCCGCCCACCTGGCCCGGCTCGACCGCTCGTGCCGCGAACTCCTCGGAGCCGGCCTGCCCGACGACCTGGCGGCGTCGATCGCCGTCCGACTCGCGGGCATGGCGACCTTCCCGCGGCAGGCGCTGGGGGTGTTGGCCCGACCCACGCCCTCGGGGCTGACGGTCGAGCTGACCGTACGCCAACTCGGCCCGCGGATGACCTCGTGCACCCTGGCGTACGCCGACCGGGAGGCCCGATCCTGGCGGCACAAGTGGATCGATCGGGCGAGCCTGGAGGCGGCGGAGGCCGTGACCGCGCCGGCGTTGCCGTATTTTCTCGGCGATCGTTCAGACGTCGCTGAGACCTCGCGGGGGAATCTCTTCCTGCTGGGCCCGGACGAGGTGTGGCGGACTCCCCCGCTCGACGAGCACGTCCTGCCCGGAGTGACTCGGCGGACGGTCCTCGATCTGGCGCCGGCGCTCGGGATCGACCTGCGAATCGAACGCACGGACCCCACGCACGTGCGCGCCGCCTTCTGGACCAGCAGCCTCAGTGGCGCCGTCGAGGTGACGGGATGGGATGGTCGCCCACTCGAACGCATCGTCACGTTGGTCGACGAGGTGAACGAGGCGCTCGGGACGATGCGCTGAGCCGCTCCCGACCATGCCGCACCGGCAGTCGGCTCGTCCGACTCATGGTCGTGCCCCGGTCGGAGGTCAGCGCATGATCACGACCGCACAGTGGGCACGCGCCGTCAGGTGCTGGCTGACCGAGCCCAGCAGCATCCCGGCGAAGCCCCGCGGCTCCGGGATCCGACCACCAGGAGATCGGCCTCCTTCGACCGCTCGAAGGGCACCCTGGCCGGGTTGCCGTGCCCGGCCACGGGTGGCTCCTTCATGGTGGCGGCCCTCAAGGATCGTGGCGTCCGCCCTGATCACCGTCACCGGCACACTGATCTCAAGAGTCTCGTCGTTGCCGGCGCCGGGGTGAGTCAGCGGCCCCCGTCCCTACATGCCAGACAACACGTCGTAGTTGCCGGCCACGTTCGCAGCCCAGGCCGTGGCCCGGTCCTCGGCGAGCACCCGCGCGGAGCGTCGATCGGGCAGCCCATCGGCGCCGACATGATCAGCGAGCTCCTCCAGGGCGCGCAGGACGGTGGTGTCCGAGGCTCCGACACCAGGCCCGAACAGCGCCTCCCGCCGGGTCAACGCCTCCACATCCGAAGACCCGACACCCCGGCGACCGCATCGCTCAGCAGCCGCCCCGGTACCGCAACGGGCTGACCCCGCGGCGGGCGACCAACATCCGCAACCCGGCGTGAGTCCGATCCGGTGAGCCAGCAGCCGCGGCACCACCACCCCTGTATGCGCGACAACACCCCGAACGGCGACATTACGCCTCACGAAGGTGCTCCGATCGTTGGGTGAGCGCACGTCTTCGCCACTCGTATCTCCCAAGTCAGGACACCTTTCACATTCCGACCGGCCACCCTCACCGGTCGAAACCTCGTCGCCGTGACCACACCAGGTGAAGGCACTCGGCATAAGCGCACATCCTTGTATTCGAACAGGCGTTCGAGTAGAATAAAGTATGGATTCACCGCCCATCGATACCGCGCTTCAAGCGCTGGAAGCCATGGACGCTGCTCGAACAATCTTGCTCGAGTCTCTCGCCCGTATGGAGGAATACCCGGCCGAGGACCATATTCGGTTGGTTCAGCACTTGGAGCGGGTCAGGAATCAATGGGCCATCATCGATCTGGCCCTTCTGGCCGCTATGGATCGGTCCGGCGTGGCCGATGTTGTCTGCCCGGGGAATCTGGCGCGGGTGTTGACCTCAGCGCTGCGGATCTCGAAAGCCGAAGCGAATCGGCGGGTCCACGCCTACGAACAACTCGGACCCCGCCGGTCCATGCTGGGCGAGGAACTCGGACCGGTTCGACCCCTGGTCGCCGCCGCCGTCGCCGCCGGGGAGGTGTCGATGGAGAAGGCCCTGATCATCACCCGAGCCTTGACACCGATCGACCGGGCCGGGTTCGACCCCGCCGACATCGCCGCCGGCGAGAAACTCCTCGTCGACGACGCCACAATCTTCAACCCCGAAGAGTTACGGATCCTCACCCAACGGGTGGTCGACGCGATCCACCCCGACGGGACCACCCCCAACGACGAACTGAACCACGACCGACGCTGGTTCGAGCTGAAACCCACCACCGACGGCGCCTACACCGGAAAATTCCGGCTCACCGCAGAATGCGGTGCGAAACTCGCCACCCTCCTCCGACCCCTGTCCACACCACGCGTCGACGACCCCCACCGCAACACCAGCACCGACCCCGCGACCGACCGACACCAGCACCGACACCGACACCGCCAGCACCGGTGGTGATGAGGCGGACACCCGGGCCCGGCGAGCCACAGTCATCGACGAGCGAACCTTCGGCCAACGACAACACGACGCCTTCAACGACCTCTGCGACCGGCTACTGCGGGAAGGCACGGTCCGCGAGAACGGGACCGACGGCCCCCCGGTCACGGTGATCGTCACCATCGACGCACCCGACCTGACCCACCGCACCGGGCACGCCACCACCACCACCGGCGCACAGCTCTCCACCGACACCGTGGTCCGGATAGCCGATCAGGCCGACGTGTTCACCGTGATGCTCGACCAACACGGAGTGCCCCTCCAGTTGGCGCGCCGAAAACGCTGCGCCACCCGACACCAGACCATGGCATTGATCGCCCGCGACATCGGATGCTCATTCCCCGGGTGCACGCACCCAGCCGACTACTGCGAACGCCACCACATCATCCCGTGGATCGACGGCGGCATGACCGACCTCAACAACCTGACCCTGCTCTGCGTCTATCACCACCACAACTTCCTCCAACGCGGCTGGACAGTAAGAATGAATCACCAAGGACTACCCGAATGGCTGGCGCCGCAATGGGTCGACCCGCAACAAAAACCCCTGATCAACCAGCGAATACGCGTCGCCCACGAAAAGTTGAGTCCGGCAGAGTGGTGTACGGATCCGGGTGGGCAAGTGGCTGTGAGTGCCGCGACGGCCACCGGGTGATCATTCGAGTGATCTCTCACAACCGACTCGAAGAAGGCACCCGACGACCGTCACGGCCAGTATCGACCCGGCCCGGATGCTCGAGGCGCACAGGCGGCAAACCCGATGTCGGACACCCCGAAGTACAGCGGGGGCTGGGTCAACGCGTGCTGCACTGGTCTACCCAGCACAAACGGACCGGCGGAGACCGAGGGTGACGGTTTACTGCCGGGTTGAGGTCGCGGCTGCAGCGGTTCGAGGCCGATCGATGACTGCCCGAGCGGCGTCGATGAAGCCGCTCGCGTAGCTGGCGTCGGGGAAGTCGCCCAGGTAGTAGACCTTGGTCTCCTGGCGGACCTTGGCCAACGAGTCGGTGGCGAGCAGGTCGTCGAGGGCGGATTCGAGGTTGCCCAGATCGTCGCGCATGACATAGGCGGCGCGTGCGGCTGGGACGTCGGCCAGCAGTTGCTCCGGCGTCCGGCCCACCGAGACGATGGCGAAGGGCTTGTCGGCACGGAGGTAGTCCGAGACCACCGCGGAGACGTCACTGATCATGGCGTCGGAGGCGTTGAAGCAGTCCTCGATGCTCATCGCCTGTTCCGCATCGGCTCCCCACAGGTGCTTGCGACCCGTCCGAGCACGATCGGCGTCGAGCATGGCGCCGATCGCCTGGATCATGGCGACAGCGTCGGGATAGCGGTAGTTGAACGGGTGGGCACGGAAGATCACCCGGGCGCCCCGGTCGAGCAGCGCGCGGACGATCCGCGCTCCGGCCGGCAGCGAATAGACCCGCGAGTCGGCGAATGGGCCCTGCCAGGTCGGCGCGTAGAGCACCGTCCGCTCGGTGAGGTCGGCGATCCGCCCACGCGCGGTGGTGATCTGTTCGACCTGCGGCCGGCCGACGATGCGGAACTTCTCGGCCGGGATCGACACCCCGTGCCGGGCATAGCGGTCGACACCGGCCTGGCCGGCGGCGAAGATCAGGTCATAGATCGCGTGCACCGGGTTGAAGCAGGCCGGCTTCTCCGAGTCACCGTGGTTGAGCCATACGTGGGTGATCTCGCGGCGTTCGACGAAGTGGGTGTTGCGCGCCGCGTTGTTGACATAGAACGCCGCGGCCATCGAGTCGACGATCGATTCCTCGACGTCGCGCAGCGTGCGGCGATAGATCAGCGGCACGGAGACGCCGCGCTCGCGGCACAGCTCCTCGATCTGACGCAGCATCCCCGGGGTCCGGGTGATGATGACGAACGGCCGCCCGATCCGCAGGAAGTAGGGCAGCCACATCCCCACCTGGTAGGACGCCCCCACGGTCGAAGCGAAGTAGACGACGAATTTCGGCGCGTACGCGTCGAGCGCCGGTCGCAGCCGTTCCGCGGTCCGCTCGGCTTCCGCGGCCACCCGGAGCGCGCGCTCGATCACCTGGACCGCGATGACGGCGAAGACCAGGACCGCGATCAGGTTCATGATCCGAGGTCCGTCGGCCACCTCGACGATCAAGCCGAACACGATGATCAACGCGCTCAGCGGCGCCAGCAGACCGTGCGGCAGCACGTCGGCGATCTCGGTGTACGCGACCGGGAGGTGACGGATCGTCGCCGCGTCGGACCACCACGAGCGGACCAGCCGCTCGAGGGAGATCACGGCGACCAGGATGGTGACGACGGTGACGTCCACCGCGTTGCCGTCTCGCCCCACCAGCGCCAGCAGCGCCATCGCGACCACCGCCCGGGCCTCGTCGGCCGCGGTGATCAACGACCGCCATCGTCCCGGATGAACGATGGCTGCACCGGTCGGCTGGAAGCCGGCCCACAGGGCCAGCGCGGCGAGCACCAGGACCCAGTGACCCGCTCCTCCGGCCAGCGCGACCACGAAAGCACCCCCGGCCAGCGCCGTGGCCACCATCGTCGTGCCGGCCCCGATGACGATCTTGGCGTAACCGGCCAGGCTGCCCCGCGCGGGCTCGGCCGACCCACCGTCGCGACCCTCGTCGCCGGTCGCACCCTCACCGGCGTCCTGCTCGCCCCCCGGATCGGGCCCGTCGACCTCGTCGTCGTCGTCGACCTCCTCCACGACGTCCTTGCCGGCGATGTCGCGGACCGCCCCGACGAAGGTGGCTGCGTAGCGGTCAGCGGGGAAATCACCGAGGTAGTCGGCCCGGGTCGCGCGGCGCTCGGCGGCCAACGGGTCCGCGTCGAGCATGGCGTCGAGCCGCTCGCCGAGATCGGCCAGGTCGCCGCGGACCACGTACGAGGCGCGGGCCACCGGGAACTCCGCCAGGAAGGCGGCCGGCTCGGCCGGCACCGCGATCATCGCGAACGGCTTACCCGAGAACAGATAGTCCGAGACGACGCTCGAGACGTCGGTGACCATCGCGTCGGAGGCGTTGATGCAGTCGAGGATGCCGAGATCCTTCTCGGCCGCCGCCCCCCAGCGGTGCTGGCGGCCCGTCTTCGCCTGGTCTGCGGTCAGCAGAGCCTGGATCCGGCCGATCGCCGCGGCGTCGTCGGGGAACTCGTAGCTGAACGGGTGCGGTCGGAAGATCACCCGCGCCCGACGGATCAGCAGCGCGGCCACGATTCCCTCGCCGACGCTCAACGACGACAGCGCGGTCTCCTCGACATGGCCACGCCAGGTCGGTGCGTAGAGGACCACCGGCTCGGTGACCGAGGCGATGGGGGTATCGATCTGTTTGACCGACTCGACCTGCGGGCGTCCGACGATCCGGAACTTCTCGGCCGGGATGCTCACCCCGTGCGCCGCGTAACGACGCGCGGCGGCGGGGCCGGCGGCGAAGACCTGGTCGTACATGGCGTGGGTCGGGTTGTACGACGGCGGCTTGTCGGAGTCGCCGTGACCCAGGTAGACGTGGGTCAGATGCTGGAACCGGACCAGTGCGCCGTTGCCCGAGGACGCGTTGACGTAGAACGCCGCACGCAGCGAGCCGACGATCAGCGAGTCGAGATCGCCGATCCCGCGGGCCTCGATCACCGGCACGTCGGTCAGCCCGGTCAACGCCAGCGCGGGGATCCGGTTACGGCTGATGATGACGAAACGGCGGCCCGACTGCTTGAGGTAGGGCAACCACATCGTGATCTGGTACGACGCGTCATCGGGTCGCGAGGTGTAGAGCACGAATTCGGGCGCGTACGCGGCCAGCGCCTGCGGCAGCAAGCGCCGCTGCCGCCGGGCGAAGAGCACCTTGGCCCGGCCGTCGAGGGAGGCGGCGCCCAGCGGCGCCCCGGAGAGCAGCACGAGCAGTAACCACATCCAGGCCGGCAGCCCGGCCAGCGCGACAACCGCACCGACGACGGTGGCGACGAGACTGGTGACCACGACCGGCCAAGCGAGATCGGGGCGATCCTGTCGGGTAGGAAGGCCGTCGATGCCGACCACGACCGGGACGGTGAATCGCACGGCCCGGGCGATGATCGGTTCGGCGGCGATCCCGGCCAGCAGGACCAGCGCGGCCAGACCGGCGACCACCGGCGTCGACCGACCGGCCACGGCGGCGGCAACCGAGGTGACGGCCACGCTGCGCAACACCAGATCGCGACCCAGCGGGGTCCAGGTCCCGGTGCGGGCGCGCCAGGCCAGCACGATCTGGGCGACCATGCCGGCCACCGCCAGCAGCACCAGGGCGACACCCCAGACCCGGCCCTGGAAGGCGAGTAGACCGCCCGTGACCAGACCGGTGGCGATGAGCGTGTCGCCGAGGATGTCGAGCAGCCGGAGCCGACTCGTTGGGGTGGTCATCCGCGATTCCCCACCGTCACGTCACGGGTGCCGCCGAGTTCACCGGAGCCGACGACGTCTCGCCGGTCGATCACCCGCCGGGCCGCCGTGAGGAAGCCGTCGGCGTAGCCGTCGACCGCGAGATCGGACAGGTAGTAGGTGCGGGTCTGCGCGCGGACCGAGGCCAGCGGGTCGCGGTGCAGCAGGTCGGTGACCACGTCCGCGAGGTTGGCCAGGTCCTCGCTCAGCACGTACGCCGCCCGGGCCGCCGGCACGTCGACCACCAGCTGCTCGGGGCTCCGCCCGATCGCCGCGATGGCGAACGGTTTGGTGGACTGCAGGTAATCCGAGACGACGGCCGACACGTCCGCGATCATCGCATCCGAGGCGTTGAAGCATTGCTCGATCGTCAGTTCGGTCTCGGCCGCCGCGCCCCACACGTGCTCGCGCCCGGTCTGCTCGCGGTCCTCGGCCAACCGTCGGTTGATCTTGCGGATCAGTCCCACGCACTCCGGGTATTTGTAGTTCAGCGGATGCGGCCGGAACACTACCCGGGCACCCTCGGCGAGCAGTCGCTCGACGATGGCCAGTCCCTGCGGCAGCGAGAAGACGCGGGTGTCGGCGTACGGGCCCTGCCAGGTCGGCGCGTAGAGCACGGTCGGCTGCGGTCCGCCGGTGCGGGTCGTGGTGATCGACTCCACCTGCGGTCGGCCGACGATCCGGAACTTCTCGGCCGGGATGTTGACCCCATGCCGGGCGTAGCGGTCGATTCCGGCCTGGCCGGCCACGAAGATCAGGTCGTAGATGGCGTGGACCGGGTTGTAGCACGCCGGCTTCTCCGAGTCGCCGTGGTTGAGCCAGACATGGATCAGTTCGCGGCGTTCGATGAAGTGGGTGTTGCGGACCGCGTTGTTGACGTAGAAGGCCGCTCGCATCGACGGCACGATCACGTCCTCGAGGCTGGTCAGGGTGGGCCGATAGATGATCGGCGCCTCGACCCCGACCCGGCGCATGACCTCGGCGATCTCGCGCAGGGTCGAGTGCACCCGGGTGACCACGATGAACGGCCGGCCGATCCGGGCGAAGTACGGCAGCCACATGCCGATCTGGTAGCCCGCCCCGACCGCGGACGCGAAGTAGACCGTGAACTCGGGGGCCAGTTTGGTGACCTCGTCGACCAACCGAGCCTCGGTCGCGACCAGGCCCTCGGCCCGCTGGAAGGCGCGGAGGACGACGGCGATGTAGAGCACGGCCGTGCCGAGCACCAGGATCAGCGCGACCAGACCGGCACCGAGCGCAGCCAGCGGGACCAGCAGGGCGATGACAGCGAAGCTCGCCACCGGGACCAGCCCGCGGCGGATCGGTTCGGTCAGCTCGACGTGGGCGGCCGGGAAGTTGCGGACCTCGGCGCCGACCCGGCCCCAGCACTTGCGGATGTGCGGTTCGCCCGCCGGGAGGAGGACGGCGAGGACGACCAGCGAGGCGGAGAACGCCGCGCCGAGACTGGCAACCTCGCCGGCGGAGACCGCGATCACCGCCCGGGTGGCCGAGGACTCGCCGAGCAGCCGTGACCACCGGGTCGAGCGGGCGAACAACCGCTGCACCGACCAGTAGACCGACGCCATGGCCGCCACGGCGAGGACGGCCGGCAGGGCGCGGGGCAGTTCGAGCATGGCTGTGGCCAAGCTGAGCACCGCGAGCAGCGAACCGGCCTGACTGAACCGGCGGTCCTTGGACAGCAGGCGGCGGTAGCGGGCCATCCGGCTCCGGTACGCGGCGGCGAACCGTCCGCGCCGACTCGGCCGCGGCAGGACGCCGATGTCCTCGACCTCGGACTCCTCGTCGGCATCGCCGTCGTCGTGGCGCGCCGGACCCGCGGACGTCCGTACCGGGCCGCGGGCCGGGTGGGCACCGGGGCTGCTCGGCGCATCTTCGGCGGAGTCCTCCGAGTCGCGGTCGGGCAGTGGCGCGTCGAGCACGGCAGTGGTGGCGTCGACGAAGGCCGCGGCGTATCCCTCGCTGGGGAACGGCCCGAGGTAGTCGGCCCGGCGTCGGGCCCGCTCCGCCACCAGCGGATCAGCGCCGAGCAGCTGATCGAGCGCGGCATCCAGGCCGGTCAGGCCGGCGTCGATCACGTACGCGGCGCTGGCGATCGGATAGGTCGCACGGAAGCCGGCCGGATCGGTGGCCACGGCGACCAGCCCGATCGGCTTACCGGAGAACAGGAAGTCCGAGACCACGCTCGAGACGTCGGAGATCAGCGCGTCAGCAGCGTTCGCGCAGGCCACCACGCTGCGTTCGGTCTCGGCGGCCGGTCCGAACAGGTGGGCCCGACCGGTCTTGGAGCGGTCGGCGGCGAGCTGCTGCTGGATCCGCCGGATCAGCGCGGCGTCGTCGGGGTAGTCGTAGCTGTAGGGGTGCGGTCGGAAGATCACCGTGGCGCCGCGCTCGAGCAGGGCGGCGATGATCCGCTCCCCCATCGGGAGCGATGACAACGCGGTCTCCTCGACGTGGCCGCGCCAGGTCGGGGCGAACAGCACCACCGGTGGGGTCCGGTCGGCGATCGGGCCGACGGCCGGGGTGATGTCCTCGACCTGCGGGCGGCCGACGATGCGGAACTTGTCCGACGCGATCGCCACCCCGTGCTGGGCGTAGCGGCGGACCGCGGCCGGGCCGGCGGAGAAGATCACGTCGTACATGGCGTGGGTCGGGTTGTACGACGTCGGCTTGTCCGAGTCGCCGTGACCGAGGAAGACGTGGGTGAGCCGCTTGTAGCGGACGAACAGCCCGTTGCCCGATGACGCGTTCGGATAGAACGCCGCCCGCAGGGTGGGGACGATCAGCGGGTCGAGGTCCTCGGGCACCCGCGCCTCGATCACCGGGACGTCGACCAGCTTGGCCAGCGCGGCCGCCGGGATGGGATGCCGGGTGACGATCATGCAGCGCCTCCCGGTCCGCCGTAGATACGGCAGCCACATCGTCACGTGGTGCGAGGCGTCGGCCGGCCACGAGGTGTAGATCGCGAATTCCGGCGCGTACGCGGCCACGGCCTTGGGCAGTTGGCGGGCGATCCGGGCCGCGGCGACGGCGCGGCGGCGGCTGTCCAGCAGCACCTGGAGTCGGGTCAGCAACGGCACCGGGATGACCAGCAACCACCACCAGGGCGACGAGCCGGTGGCCGCGATCAGCAGGCCGACCGCCGCCACCGACAGGTCGCCGACGATCAGCGGCAGGGTGACATCGCGGGATCGCGGACCCGGAGCCACTCCGGGCAGATTGGCCACCACCGGGACCTCGACGGCCGCGCCCTTGCGCAGGTACGGCTCGTACATCACCGCGCCGACCAGGCCGATCACACCGAGACACGCGGCCACGGCGGACCCGGCCCCGGTCGTCAGCTCGGCCAGCGCAACACCGACGGCCGACCCGATGACCGCGCGTTGCACCGGCTGGTTGCTCAACAGGTTGCGGGTGGGGTTGAGCCGGCGCATGAACCACAGACGGGTCGCGACGCCGACGATGGCCAGCGCGAGCACGGGGACGGCCCATCCCGAGCCGATCCCGGCGAGTCCGGCGCCGATGCCGGCCAGTGCCGTGTTGCCCTGATCGGCCCCGAACTTGCGTAGTCGCGCCGTCGTATCGGCCGACACGCGGGTCACAGGTGCTCCTAACGGCGGGCGATTTCGGGCGGTCGGAGCGCCGGCTGACGTAGGGGTGGCGCTGGACCGACGCCGGGAAGTATATCGACGCAAGGACCGGCCGATCCCATCGAAGACGGCGCGTGTCCCGGTCCGTACGGAACGCTCGAATCCGGTTCGGACCGGCGCGCACCGGCAGCATCCGACCGCGGGCCGATCCGTGGCCCTAAGGTCGTGCCGTGTTCTACCAGTCGTTCCTGGCCGAGTTGCACCGCAAGCTGGCGCCGGCGGCGTACCTCGAGATCGGCGTACGCACCGGGCTGAGCCTCGCGCTGTCGCGGTGCCGCTCGGTGGCGATCGACCCCGCCTTTGCCATCACCGCGGAGCTCGACGGTGACTATGCGCTGTTCCGGACCACCAGCGACGAGTATTTCGACCGCCCCGACCCGCTGGCGGCGACGCGCGGCGTCCCGTTCGACCTGGCGTTCGTCGACGGGCTGCACCTGTTCGAGTACGCGCTGCGCGACGTGATCCACACCGAGCAGCACAGCTCGCCGCGCGGTGTGATGGTGATCGACGACGTACTGCCGAGGTCGATCGTCGAGGCGAACCGGCGTCGGACCACGCCGTCGTGGACCGGCGACGTCTATCCGATCATCGAGGTGCTGGCCCGGTATCGACCGGACCTCACCGTGCTCCCGGTCAACACCCGACCCACCGGGTTGCTGATCGTCATCGGTCTCGACCCGGACAACACCACGCTGACCGACCATTACGACGAGATCGTGGCCACCTATCGGCACCCGGATCCGCAACCGGTCCCGGCCCACCTGCTCGACCGGATTTCAATGCTGGCGCCCCAGCGAGTACTCGACTCGGGGGTCTGGCCGATCCTGGCCCACGCGGCCGGACTGGCTCCCGCAGAGGTCCGCGAGCGGACGGCGACGAGCCTGGCCGAACTCGGGCCGGCGTTTGCTACGTCGACGAGCTGAGGTCCCGAGCCGCCGTCAACGGCCCAGCAGCGGCAGGTGACGACGCAGCCGCCGCAACCCGCGCCGGGCCCGGGTGCCCAGCGTCACCGGCCGGGCCGCCGGGCGTGGCGTGGCCTTCTTCGCCGCCGCACCGGTTGCGGTCGGAGCCGTGGCCGTCGGGGTCTTGACGACCGTCGTCGGACCGCCGTTGGCGATCCGCAGGGTGAGTCCGACCGGGGTCGCCGCCGTGGCCGCGCCGAACCGCAGGGCGATGGCGCTCCGGCCCGGCGGCCCGCTGACCCAGCACTCGACCCGGGTGTCACCCGGTGCCACGACCAACCGGGCGGGCAGCTCGAAGCGACCGAGCAGCAGCGAGCCGGCGAACTCCGCGGGCTCGAAGCTGTGCAGCCGCGAGAGCCGGGCCGTGAACAGGTGACCGCGGGCACTCTCGACCACGGTCGTCTTCCGAGTGACCAGGCGACGGATGACCGGCGTCCGGGTGGCCCCGACATCGAGAGCCAGGCCACCACCCCGCCGCAGCGGCGCCACCAGGGTCTGCTGCACCGCGGCCGGAGCGAGCCGGACCGCGGGGAACGGCTGTCGGCGGGTCGGGGTGCCGTCCGCGGCGTACCCGTGGACGAACACCCGCCAGATGCCGGGCGCGAGCGGCCCGCCGCCGGCCGCGGTGCCGACATCGAGCTCGCCCGTGGTGTGCTCGCCGGCGGACCGGGTGGAGAGCCAGTAGTCCTCGCCGCTCTCGTGGCTCACGGAGAGCTCGAGCTGTTCGCCCGCGGCTGCGGCCACGACCAGCCGGAGTCGACCGTCCACCCACGACGCGGTGCCGGACGGCGTCTCGGCCGGGGTCGGGACGAGCCGTTGGGCATCCGGCGTGGAGAGCCCGACGACGGCGCAACCACGGCCGGCGATGCCGGTCCGGTCGGACCCACCGACCCGGATCAACCGGATCGGGGCGAGCTCCGGGCTGGGCGCCAGGCCGACCAGCGGCTGATCCGAACGCAGCACCGACGGGACCGGCTCGGTGTCCGACGCAGGACGATGACGTCCGACGACGACACCGAGATCGTGCTCCTCACCGAAGGCGGCCAACCGTTCCAGCGCTCGGGGCAGCAACCGCGGCGTCGGACCCCACGCCGCTCCGATCGGGAGGACCCAGCCCTCGCTCACCCCGGACAGTGTGTCGCTGAACACGCGGTCCGGATCGCCACTGGTCGTCACGACCTCGACATTGGGCCGCCGTTCGGCCACCGCGCCCAACCGATCCAGGAGCGCCGTCGCCCGTTGATCGACCAGGAAGAGCACCCGGAAATCCGCGTACGCGAGGGTCTGCGCATCCAGCGAGGCCATCAGTTCGGCGACGGCGAGGTCGTCGGTGGTCTGGACGACGACGGTGATGGGTGCGGCCATGCGGTCATCCTGCCAGTGCGGGCGGGGCGTCGCTGATCGCTGTTAAGGTGCAGCCGTGCCCGACCCGCTCGCCCCGCAGGATGCAGCCCCGACCGCCGCAACGCCGCTGGTCAGCATCGTTGTCGTCAGTTACAACGCGCTTGCGTACGCGCGACGGATGCTGCGCTCGGTGCGGAAGACCACCGGGGTGGCGTACGAGATCGTCGTGGTCGACAACGACAGCACCTTCGCCACCCGGGCCTTCTGGACGGTGCAGCGATTCCTCGGCCGGATCAACCGGCTGGCCCTGCTCGACCGCAACACCTTCTTCGCCGAGGGTTGCAACATCGGCGTGGCCATGTCGCCCCGCGATGCCACCCACGTGCTGCTGCTCAACACCGACTGCGAGGTGCTGGATCCGACCTGGCTGGCCCGGATGTTGGCGGTCCACCGCTTTGGCGCGACCGGTCTGCGGCACGTCACCTCCGGTCCGTGGCCCCGGGCCGACGGCTTCTGTCTGCTGGTCGACCAGGAGGCGTGGGGACGCGGTCTGAGCGAGACCTACCAGTGGTACTGGTCGGTCACCCGGTTCGAGGCCAAGCTGTTGCGCCAGGGCCACAGCGTGCAGGCCGTCGCGGACTACGCCGACGTCGTGGTCCACCACGGCGGCAAGAGCGGCAAGGCGCACACCTCGGCGAAGTCGGGCAGCACCAAGGCCTCGGTCATCGCGGGGTGGTTCGGAGGGCGCAACGTCGCCGTCCTCGACCGGCTCCCCCGGGTCTGAGCCCAGGCCCGACTCATCGCGGGAGCGGGAGCGACTTCTCCCAGGCAGCGTTGCGCCACAGCAGCCGCACCCGCAGCACGGGCGGGTCGGCGCTCACGCGAACGGCCGGGAATCGGCTCGCGAGCGCGAACCGTCGGCCGGCCCGGGTGACCTCGACCGGCACCCCGGTCACCGTCCCGTCGCCGGCGACGAGATCGAGGGTGACCTTGGCGCGCTTGAGCGCGCCCGCCGGCCAGCTCCCGCGCACGACCAGCTCGGCGTCGAAGGTCAGCGGTCGCGGCCGTCCGCGGCCGGTCGCGCCTCGGACGAGGCGTGCCAGCCTCGGCAGTCGATCGGCCATCCGCCCGGCCAGCGAGCTGGGGCCATCGTCGAAGCGGTCGACCCGGAGCCGGACACGGTCCAGCTGGACCCGGGTGCGACGTCGCTGCAGGCCGGTGGTCAGGGCTACCCGCCACTGCTCGAGGAAGGCGCGGTGATCGAAATCGGCGGCCCGGTCGAAGGCCGCCGCGCTCATCGCCGCTGACCGGGCGGGATCGTCGATCAGCTCGATCATCCTTGCGGCCATCGCGGCCCGGTCACCGTCGGGCACCAGGAATCCGTCCACGCCGTCGGTGATCTGCTCCCGCGGACCGTACTTGATGTCGTAGCTGATCACCGGACAGCCACGGGCCATGCTCTCGAGGGTGGCCAGCGGGTATCCCTCGAAACGGCTGGACAGCAGCAAGGCGGTGGCGGTCCACAGGGTGTCGCGGGCATCGGGGTCCCACCCCTTCAGCACCACGTGACCGGTCAGCTCCAGCTTGGCGATCAAACCCTCCACCTGAGGTTGATCCTCACCCCCGCCATAGATCTCGAGTCGAGCCTGAGGTCGTTGCCGGGCGACCCGGGCGAAGGCCCGGACCGCCTCGTGGATCCGTTTCTGCGACTCGAACCTCGACATCATCGCGAACCGGGCCGGGGCTCGATCGGGCAACGGGTCCGGCCGTTGCGGCAGGGTGACCGGGTTGCCGGCCACGAACATCGTTGACCGTCGCCCGAGCAGCTGGCCCAGGTCGGAGCGTTGTCGCTCGGTCAGCGTCACCAGTCCGTCGAAGTCAGCCAGGTGCTCGAACGCCCAGGCGTACGCGGGGTGGGCCGGGGCGTTCCACGGCAGGTTGGCCAGCATGTGGTTGTTGTGCAGCACGAGGAAGACGTGGAAACGCTCGTCGGGCATCGGCCAGATCGCGCGGAGCACTGGGCGGCTGTCGGAGATGACGATGACGCGTTCGGCATCACCGGCGAGGTGTCGGAACCAGTGCTGCCGCCATTCGGACCGGGTCGCCCAGCGGTGCACCGGCCGACCCGCGGGGTCGGTCAGGATGAACGGCCCGTCGCGGAGGAACTCGGGCCCCGGGCTGCGCAGGAACACACTGCCGTCCGGGCGCCGGTAGTCGCGGAGCTGTTCGACACCGTCCGCGTCGCGGTGGGCGGTGTAGTAGACGGTGCCGTCGGGGTGGGCGACGTCGATCGCCTCGAGCCCGGTGGGCTCGGGAAGCGACTCGGGCAGCGCCGGTGATGACGGTGGTCCCACGATCAAGGGCTGCTCGCGGTAGGTCTCGAAGATGTTGAGCAACCGCATCCCCGGGATGAGTTCGCCCCGCTCGATCAGCTGCTCCCGCTGGTCGGGATACACCGGGTCGTCGTCGAAGGTGACGATGACCGTCTCGACCCCGGCGTAGCGGGTGAAGTAGCGGTTCCGTAGCAGCAGGGCACGGGTCCGGCCGCCGAGCCACGTGCGCACCGGACCCGAGATCGACAGGTAAACCGCCTGCGGGAGATCGAAGTCGGGCACGGCAGAGCAGTGTATAAGTCAGCAGGCCGCGCTCCATTAGAGTGTGACGGCGCCTGACCCGGGCGTGTCCCGAACGGCCTCGGAGGAGACCTATGACGAGCCTGCCTCGACGCGTAGCCCGGCGTGTCCTCCCGCTCCGGGTGCGGGCCGCCGGACTGGCCCTCCTGGATCCGCCGCAGCCCCCCGCGAAGGCGGCCAGGACGGCGCCGGCGAAACCGCCCAAGAGGGCGAAGGCCAAGAGGCGACCCACCCGGGCCCGCGTCGCCCGCCCCGCGGCCAAGCCGGCCTGGGCCCCGTCGGCCACGGTGAAGGTGCTGTCGAGCGGTGGCACGTTGGCTGCGGCCCTGCTGGCCGAGGCCCGGCGGTTGCTCAAGGAACGTCCCGAGACCGCACTGGCCATGGCGGTCACGCTGCGCGACGACCCCGACACCGTCGATCTGGGTCGGTTGCTGGAGGGCGTCGTCACCTTCGCCGACGAGCACCACGCGCTGGCCTGGTCGGCGCTGAGCGAGCTTCCCGAGTCCCTGTGGGCGCGGTACGCGGCCCGCGAATTCGCCCGGTCCGGTCTGGCGGTGGCCCCCGAGGAGACCATCCGCCGGATCGAGGACCTGGTCGAGCGGGCCCCGGCCGACCTCCCCGCTCACACCTGGCTGGATCTGCTCGGGCCGGTGTTCGGTCACGGCGACCATGCGTTGGTCGTCCGGTTGTTCGCGCACTTCGACACCGCGGTCGGCGACGGATCGAGCGTCGACGAGGCGCTCGTCATCCAGCGCGACTGGTTGCGGCCCTGGGTGTCCACGACCCCCGACGGCGCCTCCGCACCGGCCGCCCCCGAGGGTGCAGTGTCGTTCGCGGTGATGGCCTACGGCCACCCCGGCCGCTCACGCGCCTCGGCCAACATCGGTGACCACGTCCAGAGCATCGCCTCGCTCGGTCATCTCGCCCGCCACCAGGGGTTCGACTACGACGGCCCGCAGGATCTGGTCGACCTGCTGACGTTGCTGCGCGGACGGGTCCGCCCCGAGCTGGCCCGGACCGAGGCCACCGGCCGGATCCAGCTGCTGCAGATCGACCGCGACGCCTCCGCGTACGCGGCCATTCCCCCGCAGACCTGGACCCTGGCCTTCGGCTGGTACATGCACGCCCTCTTCGAGACCCGCTACGGGTTCCCGTTCCATCCGAACCTGCTGCCGTTGTTCGTCTCCTTCCACTGCAGCAAGCGCGATCTGCTGACCGATGAGGCGATCGACTACCTCCGCCGGTACGCCCCGATCGGCTGCCGGGACTGGACGACGGTCGACATCCTGCTCTCGGTCGGGGTACCGGCCTTCTTCTCCGGCTGCCTGACCACCACCGTGCGGACCGTCTTCCCGCAACGGGCCGAGGAGTTGTCCGACGGGCCGGTCGCCTACGTCGACATGCCGAAGGCCACGGTGCCCAAGGGCGCCCCGACGTACGCGCACAGCAATGACGCCATCCGGTTCCGCAGCTTCGCCCACAACATGGGCGATGCGCTCGAACTGCTCGAGACCTACCGACGCGAGCACCACGGCGTGGTCACCAGCCGGCTGCACTGCTACCTCCCGGTCCGCTCGCTCGGCGTGCCGGCCGACTTCCAGCCCGGGAACCGATCCGATCCGCGGTTCGCCGGTCTGATCGACATCACCGACGCCGAGTTCGCCGCCATCCAGACCCGGATCGACACCCGACTCGAGGCGGCCATCACCGCGATCGCGGCCGGCGACACGCCCGAGCAGGTCTATGCGTTGTGGCGCGAGCTGAACGCCGACGACGTCGCCCGGGCCTTGCAGCGTCGTTCCGCCGACCACCCGCTCCCGGCCGTCCGCAGCGGGCTGCTCGGAGACGTGGCCACGGTGCGGGGCCTGGTCGACCCGCTCGCACCGCAGGTGCCGGTGGTCGTGGTCGCCGTCCCGAACGGGTCGGCCGAGGCCGCGACCCGGCTGCTCGCGTCGACCGCGGCCGCCACCACAGGCCCGTTGCAGTTCGTCCTGTTGAGCCGCGACGCCGCAGCGCTCGACACCGGTGCGCTGTCGACCGCGACCGGCGGCCGGTCCGTGCAGGTGGTTGATCTGAGCGGGATCGGACGGGACCTGAGGGCGGCCGACCGCGAGGTGTCCGACGGTGACGTCGCGCGACTGGCGGTGCCCGAGCTGCTCGACGTCGACCGGGTCATCATCCTGCCGGTCGACGCTGTGGTCAGCGGTGATCTGACCGAGCTCGCGGACTTCGACCTCGAGGGCCGATTGCTGGCTGCCCCCCCGGTGGCGGGCCGGCAGCAGGCCAGTGGCTACGCGGTGCTGAACGGGGCCGCGAACCGGCTCGAGGGCGCCACGACCGCCGCCGCGGAACTGCGCCGCCGATACTCCCGTCACCACTTCGACTTCGATGCCTTCGGCACCGACGTGCTGGTGCTGAACACGGCCCGCTGGCGGGCCGAGGGCTTCACCGAGCGCAGTCTGGCGCTGATCGAGGAGTTCGGCCTGACCTACCACGAACTGCTGCACTTCCTGGCCGGTCCGGACCGGGCCGAGCTGCCGGGGCGGTGGCACCAGGTGCCCGGTCGCAGCGTGATCACCGAGCCGGCGCTGGTGCATTGGAGCGGTGAGATCAAGCCGTGGTCGGCCGAGCGGGCGCCCGAACGTGACCGGTGGCACGCCTGACCGGACCGTGATCGGGGCGATCGGAGCAGTCGAGCCGATAGAGTCGCGCGGTGGACAGATTGCGCAACATCGCCGTGGTACTCGCCGGTGGAACCGGGACCCGGGTCGGGCTCAGCATCCCCAAGCAGCTGATCAAGATCGCGGGCAAACCGATCATCGAGCACACGATCGCCACGATGCAGGCGTCCCCGTTGATCGACGAGATCATCGTGATGATGGCGTCGGGCTACCTCGACGACATCCGCGCCATCGTGAAGAAGGGTGACTACGACAAGGTCAGCCAGATCCTCGAAGGCTCGGGGACGCGTAACGACACCACCGCAGCCGCGTTGGCCGCGCTCGGCGACCAGGAGTGCAACGTGCTGTTGCACGACGCGGTCCGGCCGCTGGTCTCGCAGACCATCATCTCCGCCAACGTCGCGGCCCTGCAGACCTACGAAGCGGTCGACACCGCCATCCCCTCGGCCGACACCGTCATCGCGGTGCATCCCGACACCGGCGCCATCGCCGACGTCCTCCCCCGGCATCTGCTGCGCCGCGGACAGACCCCGCAGTCGTTCCGGCTGTCGACGATCCGGGCGGCGTACGCGAAGGCGGCGCAGGATCCGCACTTCACGGCCACCGACGACTGCACCGTGGTGCTGCGCTACTCCCCCGAGGTGCCGATCGCGGTCGTCCCCGGGCACGAGCGCAACATGAAGGTCACCGAGCCGATCGACGTCTACATCGCCGACAAGCTGTTCCAGCTGACCTCGGCCGACCAGCCGGCGTCGTTGAGCGACGAGGACTACCGCGCGCTGCTCGCCGGCAAGACGATGGTGGTCTTCGGCGGCTCCTACGGCATCGGTGGCGACATCGCCGACCTGGCCGCCGCGCACGGCGCCACGGTCCGGTCGTTCTCCCGGTCGAGCACCGGCACCCACGTCGAGCGCCGCTCGGACATCGCCGCGGTCGCCGATCAGGTGCTCGCCGAGACCGGCCGGATCGACTTCGTGGTCAACACCGCCGGCGTGCTGGTCCGCGGCGAACTCAGCGAGACCTCCGAGGAGACGATCCACTCCTCCACCGACGTGAACTATCTGGCGCCGATCTTCATCGCCCAGCAGTTCTACCCGTACCTGCAGGCGTCCCAGGGCTCGTTGTTGCTGTTCACGTCATCGTCCTACACCCGGGGTCGCTCGGGCTACTCGCTCTACTCCTCGGCCAAGGCCGCCACGGTCAATCTGACCCAGGCGCTCGCCGACGAATGGGCGGGCAGCGGCGTCCGCGTCAACTGCGTCAACCCCGAGCGCACCGGTACCCCGATGCGGACCAAGGCCTTCGGCGAGGAGCCAGCCGGGACCCTGCTGTCGAGCGAAAAGGTCGCCCGACAGTCGCTCGACGTCCTGCTCTCCGGCCAGACCGGTCACATCATCGACATCCGACGCGAGGACGGCCCGGCCGCCATCGCCAACGGCTGAGCCCGGAAAAACCTCGGACCCCTGCGCCCGGTGCAGCTCCCCGAAGGGGCTGCCCGTGCTCAGGGGTCCGAGGCCTGCCGGGTCAGGGGCAGGTCAGAGGGACAGGTCGCTGATCACCATGTTGTGATCCGACGGCCGGCTCGGGTCCGAGACCTTCATCACGTTCTCGTAGCGCTGGAAGCCCGCGCCGCCCTTCACCAGGACCACGTCCAGGGCGACCTGGCGACCGAGGGCGTTGGGCTTGAGCACGCTGCGCCAGTGGTTGACCGTCGGGTAGCGGTCGTTGACCGTCGTGCGGGCGGAGACCGAGTCGTCGAAACCCTTCGAGGCCAGCAGGTCGTACGGGGCGTTACGCCCGGCCTTGGTCTTCCAGGAGTTCAGGTCGCCACCCCAGATCACCGGCTCACCGCCGGCGAGGTCGGCGACCTCGGCATAGACGGCGCGGACCTGGGCCTCGCGCAGATCGTCGAGGTCCGCCTCCTTCGCGGCGCTACCGCTGTGCCGGTCGTCCAGGTGCACCGAGACGGCGAAGAACTTCTCGCCCGGTGCGGAGATCCTGGAACTCCGCGTACGCGGCGCTGCGGGTCTCCTTGGCGCTTTCGCCGGCCAGCCGGGGCATGTCGAGGCTGCAGGAGCCGTTGTAGTTCTTCTTGCCGGTCGTCTCCGGGCAGTCGCTCACCAGCTTGACCGTGTTGGTGTTGTAGAGGATGCGGGCGCCCTGGGTGCCGTGCTTGGTCCCCGGCGCCACGTACGCGGTCTTCCGGACGAGGTCGTAGTGGTCGGCACCAGCGCTGCGGAGCGCGCTGACCAGGGTATCGGTCTGCCGCGGTGCGCCTCCGAGCTTGATCTTCTTGCCGTCGGCGCGACCGGGGCCGAGCTCCTGGATGGCCACGACGTCGGGCTGCTCGGCGGCGATCTGACCGGCCACCGAGCTCGCCCGCCTCAGCCAGTGCCGTGCGGTGCCGATGTCGGCCCGCGAGGTCCGGACGTTGAACGTCGCGAACCGGAGGTTCGTCTCGGAGCTGGTTGCCCGGACCGCCGCGGTGACCGTCTGGGTCGAATCGGCGTGAGCCGGGGCCGGGAGGGCGGCGAACAGGACGCCGGCTCCGAGGACAGGGGCGAGAACGGAGGCAAAACGCATGATAAGGAGGACCTCTCGGGGTGGGGTGACGCTCGCCGCGATCGAGGCGGGCGTGGGCGGCGAAGGTCCCCGAGCAACTTCACCTGAGATTGCATCGACACAGTCGTGGCCGTGGGTGGACTCAACGATGTGTCGACATGAGCACGCTGATGGCAGCGGATCGCTCTGACCTGGCCGAGAAGAAGCTATGGCCGATCACTTGGAGGTGGCGACGAGGCAACGAACACTCGAGCCGAGAACTCACGAACCAGTGGGGAAAGCCGCCACTGAGCTCGGTAGGACCATCATGCCGGATGCGGACCTCGTGGTGCAACCCGGACGCTCGTGCCGTAGGTCACAGAGCGATTCGAGGTAGGGCGCACCGCCGCACGACGGTCAGAGGTTGAGGTCGGTGACCACCATGTTGTGGTCGGAGGCGCGGAAGGTGTCGACGACCTTGGTCACGTTCTCGTAGCGGTTGAACCCCTTGCCGTTCTTCACCATCACCACGTCGAGGGCCACCTGGCGACCGACCGCGTTGGCCTTCAGCGTGCGGTGCCAGTGGTTGACCGTCGGGTAACGCGAGTTGAGTTGGTAGGTCGCGGTGGTGGAGTCCTTGAAGCCCTGACCGGCCAGGTAGTTGAACGGGGCGTGGGTGCCCCGCTTCGTCTTCCACGAGTTGAGGTCTCCGGCGAACAGGATCGGCTTGTTGCCGGCCAGCTTTCTGACCTTGTTGTAGACCGCCGCCACCTGCGAACGACGCAGGTCGTCGAGCTTGCGCTCCTGGGCCATGCTGCCGCTGTGGGCGTCGATGAGGTGGACCGAGACGGCGTAGAAGTTGCGGCCGGTCTTCTTGTCCTCGAATTCGGCGAACGCGGCACTGCGGGCGGTGGCCTTGCTGAAGGCCGGCATGTCCATGCTGCAGGACTTGTTGTAGTTGGACTTTCCGGTGGTTTCAGGGCAGTTGCTGACCAGCCGCACGCGCTTGGTGTTGTAGAGGATCCGGGAGCCCTGGGTGCTGTGCTTGGTGCCCGGCGCGACGTAGGAGGTGGTACGGACCAACTTGTACTGACCGGCCCCGACGCTGCGCAGCGCGCTCAACAGGCTGGTGGTCTGGCGAGCCGAGTTGCCGATCTTCGTCTTTTTGCCGTCGGCCCGGCCGGGGCCGAGTTCTTGGATGGCCACGACGTCGGGCCCCTCGGTCTTGATCTCGCGGGCAACCGTGGTTGCGCGACGCAGCCAGTGGCGCGAGGTGCCGATGTCGGCGCGCGAGGTGCGGACGTTGAAGGTGGCGAAGCGGATCTGCTCAGCCACGCGCTTCTTGGCAGCAACCGCGACGGAGGAACCTTCAGGTGCGGACGCGGCGGTGGGAGCAGCCTGGGCGGAGAACGGGATGCTGGCAGCCAGAGCAACCGAGCTGACGGCGAGAGCTACCACAGAAATGGCTCGCATGAGTGTTTGACTCCTTGAGAGTGGTGGGTTCAGCCCCCGAGACAGCCCGCACGATTGGGGGCTGGATCTCCAAGATCGCGACCCCGGTACATCCCGCGCTATCTCTTGGCCGTGATCCTAGGTAGTGCACTCTCGACGCAGCAACCTCCCGAAAGAACCGCAAACTCGTGAGAACGGTCGTTCCAGGCTTCGGCTGGCATACGTATTAAATAACCTGAGCGTGACCAAGCCGTTATGATACCGATGTCAGCGTGATGGACGTCACAGCGAAAATCTCCGTCGGACAACGCTTTCCCGGAACGTTCGACGGGTTCAGGCTGCTCTCAGTGGCTGACCCGAGCCCGGACCGCGGTCTCAATTGCCGCCGGCCGGGACATCGGTGGGGTTCCAGACGGCCCGCGAGCCCAGGTCGCCGACCCGGATCACCCAGACGGTCGCCGCCACTGCGGCGAGGACCAGGAGTAACGGCAGGATCACGGAAACGGCCCCGGACCGCTGGGCACCGTCGGTCGGCCGACGGACGAAGAACGCGTTGGCGACGCCCAGCACCGCGACCCCGATCATGATCAGGAACAACTGATCAGCCAGCTTGGCGTGCACCTGGATGAGGGCGCCCGCCGGGCTGGAGAAGTCGAGCTTGAGCTGCCGGACAAGCGACTCGCCGCTTTGCTTGGCCACGAAGGTCACCACCAACGACCCCACACAGGCCAGCAGCATCGGCCAACGGGCCCAGTTGCGGAACCGGGGCAGAGCGAAGAGCAACGCCAGCAGCATGGTCAGCGGAACGCCCACGACCACGGCGTGCAGGACGAGAGGGTGCAGCGGCATGTTGCCGATGTAGTCGAACACGGGGTTCCTCCTGGGGAACGGTCGAGCGATGAGCGAGTCGTCACGCGTGTAGACGAATGACACACGTGGTTGGTTCGCGGTCCGCCCCGAATCGGTCAGCGTCGGCGGCGGACTTCGGATCTGGCGACCCCGGCCCGGTCAGGCCTGCGCGTCGGTCCCCATCGACCCGGCCCAGTCACCCGGATCGCGGTGCTGGCGCCCCTCGAGCTTGATCACGTGCAACACCGCGTTGATCAAGGCCAGGTGGGTGAACGCCTGCGGGAAGTTGCCGAGGTGCTGCCCGGTGTGGGGATCGATCTCCTCGCCGTACAGATCGAGCGGTCCGGCGAACGACAGCAGCTTGGCGCAGAGCTTGCGGGCCCGGTCGTACTCGCCGATCTCGCACAACGCCGAGACCAGCCAGAACGAACAGATGGTGAAGCTGCCCTCCTCGCCGCTGAACCCGTCATCGGTCTCCTCGACCTTGTAGCGCAGGACGAGTCCGTGAATGGTGAGCTCGTCGGCGATGGCGAGCACGGTGTTGCGCATGATGGGGTCGTCGGCCGGCAGGAAGCGGACCAGCGGTGCGAGCAGCAGGGAAGCGTCGAGCGCCTTCGTGCCGTAGTACTGGGTGAGGACGCCCCGCTCGTCGACCCCGTTGGCCAGGATGTCGTCCTTGATCTCCTGGGCGGACTTCTCCCACTCGGCGGCCTTGTCGAACTCGCCGGTGAGCTGGGCGAGCTTGGCACCGCGGTCGACCGCCACCCAGCACATGATCTTCGACGACGTGAAGTGTTGAAGCTGGCCGCGGACCTCCCAGATCCCGGCGTCGGGCTCGCGCCAGTGCTTGAGTGCCTCGTTCACCTGGCGGTCCAGGATGGGCCAGATCCGGCCGTCGACGTGGTCGGCGGCCTTGAAGTGCAGGTAGACCGAGTCGAGCAGCGCGCCCCAGACGTCATGCTGCTTCTGCGCGTACGCGGCGTTGCCGACCCGGACCGGGCGGGAGTTCGCGTACCCCTGGAGATGGTGGAGTTCGTACTCGGTGAGCACCTTCTCTCCCCCGATGCCGTACATGATCTGGATGTCGTCCTCACCGTCGACCAGATCGGCGATGAAGGAGAAGAAGTCGACGGCCTCCCAGTCGAAGCCGAGCGAATAGAGCCCCCAGAGGGCGAAGGTGGCGTCGCGGATCCAGGTGAACCGGTAGTCGTAGTTGCGCCCTCCCCCCGGGGTCTCGGGGAGCGAGGTCGTGCCGGCCGCGGTCAGGGCGCCCGTGGGCGCGTAGGTCAGGCCCTTCAGCGTCAGCGCGCTGCGCTGCAGGGCTCCGCGCCAAGGGTGGTCGGGAAAGGTGCCCCGGGCCAGCCAGTGCTGCCAGTGGTGTGCGGTCCAGACCTGCTTGGCGTACGCCTCCTCGTACGTCCTCGGCGGCACGGCGCCACCCCACGACAGCGCGACGAAGCGGACGTCGCCCTCTTTGAGCAGCGTCCGGGCCGTGGCTCGACCGCCCTCGAAGCCGATCCGCAGATCGCTGGTCAGCGTGAGTTTGACGTCTTCGCCGGCCGCCGATGCCAGCCCTTGGTAGTAGGTGTCGTCGCAGTAATCCCACCGGACCGGCGACCGCCCGTAGTCGAGCACCGGTTCGCAGTCGACGATGGTCTGCACCTCCCCGGAGGCGCATCGGATGGTGCGGAGCAGCATGTGCTCGGCCTCGTAGTCGGTGGGCGTCCGCCGATAGGTCTTGGAGCGGTCCTCGTCGTGGTGCCAGGGACCGATGATCAGGGCGTCGCGCACGATGATCCACCCCGTCGGCGTCCCCCAGCTGGTCTCGATGATCATCGTCCCCGGGAGGTAGCGGACCTCGGTCGGAACGGTCATCTCGTCGGGCGCGACCCGGAACGAGCCGGCGTGCCGACCGAGCATCGAACCGAAGACACTGGCCGAGTCGAAGCGCGGCACACACATCCACTCGATGGCACCGCCGGGTGAGAGCAACGCGGTGACCTCGCCGTCGCTGAGGAAGCCGTAGTCACCGATCGGGGTGGAGCGCACCTGGGCGGTGCGACTGGACATCCGTCCGTCCACCCGACCACCGGATCGCTTGCTGGTCTTCGCCATCTTCGCAGCATGGCGGTCCGGCCCGGCACCCGCAAGCATCCCGAGCCCACCGTCGGGATTCGGCCACCGATTAGGGTGGGTTTTCCGGGGCCGATCCGCGGAGGTGGACGATGAGCATGATGCTGGACGGTCTGAGCGACCCGGCGGCGATCAACGAGCTGCTCGCGGGAGCCAACGTCCCGCCCGGCTCGCGAGCCACGATCCTGGAGGCCGTCGTCGCCGCGCGCGGTGACGGTCTCGTCGTGCTGGCCGGCACGGATTCCTTCCGCGACGTCCAGATCGGGCCGGAAGGCGGCGCCGTGGCGGTGACCGTCGGATCCGAGTCGGTTGCCGTCGCCATGGAGCGTCGGCTGGCCGCGCGTACCGCGACCGAGCACGAGTTCTGCCGGCTCGACGACCCCGGTGCGCCGGATCGTTCGGCCCGCCTGGTCATCGAGTCGTGGGCGTTGCAGCAGCACTCCATCGTGGTCGGCCGCCTGCTCCGCGCCGCCCTGGTCCAGGCCGTCGCCGCACCCGAACCCGTGGCCCCCACCCGGGCCGCCCGCCCGAGCCGCGCCGCCGGTGCGACCCGTACCGCGGCGGCCTCCCGGACCCCGCGCACCCGCAAGGTCGCCGAACCGGCCCTGCCGCCGGCCCCCAAGCCCCCGGTCTGCCCGGTGCACTTCGTGCAGCTGGTCAACGGCAGCTGCGACTACTGCGACTACTGAGCCCCGCCGACCTGCGCGCTTTCGGGGTTGCCGGGGTGAGGCGATTCCGGAGACCTCGGCGATCCCTGCGGACGGTGGCCGTCGGACCTCCCGCCTATCGTGGAGGGATGATCGGCGCACCTACTTCTCCGGTCGTCCTCGACCACCGGTTCGCCCGCGAATTTCCCGAGTTGGCGCTGCCCTGGCGGGCCCAGGAGGTTGCCGACCCGCACCTGTTGCTGCTCAACGATCCACTGGCCTGCGAGCTCGGCCTCGACCCGTCCTGGCTCCGCGGTCCGGACGGTCGGCGACTTCTGGTCGGGAACCGTGTTCCGAGCGGCGCGACTCCAGTGGCCCAGGCGTACGCCGGACATCAGTTCGGGGGCTATTCCCCGCGGCTCGGTGATGGTCGCGCGCTGCTGCTCGGCGAGATCACCGCCACCGACGGTCGACGTCATGACCTCCATCTGAAGGGTTCGGGGCGTACACCCTTCGCGCGCGGCGGCGACGGTCTGGCCGCGGTCGGACCCATGGTCCGCGAATACGTGGTCAGCGAGGCGATGCACGCGCTCGGCATCCCCACCACCCGGGCGTTGGCCGTGGTGGCGACCGGGAACACGGTGCGCCGGGAGACGCTGCTGCCGGGTGCGGTGTTGGCCCGGGTCGCCAGTAGCCACCTCCGGGTCGGCAGCTTCCAGTACGCCGCTGCGACCGGCAACGCCGATCTGCTGCGTCGCCTCGCCGACCACGCGATCGCGATCCATCACCCCGCTGCGGCTGAGGCCGATGATCCGTACCGTGCCCTCTTCGATGCGGTGGTCGAGGCGCAGGCCGGGCTCGTCGCCCGGTGGATGCTGGTGGGCTTCGTCCACGGCGTGATGAACACCGACAACATGACGATCTCCGGCGAGACCATCGACTACGGGCCCTGCGCCTTTCTCGACGTCTTCGACCCGACCATGGTCTTCAGCTCGATCGATCAGGGCGGGCGTTACGCGTACGCGAATCAGCCGCTGGCCGCCGAATGGGATCTGGCTCGCCTCGCTGAGGCGCTGCTGCCCCTGCTCCACCCGGACGAGAAGCAGGCGGTCGCTTCGGCGGTGGCGTCGCTGGAGACATTCCGTCCGCAGTACCAGGCTGCGTGGTCAGCAGGTATGCGCGCCAAGCTCGGTCTCGGCGACGACGTACCGGAAAAGGCGGTGACGCCCCTCGTCGAGGAGTTGCCTGCGCTGCTCGAGGCCGATCAGGCGGACTACACCACATTCTTCCGCGGTCTCATCCGGGCCGCCCGCGCCCCGCGTCAGCTCGTCGTGATCACCGCACTCGATGCCTGGTTGCAGCGTTGGCGAGCGCTGGACCCGGACCCTGTCCTGTTGACGCGCACCAATCCGGCCTACATCCCGCGCAACCACCTGGTCGAAGAAGCCCTCGACGCTACGACCTCCGGCGACCTGGACCCCGTCCATCGGTTGCTGGATGCGGTGACCAGGCCTTTCGACGAGCGGCCCGGTCTCGAGCGGTACGCCTCTCCCGCCCCCCAGGATTTCGGCCGGTACCGCACGTTCTGCGGCACCTGACCGACGACGGCACTCCGACGGGCCGCGGAGGATCAGGACACCTGGGTCGATTCCTCCTGGGTGCCTGCGGGATCGGCGGTGCGCTCGGCCGATTCCTCCAGGATCACCCTGGCTTGCTCCTCCGGGTCGGCACTCCCGGCCGCGAGTTCCTCGGGCAACAGGTGGGCGCGCGCGTCCACGCTGTCCTGGTCAGGAGCGACGGCGGACTCTGAGTCGGACATACGGCCACCGTACGCGAGGCCGCAGGTATGCCGTCGTCCGCCGATCGAACGTGAGCGTCGACGACCGACGAAAAGCCAGCACCAGTCGGGATGAGCCGCCCGCCGGCCCGCGTGGGTAGGAACGGACCGGTGCGACTGGCGCTGACTTTTCGTCCCGATCCCGATCCGGATCAACGCCGGTTCGGCGGGTGACCCGCTGGTCACCCGCCCACGGCAGCTCGAAGGGCGTGCCCGGTCAGCTCACTCATTGTCTGGGCCACCTCACCCGCCCTGCCCCCGTCGCCGGCGATCCCGACCATCCGGGAGTGCATCGAGATCAAGGGCGACCAGGGCTGCGGTCCGGGCCACGTCATCCTTCGTGGTGAAGTCGAGGATCTGATCGGCCGACGACTAGGACTGCAGGCGGTGGATGTCGAACGAGATCAGCAGGGACGCCCAATCAGGATCTCGGTGAACGCGCCGTTCACCGAGGTTGCCCGGATCGGGGGCGGCGTCGACGTAGGCCGCGAACTCGCGCCGGAGCTCGACGTTGCGGTTGCTTCCGAACGCGATCCGGCGGTAGTCCGTGGAGTAGTCCCGGGGGACGAATCGCTGCACGCCAGCACGTGCGGCGGTGTCGATCAGCACCCGCTGCGCCTCCACGATGACCCGACGGATGCCGTCAAGCGCCGAGACGACCGTGTCGATCCTGTCGCGCGCCGCGCACAGTCCGGCCGGATCGCCGCAACCGGTCTCGAGGACGTCGACGCGCGGACGGATCCATGTAGGCATGAGGGTGTCTCAGCTTCTCGGGAGGTAAAAGTAGCGTCCGGGAACCTTGATCTCCTCGGGCGTCACCTACCTGAGGGCCGGAGAGGCACGCCTGACCAGAGACGACGCCGACATCCTCAGAAGCCGTCCCTAGCCAGGCCGTTCAGCGGTCGGGCTGACAGGATTTGAACCTGCGACCCCTTGACCCCCAGTCAAGTGCGCTACCAAGCTGCGCCACAGCCCGCCAGGCCTCAGCTCCGAGGAGCGTCAGCCACGAGGGGGAACTCTACTACGAGCGCGACCGGCTCGCGTTCGACCGTCCGGTCATCGGTCGCGGCGTTTCTCGCGGGCCCGGACCTCGACGTGCACCGGCGTACCGGTGAAGTCGAACTCCTCGCGGAGGCGTCGCTCGACGAACCGCAGGTAGCCCGGCTCGATCTGACCCGAGGTGAACAGCACGAAGGTCGGCGGCCCGGCCTGGGCCTGGGTGCCGAACAGGATCCGCGGCTGCTTGCCCCCGCGTACCGGGTGCGGGTGGGCGGCGACGATCCGGCCCAGGAACGCGTTCAGTTTGCCGGTGGAGACCCGCTTCTCCCAGTTCCCCAGAGCTTCGCGGATCGCCGGTCCGAGCCGGTCGACGTGGCGGCCGCTGGTCGCCGAGATGTTGATGTGCGACGCCCAGCCGAACTGGACCAGATCGCGTTCGATCTCCCGGTCCAGGTAGAAACGGCGTTCCTCGTCGGTCAGGTCCCACTTGTTGAACGCGATGATCAGCGCGCGACCGGCCTCTTCGACCGACGTCATGATCCGCAGGTCCTGCTCGGTGACCGGCTCGCTCGCGTCGATCACCACCACACAGACCTCGGCGCGCTCGATGGCACCGTGGGTCCGCAGGCTGGCGTAGTACTCGTGACCCGACGCCTCCTTGACCCGGCGGCGGATGCCGGCGGTGTCGATGAAGCGATAGATCTCGCCGTCGACCTCGACCAGCTCGTCGACCGGGTCGACGGTCGTGCCGGCCGCGTTGTCGACCACGACGCGCTGCTGCTTGGCCACCTTGTTGAGCAGGCTCGACTTGCCGACGTTGGGCTTGCCGACGATGGCGACCCGGCGGGGACCCGACTCGACCGTCTCGGGAACCTTCGGGGTCGCGGGCAGCGCATCCAGGACCGCGTCGAGCAAATCACCGCTGCCGCGGCCGTGCAGGGCCGATACCGGGTAGGGCTCGCCCAGCCCCAGGTTCCACATCAGCGCGGCCTCGGACTCCGAACGCTGGTCGTCGACCTTGTTGGCGGCCAGCACGACGGGCTTGCGGCTCCGGCGCAGCACCTGGACGACCGCGTGGTCGATGTCCTGAGTGCCGACCGTGGCATCGACGACGAAGATCACCGCGTCGGCCGCGGCGATGGCCAGCTCGGCCTGCTCGGCGATCTGCGCGGCCAGACCCTGGGCGTCGGGGGCCCACCCGCCGGTGTCGACCAGGACGAAGGCCCGACCGTTCCAGTCGGCGTCGTAGCTGACCCGGTCGCGGGTCACCCCGGGAACATCCTGGACGACCGCCTCACGGCGGCCGATGATGCGGTTGACCAACGTCGACTTACCGACGTTGGGTCGACCGACCACCGCTACCACGGGCCGGATCGTCACTGGCTCATGCGCCAGCTCGGGCGCGAGATCACTCATGTCATCACTTACGTTGTTCGGGTACGGCCACCAGCGGCAGCCCCGGTAAGGGTAGCCCGGTCAGCGACGATGCTGCGATTCAGCCGATCCGGGCGCCGCTCGCCGGTCGTCGTCAGGCCTCGGTACGGGCGACATCCTCGCTACGAGCGACATCGTCGGTCTCGGGCACCAGGGCGCAGATCGCGTCGATGACCTGCTCGAGGGTGAGGAAAGTCGAGTCGACGACGGTCACTCCCGGTGCGGCAGACTCGAACTGCGCGACCGTCGAGTCGTCCCGGTCGCGACGGATGACCTGGTCGGTGACTGCTGCCGTGTCGACCCGCTCCCCCAGCTCGGCCTGCCGCCGGGCGATCCGGGCGGCCGGGTCGGCGACCAGCAGGACGCGGACGGTGGCGTCGGGGGCCACGACGGTGGTGATGTCGCGACCTTCGGCCACGATCCCTTCCGTGGCCCCGGCGATGAGGGCCTGCTGCCGGGCGATCAGATCCGCCCGGACGTCGAGATTGGTCGCGACCGAGCTGACCGCCGCCGACACCGCGGGATCGCGGATGGCTTCGGTCACGTCCACACCCTCGATGACGAAGCTCGGGTTCTGCGGATCGAGCACGACGGCGAGATCGGCACCGGTGATCAGGGCGGTGACCGCAGCGGTATCGGTCCGGTCGACCCCGCGCTCGAGGGCCAGCCAGGTCACCGCGCGGTACATCGCTCCGGTGTCCAGGTAGGACAGGCCGAGCCGTTGGGCGACCCCCCTCGACGTGCTCGACTTCCCCGATCCGCTGGGCCCATCGATGGCTATGACCACACTGCTACCCGAAGACACGGGCCTCACCCTATCGACCAGCCGAGCGCGCGCATCCGATTGAGCAGCGGCTCGGCCTGTCCCGGACTCACCGACAGCGACAGATAACCGACCTCGCGATCGGGATCGTGCTCGATCGAGATGTCCTCGACGTTGACTCCGGCCTCGCCGACCTCGGCGAACAGTCGGCCCAGAGCTCCTGGCTCGTCGGGGATGGCCACGACGACGCGTGGGTAGTCGACCGCTGCCGAGCCGTGCTTGCCGGGGATCCGGCGGGTGCCTTCGACGCCGCGTTCGAGGTGGTGGCGAAGCCCGACCGTGGGGGGCACGGTCTCGATGGCGTCGATCATCGCGGCGAGCCGGTCGCGTACGCCGCGGAGCTCTTCCGCGACAGCGGTGGCGTTGGCTCCGACGATCTGCTCCCACAACGCCGGGTCGCTACCGGCGATCCGGGTCACGTCGCGCAACCCCTGCCCGGCCAGCAGCAGATCGGACTCCGACAGCTCGGCCAGGTGGCCGGCCATCAGCACCGACAGCAGGTGGGGCAGGTGCGAGACCCGAGCCACCGCCGCGTCATGGTCCTCGACGTCCATCGTCACCTCGCGCGCCCGGCAGATCGCCACGACCTCGCTGACCCGCTTGATCGCGGCCACGTCGGAGCGTCGGTGCGGGGTGACGACCCAGGTCCGGTCGGCGAACAGATCGGCGCGGGCCGTCATCGGCCCCGAGTGCTGCGAACCGGCCATCGGGTGCGAGCCGACGTAGCGGGTCAGGTCGACGTCGCGCTCCCAGAGGGCGTGCAGCACGCCGGCCTTGACCGAGCCGACGTCGGTGACCGTCGCCCTGGGATAACTGTCGAGGCTGTGCACGACCACGTCGGCGATCGCCCGGGGCGGGACTGCCACGATCACCAGGTCGACGTCCCCGGCCCGCGGCACGTCGATCGTCCCGGCGCCCAGCCCGGCGGCCACCTGCGCATGACTGATCCGTCGATCGCGCAGGTGGACCCGGTGACCGGCCGCGGTCAACGCACAACCGATGGACGCGCCGATCAGACCGGCGCCGATGATCACGGCGACCGGGGTCGGGGTCACGGTTGCGGGGCCTGCTGCTGCTGCTGCTCCACGACGTCGTCGATGAGCAGCTCGGCCAGTCGGGCGCCGCGGATCCGACGGAACTTACGCGGCAGCGAACGGGTCCGGTCGAGGACCGCGACCTCGAGGGCGTCCACCCCGAGCTCGCGGCGCGGGGCCTGCGGCCCACCGTCGGAGCTGAGTGCGGTGACGGCCAGCGAGACCGCTCCGGCGAGGGTGAGGCCCGATGTGTACCCGCGACCGACGACCTCGGCGATGGTGTCGGCCGAGCCGCCCATCACCGCGAAACCGTCCTCGTCGGCGACCGAGCCGTCGTAGGTCAACCGGTAGATCTGGTCGAGCTCGGGGGTGAGACCGAGTTCGGCCACCACGATCTCCACCTCGTACGGCTTCTCCCCGCCCGAGGAGAAGATGGTGCCGAGAAGCTGGGCGTACGCGTTCGCCAGACCCCGACCGGTGACATCGGTGCGGTCGTAGCTGTAGCCGCGGAGGTCGGCATACTGGATGCCCGCGGTGCGCAGCCGCTCGAACTCGTTGTAGCGACCGACGGCGGCGAAGCCGATCCGGTCGTAGATCTCACTCACCTTGTGCAGTGCGGCCGATCGGTTCTCGGCGACGAAGACGATGCCGTCGGCATAGTGCAGGACGATCACCGAGCGCCCGCGGGCAATGCCCTTGCGCGCGAAGTCGGCCCGGTCCTTCATCTGCTGTTCGGGCGCGACGTAGAACGGCATGCTCATGACAGACCCGCCTGCGGTCCGTCGGGACGGGCGTTGCGGCCCACCATCATCTCGGTGACCATGGCGACGATCTCCGGGTCGGCGACCCGGGCCACGCCATCGGCGGTCGCAATCAGCACCACCGGGAAGATCCGACGGGTGAGGTCGGGTCCGCCGGTGGCCGAGTCGTCGTCGGCGGCGTCGTACAGCGCCTGGATGACGGCCATGCTCGCTTGGGCAGCGGTGAAGTCGGGGCGGTAGAGCTTCTTCAGCGAGCCCCGGGCGAAGATCGAACCCGATCCGACCGAGAAGAACGCATGCTCCTCGTAGCGACCGCCGGTGGCGTCGTAGGAAAAGATCCGTCCCTGCGCGCTCAACTCGTCCCATCCCGCGAACAGCGGGATGACGACCAGACCCTGCATGGCCATACCCAGGTTGGCCCTGATCATCGTGGCCAGCCGGTTGGCCTTGCCCATCAACGACAGCGGCGCGCCCTCGATCTTCTCGTAGTGCTCGAGCTCGACCTGGAACAGTCCGACCATCTCGACGGCGAGACCCGCCGCGCCGGCGATACCCACGATGGAGAACTCGTCGGCCGGATACACCTTCTCGATGTCGCGCTGGGCGATCACGTTGCCCATGGTCGCCCGCCGGTCACCGGCCATCACCACTCCGCCCGGGAAGGTCGCCGCCACGATCGTGGTGCCGTGCGGCGCCAACGCCCCCGCCCCCGTTCCGCCGGTCGGCCGGCCCGAGGGCAGGACGTGCGGTGCCACCCGGTTGACGTACTCGGTGAACGATGTGGCGCCGGCGCGGTGCAGCCCCTGGGTCAGATCGCCGGTGTCTGCTCGGTCGATCACTGGCCGCCCTTCTGGACGAACGAGCGGACGAACTCCTCGGCGTTGACCTCGAGGACGTCGTCGATCTCGTCGAGCAGTGAATCGACCTCGGAATCCAGCTCGGCCTTGTGCGTGCTGTCGGTCGGCGCGAGATCGGTGATCTCGGCGTCCTCGCTGCGCCGCGACTTGCGCTGGCTGTGTTCTGACTCGGCCATAACTGCTCCTTCGTGAGAAGGGCCCAGCCTAATGCGCCGCTCCGACACTTTCCCGGCCATTCCCGTCAGCCGCACCCCAAGTCGGGAACAGCACGTCGACCGCGAAACTCAACCCCACGAAAAGCCCCCCCGTTACGGCGGGGCTCGGACGCTTCCACCGAATCCGGCGCGGACCAACGCCCTCACGCACACCGACCCCCACCCCCGCCGGTGCGGGGCCAGGGGTCGGCCTGAACAGGAAACAGGTGCAGCCGGAGTCAGCGGCTCGCGGTGCCCTCGACGTAATCGTCGTCGTGGCTCTTGACCCAGGCCATCAGGCCACGGAGCTGGTGACCGGTGGCCTCAATCGGGTGCTCCTCGCCCTTCTTGCGCAATGCAGCGAACTCGGGCGCACCGGCGTCCTGGTCGTCGATGAAGCGCTTGGCGAACGCGCCGTTCTGGATGTCGGTGAGCACGGCCTGCATGTTCTGCTTGACCTGCGCATCGATGACCCGCGGGCCGGAGACGTAGTCGCCGTACTCAGCGGTGTCGGAAACACTCCAGCGCTGCTTGGCGATGCCGCCCTCGTACATCAGGTCGACGATCAACTTGAGCTCGTGCAGGCACTCGAAGTAGGCGACCTCGGGCTGGTAGCCGGCCTCGGTCAGGGTCTCGAAACCGGCCTGGACCAACGCCGAGGCACCACCGCAGAGGACGGCCTGCTCGCCGAACAGGTCGGTCTCGGTCTCCTCGGTGAAGGTGGTCTTGATCCCGCCGGCCCGCAGACCGCCGATCGCCTTCGCGTACGAGAGCGCGAGGTCCCATGCCTTGCCGGTCGCGTCCTGCTCGACGGCGACGAGCACCGGGACGCCCCGGCCCTCGGCGTACTCACGCCGGACCAGGTGACCCGGACCCTTGGGGGCGACCAGGGCGACGTCGACGCCCTCCGGCGGGGTGATGAAGCCGTAGCGGATGTTGAAGCCGTGGGCGAAGAACAGCGCGTCACCGGCAACCAGGTTCGGCTCGATCGCCTCGGCGTACAGCTTGCGCTGCGAGGGGTCCGGGGTGAGGACCATGATGACGTCGGCCTCTTCGCAGGCCTCGTACGGGGTCAGGACGCGCAGGCCCTGGGCCTCGGCCTTGGCGCGGCTCTTGCTGCCTTCGGGCAGACCGACCCGGACATCGACACCGGAGTCACGCAGCGACAACGCGTGCGCGTGACCCTGGCTGCCGAAGCCGAGGATCGCCACGTTGCGACCGGCGATGATCGACAGGTCGGCGTCGGAGTCGTAGAACATCTCTGCAGGCACGGGCAGTACTTCCTTCGTTAGATTGAATGCGGGCTAAACGTAGTGGATCCGGCTCAGGACACCCGGACGGTCTTGAGCCGCTCGGTGCGCTGGGCACGGTCGGTCAGCGACCGGTTGCCGCGACCCATGGCGACCAGTCCGGACTGGACCAGCTCGCGGATCCCGTACGGGGCGAGCAGGTCGAGCAGGGCGTCGAGCTTGGCCGGACTCCCGGTGGCCTCGACCGTGATCACCTCGCTGGTCAGGTCGACGGCCTTGGCGCCGAACAGACCGATGATCTCGATCAGCTGGCCGCGGGTCTCGGCGGTGGCCTTGACCTTGACCAGCACGAGCTCGCGGCGGACGGCGCTGCCCTCGAGCTCGACGATCTTGAGCACCTCGATCAGCTTGTTGAGCTGCTTGGTGATCTGCTCCAGGACGTCGTCCTCGACGTCGACCTGGAGGGTGATCCGCGACATCTCCTCGGACTCGGTCGGTCCGACCGCGAGCGACTCGATGTTGTAGCCCCGACGGGAGATGAGGCTGGAGACCCGGGCCAGCACGCCGGGCTTGTTCTCGACCAGCACCGAAAGGGTGTGGGTGCTCATCGGTCTCCTCCTCGGCCGCTCGCTGCACTCACGACGTGCACTCCGCGCTCGTTCGCTGTGCTCACAGGGTTTCTCCGTCCCACTTCGGGGCCATGTCCCGGGCCACCTTGATGTCGTCGTTGCTGGCGCCGGCCGCGACCATCGGCCAGATCATCGCGTCCTTGTGGACCACGAACTCGACCACCACCGGCACGTCGTTGATCGACAGCGCCTTCTCGATCACCGAGTCGACGTCGTCGGACTCCTCGGCCCGCAGGCCGACGCACCCCATCGCCTCGGCCAACTTCTGGAAGTCGGGCACCCGGTTGGTCTTCAGGTCGGTGTTGGAGTAGCGGCTCTCGTAGAACAGCGTCTGCCACTGCCGGACCATGCCGAGGCTCTGGTTGTTGATGACGGCGATCTTGACCGGGATGCCCTCGAGGGCGCAGGTGACCAACTCCTGGTTGGTCATCTGGAAGCACCCGTCGCCGTCGATTCCCCAGACGATCGCGTCCGGCCTGCCGACCTTGGCGCCCATGGCGGCGGGGACGCAGTAACCCATCGTCCCGAGTCCGCCCGAGTTGAGCCAGCGACCGGGCAGCTCCCACGGCAGGAACGCCGCCGACCACATCTGGTGCTGGCCGACGCCGGCGGCGTAGTAGGCATCCGGGCCGGTGATCTCACCGATCCGCTGGATGACGTGCTGCGGCGACAGGCTGCCGTCGTCGGGCATGTCATAGCCGCGGGGGTAGCGCTTCTGCAGGTCGAGCAGGTAACGCACCCAGTCGTTGATGTCGAGCTCGCGGTGTTCGGCCTTGAGCAGCGAGATCAGCTCGCTGATCACCTCGCGGGCGTCGCCGACGATCGGCACGTCCGCGTGGCGGTTCTTGGAGATCTCGGCCGGATCGATGTCGGCGTGGATGACCTTGGCCATCGGCGCGAAGGTGGACAGCTTGCCGGTGACCCGGTCGTCGAACCGCGTGCCCAGCGCGATCAGCAGATCGCTGCGCTGCAGGGCGCCGACGGCGGCCACGGTGCCGTGCATACCGGGCATGCCCATGTTCTGCACATGGCTGTCCGGGAACACTCCCAGCGCCATCAGGGTGGTGACGACGGGGATGCCAGTCATCTCGGCCAGTTCCTTGAGCTCGGCTGCGGCCTGCGCCTTGACCACGCCGCCGCCCACGTAGAGGACCGGACGACGGGCCTCGAGGATCAGCTTGGCCGCTTCGCGGACCTGCTTGCCGTGCGGCTTGGTGACCGGCCGGTAGCCCGGCAGCACGATCTCGGTCGGCCACTGGTGCAGCGCCCGGCCCTGCAGGGCGTCCTTGGTGATGTCGACCAGCACCGGACCGGGGCGGCCGGAACCGGCGATGTGGAACGCGGCCGCGATGGCTTCGGCGATGTCGGCGGGCTTGGTCACCAGGAAGCTGTGCTTGGTGATCGGCATGGTGATGCCGCGGATGTCGGCTTCCTGGAAGGCGTCGGTGCCGATGGCCGCGCTGGCGACCTGACCGGTGATAGCCACCATGGGCACCGAGTCCATGTGCGCGTCGGCGATCGGGGTGACCAGGTTGGTGGCACCCGGGCCCGAGGTCGCCATGCAGACGCCGACCTTGCCGGTCACCATCGCGTAGCCCTCGGCCGCGTGGCCCGCCCCCTGCTCGTGGCGCACGAGGATGTGACGGACCTTCTCGGAGTCGTAGAGCGGGTCGTACGCCGGGAGGATGGCGCCGCCGGGAATGCCGAAGACGACGTCAGCACCGACCTGCTCGAGCGAGGCGACCAGAGACTGGGCGCCGGTCATCTCCTGGGGGGCTGCGGGGTCGGGCATCTTCTGCTCCTAGCGGTCGGTCCGTGTACGGGATCCGGGGTGGATGTTACGCCTGTGCAACGACACTCCCCCGGTCGTCGGGGAGTGGTCAAACAAAAACCCCCGCCGCCCGAAGGCAGACGAGGGAAGCGCGTCGATCGGAGTGGGACTCAGCCGACGCGCTGACTGACGACGAGGAGGATGTGCTGCACCTGGGAACTGTAACCCCGGGTGAGCGACCCCGGCCATCCACGACGCGCCGCGTCTTGACATCCGGAAGGACACTAGGACGTCCTATCGATTGTCGGGCGCCGGGCGGAGTGCGTGACCAGGGGACCCAGCGACGCCTAAGGTGAGTGGGTGGCTGCGCGACCACCTGACATTCCGGGGCTGAGTGGGTGGGTTCCACTGGCCCGCGGTGGTTTCGCGACGGTCTGGAAGGCGCACCAGGATCTCCTCGGCCGCCCGGTGGCGGTCAAGATCGACGACCGCCCGTTGGACACCCCCGGCGAACGGCGGCGCTTCGTCGGCGAGGCGGAGGCAGCGGGCCGGCTCTCCGGCCATCCGGGCATCGTCACCGTCCACGACAGCGGCATCCTCGCCGACGGTCGGCCCTACCTGATCATGGAACTGTTCCCCGGCGGATCGCTGACCACCTGGCTGGAGGCCGAGCAGCGCCGGACCCCCGAGCAGGTCCGCGCGGTCGGCGTCCAGATCGCCCTGGCCCTGGCCGCCGCGCACGAGCAGGGCATGCTGCACCGCGACGTGAAGCCGGCCAACATCCTGGTCGACAGCTACGGAGGCTTCGGGCTGGCCGACTTCGGGTTGACCGCACTCGACGCGCACGCCGACGGCGAGGCCGAGCCGATGACCCCCGCGTACGCACCGCTCGAGGTGATCCGTCGGCGCCCGCCGACCGCCGCCGGCGACGTCTACCAACTCGCGGCCACGCTCTACGCCTTGCTGGCCGGTGAGTCGCCCCATCCGGTCGACACCCCGACGCCCTCGTACGAGCAGCTCGAGCGGCTGCACGACGATCCGGTCGCGCCGATCACCGGCGTCGATCCCGGCCTGATGCGCGTCGTCATGGCGGGGCTGGACCCGGACCCGACCGGGCGCCCGACCGCGGCCGAGTTCGCCGAGCAACTGGCCGCTCTTCCGCTGGGCACGAGCGCCGAAGCCTCGCCGCGACGGACCCGGCGACGGGTGCTGACCGTCGTCGCGGGCCTGCTGGTCGCGTTGCTGCTCATCGGGCTGGGCGGTGGGGCGCTGTACGCGTACCAGATCGACCGCAGCCTGACCGCCAACATCACCCGCGAGCTCGAACTACCAGCCGGGTCGACGACCGGACGCCCGACCAAGGACCCCGGGGCCACCTCCGCGCTGAACTACGTTCTGATCGGGACCGACGAGGGTGACCCGTCGGAGGACCGGAACGGCCGCAGCGACTCGATCATGGTGATGCACCTCAACGGGGCTCGGGACCGGGCCTACATCCTGTCGTTCCCGAGGGATCTGTGGGTGACCATCCCCGGCCACGGCCCGAACACCATCAACGCCGCCTTTGCGCTCGGTGGTGCGTCGCTGGTCGTCGAGACCGTCGAATCGTTGACCGGGACCCGGATGGACCACGTCGCGATGATCGACTTCAAGGGCTTCATCAGCCTGACCGAGGACTTGGGTGGCGTGACGGTCAACAACCGGGTGCCGTTCCGCTCCCACGGGTTCGACTTCCCGCGCGGCTCGATCACCCTGCGCGGCGAAGAAGCCCTGTGGTTCGTCCGCGAGCGGAACAGCCTGCAGAACGAGTCCCAGCGCACCGAACACCAACGTCAGATGCTCAAGGCCATCCTGGCCAGGGGCGTGTCGACCGAGGTCATCACCGACCCGGTCCGCTTCACGACCTTCGTGGCCAACGCCGCCAAACGGATCCAGGTCGACAACGAGCTCACCAACGCCGAGATCCGCTCGACCATGCTGTCGTTGCGACTGCGGCCGTCGGCCATCCAACTGCTGTCGGCCCCGCTCGGACGGAGCGACCGGATGGACGGGCGTTCGGTGCAGATGCCCGACCCGGGCAAGCTCGGCGCGCTCGGCACCTCGCTACGGACCGACACCATGGAGGAGTACGTCAAGCAGTGAAGCGTTCCCGCGGGAACGTTTCGCCGGGTGGACGCGACTCCGCGGGAACGTTTCCGGCGGGTGCCTCGGGCCCGAAGCGCGCTCATTCCATCAGCCGGGCGTGCACGTCGCCGGGGAACCGCACGGTGTAGCGGGTGTCGCCGACCCAGCAGCGCAGCTCGGCGGCGCGCTGATCCACCTCGCAGCGGCGGGCGGCGGCAACCTGTTCGAAGTAGTGCTGGTGCAACCGGCCGTCCTTGGTCTGGGCCCAGGCACCGACCACCCGTCCGTCCACCCAGATGGTCGGACCCGCGTTCCCCCTGGTGTCGAAGGCGTCGGCCGCCGCCTCCGGCAGATACCACTCCCGCTGCTTCCAGCCCATGGTCGCCGGGTCGAGGCTCGGCAGCAGTGCGACCCACGGGGTCGGTTCGGCGGTGTGACCGGGGTCGTCCTCGGCCAGCCAGCCGGTGCCGCCGCCGAGCTCGATCGGCCGGGCCCGTGCATCGGTCAGGGCCCGCCGGGTCAGGGTCAGCGTCCACCCCATCCACCACCGCAGGTCATCGGTCGTCGCGGGCCCGAAGGTCCGCAGCCAGCGCCGGGTCAGCGCCTCCGCAGCCGCACGGAGGTCACAGTCGCCCATCCCGCCGGGCAGCCAGTCGTCGGCTGCCGCGTACCGGTAGGCCCCACTGACCCAGCTGCCCAACGGTTGCGCCCGCACGATCGCCCCTTCGAAGCCGAGCAACAACAGCACCCGGGTGTGGGCGGACACCCGCTGCTCCCACGGGGTGCCGGCCGCCATGATCAGCGGTTGCCGCAACGCCGGGACGTCGCGGCCGAGGTCGCGGGCCGCGGTCGGACCGTGCGCGTGCAGATGGTCCAGAGTCTGCGTCCGGGCTTCGTCGAGCCACCGTTCGGGATCGGCGATGTCGGCACTCGCCAACAGGTCGAGTAGCCGCTTGCGTTCGGGAGCGACGAGCTTGCGGGTGGCGGCGGCATGCATCTGGCGGGTCACCTCGGGGGTGGCCAGCCACAGGGTCCGGCGCATGGCGTGGTGCCGGATCAGCCGCCGATCGTCGTAGATCGCCCGGCGCACCGCTTCGAGCGACGGATGCTCCATCCGGACGCAGGCCGAGAGGTACGCCGTGACCGGGTCGGTCGAGTGGAACGCGACCAGGTCGTCGGCGAGTGCCGCGAGATCGTCATGGCGGGTGGACGGGGTCAGGTGGTGGCACACAGCCAGCCGGGCCCGCCGTTGCTCCTCGTCCATACCGTAGAACCCTAGGCCCGGCCACCGACAGCGGCGGGAGCGCTCGGCGACCTCGAGCACCACCTCCGCGCCAGCCTCGGTCCGGGCGGCGACCACGTACGAGGCACGGCGCCGGGGAGGCTGCGCCCGAGCTGGAGCGACCACCAACCGGTCAGCTCGGCGATCCTGTCCGGCTGCACATCGAGCCATTCCGGTCCGGCCACGCCGGTCCGGCCACGCCGAGCCGGGCCACCGGACCCGGGTCAGCGTTTGGAGCCGGATCTCGATCGGCGGTTCAGCTGCAGACCGCGCCCACGTTGGCCGATTTGACCAGCTTGGCGTACTTGGCCAGGACGCCACGCCGGGCGGGCCGGACCTCTGGGGTCCAGACGCCCCGCCGCCGGTCGAGCTCGGCCGGCTCGACGCCCAGCTCGAGGGTGCCGTTGGCCACGTCGAGGGTGATCGGGTCCCCGTCCTCGACCAGGGCGATGGGTCCGCCCTCGGTCGCTTCGGGGGCGATGTGGCCGACGCACAGGCCGGTCGTCCCGCCGGAGAAACGGCCGTCGGTGATCAGCATGACGTCCTTGCCCAGTCCGGCGCCCTTGATCGCCCCGGTGATGGCCAGCATCTCGCGCATCCCCGGTCCACCCTTGGGGCCCTCGTAACGGATGACGACGACGTCGCCGGCCACGATGGTGCCGTCCTCCAGGGCGTCCATCGCGGACCGCTCGCCGTTGAACACCCGGGCGGTTCCCTGCCAGACGTCGGTGTCGAAGCCGGCGCTCTTGACCACGGCGCCCTCCGGAGCCATCGAGCCGTGCAGGATGGTGATCCCGCCGGTCGGGTGGATCGGGTTGCTGAGGTTGCGGACGATGGTGCCGTCGACGTCCGGCGGCGCGATGTCCGCCAGGTTCTCGGCCATGGTCTTGCCGGTCACGGTCATGCAGTCCCCGTGCAGCAGTCCGGCGTCGAGCAGCGCGCGCATGACCACCGGGACACCGCCGACCCGGTCGACGTCGTTCATCACGTACCGGCCGAACGGCTTGAGGTCACCCAGATGCGGGACCCGACGGCCGACGCGGACGAAGTCGTCGAGGGTGAGGTCGACCTCGGCCTCGTTGGCGATGGCCAGCAGGTGCAGCACCGCGTTCGTCGAGCCGCCGAAGGCCATGGTGACCGCGATGGCGTTCTCGAACGCCTCCTTGGTCAGGATCTGCCGGGCGGTGATGCCCTTGCGGAGCAACTCGACCACGGCCATGCCGCTGCGGCGGGCGAATCCGTCGCGACGACGGTCGACCGCGGGCGGGGCGGCCGAGCCGGGCAGGCTCATCCCGAGCGCCTCGGCGGCGCTGGCCATGGTGTTGGCCGTGTACATGCCACCGCAGGCGCCCTCGCCGGGACAGATGGCCTTCTCGATCTCGGTCACCTGCTCGCGGGTGATCAGCCCCCGCAGGCACGCGCCGACCGCTTCGAAGGCGTCGATGATGGTGACGTCCTTGTCCCCGACTCGACCCGGCATGATCGAGCCCGCGTACAGGAACACCGACGAGAGGTCGAGCCGCGCCGCGGCCATCAGCATCCCCGGCAGGCTCTTGTCGCAGCCGGCCAGCAGCACGCTGCCGTCGAGTCGCTCGGCGCACATCACGGTCTCGACCGAGTCGGCGATGATCTCGCGGCTGACCAGCGAGAAGTGCATGCCCTCGTGGCCCATGGAGATGCCGTCGGAGACCGAGATGGTGCCGAACTCCAGCGGATAGCCGCCGGCGGCGTGGACGCCGTCCTTGACCGCTTTGGCCAGCCGGTCGAGGCTCAGGTTGCACGGGGTGATCTCGTTCCAGCTCGAGGCCACCCCGACCTGCGGTTTGACCCAGTCGTCGTCGCCCATCCCGACGGCCCGCAGCATGCCGCGCGACGCGGTGGCTTCGAGGCCGTCGGTGACGACACGGGAACGGGGCTTGATGTCAGGCGTACCGGTGCTCACCGGGTCAACTTACCGCCCCTCACCGCGAGGGCCGTTCGGTACTCACGCGAGGGCAATGCGGTCACCCATGTCCTCATCCGGGCCGGAACATCCCTCACCTCTCGCGGCCGGACCGGTCGTGGAGCACAGCGTCAGCAGGCTGACCCGGGTGACGTCCGCCCGGTGCTGGGCGCTGAACACCACGGTCTCGCCGGTGCGCTCGGCCCAGCCCGGGATCGCCCGACTCGGCGGCGATCACACCAGTCTCCGAGCCGCCTGGATCAGCAGGTCGTCGATCCGGGTCGTCTTCGCCGGATCACTGCCGCTCCGCTCGGATTCGAGATTGAGGACAAGGATCCGGTCGTCGGCCCGAGCGATCGCGAGGACCCCGCGCATCGGCCCGCCGTCGGGGTCGCGGGTGTTCCACCAGAGCGCTTCGCTGACCAGCGCCGCGTCCGGCGCGGTGTGCCGGGTCCGGATCTCGACCTGCCGCGCTGCGCGGGTCGACGACGAACAGGTCCTGATGTCGGCGCGCAGTCCCGCGTACGCATCCTTCGCGTCGCCGGTGGAGGCGAACCGCATCACCACCTCGTCGGCGGTGGACCTCGCGCTGGCGTAGATGGCCGCGTACGCCTTCACCAAGCCCGACCCCCGACCGGTTCCCGTGCAGGGCGTGATCGCCGGGGCGGGGAGGTCGTCGAACCGCTGGATGACCCGGGCCGTCGCCCAGCCGCGCTCCTCGAACTCCTGCGGCAGCAGCAGCGCCTGGTCGGTGAAGGCCGGACCGGGTTGCGTCGTGGGCGGACGGGTCGAACTCGGCCGCGGGCTGGGGGTGTCGCCGGGCGACGATTCGCGCGTCGGGTCCGGACTCGCCGGGCCCGCTGTCGATGACACCGACGGGCCCGGAGGGGTGGTCGGCGACGGGGGGATCGGCGAACCCCTGGCCGCCACGTGAGGCTGCGACGCGCCCGAGAACGTGCGGTGCAGACCGAACCCGGCGGCCGTACCCAGCCCGGCCGTCACCAGCACCGCGACCACCACGAGGGCGGGCCGAACCGGGGGATATCCCACGGGACGCGAGCCTAGTACCCGATCCGCCGGGCAGCGGGGTCGATGATGAACGGGTGGACCAACATCGCGTGGACCAGCAGGCGGGCCGGCAACCAGGGGACCAGCCACGGGCGGGCCAGATGAAGGTCGGGCGTTACTCGGTCGTCCGCCGGATCGGCTCCGGCGCGTTCGCGACCGTCTGGTTGGGCCACGACGACCAGTTCGACCTGCCCGTGGCGATCAAGATCCTGGCCGAGAACTGGGCGGAGAACGCCGACGTCAACCGCCGCTTCGTCGACGAGGCCCGGGCGCTGCGGCAGATCCACGATCCCCGTCTGGTGGCGGTCCACGACGCCGGCCGGCTGCCCGACGGTCGCGGCTACTTCGTGATGGATTACGCCGACGCCGGGACGCTGGCCGAACTGGTCGGCCCGGACCTCGCGCTCGCGACCGCCTTGGCTTACGCGGTGGAGGCCGCCGACGCCGTGCAGACGCTCCACGATCACGGCCTGCTGCACCGGGACCTCAAACCGAGCAACCTCCTCCGCCACCGGGATCCCTCCGGTCGCGAACGCCTCCTGCTGGCCGATCTCGGGATGGCCAAGGCACTCGACGAGGCGTCCGGGCTGACGATGACGGCGGGCACCCCGGCGTACATGGCGCCCGAACAGGCCAGTGGCCAGCCGCTCGACGCCCGCGCCGACGTCTACGGACTCGCTGCGGTCGCGTACGCGCTGATCACCGGCCGTCCGCCGTTCGCGGCCGAACGCGGGGTCACCGATGTGGCGTTGCGAGATCCGGGGGCGCGTCCCGATCCGGTCGGTGTCGCCGCGGTCGACGCGGTCCTCGGACCGGCCCTGGCCCACGACCGCGAGCATCGGCCTCGGACCGCCGGCGACCTCGGACGTCAGTTGGCCGACTGTCTCGACGACCGGGTCGTCGTCAGTGTCACCAGCCCCGATCCGGTCGATCCGGTTGCTCGACGCGGGCTCACGGTCGGCCGCTTGCTGGTGGTGCTCGCTGCGGTCTTCCTGGTCACCGTCGGGCTGGGCTGGCTGGTCTGGGGCTGGGTCGCGATCTGACCGCCGCCGGACTGTCTCCGCGGAAACGTCTCCGCGGGAACGATCAGGCCGCGGTCCGCGGGGTCGGGACGTCTCCGCGGGAACGCGTCGGCACGCTCCCGCGGGAACGCGCGACGAGTTGACCGGCCAGCCCGGCGACCAGGACGACCCCGAGCGTCGGACCCAGGTTGGCGATGAGTTGCTCCAGTGCGTCGAAGGAGCGTTCCCGGCCGCCGCCGTAGGGCAGCACCGCCAGCGGGAGGCAGATGCTGACCCAGACCACCCAGAAACCGGCGACCACCCTGGCCCAGGTCGGCAGCCGACGTGACCGGAGCACCGCGACGCCCATCGGCAGGATCCAGACGTAGTGATGGGTCCAGGACAGCGGCGAGGCCAGGCAGGTGCACAACCCGACCAGGGCGACGGCGAAGACCTTTTCCCCCGCCCGCCACCAGTACGCCGCAACCAGGCAGCCGAGCAGCGCGACGATCCCGGCCACCCCCAGACCGAACAGCGTGGTGACCTTGGACGAATCGCCGAGGCGGAAGAAGACCCCGAGCAGCGACTGGTTGCCGGTGTAGAGCGGCGATGCCGTCCGGGTGTTCCCGCCCGACAACCCGCCGAAGAACGCGACGGTCTCGGAGAACAACAGGATCGCCCCGATCCCGGTAAAGAGCGCGAAGCTCACCACCGCGGTGACCGACGCCCGTCGCCGGCCGATCAGGAACGCGAAGATGACGAACAGCATCGGGGTCAGCTTGATCGCCGCAGCCAGCCCGATCAGGGTGCCCTGCGGGATCCGGCGCCGCTCCCCCGGCCGATCGGGTAGCAGGTCGGCCACGACCAAGGCCATCAACAGCGTGTTCACCTGTCCGTACCCCAGCGTCGTGCGGATTGGCTCGACCGCCAGCACCACGGCCACGCCGATCAGGCCGAGCAGCCAGCCGCGGCGCACCCCGCAGCGGCGCAGCACCGACTGCTGGGCGAGCACCAACGCCGCAGTCCAGACGACCTGCCAGAACACGTACGGCCCGACAGCCAGTGGGCTCATCAGGACCGCCGCGATCGGCGGATAGATGAAGTACAGATTCCAGAACGGGGTGGTCGTGGCGAAGATGTCCTTGCCGGCGAACATGTCCTTGACGGCGGCCACGTACACCTGCAGGTCGATCGTCGACGGCTGGTAGGGCGACACCTTCCCGTACTGGATCACGAACGGCAGGATCACCAACGCCGCGACCAGCGGGGGCAGCAGTTCGGCGATCAGCCGCAGCGCCGTCCGGCCGGGCCCTCGGTGAGCGAGCTCGGCGGCGCCCCGCGTGTCAGCCCTCACGCGTTCGCTGTTCTCCTCCGGCAGGCTCACGCGTTCGCTCTTCTCCTCCGGCAGGCTCACGCGTTCGCCTGAATCTGGTGGAACACCGATTTGAGCTCGCCCTTCGGCGCCTTGCCCGGGTTGATCAGCCGTTCCAGACCCGGCTCGTCGGCGTACCGCGGGACGACGTGGACGTGGACGTGGAAGACGGTCTGACCAGCGCTTTCCCCGGCCGAGGAGAGGATGTTGATGCCGTCCGCGGCGAGCCGGTGCTTAAGCATCCGGGCCACGGTGTCGACAGCCGGTGCGATCGTCGTCATCGTGGCCTTGCCGCTGACCACGTCGGTGACGTGCTTCTTGCTGATCACGACCGAGTGCCCGCGGTGCCACGGAGCGACGTCGAGGAAGGCCAGCGAGGTCTCGTCCTCGTAGATGACCCGGGCGGGCAGCGTCCCGGCGACGATCTGGCAGAACACGCAGTCCGGACTCTCGGACTTGGGACTCATGGCTGGTCTTTCCGTTCGATGATGTTGGTCAGCCGCTCGCCCCGGGCGAAACGCCTCAGTTGTGCGGCGATGAGCTTGTCGGCCCGCGGGTAGAACGCCGAGCTGGCCCCACCGATATGCGGCGAGATCAAGACGTTGGGTACGCGCCACAGCGGATGGTCGACCGGCAGGGGCTCGGGGTCGACGACATCGAGCGCGGCCCGCAACCGTCCCGATGAGGTCTCAGCCACCAAGGCCTCGGTGACCACCAGCGGACCCCGCGCCACGTTGACGACCAGGGCGTCGTCGGGCAGCAACGCGAGCCGGCGGGCGTCGAGCAACCCCTCGGTCTGCGGCGTGTGCGGCGCGATGACGAACACCACGTCGGCCGCGGGCAGCAGGTCGTCGAGCTCGTCGATGGCGTGCACCTCGACCTCGCCCGTACGTTGCCGCCGGGCCACCCGGGTGATCGATGCCACCTCGAAGCCGGCCAGCCGACGCTCGATCGCCGTGCCGATGTTGCCGTAGCCCAGGATCAGGACGCGCTGGTCGGCGAGCGAGCGACCGAACGCGAAGCCCCACTCCCCCTGCGGCATGTTGCGGGCGAAGGTGTCGAGGTGCCGCCCGCTGGCCAGCGCCAGAGCGATCGCTATCTCCGCGGTGCTGGCGTCGTGCACCCCGGCGGCGTTACAGAGCGTGACCCCGTCCGGCACCCGCGGAAGAAAGTTCTCCACCCCGGCGGTCTGGGTCTGGATGACCTTGAGCGAGGTCATCTCCTCGATCCGCTCGAGCAGCTCGGGTCCGCGCATGTAGGGGATGACGAAGAACGCAACGTCGGCGATCGAGTCCGGGAGGGGTGTGCCCTTCGGCTCGTCGTCGAAGCAGTCGACCTCGAGCCCGTCGGGGATCCCGCCCAGCCGGCGTTCGGCCTCGAGCCGATCCGCGTACGGCAGCCAAACCAGCATCAGGCCACCGCCCCTGCGGTCGCGGTGGCCGGTGTACGGCCGCGGACCGGATAGCCGGCAGCGGCCAGGGTGTCCTTCACGTCGGCGATCCGCAGCGTGCCGAAGTGGAAGACCGTCGCGGCCAGCACCGCATCGGCCCCAGCGGCGACCGCGGGTGCGAAGTGCTCTAGCCGACCCGCACCGCCGGAGGCGATCAGCGGGACGTCGACCACCGCGCGTACGGCGCCGATCAGCTCCAGATCGAAGCCGCCGGTGGTGCCGTCGGCGTCCATCGAGTTCAGCAGGATCTCCCCCACTCCGAGCTCGACGCCCTGGCGCGCCCACTCGATCGCATCGCGCCCGGCCGCCGTGCGGCCCCCGTGCGTGGTCACCTCGAAGCCCGACGGCATCTGTGCCGCCCGGCGTGCGTCGACCGACAACACCAGCACCTGGTTGCCGAACCGCCGGGTGATCTCGGCGATGACCTGCGGTCGGCGCAGCGCGCCGGTGTTGATGGCGACCTTGTCCGCGCCTGCCCGCAGCAGGGTGTCGACATCCTCCACCGAACCGACGCCCCCGCCAACGGTCAGGGGGATGAACACCGTCTCGGCCGTCCGCCGCACCACCTCGAGCGTGGTCTCCCGGCCGTCGGAGGAGGCCGAGATGTCGAGGAACGTCAACTCGTCAGCGCCTTCGGCGTCGTACACCGCTCCGAGCGCGACCGGGTCGCCGGCATCGCGCAGGTCGACGAAGTTGACGCCCTTGACCACCCGCCCGGCATGGACGTCCAGGCAGGGGATCACACGGACAGCGACGCTCACGCTGCTCAGCGTATCGGCCCCCAGCGTTTCGTCAGTGGCGCTGATTATGGTGGACCACGTGCCACCTGCCCCGACCGCTTCCCCATCGCCGAGAGTCGTCGACCCGGTCTTCGTCGACCTACCGCTGTCCGCACTGAGCGACGCGGCCCTCGGTCGGGCCCAGGAACTGGGCTGCTCGCACGCCGAACTGCGGGTCGAGCGCCTCCGCGAGGCGCACCGCAGCTTCCGCGACCACGGCCTGGAATCCAGCGTGGACAACCTGATCCTCGGCCTGTCGGTTCGGGTGGTGCACGACGGCGTCTGGGGCTTCGCGTCCGACATCGTCCTGACCGGCGGGGCCGCGGCCCGGCTGGCCGAACGCGCCGTCGCCACCGCGAAGGTCTCGCGTCCGCTGACCCCGTCGTCGGTCGAGTTGGCGGACGAGCCGATCTACCCCGAAGCGACCTGGGTCTCGGCGTACGCGGTGAACCCGTTCGACGTCGACGAGCAGGCGATCACCGGGCGCATGCTGCAGCTCAACGACGCCCTGCTCGCCGCGGACGGGGTCAACCACGCCAGCGCCGGGCTGGCCTGGGTGCAGGAGAACAAGTACCTGGCCACCCTGGCCGGAACCATCACCACGCAGCAGCGGGTCCGGTTGCAGGCGCAGATCAGCGCCGTGCACGTCGGCGACCACGGCTTCGCGACGATGCGCACGATCGCCCCGCCGACGGGCCGGGGCTGGGAATACCTGACCGGCACCGGTTGGGATTTCGACGCCGAGATCGCCGAGCTCCCTGGTCTGCTCGCCGAACACGCCGCCGCGCCGTCGGTCGAGGCGGGGCGCTACGACCTGGTGATCCATCCGAGCAACCTGTTCCTGACCATCCACGAGTCCATCGGCCACGCCACCGAACTCGACCGCGCACTGGGCTACGAGGCCGCGTACGCGGGCACCTCGTTTGCGACCTTCGATCAGCTCGGCACGCTGCACTACGGCTCGGAGGCGATGAACGTCACCGGAGACCGGACCGTCGAGCACGGGCTGGCCACCGTCGGCTTCGACGACGAGGGTGTGGCACAGCAGGAGTTCGACATCATCTCGGGCGGCCGGCTCGTCGGTTATCAGCTCAACCGGCAGATGGCCGCCGAGAAGGGACTCGGACGTTCGAACGGCTGCGCGTACGCGGACTCCCCCGGCCACATCCCGATGCAACGGATGCCCAACGTCTCGCTGGCGGCCGCGCCCGACGGGCCCGGGCTGGACGAACTGATCTCCGTGGTCGACGACGGCATCTACATCGTTGGTGACAAATCCTGGTCGATCGACATGCAGCGCTACAACTTCCAGTTCACCGGACAACGGTTCTATCGGATCCGCGACGGCAAGCTCGCCGGGCAGGTGAAGGATGTCGCCTATCAGGCGACGACCACCGACTTCTGGCGTTCGATGGAAGCCGTGGGCGGACCCGAGACCTACTACCTGGGTGGCGCCTTCAACTGCGGCAAGGGCCAGCCTGGTCAGGTGGCGCCGGTCTCCCACGGTGCGCCGGTCGCGTTGTTCCGCGGCATCAACGTGCTCAACACCCAGGCCGAGGGGGCATGACGATGACCACACCGCAGTCGCTGGTCGAGACCGCGCTCGAACGTGCTTCGCTGCCGTGCGTGGCCGTGGCCACCGAGCGGACCGAGGCCAACCTCCGCTGGGCGGCCAACGCCTTGACGACGAACGGTGAGATGCGCAGCCTCACGCTGACCGTGACCGTGACGGCCCCGGTCGAGGGCGGGACGGCCGCCGGCACCGTCAGCCAGGAACTGGCCGACGAGTCCGAGGTGTCGGCGCTGATCACCGCCGCCGAACGAATCGCCCGATCGAGCCCCGCCGCCGACGATGCCGCCGACCCGGTCGCCGGGCAGCCGGCAGATGCGGACTGGTCGGCCGAGCCCGAGACCACCCGGATTGAGGTGCTGGCCGGGGTGGCCACCGAGCTCGGTCGTGCATTCGCCCGTGCCGCCGAGGCCGGCGAGCTGCTGTTCGGGTTCGCCGAGCTGGTCGTGACCACCGATTACCTGGGTAGCTCGACCGGGCTCCGCCGCCGCGGTGTCCAGCGTTCGGGCCGGTTCGAGTTCAACGGAAAGGCGGCGGACGGATCGGCCTCGGCGTGGGTCGGCCGACCGAGTCGCGACTTCACCGACATCGACGTCACCGCGCTGCACGCCGAACTCACCACCCGACTGGGCTGGGCGCGCCACCGGATCGACCTACCGCCGGGTCGCTACGAGACGTTGCTGCCCCCCGGAGCCGTTGCCGACCTGATGATCTATCTGTACTGGACCGCGGGCGCCCGCGACGCCGAAGAGGGACGCAACGTCTTCTCGGCCGGAGAGGGCCGGACCCGGATCGGCGAGCTGCTGTCCCCGCTGCCGCTGCGGCTGTGGTCCGACCCGCAGTACCCCGGTCTGGAGACCGTCCCGTTCGTCACGTCCCCGTCCGGCGAGGACGGGCCGGCGATGACCTTCGACCTCGGCCAGCCGGTCGCGGCGACGGACTGGATCGCCGACGGTGTGCTGCGCGACCTGACCCGCAACCGCGCCCAGGCCGCGCGTACGGGGCTGGCTCCCACCCCGCCCCCGGACAACCTGCTGATGGACGCCGGGGGCACCAAGACCCTGGAGCAGATGATCGCCGATACCGAGCGCGGTCTGCTGCTGACCTGCCTGTGGTACATCCGCGAAGTCGACCCCGAGCGGTTGCTGCTGACCGGGCTGACCAGGGACGGGGTCTATCTGATCGAGCACGGGCACGTGGTCGGCGCGGTCAACAATTTCCGCTTCAACGAGTCGCCGGTGGAGTTGCTGGGTCGAATCACTGAGACCAGTGCCTCGGCAATCACCCTGTGCCGGGAGTGGAATGACTTTTTCAGTCGGACCTCGATGCCGGCGATCCGGGTGCCTGACTTCAACATGTCCACGGTGTCGCAGGCGAGCTGATCTCTCGATGAGGCGCGGATGAGTGGCTCTCCTCTGCGTCTTCTCCGCCTCTCTCACCGCGGCCGCGTTGTATGGGACCCAATAATCGGGGCGTAGAAACTGGGGCTGCGGGCCTTGGCCAGGACGAGCAGCTCCTCGTCCACACGCTGCATCCGTTCCAGCTCGTTCAACGACAGATCGCGTGCGCTGGTCACATCGGTCGCCTCCTGCGGGTCGACCAATGCGAGGTGTCCTCGGTCGATGATGATCGGGGTCCGCAGCTCGTGACCGGCGTCGTCCAGCATCAGTTGAGCGCCCAACGAGGTGCTGCCCCGCCACGTCGGAGCGTTCCCGCGGGAACGCTTTCAGCGACCTGCACCGCCAGATTTGTCCGGTCGCTCGGTCCGGGCCCCGGCCGACAATCCGCGGGCGCCGCGCTGGCCTGCGCGTTTCCATCGGAACAGACCTCGAGATGGATGGATTCGATCGATGCCGAACTCGGTACGAAACGGGCAGTCGTAAGGAATTGCTCCACCGCGCAACAGAGTCGAATCAGGCCCCGGCTCGGTTCGGCTCGCGTCTCTGATTCCTCCTCGACCGGGGCGGACGGATCCGAAGTAATGATGCTCATGCACTGAATCTGTCGCGCAGGTGTTGTCGCCGATGTTGTCGCGTCGGGCGGTGGTGTTGTCCGACACACAGTCGGTGTTGTCCGTTTGTCGGAGGTGTTGTCCGTTTGTTCCAAGCACTCCCATCTGAGGCTGGACGGACGTAGCGTCGGGCTCGGCCGTACGGATCGGTACGCGTCCAGACCGACCACGGAGGAGAGACGATGACCGAGCCGGACGAGGACCCGTCAACCCCGACAGAGTCACCGGCCCACGTCGACCAGGCGGGCGGCCCATCGATCGACAAGGCCACTGCGGATCGCCTGGCTGGCCGTATCTGTGCCGCGGCGTCTTCGGCGGCGCAGGCGAGTTGCACCATGCTCGAACTGATCGCCGAGTTCGATGCCAGTGGGGCGCTCCGACATTGGGGTGACGCGAAGTCCGTCGCGCATTGGCTGACCTTGATGTGTGACATGACCCCGGGCGTCGCGCGCGAACACGTCCGCGTGGCGCGAGCACTGTCTTCGATGCCTTCGGTGATGAACGAACACCGTGCCGGGCGTGTTTCTTACTCCAAGGTCCGAGAGCTCAGCCGGGTTGCCGACGTGCTCGACGAAAAGCGTCTGCTCGAGTGGGCCCGCGTGATGACCGCAGCTCAGCTGGCGCAGGCGGTGTCGACCTACCGATCGACTGGAGCCGACCCGTTATCGCAGCTCGCTCGACGACGGGTCAGCTGGTGGGAGACCGATGACGGGATGGTCAACCTCAACGCTCGGCTGACCAGGGAAGATGCAGCCGTTGTCACCCAGGCGCTGCGGGAGGTCCAGGACGGAGCCAACCGGCCGCCCGGTTCAATCGACCGAGCGACGGGCCTACCGGACGCGATGGCTGCAGGCCACATCACCTTGGCAGACGCTTTGGTGCAGCTCGGCCGTCGCTACCTGGACTCGGTCCCAACCGACGACTCCGGTGAGGACCGAACCCTGGTGGTTGTGCATGTGGCGGCGAGCCTGTTGGGTGATGGAGTTGGTGCCGACGTTCCCGCGGGAACGTCGGCGGACGAGAATGTCTGTTCCATCGAGGGCCAGGGTTCGATCGACCCCAGGACAGCGCAGCGCCTGGCGTGCGACAGCCCGCTTCTCCCCGTACTGGTGCGCGAAGGTGAGCCCTTGGCCCTAGGTCGTACTCGACGGCTGGTCACGCGGGCGATTCGTCGCGCTCTGCGAATCCGCGACCAGATGTGTCGCTACCCCGGATGTCACCAGACGCGTCACCTCGACGCGCACCACGTGATCCACTGGTCAGCCGGTGGAGCGACGGATCTCGACAATCTGGTCCTGCTCTGCCGGTTCCATCACACCGTGGTGCACGACGGCGCTATCGCCATCGACCGTTCGGGTGGAGAAGTCCCCACCTGGAACTTCCGTCATCCCGATGGGCGGCTGACCGTCGATTGGGAGTCCGATTCGAGCCTGGTCCAATGGTTGACCCAGCTCAACCGACGCCGGCACGACCGTCTCGTTGCTGTCGACAGCCTGCAACACCCGGACGCGAAGACCATCCGCGGCCGAGGTGCTGCCCATCCACTCGACATCGCCGCCTGCACTCAGGCCTTGTACGGCGCCGAGCTGGGCGAGCCCGCCGAGCCAGCATCACCGACCGAGTCGACTACGACCGCGCTCACCCCGCCGACCGATGCGCCCCAGCACGCGTCGCAGGACGCGTCGCAGGACGCGGCCTAACTCACTCCTCGTCGGGTGAGTAGACCACCACACCACGGCGGAGCGACCGCACAGCGGCGCGGGCCGAGTCGCGTACCGGGCCCGGGCCGGCGGCGTCAGCGACCTGGCCGGCGAAGTCGGCGACCAGCCTGATCCAGCGGACGAAGTCCCCCGCGGTCAGATCGGTCCCGCCGAGGACCGAGGTCAGCGACCGGCCTGAGGCCCAACCGAAGGCGACCTCACTGAAGCCGATATCAGGATCGGGCCCTCGCTCGAGCCGGGCGTCGCGCTCCATCAGTGACACCTCACGCCAGATCCGGCGTACCTGGGTGATGGCATGTTCGCTCGGCTCATCCGGTGCCTGCGGGCGACGGGGACCGTCGTCGCTGCGCCGGGCCTCGTAGACGAAGGAGGACAGGACGGCGGTGAGTTGAGGCGGTGTGAGCCCGTCGAGGACACCGGCGCGGATACATTCGGCAGCGACCAAGTCGAGTTCGGCGTAGATGCGGGCCAGCATGCGGCCGGAGTCGGTGACGGTATCGCCGTCCAGGTATCCCAGCGACTGCAGAACGTGGCAGATCTTGTCGAAGTGCGTGGCGATGGTGTTGCGCCGGTGCGCCATGCGTTCCTGCAACCGCTGGGTCTCGGCCTCTGTTCTGAGCGCCCGCTCTGCCCACCGGGCGTGGGTGTCTCGATCGGGGCAGCCGTGGCACGGATGTCGGCGGATGTCGGCTCGGATCTCCTCGATCTGCTCCCCCGTCACCGAATCGCCCGCCGGCCGGCGGTAGCGCGGTGCGCTCAGGTCGAGTTCGGAGAGACGGGAGCGGAAGGCGGCGCCGAGATTGCGGCGGGAGGCCGGCTCCCTGGGGTTGAAGTGCTTCCCGATCTTCATCCGCCCCGCGACCACCGGAGGGGTGGAAAAGTCCAGCAGAGCGAGGCGCTTCACCTGGCGATCCTCGGTCAACACCAGCGGGCGTGGGGCGTCGCGATCTTCGCGGTTTCCGGGATCGATCACCACGATCCAGCCCTGGTTCTTGCCGGTGGGGACGCGGACGATGTCGCCGGGCTTCAGTTCGAGGAGGGTCTGCAGGGCTTCGGCCCGGCGATCGGTCCGACGTTCGCGGGCGACATCGGCTTCGAGCGCCGATACCTGGCTGCGCAGGCGCGCGTACGCCTGGAAATCACCGCGGTCGCAGCTGGCCGCTTTCCAGTAGTCGGCCACGCCCTCGGAGTTGCGGGCAACGGTTCGCGCCACGCCGACCACCGAGCGGTCGGACTGGAACTGGGCGAACGACTGCTCGAGCAGGCCGCGGGCCCGTTCCCGCCCGACGGCCGCGACCAGGTTGACCGCCATGTTGTAGGTCGGCGCGAACGACGATCGCAGGGGGTAGGTCCGTCGCGAGGCCAGACCGGCCACGGCTCGCGGGTCGAGTCCTGGTTGCCACAGCACCACCGCATGGCCCTCGACGTCGATTCCGCGCCGACCGGCCCGGCCGGTGAGCTGGGTGAATTCGCCGGGCGTGATGTCGGCGTGCGTCTCACCGTTGAATTTGACCAACTTCTCGAGCACGACCGACCGGGCGGGCATGTTGATCCCCAACGCCAGTGTCTCGGTCGCGAACACCACCTTGATCAGCCCACGGACGAAGGCCTCCTCGACGCACTCCTTGAACGCGGGCAACATCCCGGCGTGGTGGGCGGCCACCCCGCGGATCAGCGCGTCAGCGAATCGGTCGTACTCGAGCGCACGCAGGTCGGCGTCGGACAGTCCGGCGACGTGCCGGGCGAGGATGGTCGAGATCTCCTGTTGCTCGGCGCTTCCGGTCAGTCGAATACCCGAGGCGAGCAGTTGACGCACCGCAGCATCGCAGCCGACCCGGGAGAAGATGAAGACGATGGCGGGGAGCAGGCCGGCGCGGTCGAGTTCGGCAACCATGTCCGGTCGACTCGGCCCGCGGGGCACCCGGGACTGCGCGGAGACGTGAGCGGCTCCCCCGTACGCGCCGCTGCCGTAATTGACCGTGCGTTTGCCCTTGCCGGAGCGCCCGCGCGGCCGCCGCGAGTCGTCGCGGACGAAACGCGACTCGTCACGCGCGACCCGGACCAGCGCAGGGTTCACCTCGACCTTGCCGCTCGTGTCGGGATCGTCGAACAGGTCATAGATCCGCTTGCCGACCAGCACGTGTTGGTAGAGCGGCACCGGGCGCTTCTCCGACAGCACCACGGCCACCTCGCCGCGCACCTCGGACAGCCACTCGCCGAACTCCTCGGCGTTGCTGACCGTGGCCGACAGGGCGATGACCTGGATCGACTCGGCGAGGCCGATGATGACTTCTTCCCAGACCGCGCCGCGGAACCGGTCGGCCAGGTAGTGGACCTCGTCCATCACCACGAAGCCGAGGTCGATCAGGGTGTCGGAGCGCGCATAGATCATGTTCCGCAGCACCTCGGTGGTCATGACGACCACCGGAGCCTCGGAGTTGATCGAGGTGTCACCGGTGAGCAGCCCGACGCTATCGGGTCCGTGTCGTCGGACGAGGTCGGCGTACTTCTGGTTGGACAGCGCCTTGATCGGGGTCGTGTAGAAGCACTTGCGTCCCTGTTGCAGGGCCAGGAAGACCGCGAATTCGCCGACGATGGTCTTGCCTGCGCCGGTCGGTGCGGCTACGAGGACGCCGGAGCCGGCCTCGACGTGCTCGCAGGCCTCGCGCTGGTAGTCGTCGAAGCCGAAGCCGTAGCCGTCGGCGAACGCGGCCAGCATCGGCGAGGTCTGGCGGCCGCGGAATCGCTGGTACGCCTCGGCAGGGCTCTCGCTCACGGTGCGACGGTGACGGATCGGGGAACGAACACCGGCAGCGCGCGCGACACCGCGGTCACGGTGAGGGGCAGGGCGCTCAGCATCTCGCCGTCGCCGAAGCCGACCAGGCCGGGGCCTTCCACCGTCACCTCGTGGACGCGTAGTTGTTCGACGCAGGCATCGGTCGCGAACTTCCCGGAGAACATCGACGGGAGCAACCGCAGCAGCTTGGATCGGCCCACCGGATGGATGATCGTCACATCGAGCAGCCCGTCGTACGGATCGGCACCCAGACAGATCTGCATCCCACCACCGTACGAGGCGGTGTTGCCCACGGCGACGATCATCGCCTCGAGGTCCCGCACGACCCCGTCCAGTGTCAACCGGTAGGTCAGCGGGGAGAACACCCGCAGTTCCGCGAGCGCGGCGAAGGTGTAGCGGGCCGAACCGCGGGGCCAGGTCATGTCGTTGGCCCGTCGATTGACCAGCGCGTCGAAGCCGGTCGCCAGTACGGCCGCCACGTAGGTGGTCCCGACCTGGGCCAGGTCGATCGAACGGGTGTAGCCGGCCGCGATGACCTTGGCCGCCGCCACCGCGTCGGCCGGGGCCAGCCCGATACCGCGACACAGGTCGTTTCCGGTGCCGGCCGGAATCAGGCCGAGCGTGGTGCGGCTGCCCGGCCCGAGATGGGCGGCCGCACAGGTGTTGACACCGAGATGCATCATCCCGTCCCCACCCATCACGGCGAGGACATCCACCCCGTCGGCAACGGCCACCTCGGTCATCTCCTGCGCCTCGAGGAAGGTCCGGCTGAGCAGGATCTCCAGGTCACTACCGGAGTCACGCAGTGTCCCGGCGACGTGCGGCAGCAGTTCGAGCGCCCGGCCGCGGCCCGACGACGGATTGACGACCAGCCGGATCCGCCGGTTGGTCACGCGGCCCCGCTGCTCCCACCGAGTTCACGCAGAGCTCGGTCCTGATCGACGCTGCCGGCCGCGACCAGATCCTTGCCGACCCGCCGCGACTTGCGACGGTCCAGGATGTGGGTGATGACCTCGGCGCCGAGGAAGAGCAGGGCCATCGGCACGGCCAGCGCCAACATGGAGAACGGATCGGTCGACGGGGTGGCGACGGCACCGAAGACGAACGTGGAGAAGATGACGACGGTGCGGGCCTTGGCGAGCTGCGAGGCCTTGACCACCCCGACGAGATTGAGCACCACCACGACGAGCGGCAGCAGGAACGCGATTCCGAAAACGATCATCATCCGCATCAGGAACGACAGGTAGTCGTTGATGTTGAGCAGGTTCTGCACGTCGAACTGGGTGAAGCTGAGCAGGACCATGATGCCCTTGGGCATCACGAAGTAGGCCACGGCAACCCCCCCGAAGAACATCGGGGTCGCCGCACCGATGAAGATCAGCGCCCAGCGCTTCTCCTTGGCCAGCAGGCCCGGGACGATGAAGGCCCAGAGCTGGTACAGCCAGATCGGCGCTGTGCCGATCGCACCGGCCATCGCGGACACCTTGATGGCGAGGGCCAGCGGTTGGGTGACCGTGGTGTTGACCAGCGAGATGTCGGCGTCCGGACTAGTGACCAGCAGCGCGTCCTTGGCCTGATCGAAGGGGGCTCGGATGAGACCGATCAACTGCTCCTGGAAATACCAGGCCACGATCGTCCCCACGATGACGGCCACGGCGATGACGACGAGTCGATAGCGGAGTTCGCGAAGGTGCTCGAACAGCGTCATCGAGCCGTCCGGCGACGCAGGCGGAGGCTTGAGCCACGCCAGACTGAGCCTGCGCCCTTTGAAGGTCAGGGCCACCGTGAGCGATCAGACCTGGGGACGGGAAGGGTTGTCCGGCTCGGCGGGGTCGCGGACCGGCTGCACCGGAGGCTGGTGGTAGTCGGTGTTGACCGACTGCTCGGGCGGGGTGGTCTTCGCACCGTCGAGGCCCTTGGTCTCTTCCTTGAACTCCCGGATGGCCCGGCCGGTGCTCTTGCCCAGCCCGGCGAGGCGCGCCCCGCCGAACAGCAGGAGCACGATGGCCAAAATGATGAGCAGCTCGGTTGGTCCGAGGTTGAAGATGAGCGGAATCACGATGCCTCTTTTCAGTCGTCTGACATTCTAGGTCGCCACTGATTCGGAGACCTCGGCCCCGACGGTCGGTCGACCGTCGAAGTGGGGCCCCGCGTGGGCTTGGTCCGGTAGCTCGATCTGGCCCAGGAGTTCGGCCAGCTGAGCGGCCCGGTCGCCGAGGACGGTCAGTTCACCGATCACGTCGGCGGCCTTGTGCGCGAGCCAGATGACATAGGACACGATCACGATCAGACCGACGACCGCGATCCCGACGAACACCCACACCCAGGTCACGCCGTCACGCTACCCGAGAGTCGACCGCGTACGGAGCAAAAGCGCCCGGGTGACGGGGGGCGAAACGTTCCCGCGGGAGCGTCCGACCGGTCACACCGGATCAGCCACCGTCTCGACGGGGCCGGGACCCAACCCCAGAGCCGCGTACTGGTCCAGGGCCTCGCGTGCCGCGTCGGCGGCCGAGTCGCCGGCGCCTTCGGGGGCGAGGACCCGGGCCCCGCCACGGAGTCGGAGCAGCAGCTGTCGGAGCCAGGCCGGGTCCGTGACCCGCAGCTCGACCTCGATCCGACCCCCGTCGCGGTGCTGGATCGATTCAGTCGGGTAGTACTCCGCGATCCACGCCGCCCACGGGCTCAGTTCGAGCGTGACCACCGGCGAGCCGTGGAGCGCCTCCGACCACCCGGTGGCGATGTCCTTCAGCCGTACGCCGTGGTGTGGCGCCACGTCGGTCGCGGTCGCCTCGAGCGCCGCGATCCGGTCGAGCCGGAACGTCCGCAGATCCTGCGCCGAGTAGCACCACGCCTCGAGGTAGCCGAACCCGTCGAGGGTGAACACCCGGAGCGGGTCGACCATCCGCCGGGTCGTCCGGGCCCGGGTGGCGGAGTCGTAGGTCAGATCGAGCCGCTTGCCCCGTTGCAAAGCGTCCTGGACGGTGGCCTGGATGTCGTCCCGACCGGCCGAGACGGCGACGGTGGCCTGCGCTCCGTGGGCCAGGTCCCCGGCCGCGGCCTCGAGTTTGGCCAGCGCACGGTCGACCGCATCCCGGCGGTGGGGTCCGGCGATCTCGCGGAGCGTCCGCAACGCCAGCACCAGGGCGAGCGCCTCGTCGGCGGTGAGCCGCAACGGGCGGGTCAGGTAGTCGGCGTTGCTGAGGTGGATGACCCCTTCGCCGTCGACCGCGTCCATGTCGATGTCGATCAGGTCCCCGGGGGTGAGCCCCGGCATGCCGCACATCCACAGCACGCTCAGATCGGCGCGCAGGGTGGTCACCGTGATCCCGAACGCGGCGGCGACATCGGTCATCGCCGCGCCGTCGTGCTCACGCAGGTACGGCACCAGGCTCAGCAGGCGACGCAGTTGGGCCCGGGAGGTCATGCGGCTCCCGCAACGGCCCGCAGCCCGGTGATGACCAGGTCGCGGAGCTCGGAGGGTTCGATCACGATCACATCGGGGCCGTACTGGCCGATCTCCTCCGCGATGGGGTGCAACTCGCTGTAGCCGACCGTGATCGTCTCGAAACCCTTCGGCAGCGCGTCGACCGGGTCGAGGCGCTCACCCCGTCGGCTCAGGCTCGGCGCTCGACCGGCCCGGACCCCCAGAACGGCCGCGGCCGTCGGTTGCTGCGGAGCCAGCGCGCGGGCCAGTCGACGCAGATCGAGGTCTGCGGGCACCGTATACGCACCCGGCTTGGAGATGCGCCGGGGCAGATCGGAGATCCGGGAGAGCTTGAACATCCGGGTGGCGTCGCGGTCGATGTCGCGCCCGATGACGTACCAGCGCCCCTTCCACGACGTCAGCCCCCAGGGCTCGAGGGTGCGCTTGGCCCCTTCGCGATACGTGAACACGACCCGGGCGCGGTCGAGGACGGCGGTCCACAACGGTTCGAAGGCGGGTTCGCTCGCCTGGACCGAGGGCTGCAGCGCGCCGAGCTGGGAGGTGTCGGGTTCGATTCCGGCGGCCCGGAGCTTGGCCATCGCGCTCATCGTCGACTCGGCCATCCCGGCGTGCTGCCAGACCCGCGCCGCGACCCCGATCGCTGCGGCCTCGTCGGCGTCCAGCTCGATCGGTGGCAGGGCGAATTCGCTCGACCGGATGCGGTAGCCGGGCTCGTCCTCGAACAGCGCGTCGTAGCTACCCACCTCGATCGGGACCCCGAGCGTGCGCAACTCGTCCTTGTCGCGCTCGAAGGTGCGCTCGAATGCCGCGTCGTTGAGGCCGTGATAGCCCTCGACCGCATCGCGGATCCGGCTCTTGGAAAGATAGCGGCCCGACACCAGCAAGCAGATGGTGAGGTTGAGGATCCTCTCGGTCTTGCGTGGTGCCACGGTCGTGCACGCTACACCCGCCCGCCCTAGCGTGCGGCGGACCCGCATCGGCGTACCGCAGCCGGGTCGAACAAAGGAGATGTCGGTTGGAGCAGCAGCGCATCACCACGGGTTCCGCGGGACGCTTCGCGCCGAGCCCGACCGGCGACCTGCATCTCGGGAACCTCCGCACCGCCGTCGTGGCCTGGCTCTTCGCGCGCTCGTCCGGAGCCGCGTTCCGACTGCGGATCGAGGACCTGGACGCCGGCCGGGTGCGCCCCGGGGTCGCCGAGCGTCAGCGATCCGACCTGGACGCCCTGGGCGTGACCTTCGACGGACCGGTCGTGGTGCAGTCCGAGCGGGCCGAGGCGTACGGCGCCGCTCTCCGGACGCTGGCGCCTCGGACCTACGAGTGCTTCTGCACCCGTCGCGAGATCATCGAAGCCGCCTCGGCGCCGCACGGCAGCTCGGGACGCTACCCCGGTACCTGCCGCGATCTGTCCCCCGCCGCCCGCGACGCCTGGCGTCGGACCCGCCCGCCCGCCCTGCGGCTGCGGGCCGACGGCGCCCGGCAGACGGTGACGGACCTGCTGCACGGTGAGGTGAGCGGTCCGGTCGACGACGTGGTCCTGCGGCGCAACGACGGGGTGGCGGCCTACCCCCTGGCCGTGGTGGTCGACGATCTGGCCCAGGGCATCGACCAGGTCGTCCGCGGCGAGGATCTGCTCGACGCCGCACTCAGTCAGGCCCACCTGGCGACGCTGTTGGGCTCCGCTCCGCCCCTCTATGCACACGTTCCGCTGGCGCTCAATCTCGCCGGCCGGCGGTTGGCCAAACGCGACGGGGCGGTGACCCTGGCCGATCTCGCGGCCCACGGCATCGGCTCCGACGAGGTACTCGCCCGGATCACCGACTCGCTCGGGCTCCCGCACGCTCCGTTGCCGGCCCTGGTCGACGTCTTCGACCCGGCCCGGCTACCGCGTACGCCGTGGATGGTCAGCGGAGAAATAGGGTCGACCCGTGACACCTAGAACGCAGGGGCGCCGTCAGCGGCGACCCACGGGACCCGCCCGATGATCATCTGGGCCGACGGCGAGGTGGTGGCCGAGCGCGGTCGGTGGCGCGGCGCGGTCGAGGTGACGGCGCGGCGGAGCGACACCGGGGCGGAGGTGCGCGCGTTGGTCTACACCGACCTGATGGCCGCCCCGGCCCGCGGAGACCGGGTGTTGCTCAACGTTGCGGCGCTGGACCGCGGGCTCGGCACCGGCGGCTACGCCCTGGTCGTGGCGGTCCTTGACCCCGACGGCCGGGTGTCGGCTCAGCCCCCACCGCCCGCCGGGCATCTCGTCAAAGCGCGCTACCTGCCGCTACAGGCGATGGTGGCCGGGGCCGACGAGCAGGGTTCGGAGTTCCACGACCGGCTGGCGGAAGCCGACGATCTCGCCGGACTCCCGGTCGTGGTGGCTGACCTGCACTCGGCCCTGGCCCCGATCCTGCTCGGCATCACCCATGATCGGCCCGGTACCCGGGTCGTCTACGTGATGAGCGACCAGGGCGCCCTCCCGCTGGCTTTCTCCCGCTCGGTGGCGCTGCTGCGCGACGCGGGGCTGCTGGCCGCCACGGTGACCGTCGGTCAGGCCTTCGGCGGTGACCTCGAGGCGGTGAGCGTGCACTCGGGTCTGCTCGCCGCCCGGATCGCACTAGGAGCCGAGGTGGCGGTCGTGACGCAGGGTCCCGGCAACCTGGGAACGGGCACCCGGTGGGGTTTCTCCGGGGTCGGGGTCGGCGAGGCGGTCAACGCGGCCTCGATCCTCGGCGGGGATCCGATCGGCTCGTTGCGGATCTCCGGCGCCGACGCGCGTGACCGGCACCGTGGCGTGTCGCACCACAGCCTCACCGCGTACGGGCGGGTCGCCCTCCGATCGTGCCGGCTGGCCGTGCCCGACTTCGCGGCCGACGGCGGCAGCGACGTGGCGGACCTCATCGAGCCGGTGCGGGCCGCTCGAGAGACCCTGGCCAGGCATGATCTGGTGGACGTGGATCTGGCCGGGCTGCGGGAGGCCCTGGCCGCGTCGCCGATCCCGCTCTCCAGCATGGGGCGCGGGCTTGACGCCGATCCGGGCTACTTCCTCGCCGCAGCCGCGGCCGGTCGCCTGGCCGCCGGCCGCCTCGAACGACGCTGAAGCAGCGTTCCCGCGGGAACGTCCGGGCTAGGAGGCCGCGGTGAACAACAGGTCGACGACCATCACCAGGGTCTGGTCGGGAGCGATCGACGGCTTCGGGTTGCCATCGGGGTAGCCCTCGGCCGGCGGGATCACCAACAGGACGCGGCTGCCCACGGTCTGCCCCTCGAGGCCCTTGACCATACCCGGCAGCAGACTGGACAACGCTGAGTTGCCCGGCTTGGCGCCGTACGACTCCTCGATCAGCTTGCCGTCGGCCCAGGTGACGTAGCGGTAGTCGAAGGTGATGGTGTCGGTCGCGGCGACCTTCTTGCCCTTGCCCTTGATCAGCGGCTGCACGACGAGTTCGGTCGGCGGGTCGGTCTTCGGCACGGTGATGTCGGGGGTGCCGTTCTTGTCGGTGACCGTCGGTAGACCGTCCTTGGGCTTGACGGTCGAACCCTCCGGCCCGGTCAGCGGCACCGAGACGATGTCGACGACGAAGACCAGCGTGTCGCCGACCTCGATACCGGCCTGCGGGTTGCCACCGGAGCCGTCGTAGCCGTCCTCGCCGGGCATCGCGATGAGCACCCGGCTCCCCTGGCGCTGACCCTCCAGGCCCTTGCGGAACCCGGCAACCACCCCGTCGAGCGGGAACGACACCGGGGCGCCGCGGCTGAACGAGTCGTCGAACTTCTTCCCGGTACGGCCGTCGACCCCGTAGTAGTCGACCTCGACGGTCGAGCCGGGCTGGACGACGGCGCCCTTGCTCTGCTCGAGCACCTTGGTCCGGGTCTTGTCGATCGCGTACGCCCCGTCGATCTTGACCTTCGGCTCTTTGCCGTATCCGCCGGTCACCAACACCGCGTCGAAGTTGTCCGACTTCTTGATCGGCTTGGCGCTGGCGCTCGGCGAGGCGCTCGGCGAAGCCGACGCGGGCTCCGAGGGGGCGGCCGAGTCGGCGGGCGCCGACGGCGAAGCGCTTGCGGAGTCGCCAGGATCGTCGCTGCCACAGGCGGTCAGGAACAGCGAAACGCTGACACCCGCGACAACAGCGGCCTTGAGGGGAGAAAAACGCACCGTCGCACCCTACCCGCCCCGGCTGGGGCGGAGGTGGGATCTTGCCCGCGCGGTCAGCTCGTCCGCATGCCGGCGATCAGCCGGTCGACTCGCTCGTCGACGTGGGCGAAGGGGTCTTTGCACAACACGGTCCGCTGCGCCTGGTCGTTGAGCTTGAGGTGCACCCAGTCGACCGTGTAGTCGTGGCGACCCTCCTGGGCGGCCCGGATGAAATCACCGCGGAGCTTGGCCCGGGTGGTCTGCGGCGGGACCGACTTGGCCCGGAAGATGGCCGGATCGTAGGTGACCCGCGCCGCCTGGCCGCGCGCCTCGAGGAGGGAGAAGAGGCCACGCTTGCGGCGGATGTCGTGGTAAGCGAGGTCGAGCTGGGCGATGCGGGGATCCGCCAGCGTCATCTGGTGCTTCGCCGAATACCGGTCGAGCAGCCGCAGCTTGATCGCCCAGTCGATCTCGGTGTCGATCAGCCCGAGCTTGTCCTCGGCGACCGCTCGCAGCGTCCGTTCCCACAGATCGAGCACCCGGTCGATCACCGCGGTGCCGAGCGACTCGCGGCGGACGAATTCGCTGACCTTCTCGTAGTACTCCGTCTGCAACTCCAGCGCCGAGACCCGGCGACCGTTGGACAACGCCACCTTGACCTGGCCGGTCCGGTCCCGGCTCATGTCCCGGATGGCGCGGATCGGGTTCTCCAGGGTGAAGTCACGCATCGGCACCCCGGCCTCGATGAGCCGCAGCACCAGTTCGGCCGTCCCCACCTTGAGCAGGGTCGTCGTCTCGCTCATGTTCGAGTCGCCGACGATCACGTGCAGTCGCCGGTAGCGCTCCGGATCGGCATGCGGCTCGTCGCGGGTGTTGATGATCGGGCGTGACCGGGTGGTCGCCGAGGACACCGATTCCCAGATGTGCTCCGCTCGCTGGCTCAGGCTGTACTCCGCGCCCCGCCCCGTGTGCAGGACCTTGCCCGCACCACAGATCAGCTGGCGGCTGACCAGGAACGGCACGAGGACATCGGTGATCTTGGAGAAGTCACCGATCCGGGAGATCAGGTAGTTCTCGTGACAGCCGTAGGAGTTGCCGTGGCTGTCGGTGTTGTTCTTGAAGAGGTAGATGTCACCGCTGATGCCCTCGCTGGCCAACCGCTGCTCGGCGTCGATGATCAGGTCCTCGAGGATCCGCTCGCCGGCCCGGTCGTGGTTGATCAGCTGGATGAGGTCGTCGCACTCGGCGGTCGCGTACTCGGGGTGCGACCCCACGTCGAGGTAGATCCGCGACCCGTTGCGCAAGAACACGTTGCTGCTCCGGCCCCAGGTGACCACCCGTCGGAAGAGGTAGCGGGCCACCTCGTCCGGGGTGAGCCGCCGGGCACCGCCGGACGTACAGGCGACGCCGTACTCGGTCTCGAGTCCGTAGATCCGACGGTCCATGGTCACCTCCGCGCACTCGGCGCCTGGTCATCGTGCTGCGCGGTCAGCCGCCGGTCAGGTCCAGCAACTCGCCCAGCTCTTCACGCGTCAGTTCCCGGAACTCGCCGACCTTGAGATTACCCAGTCGAACGGGCCCGATACCGGTCCGTGACAGCCGGCGCACGGGGTGACCGACCTTGTCCATCGTACGGCGGACGATCCGGTTCCGGCCCTCGGTGAGGGTGATCCGCACCAGTGTCCTGTCCGGGGCGGTGGACACGATCTTGACCGCGCTCGGCAGGACCGGGCCGTCCTCGAGCGTCACTCCTTGCCGGAGGCGCTTGATGGTGGGGGTGGTGACCAGCCCGGCGACCTCCGCCAGATAGGTCTTCGGCACCTCGTAGCGCGGATGGGCCAGCCGCTGGGCGAAGTCGCCGTCGTTGGTCAGGATCAGCAGGCCCTCGGTGTCGGTATCGAGCCGCCCGACGTGGAACAGCCGATCGTGCTCGGAGCGACGCCCCGGCACCTTCCCGACCAGCAGATCGCTGAGCGTACGCCGTCCCTCCGGGTCGTCCATGGTCGAGACGACGCCGCGCGGCTTGTTGAGCACGATGTACAGATGACGCCGGGGCGGCGGGATCCGCGACCCATCCACCCGGATGACGTCGGTGTCCGGGATGACCCGGGTGCCGAGTTCGGTGACGATCCGGCCGTTCACCTCGACCCGGCCCTCGCTGATCATGTTCTCCGCGGTCCGGCGCGACGCCAGACCGGCGGCGGCCAGCACCTTCTGCAGCCGGATGCCTTCTTCTTCACTCATCGTGTCTTCGTTCCTGCTCGTCGGTCATGGTCGTTCATCAGCCATCTTCGTCCATCGGCCGCAGATTCTGGCGGTCGTCGCCGGCGGGCGGCGTTCCCGCGGGAACGTCCAGCGGGTCGATCGACGGCTCGGGAGCGTCGGAAAACGTTCCCGCGGAGACGTCGGACAGCTGACTCAGCTCCGCTTCGAGCTCGGACACCTCGGGCAGATGCGGGGCCAGCGGCGGTAGTTCGTCGAGCCGCGACAGGCCCATCCGCTCGAGGAAATAACTCGTCGTGGCGAACACCACCGCCCCCGAGTCCGCGTCGTGGCCGGCCTCCGCGATCAGGCCGCGGGCCTGCAGCGTCCGGACCACCCCGTCGACGTTCACTCCGCGTACGGCGGCGACCCGGCCGCGCGAGATCGGTTGGTGGTAGGCGATCACGGCCAGGGTCTCCAACGCCGCCTGCGACAGCCGTGTCCGCTGGCCCTCGAGCACGTACGCACCGATCAGCTCGGCGTGTTCCTCGCGGGTGTAATAACGCCAACCACCACCGACCTCACGGAGCTCGAAACCGCGGCCGGTCTCGTCGTAGAACGCGGTGAGTCGCTCGAGCGTGTCGAGGATCCGGCCCGTCGGTACGCCGACCGCCTGGGCCATCTCGGTGGTGCTGATCGGCTCGGCGGCGATCATCAACAGCGCTTCGACGGCACCGGACACCGCCGCATCGTCGCGCTCCAGGGCTGGGTCGGTGGCGAACATCGGCTCGGTCACGGCGCACCGTCCTGCGGCTCCGATGCCGGCGCGGGTCGAGGGTCGAACTCGTCGGAGACGGCCAGCTCACCCACATCGGTCCCGGTCCACCGGATGGTCAGTTCACCCAGCGGCGACCGTTGCTCGAAGGCGACGGCCTGCTCGCGGAACAGTTCGAGCAGCGCAAGGAAGCGCGCGATCACCGTCCGTCGGTCGGCGGCGTCGCCGGTCAGTGCCCGGAAGGTCAGGGTCCGCTGCCTCCGCAGGCGGTCGACGACCAGGCTCGCCTGTTCGCGCACGCTGACCGTGGGGGCGTGCAGGTGGGCGAGTGAGACCTGATCGGCCGGCTTGGGGGTCTGCGCCTTGGCGGCCAGCGCGGCGAACTGGTCGGGGGTGAGCCGGAGCTCCACCTCGGGGAGTAGCGCCGCGAACCGGGCCTCGAGTCCGACGTCACGCGGGAACCGCCGACTCTCCCCCGCCAATGTCCGGGCAAGCCAGTCCGACACCTGCTTGAAGGCGCGGTACTGCAGCAGCCGTGCGAACAGCAGGTCGCGCGCCTCGAGCATGGCCAGATCCTCGGGGTCCTCGACCTCGCCGGAGGGCAGCAGCCGGGCCGCCTTGAGATCGAGCAGGGTGGCCGCCACGAGCACGAACTGGCTGGTCTGATCGAGGTCCCCACTGCTCCCCACGGCCTTGATGTGCGCGATGAACTCATCGGTCACCCGCGAGAGCGACACCTCGGTGATGTCGAGCTTGTGCCGCGAGATGAGCTGCAGCAAGAGGTCGAACGGGCCCTCGAAGTTGTCGAGGTGCAACTGAAACGAGGCTGGCCGCGCGTCGGCCGCACCCGGCTCGGATCCGCTGCCCCCCGTCGACCCCCTCACGCCGGTCGGCTGGCTCACGCCTGTCGGTTGGCTCAGGTCGGTCGGCTGGCTCAGGTCGGTCGGCCGGGTCATGGTGATGCTCACGGTCCGGTGAGCCGGCGGACCAGCTCGGAGTCCCCGCCCCGGGTCTGGAGATCGGCCAACGCGACCGCGATCGCCTCGCGGACGATCCGGCCGCGATCTACGGCGAGGTCGTGCCGGGCCCGCAGGTCCAGCCGCGCCTGTTCCAGGGCCAGCAGCTCGTCGGGGCTGACGTACACGGTGATCTTCTCGTCGTGCCGGACCCGACCGGTTCCGCGCGCCGAGGCCCCGGGGGCCGACGACCGGTCCGGTCGCGTACGACTCCGGGTGGTCGGTTCGGCGGTGTCCGCCTCGGTGGTGGTGCGGAAGAGTTCCGATGCGCCGGGCAGGCTCACGCGGCGCGGCATCGAGCCAGGACCTCCAATGCCAGCTGACGGTAGGCCTCGGCTCCCGGCGACGAGGTGGCGTACGTGGTGATCGGCTCGCCGGCCACCGTCGTCTCGGGGAACTTCACCGTACGCCGGATGACCGTGTGGAAGACCGTCTCGCCGAACGCCTGGACGACCCGGTCGAGCACCTCGCGGCAGTGCAGGGTGCGCGGGTCGAACATCGTGCCGAGAATGCCGAGGATCTCCAGCTTCGGGTTGAGCCGGTCCTGCACCTTGGTGATGGTGTCGGTCAGCAGCGCGATCCCGCGGAGGGCGAAGAACTCGCACTCCAGCGGCATCAGCACCTTGTCCGCCGCGGTCAAGGCGTTGATCGTGAGCAGACCGAGTGACGGGGCGCAGTCGATCAGGATGAAGTCGTAGCGGTCCTTGACCTTCTCCAGGACCCGCAGCAGCGTCTGCTCGCGGGCCACCTCCGAGACCAGCTGCACCTCGGCCGCGGAGAGGTCGATGTTGCTGGGCAGGATGTCCATGCCCTCCACACCGCTCTCCGTGATCACCTCGTCGACCGAGACCTCGCGGCTCAGCAGCAGGTTGTAGATGCTGCGGTCGAGGGTGTGCGGGTTGATGCCCAGGCCAACCGAAAGCGAGCCCTGCGGATCGAAATCGACCAGCAGCACCGAACGTCCGTGCTCGACCAGCGCCGCACCCAGATTGATCGTCGTCGTGGTCTTGCCGACGCCGCCCTTCTGGTTGCACATGGCGATGATCAGCGCCTGGCCGCCGCGAACGGACGGCTCGGGGGTCGGCAGATCGGGGAACGGTCGACCCGTCGGTCCGAGCACCGGCCCGGGGGCGACGGGTTTGGTCCGCGCCGGGGTGGGCTTCGCGACCGGCATCGCCATCTCGGGGAAGAGTCCGTCGTGATCCTCGTGGAACCCGCCGTCATGGGACTCGTCGTCGTGGGACCCGCCGTCATGGGACTCGTCGTCGTGGGACCGGTCGTCGTGGGACTCGTCGTCGCGCGTGTCCTCGTGCTCGGTTCCACCGTTTTCGGCCACGTCGAACCCCCCTTCCTGCACCGTTGTTGTGTTCCGGAGGACTCTAGCGCGCCGCCGCTGGGGTCAACGCGCCCGCGGGTGGGCGACCAGGTAGACCTCGCGGAGGTGATCGACGGTGACCAGGGTGTAGATCTGCGTCGTGGTGACCGAGGCGTGGCCGAGGAGTTCCTGCACCACCCGCACGTCGGCGCCACCGTCGAGCAGGTGGGTGGCGAACGAGTGCCGCAGCGTGTGCGGCGACACCTCGGTGCTGATCCCGGCGCGTTCGGCAGCGGTCGAGATGATCGTCCAGGCACTCTGCCGCGACAACCGACCTCCGCGGGCGTTGAGGAACAGGGCGGGCATCCCGGCGCCGGACCGGATGCCAGCCCGACCGGCCAGCTCGGGACGGGCCCGGATCAGATAGGCCGAGATCGCGGCGCGGGCGTACGAGCCGAGGGGGACGATCCGCTCCTTGCTGCCCTTGCCGAACAACCGCAGCGCCGGGGTCGGCGCCCCGGGGGCAACCTGCACCTGACGCGAGACGTCGTCGACGTCCAGCCCGACCGCCTCGGACACCCGGGCGCCGGTGCCGTACAACAGCTCGAGCAGGGCCGCGTCGCGCAGACCCAGGGGGCTCGTCGGGTCGGGGGTGTCGAGCATGGCCTGGACCTGGTCCAGGGCCAGCGCCTTCGGCAACCTTGTCGGCGGCCGCGGTGGGGCAATGTCGCGGGCCGCGTCGTGACCGGTCGCGCCTTCGGCGAGGGCGAAGCGGTGCAGGTTGCGGATGGCCACGACCGCCCGGGCCACACTCGCCGGGGCGAGCCCGCCGGCCCGGAGTTCCGCGGTGTGCTCACTGATCAGCTCGGCGGTGGCGTCGGCCCAGGTCGTCACCCCACGGCCCGCGAGGTAGTCCGCGTACCGCTCGAGATCGCGCCGGTAGGCGGAGAGCGTGTGGGTGGACAGTCCGCGTTCGACGTTCAGATGGTCGAGATAGGTCCCGATCAGCCGAGCCAGCGAGTCGTCCAAGATCAGCCGAGGATGCCGGCGAGGTCGCGGTGATCGACCTCGTGCGCACGGGCGACCGGAGCATTGGTCAGCTCGCCGTTGTAGGTGTTGAGGCCCAGGGCCAGCGCCCGATCGGCCCGCAGGGCGTCCTTCCAGCCGCGGTCGGCCAGGCTCAGCGCGTACGGGAGGGTGACGTTGGTCAACGCGTACGTCGACGTGTGCGGCACCGCACCCGGCATGTTGGCCACGCAGTAGAACACGGAGTCGTGAACCCGGTAGGTGGGCTCGGCGTGGGTGGTCGGGCGACTGTCCTCGAAGCACCCTCCCTGGTCGATGGCGATGTCGACCAGGACGCTGCCCGGTCGCATCCCGGCAACCATGTCGTTGCTGACCAGCGTGGGCGCCTTGGCCCCGGGGACCAGCACGGCCCCGATGACCAGATCGGCGTCGAGGACCGCGCGTTCGACCTCGAACGAGTTCGAGGCCACCGTCTGCAGGTGGCCCTGGTAGATGCGGTCGGCCTCGCGGAGCTTGTCGATGTTCTTGTCGAGCAACAGCACCTCGGCCTGCATGCCCAGCGCGATCGCGGCGGCGTTCATCCCGGAGACGCCGGCCCCGATGACCACGACCTTGGCCGCGTACACCCCGGAAACGCCACCCATCAGCGTTCCGCGACCGCCGCCCTGACGCATCAGGTGGTAGGCCCCGACCTGGGGTGCCAGTCGGCCGGCCACCTCGCTCATCGGAGCGAGCAACGGCAGGGCACCGCTGCTGAGCTGGACCGTCTCGTACGCGATCCCGGTGACCCGCCGGTCGAGCAGCGCTCGCGTGCAGTCGCGGCTGGCGGCCAGGTGGAGATAGGTGAAGAGGGTCTGCCCGGGCTGCATCCGGTCGTACTCGACCGCGATCGGCTCCTTGACCTTGAGAATCAGCTCCGCGTCCGACCACACCGCTTCGGGGCCGTCGACGATGGCGGCCCCGGCTGCCGCGAACTCGTCATCGGTGATCGACGAACCAGTTCCGGCGCCCGCTTGGACCTGCACCCGGTGGCCGTGCCGGACGAATTCGTGCACCCCCGAGGGGGTGATGGCCACGCGGTACTCGTGGTTCTTGATCTCGGAGGGAACGCCCACTCGCATGCCAGCAACCTAGCCGACCCCTCGCTGAGCCCGAACGGCCGCCGTCGCGTTCCCGCGGGAACGTTTCGTTGATCCTTCGGCGCCCCCGCCGAAACGTCCTGCGTCCGTCCCGACGTTCCCGCGGGAACGTTCACCCGAGCTGAACTCAGTTCCGCAAGGGGATCCCTCGACGGTCCGCGGCAAAGCTCGGCGAACCGGTCAGGATGAGGATAGCTTCGATCAGCGACCAGAGGAAGACCAAAGGCGTGAGCATTCCCAGTGACAACACCGTCAGCAGCAACTGGGTCACGCCGACCCCGGTACGACCGAGATAGAAGTTGTGGATGCCGAGGGTGCCGAGGAAGATCCCGAGCAGTCCACCGACCATCCGAGATTTCTGCGCCTCATAGAGCCCGTTCTGGTACTGGACGTACTGCCGGTGGGCCAGTTGCTGCTCGTACGCGGTCGGGCGCCCGTACGGTCCCACCTGCCCATACGGTCCCACCTGCTCGTACGCAATCGGCTGACCATACGGTGCCACCTGCCCGTACGGCGCCACCTGGCCATAGGCCGCCGTCGGCTCGCTCGACGCGACCGGGCGGTACGGGTCCCAGGTCGGCTGCGGGTAGGGATCGCTCTGCCCGTACGGCGTGGGCTCACTGTACGGGTTGGCCTGGCCGTCCGCGGTCGGCCGACTGTACGGATCCGGCTGCCCGATGGGGTTCATCGGAACGGTCGGTTCCGGCTGCGAGGACATCGTGATTCTCCTGTCGGCACCCGGGACAGCGACCGCCCCAGGTGTCCGCTGAGTTTACGTCGTCCGGGCGGGGTCAGGCGGTCAGTCGGAGCTGCGCCCGCTGACCCGGGCGGGCCAGTCGGCGTCGGCCGGGCGGAGCGAGGCGAAGCGGTCGCGTTCGCGGGCCGCGTACGCCGCGAGCACGCCCGCGACGGTGGTCGGGTTGTGCAGGCGGCCGGCCAGCACGGCCGCGACACAGATGTCGAGCGAGGCCCGGACGATGTCCATGTGGGCCTCCTCTCCCCCGCGGACGAAGCCCTCCGGCGCATCGGTGTCGGACAGGTCGCGGGCCAGGAAGATCCGCAGCGATTCGCCGATGATCCCCGGCGTGGTGAACAGATCGACCAGCACGTGCCAGGTCCCCGCGGCCAGACCGGCTTCCTCGGCCAGTTCGCGCTGGGCGGCGAGCAGCGGGTCCTCAGCGGCGACGTCGAGCAGCCCGGCGGGCGGTTCGATCAGTCGGTGCCGCACCGGATGGCGGTACTGCCGCACGAGCACGACCTGGCCGTCGTCGTCGAGCGCGATGATCCCCACGGCACCGGGGTGCTTGAGGTACTCGCGCTTGATCAGCTCACCGTCCGGGGTCTGCACCTCGTCCTGGACCAGATCGACGATGGCGCCCCGGCCCAGCACCTCGCTCCCGGTGACCGGCCAGGCCTCGGGGGTGTCGACGAGTTCTTCGGCCCCGAGGACGACGACGTCGGTCACCGGTCGCGCGAATCGACGGGCAGCCGGGTGGCGATCTTGCGGTCGAGCGCCGCCTCGATCAGCCCGACGAACAGCGGGTGGGGCCGGGTCGGGCGCGACTTCAGCTCGGGGTGGGCCTGGGTGGCCACGAAGTACGGGTGGACATCGGCCGGCAGCTCGATGAACTCGACCAGCTTCGAGTCCGGGGAGGTGCCGCTGATGACCAGGCCGGCCCGCTCCAACTGCTCCCGGTAGGCGTTGTTGACCTCGTAGCGGTGCCGGTGCCGCTCGGAGACCTCGGACTGCCCGTAGCGCTTGGCCACGATCGAGCCGGGGGCCAGTTCTGCGGTGTACGCGCCCAGCCGCATCGACCCGCCCAGATCACCGCCGTCGAGGATGGCGACCTGTTCAGCCATCGTGGCGATCACCTTGTGCGGCGCGTCCGGGCTGAACTCGCTGCTGTCCGCGCCCTCGAGTCCGGCCAGGTTGCGCGCCACCTCGATGACCATGCACTGCAGGCCCAGACACAGACCCAGGATCGGGATCCGGTTCTCGCGGGCGAAGCGGATCGCACCGACCTTGCCCTCGACCCCGCGGATGCCGAAGCCGCCGGGGATGACGATGCCGTCGAGTTCTCCGAGCAGCCGGGCCGCCCCCTCGGGGGTCGAGCACTCGTCGGACTGCACCCAACGGATATTGACCTTGGCGTGGTTGGCGAAGCTCCCCGCCCGCAGCGCCTCGCTGACCGAGAGGTAGGCGTCGGGCAGGTCGATGTACTTTCCGACCAACCCGATGGTCACCTCCTCCTTCGGGTGGTGCACCCGGTCGAGCAGGTCGTTCCAGATCGTCCAGTCGACATCGCGGAACCGCAGGTCGAGCCGACGCACCACGTACGCGTCGAGGCCCTCACTGTGCAGCACCTTCGGGATGTCGTAGATGCTCGGGGCGTCGACGCAGGCGACGACGGCCTGCTCGTCGACGTCACACATCAGCGAGATCTTGCGCTTCACCGAATCCGGGATGTCGCGATCGGAGCGGCAGACCACGGCATCGGGCTGGATGCCGACCTGACGGAGTGCGGCGACCGAATGCTGGGTCGGCTTGGTCTTGAGCTCACCGCTCGGGCCGATGTAGGGCACCAGCGAGACGTGCAGGAAGAAGACGTTCTCGCGGCCCACATCGTGGCGGACCTGACGAGCCGCCTCGAGGAACGGTAGCGATTCGATGTCGCCGACGGTCCCGCCGATCTCGTGGATGACCACGTCGATGTCCGGCCCACCCATGGCGAGCATCGATTCCTTGATCTCGTTGGTGATGTGCGGGATGACCTGCACGGTGTCACCGAGATAGTCGCCGCGCCGTTCCTTGGCGATCACCGAGGAGTAGACCTTGCCGGTGGTGACGTTGGCCTCGGCCGACAGGTCGACGTCGAGGAAGCGCTCGTAGTGACCGACGTCGAGATCGGTCTCTGCGCCGTCCTCGGTGACGAAGACCTCGCCGTGTTGGAACGGGTTCATCGTCCCGGGGTCGACGTTGAGATAGGGGTCGAGCTTCTGCATCGACACACTCAGTCCCCGGGCCACCAACAGGCTACCCAGGCTGGAGGCGGTCAGCCCCTTGCCGAGCGACGACGCGACGCCGCCGGTGACGAACAGATGCTTGGTGAATTTCGCGCGGGAGCCCACGGGCTTCAATTCTAGGCGACGCAGCGCGGCTTCGGGTCCGCCGCCCTCCGACCGGGCTCAGTTGGCCCGGATCAGTCCCGCGTACGCGGTCAGCAGGTCGTCGACGACGTCGTCCTCGTCGGGCCAGGTGGCCGCCTGCGCGCGTCCGGCCGCGGCCCACCGGATCCGCGCCGACGGGTCGGCCGCCAGGGTGCGGAGCGCGGCCGCGGCCGCGGCCGCGTCGTTGGAGTCAACGAGCCAGGCCGCGTCGCCCACGAGCTCCGGTATCCCGCCGACGGCCGTGCTGACCAGGGGCAAGCCGGCCAGCAGCGCCTCCTGGGCGACCAGCGCCCGCGCCTCCCAGGTCGAGGTGAGCAGGGCCAGGTCGGCCGCGACCATCAGGTCGGAGAGGTCGTCGCGCGAGCCGAGCAGGGCGACCTGCGAGCCGTCGGCGGCGATCCGGGCGGTGAGCCGAGCGCGCTCCGGCCCCTCGCCGACGACCAGGAACCGGATCGATCGGACGTCGCGGAGTTCAGCCGCGATCTCGGCCAGCATCATCAGGTTCTTCTGTGGAGCCAGCCGGCTCACGGTCAGCACCGCGAGGTCGTCCGCCGCCAGCCCCAGCTGTGCCCGCACCGCCGCCCGACGGTCGGGATCCAACCGGAGACCCGGGGCGGCCACCGGAGCCAGCCGAACCCGCCGAGCCCCGAGGATCCGGGCCTGATCGACCAGATCGCTGCTGGCCCCGAGCGTCAGGTCCGCGTGTCGGGCCACGGCCCGGCGGAGCACGAAAGGCGGGCTCGCGCCCAGGTTGCGCGGCTGCCCGAGCAAGGCGTTGTGCCAGGTGACCACCAGCGGCTTCCGCGTGACCAGCCGCACGGGCAACGCGAGTCCACCCGCCTTATAGCCGTGGGCGTGGAGCACGTCGGTGCGGCCCGGGCCGTCCCCCCTGCGCCGCGTCCTTCCCGAGAGCCCGGTCAGCGCGGCCAGCGGCGCGACGTCGAGCCCGAGCGTGGTGAAGCCCTGCGCCCGGTCGGTGATCTCGGGACAATAGATCTGCACCTGGTGGCCGCAGTCGCGGAGCCGGACGGCGACGCTGGCCACGTGCCGACCGATCCCACCGGTGCTGGCGGTCAGGATCTGCGCGATCTTCATCGGCTCCTCCGCAGGTCGAGCAACGAGGCGAACACCCGCGGCTGGACCAGCCGGAGCACGCCGAGGAAGATGAGTGCACAGAGTACGGCGACCCCGACCGCACCGAGCGCGGCGGTGACCAGACCGGCATCGCCCAAATGACCCGCCGGCCACCGGGTCACGGCCGTGGCGACCACAGCGGCGACCGACCCACCCAATCCCGGGCCCACCAGCAGCCGCGGTGACCAGGCGTGACCGTCCGAGCGGAGCGAACGGGCGACCAGCACCCAGCCGACCAGGGCGCCGACGGCCATCCCGATCGAGACCGCGGCCGCGATGGCCGGGACCGAACGTCCGAACACCACGACCCCGGCGATCACCGCGACCCAGGCGACCAGCGTGGTCAGCCCCGCGTCGCGGGCCCGGTGCTGGGCGAGCAGGACCCGGCCGGCCAGTCCGAGCAGCGTGAAACCGATCACCGCCGGGCCCAGCGCGGTGATCGGATCGGCCAACGCCGCCGTGTCGCCCGAACCCGGTCCGAGCACGAAGACCCGCGCCACCGGTACGGCCGTGGCGACCAGCAGCGCGCTACCGAGCCAGCCTCCGACCACCACCAGCGGCAGGAACCGGTCGAGCTCGCGTCGCAGTTCGGCCGGTCGGTCCCCCACCGCGGCCAGGCGGGGAAAGGCCAGCTGCAGCAGGGGGGCGGCGAGCACGGCGTACGGCAGCAGATAGATCGCGTTGGCCCAGGTGTAGCGGGTGACCGCGCCTTCGCCGAGGTCGCGGGCCGTGTAGGTGATGACCAGCACGCTGAGCTGCTGCGCGACGAGTCCGGCGATCCCGGCGCCGGCGATCCGGGCCACCACCGAGCGGTCGCCCGGCGCGAACCGCAGCCGGGGCCGCAGCCGGAGGCCGAGCCGAGCCAACGGGATCACCGTGGTCAGCGCCAGCACCAGCACCCCCGCGGTGGTACCCCAGCCGAGCACGGCCAGCGGGTGCGCGGTGGTGGTCGCGAAGATCAGGTACGCCGCGATCACCACCAGGCTGGAGAGCAGCGGGGCCATCGCGGCGGCCAGGAACCGCTGGTGGGCCTGCAGAGCACCGGCGCTGACCACGGCCATCCCGTAGAGCCAGATCTGTGCCGCGAACATCACCAGCAGCACGCGCACGGTTTCGGCCCCACCGACGCACACGGTGGCGAAGAACCGCCCGTACGCCGCGGCGCCGAGCACGGCCACCAGTCCGGCCGGGGTGAGGATGAGCAGCGTCCAGGTGATCAGCGCCGAGACGGTCCGACCGGCCTCCGCCTCCCGACCCGCGCCGACGTGCCGGGCCACCGCCGGCACCACCACCCCGGCGAGCACGCCACCAGCGACGATCTCGAACAGCACGTTGGGCAGCGAGTTCGCGACGTTGTAGGCATCACCGAGGCAGGTGTCGCCCACCGTCTTGGAGAACACCAACCAGCGTCCGAACCCGACGGCCCGGGCGATCAGCGTCAGCCCGGCGAGGCTCAGGACGAGAGAGCCGAGAGCTCGGGGGGTGGCGCCGCCCGCGGGCACGGGCTAGGCCCGGCCCAACCGGTCGAGCCGGTCGAGCACCGGGTGGGCGGCGATCACCCTGGTGAAGCTGAACTTCTCGCTGGCCAGGGTGAGTCCGACCACGGCGATCAGGGCGATCAGCCGCGGCGTACGCGGCAACGCGGCCGCCGCTGCGGTGGCCACCGACGCCCCCAGCGCGTTGGCCCCGCAGTCGCCCAGCATCGAGCGGGCGGCCAGATCAGCAGGCAGGCAGCCGATAGACGCCCCGAGCGCCGGGGCGGTGCCCGCCCCGACGAGCGGGGCGCCGAGCAGCAGCACGACCTTGGCCGCTCGCCCCGGTCGCAGGTCGAACAGGTTGACCAGGTTGGCCGTGCCGGCGATCAACGCGGTGTCGATGGCCCGGTCGACCAGCGCCGGACCGGGCCGCGGCAGCAGCACCGCCGCGAGCGCTCCACTCAGCCCGACGCCGACGATCTTGATCAGCCCGGTGGTCACGGTGCCGCGGCGCAGGGCGTGCAGATGTCCACGAAAGCCGCGGGCCTGGGCCGAGCCGGCGAGGTCGTCGTACGCCCCGACCAGACCCGAGCCGAGGGCGGCCAGCGACCCGGCCAGGGCCGTCCGGCCGCCACCGGCAACGAGGCCACCCGCCAGCACGGCGACGACGGCTACCGGACCTTCGGCCAGGGTCACCCGGTGACCGGCGTGGTTGACCCGGATCCACCGCGATCGGGTCGACGCGTCGGGATCGGGTCGGGTGATCCGGTTACCGGCGTAGCCGACCACGGCGGCGACGCCCGCGGCGGAGAGCGCCCGGCGGATCCGGCCCACGTCAGCGCACCGGCAGCGTGGGCAGCGGTGCGTCGGACTTGGCCAGGGCGCCGTACTGCTTGCCGATGGTGCCGTTCAACTGTTCCTTGCCGGCGAGCACGACGGTGGTCACCCCGCTGGGCAGATCGACGACGTCGACCGAGGACAGTGTGTCGACCGCGACCGGGTCCGACCGGGCCGCCAGCACATCGGTGCCCTCGAGGTCTTCGCTGTTGGGGCCGGCCAACACGACCGCGGCCCCGTCCTTGAGGGCCAGGTCGAACTGCACGTGCGCGGTCAGCACGTCGACCGCAGGGCGCGGATCGGAGGCCTCGGCGGTCACCACGATGACCAGCTCGGCCTGGGTGGTGGCGTTGCCGGTCAGGTTGACCCAGCCCCCCTTGCTCAGGGCTTCCCCCAGCCGCACCGCGGTGTCGTCGCGATCGACCACGCCCCGGTTGCCGATCGACCGCGAGAGCGCGCGCCCGAAGAGGGTGGCCTGGCTCGACGTCGGATCGGTGCCGAGCCCGGACCGGAAGGGATCGACCGCGGCGGTCAGCGCCTCGGCCTGGGCCGGGTCGAACGCCTCGGCCGTGACCGTGGCTTCGCGGACGAGCACGCCACCCGCGGCCACGACCTCGGTGCCGATGGCCTCGGTCACCGTGGCCGGGGCGTCGGGCATCGAGACCAGGGCCACCCGGACCCCGCTCAGCATGCCGTCGATCACCTGGTCGCCGACCTGTTGGGCGTACTCGTCACGGTAGGCGTCCAGCGCCTTGACCCGGTCGAGTTCGGTCCGCAGCTCGGTGACCTGCTCACGGTCCTGCGCGGCCTGCGCCAGGATGCCCTGGTCGACCGATGGGCTGAGCGAAACCCCGACCGCGATGCCCACCGACAAGGCGATGAACACCGCCATCAACGAGACGATGTGGTAGCGGAAGTTGATCACGACCCAGCTCCCCCGGACGTCATGTGAACAGCTCCTTGATCCAGTAGAGGGCGTCGCCGACCCGGGCCACGATCACGCTGCCCAGCGCCGATCCGACATCGGTGAACAACAGCGCGGTGACCAGCGCGAGCAGCCCCGAGAGCACCAGCAGCACCAGGTGCCAGGTCTTGATCTCACTGCGGTAGATCCGCGAGACGCCCTTGGCGTCGACGAGCTTGGGCCCGACCCGAAGCCGGGTCAGGAACGTCGAGGCCATGCCGGCGCGGCCTTTGTCGAGGAACTCCACCAGCGAGGCGTGAGTGCCCACTGCGACCAACAGCCGGGCGCCCTTCGAGTCGGCCAGCAGCATCGCGGCGTCCTCGGAGGTGCCCAGGGCCGGGAAGACGACCGCATCGAGCCCGAGGGCGGTGATCCGGTCCAGACCGGGCGCGCGGCCGTCGTGGTAGGCGTGCACGACCAGTTCTGCGCCACTCTTCAACGTGGCGTCGGAACACGAGTCCATGTCGCCGATGATCAGGTCGGGTCGATAGCCCGCCTCGATCAACGCATCGGCCCCACCGTCGACGCCCATCAGCAACGGCTTGTACTCGCTGATGTAGGGCCGCAGCGCGTCGAGATCGCTGCGGTAGTCGTAGCCGCGGACCACGATCAACACGTGCCGGCCGTCGATGACCGTACGGATCTCGGGCACGCCGACACCCTCGAGCAGCAGCTCCTTCTCCTCGCGGAGATAGGTCATCGTGTTGTCGGCGAACGCCTCGATCTGATCCGAGAGGCCTTCGCGAGCGTACTGCAGCTGCTCCTCGAGGATCTCGGTCGTGTAGAGCGTGCCCTCGGCGACGACCGCCCCGCCGGCGTCGAGCAGGCGGCCGCCCTCGACGGTCAACCGGTCCCCCTCGTGGATCGACGCGAAGGCCTCGTCGCCGACGGCGTCGATGAGCACGATGCCGGCCTCGAGCAGGATCCCCGGGCCCAGGTTGGGATAACGGCCCGACACCGACGAGACCGCGTTCACCACCGCGGTGACCCCGGTCAGCACCAGCGCTTCGGCGCTCACCCGATCCAGATCGGAGTGGTGGATGACGGCGATCTCCCCCGGGCGGAGCCGCTTGGTCAGATTCTTGGTACGCCGATCCACCCGGACCACGCCGCCGATCTCGGTCGGGGTGGTCCGTCGCCGAAGCAGGGCCGGAAGTCTCATCGCGGCCCCCATCCTGCCGCAATTCCCGGTGCGGCCCTATCGCTCACGCCGGGAGGTTCTGGATCCGGACGTCACCGGCACTGACCAGTCGGCCCTGCCCGTCGTGGGTCTCGACCCGCCACAGCTGCTGGGACCGGCCTCGATGCACCGGCCGGCCCACCGAGGTCAGTACGTCACCGAGCCGGGAGGACCGGAAGAAATCGGTGCCGTTGTGTACGCCGACCGCGCTCCCGCGGTCGCCCCACCACAGCGCCGCGCCGATACTGCCCAGGGTTTCCACCACGGCACAGTGCACACCGCCGTGCAGCAGCCCGAACGGTTGCAACAAGGCCTCGGTCACCGTCCAGCCGGCCGACACCTCATCGGCCGAGGCGGCGTCGATCCGCAGCCCGAGCAGCCGGGCGAAGCCGCCCATGTCCAGGCCCGCCGGCTGCGCCGCTCGCGGGCTCATCAGCCTGCCGTCCGCGACGCGGCGGCCAGTTCGACCAGCTCGCCGGCGTGGGCGAGGGCGGAGTCGCTGGTCTCGAGACCGGCCATCATCCGGGCCAGCTCGGCGGCCCGATCCCGCTCGGCGACCTGGCGGATCCCGCTGGTGGACACCTGCCCGTCACTGGACTTGACCACCACGTAGTGCCGATCGGCGAACGCGGCCACCTGGGCCAGGTGGGTCACCACCACGACCTGGGTGTGCTGGGACAGGGCGGCCAGCCGGCGACCGATCTCCACCGCCACCTTGCCGCCGATCCCGGCGTCGACCTCGTCAAAGACCAACGTGCCCGGGGTGTGCCCGGCGGCGAGCGCGACCTCGAGCGCCAGCCGGACCCGCGACAACTCGCCGCCCGAGGCGGCCTTGCCCAGCGGCCGCGGCGGACTCCCGGGGTTGGCGGCGAACAACAGCTCGACGTGGTCGGCCCCGTGGGGGCCGGGCTCGACCGTCGTGCAGGCGAAGACCAGGCGGGCGTGGGGCATGGCCAGCGGAGCCAGCTCGGCCACCGCCCGGGCGGCGAACTGATCGGCCGCCCGCCGGCGCAGCCTCGACACCTCGGCGGCCAGCGTGGCGATCTGCTCGTCGAGCCGTGCCACCTCGGCCGCCAACGCGTCGATCCGCTCGTCACCGGTCTGCAGGGTGTCGAGCCGGGCGGCGGACACCGCACCCCAGGCCAGCACCTCGTCGATGGTCGTGCCGTATTTTCGGGTCAGCCCGGCGAGCGCCGCCCGCCGTTCGGCGATCTGCTCGAGCCGACCCGGATCCGCGGCCAGGTCCTCGATGTAGCGCGCCAGGTCGGCGGCCACGTCGGCGAGCAGATAGCTGCTCTCGGCCAGTCGCTTGGCCAGATCACCCAGCTCGGGGTCGTCGGCCACCACCTCGACCGCCCGGCGGGCCCGGGTCACGTCGACCAGCGCTCCGCCGGCCTCGTCGTCACCGCCGGCCACCGCGTACAGCGCGGTCTGGGCGGCCAATCTGAGGTCGTCGGCCGACTGCAGCCGGCGCGCTTCCTCGCCCAGCGCCGTGTCCTCCCCCGGCTGGGGGTCGACCTTCTCGATCTCGCCGAGTCCGAAGCTCAGCAGGTCGATCTCGCGGGCCCGGGCCTGCGCCTCGGACCGCAGCTGGGTCAGCTCGGTCGCGGCGCTGCGGCGGGTCGCGTACGCCGTCCGGTAACGCTCGAGGGTGCCCTGGTGATCGGCGCCGGCGAACCGGTCGAGCAGCTCGCGCGGGCGTTCGGCACCGGTCAGCCGGAGCTGCTCGGACTGGCCGTGGATGGCGATCAGCCGTTCGGCCACGCCGGCGCAGACTCCGGCCGGCACCGGTACGCCGCCGACATAGGCGCGCGAGCGACCGGTCGCGCTGAGTCGGCGGGTGATGATCAACTCGTCCTCGTCGAGCTCGCCCCCGGCCTGGTGGACCCGCTCGGTCACCTCGGGGTCGTCGATCCGGAAGACGCCGTCCACCCGGGCCCGCTCAGCGCCGGTCCGCACGGTCGTCGCATCGGTCTTGCCGCCCAGCAGCAGCCCGAGCCCGGTCACGACCATCGTCTTGCCGGCACCGGTCTCGCCGGTGACCACGGTCAGCCCCGGGTGCAGGTGCAGCGCGGCCGAGCTGATCACGCCGAGATCGGCGATCCGCAGTTCCTCGATCATCGAGACGGCTCGGTCTTCGTGCCGGGTGTCATCGTGCCGGGTGTCATCGTGCTGGAGCTGCTCATGCCGGGGTGTGGGTCATCGGATCGTCGCACTGCACCGTTCCAGACGATCACAACTGCAGGCGGTTCTCGGCCGCGCCGCGCCAACCCTCGACCCGCAACCCGAACTTGTTGACCAGCCGGTCGGTGAACGGCGCCTCGGACAACCGGGCCAGCCGTAACCGGTGCGGTCCCGCCGTCACCTCGATCTCCATCCCGGTCATCAACTCGACCGACCGCCGGCCGTCGCACCAGACCACCCCGTGGGTCTGCGAGCTGCTGACCACCTCGGTGACCACGGTGGAGGTCGGACCCAGCACGAGCGGCCGGGCGAACAGGGCGTGCGCGCTGAGCGGCACCACCAGCAGGGCGTCGACCCCCGGCCAGATGACCGGTCCTCCGGCGGAGAAGGCGTACGCCGTCGATCCGGTCGGGGTGGCCACGAGCATCCCGTCGCAGGCCCAGCGCGACAGCGGGCGGCCGTCGACCTCGACCAGCACCTCGAGCATCCGCTCGCGCGACGCCTTCTCGATGGTGACCTCGTTGATCGCGGAGGAACGCCAGATCGGGGTGCTCGGGTCGTCGCAGCGCCGCAGCTGGACCTCGATCGTGAAGCGCTCCTCGACCGCGTACGAGCGCTCGACCACACGGGACACGATGCTGTCGATCTCGGAGGACTCGGCCTCGGCCAGGAAGCCGATGTGGCCCAGATTGACGCCGAGCAGCGGGATCTCGGCCTCGAGCACCCACTCGGCCCCGCGCAGGATGGTGCCGTCGCCACCGAGCACGATCAGCAATTCGATGCCGTCGGCGGCGGTGATCGGCTTGGGCAGCGCGCGGACGGCGTCGCCGAATCTCGGCTCGAGCTCGCTGAGATCCTCCTCGGGCAGCGCCGCCACGATCCCGGCCGCGTTCAGGCCATCGATCAGCCGGGTGGCGGCGGCGATGGCCGCCGGCCGGCCCATGTGGGTCAGCACCCCCACCGCCCGGGTCACGGGGCCCCCTGCGCGATCACCTGGCACATCTTACGAAGTACTCCTGATTCCCGTTCGCTCCGGGCAACGCGCTGGGGACCTCGGCGACGACCCGCCAGCCGTGCTCGGCGAGCGCCGACCCGACCTGATCGACCGCGGCGCGGTGCAGCGCAGGATCGGTGACCACGCCACCACGACCCAGCCGCTCCCGCCCGACCTCGAACTGCGGCTTGACCAACAGCAGCAGCCAGCCGTGCGGTGCGACCACCGCGGCGATCGGGGCGATGAGCGGGACCAGCGAGATGAACGAGACGTCGGCTACGGCGAGATCGACCGGCCGGCCCCCGAGGTGGCCGAGGGTGAGGTCACGCAGGTGGGTCTGCTCGTGCAGCGTGATCCGCGGGTCGTCGCGCAGGCTCGGATGGAGTTGATCGGTGCCCACGTCAACCGCGAACACCGCGTCGCAGCCGCGTTCGAGCAGCACCTGGGTGAACCCGCCGGTCGACGAGCCCGCGTCGAGCGCCCGACCCTGCGGCGTGAGCTCGAGGGCGTCGAGCGCGCCGATCAGCTTGTACGCGGCTCGCGACACGTAGCGGTCGACCTCGGCCTCGATCCGTGCTTCGGGTCCGACCGGGGTGGAGCCACGGGTGACCACGACGCCATCGACCCGCACGGCACCGCTGCGGATCAGCCGCTGCGCCTGATTCCGCGACTGGGCCAGCCCGCGGGCGGCGAGCTCGTGGTCAAGCCGGTCGGGCACCGGTGGGGTCGGCGTCGTCGCGCCGTTCGAGTGCGTCGTGCAGCGCCTCGTGGGCCCGGACCAGCCGGTCGTGGTGCTCGGCCAGGGGTCGCTCGGCCAGATCGTCGAGCTCGGTCAGCGCGGCGTCGATCGGCTCGTCACCGAACAAGGGCCGCCGAGTGCCGCCGACCGCCTGCGGTGGGGTTGCCGGGTCAGTCAACGACGCTCCCCGGCTCGGTCGGGTCCGTGGGCGGGCCGGGGACCAGATCGACGGGCGGGCCGTCGACCGGGGCCTGCTCGACCGGGGTCTCCTTGACCGGGGTCCTGCGGGCCGGAGGCCTCCGCCCGGGCGCCTTCGGGGCCGGGGCCTCGGGCTTCGATGCGGCGACCTGGGCGCGCAGATCGGCGATCTCGGCCCGCAGGATGAGGAGCTCGGCGCGGACCGCGGTCAGGTCGCTCAGCAGCTCGTCGGACTCCGAGCGCAGCCCGTCCACGTCGGCGGCCTTGGCGAAACCGAGCAGCTTCGTCGCCTTGTCGACCTCGGCCGAGACCAGCGACTCGAACAACTCGCGGTTCGCTCGGCCCGCGTTCCAGACCTCGTCGGCCAGATGCCCGACCCGATCACGGATCAGTCGGACGTACTCGCTGTAACTCGTCGGGTCGATCACGACCTCACGCTACCCGGGGGCCACGATCAGCCGGCTCGACACCGCGTCGATCCGCAACGGTCGGCCGTCGTCGGCGGCGGCCCAGCAGACGTGGGCGGCGGCCCAGAGCGCTTCGACGGTTCCGTCGCCACCCTCCACGATCAGCTGGTCCCCGTCCGCGCGAGCCAGCGCCACCCCACACCGGACGCTGTCGCCGACCTGTTCGACGACCAGGGCCGGCGCGAGCAGAGCGCGCAGATCGGCGCCCAGGTGACTGGGCCGCTCGCCCGGGACCGCGACCAGGAGTTCAGCCACGCCGTGAGATCCGCTGAGCACCAGCATGCTGTCCAGACCGGCATTGATCGCGCCGGCGATGTCGGTGTCGAGCCGGTCCCCGACGAACAACGGCCGCCCGAGCTGCAGCCGGGCGATGGTGTCGTCGAGCAGCGGGCGGTAGGGCTTGCCCGCCACCTCGGGCTCGACCTGGACCGCGAGCCGGACGGCCGCGACGGCCGCACCGTTGCCGGGGACCAGACCACGGTCGGTGGGCCGGGTCGGATCGGTGTTGGTCGCGACCCAGTGGGCCCCGCGATTGATGGCGACCGCCGCCTCGTTGAGTTCCTGCCAGGCCAGACCGAAGCCGTAGCCCTGGATCACTGCGATCGGGTCGTCGTCGGCGCTGTGCACCCCGACCAGACCGGCCTCGGCCACCGCATCGGCGACGCCCTCGCCGCCGACCAGCAACACCCGGGCCCCGGCCCCGAACCGCTGCCGCAGCAGATCGGCCGCGGCCTGGGCCGAGGTGACGACATCGGCGGCTGCGGTGGCGATCCCGAGCTCGCTCAGGTGTTCGGCGACCACGGCGGGCGGCCGGGCGGCGTTGTTGGTGACGAAGCCGACCTTCACTCCGCGGTCACGGAGTTCGGCGATGCCTTCGGGCGCACCGACCACCGCGACCGGCCCCAGGTAGACGACGCCGTCGAGGTCGAACAGCACCCCGTCGTAGCCGTCGGCGAGCACCCGGGCCGTGGCGGTCGTCGTCACCGGCGCTCCCACGAGGACCCCGGGTCCTCCATGCGGCCCTCGGCGCGATCCTGTCTCTCGGATCGATCCCGGCTTTCGTCGCCGTCGTCCCCGGTGGCGTCGTCCTCCGGGTCGGAGTCGTCGAACTCGATGTTCATCCCGTCGAGTTCGTCCACCCGCTCAGCGGCGTCGGTCTCGCCGTCCCGGTCGATCTCGGCGGCGGCGACGAACCACTGCCGGGCCCGGTCCTGCTCACCGGTGGCCAGATGCACCTCGGCCAGCGCGTACCGCAACCGCGCCAGGGCGGTCCGAACCGCCTCGCTCGGCTTGATCGACTCGACCGCGCGGTTGAGGATGCGTCGCGCCTCGGGCGTCTGCCCCAGATCGCGACGGGCCCCGGCCTCGACGATGATCATCTCGATCCGCAGGGCCGGATCCAGGCCGAGCGAATCGGCCTCGCGGGCCAGCTTGAGCGCATTCTGCGGCCGCCCGAGAGCGCGTTCGCAGTCGGCCATCACCGGCAGGTAGTCGTGCGTTCCGGTCATCCTCCGGAGCGCGCGGAACTCGCTGAGCGCCACGTCGAAGTGACCGGCCGCGTACGCGGTCTCAGCGGCCGCCTCGCGGACGATCGGCAACCGGGCCGCCCGGCGACGGGCCGCCTCGGCGTGGGCGTACGCGAGTTCGGGCTCGGTGTCGATCAGCTGGCCGGCGGCCACCAGGTGCGCAGCGACGATCTCGGCGAGCTCGGCCGGCAGACCGCGGAGCTCGGCGCGGACCGCACGGGGCAGCAGACGAGGGTCGACGTCCTCGGGGACCGGCGGCTCGTTGGCCTTGCGGGCCAGACCGGGCCGGGGTGGCTCGCGGACGCGGTCGTCGGGTCCGCTGCGTCCACGATCGGGACGCTGGGCCGGATCTCCGCCGCGACCGGCGGGTTCCGAGCGTCGCGGGTCCCCGCCGCTACGACGCGCATCGTCGGTACGCCGCGCATCGCTGCCGCGACGGGGCTCACCACCGCGGCGCGCATCACCGCCGCGGCGCGGATCGTCGTCGCGACGCTGGCCGCCGCGGGGGCGGTCGTCCCCCCGGTTGGACCGGTCGCCATTCGGTGGTTGGTCGTTCCGCCGACCCCCTCCACGGGGATCACGCGGCGGTCGCCCGGCACCTGCCGGCGGTCGCTCACTCATTCGATCCACTCTAGTGGCTCGGCACCCGTGCTCGTTCCGGCCGACTCAGCCGCAGAGCCGCTACTCGGCGATGGCCACCTCGGGGCCGGCCGCCGCCAGCTCGCGGACCAGTTCGCCGTTGGCCTCCCGGTCGGTGATGATCAGGTCGATCTCGTTGACCGCTGCGAACGAGCAGAACGAATTGCGTCCGAGCTTGCCGGAGATGACCGGGACGATGCGACGGCGAGCGGCCAGCAGGATGGCCCGCTTGGTGGCCGCTTCCTCGGGGTTGGTGGTGGTCAGACCGTGCGACGGGGTGAGCCCGTTGACGCCGATGATGGCGACGTCGGCGGTCAACGTGGCCAGCCGCCGGGTGGTCCACGAATCGACCGCGGCCGAGGTCAGCCCGCGGATCGTGCCCGGCAGCGTGAAGACGCGCAGGTTGTCGTAGTCGGCCAGATACTGCGCGGCCGGCAGGTTGTTGGTGACGACGGCGAGGGGCCGGTCCCGCGGCATGGCCTGGGCGCAGACGAAGGTCAGCGACCCCGAGTCCAGCACCACCACGCCGTCGGGCGGGAGCTCGGCCACCAGCCGACGCGCGATCAGCACCTTGTCGTCGAACTGTTCGGCGTGCCGGGCCGCGAGGGCCTGCTCGAACGGCGTGGAGTCCATCAGCTCGGCCCCACCGCGCACCCGGCGCAGCACCCCCCGACGCTCGAGCACGTCGAGATCGCGGCGGACCGTTTCCGTGGTGACCTTGAGCTGCTCGCTGATCAACGCCACGCTGGCTCGGCGGCCCTCTTCGCCCATCAGGAGTCCGGTGATGGCTCGCTGACGCTCGGGTGGATACATCGTCATCGACCCACCCTCCTTTCCGCCACGGCCGGACGCCACGGCCGGACGCCACGGCCATTTTGCCACGGGAACCGCGTTCTATCGGCGCTTCGGTCATGATCGGGCATCCTTACCGGGCGGCCACCCGGTCAGCGGGGTCCTGAACCGGGCACGAAGGCCAACCGCTACGCTCCACGAGTCAACACAATCGGTAGTCGATCCAAACCATTCGGCCACCAACCTTCCCCGTCCGACCGGATCGGAGCGTCGTCGATGTCCGTCGCGCAACGACAGACCAGCTCGCGCCACCGGGCGATCAGCGAGTGGCTGACCGCGCAGGGTCGGGTGGATGTCGTCGATCTGGCGACCCGGCTCTCCGTGGCCCAGGAGACCATCCGTCGTGACCTCAAGGCGATGGAAGCGGCCGGCAAGCTGCAACGGGTGCACGGTGGTGCCATCCCGCTCGACGCCGCCCCCTTGGCCGCCCGGACCGGGTCCCGTTCACCGGACAGCGACCACGTGGAGCTGGCTGCCCGGGTCTGGCGGGATCTCCCCCGATCCGGTTCGATCCTGCTCGGCACCGGCGTACTCGGTCTCGCGCTGGCCAACGCCATCGTGATCACCCCACCGGAGTCCGCGGGGCTGACCGTGGTGACCAACTCCCTCGACGCGGCGATCGTGCTCTCGCGGGCCAGCCGCCTCGAGGTCTACAACATCGGTGGAGCCGTGTCGCCGGTGACCCGGGCCCAGGAGGGCGACTGGGCGGTGACCGAGATGCAGCGACTGCACGTCGACGTCAGTGTCGTGTGCCCAGCGGGCATCACCCTCGAGCAGGGACTCACGCAGTCGACGCCGGCCGCGGCCGCCGTGTCGCAGGTCGAGGTCTCGTGCGCCGACCGGGTCATCGCCCTGGCCACCGCGGCGACCCTGGGCACGTCCGCGCTCGTACGGTTCGCCTCCATCGATCAGATCGAGCACATCGCCGTTGCCGGCTCGATCAGCCCGGGAGCACTGCAGCCGTTCATCGACCGTGGTGTCTCGGTCAGCACGGCACGGTCGCTATCGTGACGTCCGTGAGCCTTGTCGCCGGTGTTGATTCGTCCACGCAGTCGGTCAAAGTGGTGGTCTGTGACCTCGAAACGGGTGCAGTCGTCCGTTCGGCCCGGGCTGCGCACCCGGACGGGACCTCCGTGTCCGCGAAGGCGTGGTGGGATGCGTACCGTGAGGCGACCGCTGATCCGGCACTGCTCGACGGCGTGCAGGCCATCGCCGTGGGCGGCCAACAGCACGGCATGGTCACCCTCGACGACCAGGGTGAACTGGTCCGCGACGCCCTGCTGTGGAACGACAACCGCTCGGCCTCCGACGCCACGGATCTGATCACCGAACTCGGCGGCGGACAGGCGTGGGCTGATGCCGTGGGTACGGTGCCGGTGGCGTCGATGACCGTGTCGAAGCTGCGATGGCTGGCTCGCGCCGAGCCCGAGAACGCCGCCCGCACCGCTTCGGTGGTCCTTCCGCACGACTGGCTCAGCTGGCAGCTGGGCGGACGGACGTTCGCCCCGGTGACCGACCGCGGCGATGCGTCCGGAACCTGTTATTTCGACGCCACCAGCAACACCTACCGCGACGACCTCGTCCAGCGCGCGATCGGCCACGGGCTCGAGTTGCCGCGGGTGGCCGGGCCGTCCGAGATCATCGGTCATACCCCCGAGGGCATCGCCATCGCCCCCGGCACCGGAGACAACATGGCCGCCGGTCTCGGCCTGGGCCTGACCACCGGCAATGCCGTGGTCTCCCTGGGGACGAGTGGCACCGCCTTCACCCGGTGCGGCACCCAGACCCATGAACCGACCGGAACCGTTGCGGGATTCGCCGACGCGACGGGCTCGTTCATGCCCCTGGTCTGCACCCTCAACGGCGCGCGCAATCTGGTTGCCACCACTCAACTGCTCGGCGTGGGCTTCGACGAGCTCAGCCGGCTGGCGCTGTCCGCCGAACCGGGCGCGGGTGGCCTCACCTACATGCCCTATCTCGAGGGCGAACGGACGCCGCCGCTGCCCGATGCCCGTGGACATCTACTCGGGATGACGCTGAAGAACCTGACGCCGGCCAATCTGGCCCGCGCCACCATCGAAGGTGTGTTGTGGAGCCTCGCGTACGGGGTCGACGTCCTCCGCGAGCAGACCGGCGTGATCTCATCCATCACCCTCACCGGCGGAGCATCCCAATCGAAGGCCGTACGCGGAATGGCGACCGCCGTCTTCGGCATTCCGATCGTGGTCACGGATACCTTCGAAAGCGTGGCCGTCGGGGCCGCTCGCCAAGCAGCCTGGGCCCTCACCGGTCAATTACCGGAATGGCCCGTTCCCGTGCTGAGCCGACACGACCCGAGTGACGCCGACCTGGATGCGGCCGCGGAGATCAGTCATCGCTATCGCACGGCTCTGCGCGACCACTTCACGGCCTGAACGAGCAACCCTGCACCACGGTGCCGCTTCGACTCACCCATCTCCTGCGGGCCCCATTGGTCTCACCGAAGACCACCGCCAACGAAGAGATGGGTTGAATCTTTGTTCG
>CAWFIO010000010.1:0-15993 GCA_963815905.1 uncultured Actinomycetota bacterium | reverse complement strand
TTTCTGGTCTTTGTGCGACCGGGCGAATTGCCCGGTCCAGTGTTCCTGACGCGCGTCAGCGCGTCAACTGAGAACACCGGCGGCCGCGGGTCATTCCCCGCGTGCCTTCTGGATGATCTCGTCCGAAACGGTCTTCGGGGTCTCGGCGTAGGAGTGGAACTCCATCGAGTAGTTGGCCTGGCCCGAGGTCTTCGAACGCAGGTCACCGACGTAGCCGAACATCTCCGACAGCGGCACCAGGGCCTCGACGACCTTGTTGCCGTGCAGGTCGTTCATGGCCTGGATCTGACCGCGACGAGCGTTCAGGTCGCCGATGACGGTGCCCATGTAGTCCTCGGGGGTGGTCACCTCGACGGCCATGACCGGCTCGAGCAGAGCCGGGTCGGCACGACGGGCGGCCTCCTTGAAGACCATCGATCCGGCGATCTTGAACGCCAGCTCCGAGGAGTCGACATCGTGGTACGCGCCGTCCTGCAGCGTGACCTTGATGTCCTCGACGGAGTAGCCGGCGAGCACGCCGAACTGCATGGCGTCCTGGATGCCGGCGTCCACCGCGGGGATGTACTCCTTGGGGATACGTCCACCGGTCACCGCGTTGACGAACTCGTAACCCGAGCCCGGCTCGAGCGGCTCGAGGTCGATGATCACGCGGGCGTACTGGCCCGAGCCACCGGACTGCTTCTTGTGGGTGTACTCGACCTTGGTCACCGGACGACGCAGGGTCTCGCGGTAGGCGACCTGCGGCTTGCCGATGTTGGCCTCGACGCGGAATTCGCGCTTCATCCGGTCGATCAGCACCTCGAGGTGCAGCTCGCCCATGCCGGCGATGATGGTCTGACCGGTCTCCTCGTCCGTGTGGACGCGGAAGGTCGGATCCTCTTCGGCCAGCCGCTGGATGGCGACGCCGAGCTTCTCCTGGTCGGACTTGGTCTTGGGCTCGATGGCCTGCTCGATCACCGGTGCCGGGAAGTCCATCGACTCCAGCACGACGGGCTTGGCCTGGTCGGACAGGGTCTCGCCTGTGGTCGTGTCCTTCAGACCCATCACGGCGACGATCTGGCCGGCGCCGACCGACGCGATCTCCTCACGCTTGTTGGCGTGCATCTGGTAGATCTTGCCGATCCTCTCCTTGCGACCCTTGGTCGCGTTGAGCACGGTCGACCCGGCCTCGAGCTTGCCCGAGTAGAGCCGGATGTAGGTCAGACGACCCAGGTGCGGGTCGGCGGCGATCTTGAACGCCAACGCCGAGAACGGGTCCGAGTCGTCGGGGTGACGCTCGATGACCACCGACTCGTCGCCCGGCTTGAAGCCGTTGATGGCCGGCACGTCGAGCGGCGACGGCAGGTAGGCGATGACGCCGTCGAGCAACGGCTGGACGCCCTTGTTCTTGAACGCGCTGCCACAGAGCACGGCAGTGATCTGGCTGGAGAGCACGGCGCGCCGGATGCCGGCCTGGAGCAGCTCCGGAGTGATCGAGTCCTCGTCCTCGAGGTAGGACTCCATCACCTGGTCGTCGTAGTCGGCGATCAGCTCGACCAGCTCGTGGTGGGCCGCGGTGGCCTGCTCGAGCATGTCGGCCGGGATCTCTTCGATCGTGTAGTCCTCGCCGATGGTCGTCTCGCCACGCCAGGTGAGAGCGCGCATGTGGACCAGGTCGACGACACCGAGGAAGCCGCCCTCGGAACCGATCGGGAGCTGCAGGATCGCCGCGATCGCGTTCAGCCGGCTCTTGATCGTCGACACGCAGAAGTCGAAGCTCGCACCGGTGCGGTCCAGCTTGTTGATGAAGCAGATCCGCGGGACCTTGTACCGGTCGGCCTGACGCCACACGGTCTGGCTCTGCGGCTCCACGCCGGCCACACCGTCGAAGACCGCGACAGCGCCGTCGAGGACGCGGAGCGAACGCTCCACCTCGACGGTGAAGTCCACGTGACCGGGGGTGTCGATGATGTTGATCTGGGTGTCGTGCCAGTGGCAGGTCGTCGCGGCGGACGTGATCGTGATGCCGCGCTCCTGCTCCTGCTCCATCCAGTCCATCGTCGCCGCACCCTCGTGCACTTCACCGATCTTGTAGTTGATACCGGTGTAGAAGAGGATGCGCTCGGTCGTGGTGGTCTTGCCCGCGTCGATGTGCGCCATGATCCCGATGTTGCGGACCTTGGACAGATCGGTCTTGATGTCGACAGCCATGTGACTCTCTCTGACGTGTCAGACCCAGATGCGCGGTAGCGCACCCGGGTCGGTGACGAATCGGTGGTAAAGGGGTGGATTACCAGCGGTAATGGGCGAAGGCCTTGTTGGCCTCGGCCATCTTGTGGGTGTCCTCGCGGCGCTTGACCGCGGCCCCCAGACCGTTGGACGCGTCGAGCAGCTCGTTCATCAGCCGCTCGGCCATCGTCTTCTCACGGCGCTGCCGGGCGAAGCTGACCAACCAGCGCATGGCCAGCGTGGTCGCGCGGCCCGGCTTGACGTCGATCGGGACCTGGTAGGTGGCACCACCGACACGACGGCTCTTGACCTCCAGCGCAGGCCGGACGTTGTCCAGCGCGCGCTTCAGGGTCTGCACCGGGTCGATGCCGGTCTTGGTGCGGGTGCCCTCCATGGCGGTGTAGACGATGCCCTGGGCGATCGTCTTCTTGCCGTCGAGGAGGATCTTGCTGACCAGCTGGCTGACCAGCGGCGAACCGTAGACCGGGTCGGCCGGCAGCGGACGCTTCGGGGCGGGGCCCTTGCGAGGCATTACTTCTCCTTCTTCGCGCCGTAGCGGCTGCGAGCCTGCTTGCGGTTCTTGACACCCTGGGTGTCGAGCGAACCGCGGATGATCTTGTAACGGACACCCGGGAGGTCCTTCACCCGGCCGCCGCGGACGAGCACCATCGAGTGCTCCTGCAGGTTGTGGCCGACACCGGGGATGTACGCGGTGACCTCCACGCCGGAGGACAGCCGGACGCGCGCAACCTTGCGAAGAGCCGAGTTCGGCTTCTTCGGAGTGGTCGTGTACACCCGGGTGCACACGCCCCGGCGCTGGGGCGAGCCCTTGAGTGCCGGTGTCTTGGTCTTGCTCACCTTGTCCTCGCGGCCCTTACGGACCAGCTGGTTAATTGTGGGCACCGCGTAGCTCTTCTTTCTGTCACCTGATGATGGGTTTGCAGCCCCGCGGACGGTTCCACGACTGCTGCCGTGCGAACACCACTGACACGAAGACCTGAGGGCACGCACAAGGCTCGGGACAAGCCCGAACACAAGGATCTAGATTAGCCCGTCGTGGGCGGTGGGTCAAAGCTGGGCAGTTTCGGCTGGTCCGGTGGGTCGATCGGCTCGGGATCGAGTTCGATCAGCTGACGCTTCGCGACCGTCTCGCGGAGCTCCGGGTCGAGATCGTCTCCGGCCTCGAGCAGCCGCGGCAGCAGGTCGCGCTCGAGCGTGATCGCCCGGAAGACCAGCGCCACACTCACCTCGTGGTCGGGACGGTGGACGACCCGGACCGGGTCACCGGAACGGATCTCGCCGGGCACGACCACGCTCAGGTACGCGCCCGGCCGCCCGGCCTGGGTGAACAGCCGGGCCCAGCCCGGCTGACCGATCCAGCCGCGGAAGGTCGCACACGGGATCCGTGGACTCGTCACCTGGAGGACGAGCGTGGCGCCGATCTGCCATCGCTCCCCCAGCCGGGCCTGGTTGACGTCGAGCCCGACCGTGGTCAGGTTCTCGCCGAAGAACCCGTCGGGCAGTTCGCGACCGAGTCGCCCCTCCCAGTGGTCGAGGTCCTCCCGCTGGAACGCGTACACCGCCTGCCCGTCGCCACCGTGGTGGCGCTGGTCCCCGATGAAGTCCCCGACCAGTCCACTGCCGAGCCCGCCCTGCTTGGGTCCGGGCGCCCGGACCCGTACGGCCACCGCGCTGGGGTGCTTGCCGATCCCGGTGCGCTTGCCGCGCTTCCACGGGTTGCCGCCCGCGGCGCCGACGTTGACCGACTGGACGTGTGACACCCGCGTGAGCCTAACGGCCGATCGACGCGCCCCTTTCCTGTCTGGTCAGTGGCCCGAGATCCGCTCGTACGCGCCGACCATCACGTGGGCGTACTCGGCCCCATCCGCGGCGCGCTGCTCGATCCGCAGGATGAGTCGGCCGGCGGAGTCGATCCGGAAGCTGTGCCACGCGATCCCGGACGTCGTACGCGTCGAGAACTCCAGCCCGCCGTCGCGCCAGGCCCCGGTCACCGGCTCGGGCGGCTCCCCGCCCGAGGCGAACCTCCACCAGCTCAGCCCGCCGGGCGGATCGGTGATCAGGAAGACACCGTGCGCGGTCCACTCGACGCCGTCGTCGCGGACCCGGCGATAGTCCTGCAGGACCGCGGTGCCGGCGAGATCGAGCCGGAACACCATCATGGCCCGCGCCGAACCGGCCTCGGCCCCGGCGAGAAGGGTGTGCTTCTCCACTCCGGTCCACTGCCCGAGGAACGGCTCGAACAGCTCGATCATGCCCACCCGGTCACCCTAGACACCGTCGACCGACCGCGGATAGACCTCGACCTCGCTGGCCTTGACCGCCACCCACACCCCGACCCCGGGAGCCAGCGAGAGTTCGGCCACCGCGGCCGCGGTGACTTCCGCGATCACGCTCGACGCCCGGTCGGGCACCTCACCGACCTCGACGCGTACGCCCTCGCCGTGCGGTTCGAGGGTGCGGATCCGCCCCGGCCAGAGGTTGCGCGGGGACCCGTTCGGCCGCTCAGCGAACAGCGACACCGCGCTGGGCCGGAAGGCCGCGTAGACCTGCCCGCTCACTCGACCGCCGGTCATGACGACGCCGCCGTCGAGGAGGCGGACGGCCCCGTCCACACCGGTCCCGCTGAGCAGGTTGAGCCCGACCAGGCGGGCGACGTAGTCGGTACGCGGCCGGCGGGTCACCTCGATCGGCGGACCCTGCTGGACCATCGAGCCGTTCTCGATGACCACCAGCCGGTCGGCCAGGACCGCCGCGTCGACCGGGTCGTGGGTGATGATCAACGTCGACCCGTCGAAGTCGGCGAGGTGACGGCGCAGCTCCCCGCGGACCACCAGTCGGGTGCGGGCGTCGAGCGCCGCCAGCGGTTCGTCGAGCAGCAGCAGTTCGGGGCGGGTGGCCAGCGCCCGGGCCAGCGCGACCCGTTGGGCCTGCCCACCCGAGAGGGCCCGTGGCCGGGTCCGCTCGAATCCGGTGAGCTCCATCCGGGCCAGCCAGCGGGCGGCATCCGCGCGGGCCGCAGCCTTGTCCTGACCCCGCGCCGTCAACCCGAAGGCGACGTTGTCGAGCAGGTTGAGGTGCGGGAAGAGCAGGTAGTCCTGGAAGACGACGCCGATGGGGCGCTGGTCGGGTCGACGGTGCAGACCGCTGGCCGCGTCGGCCATCGGATGTCCGCCGATCCGGATCCAGCCTGCCGACAGCGCGAGCAACCCGGCCAGACCGCCGAGGGCGGTCGACTTGCCCGCCCCGTTGGGCCCCAACAGGGCGACCACCTCCCCCGGTGCGACGGTGAGCTCGAGATCGAGCACGAAGTCGCGTCGACGGACCCCCAGCGAGGCCTCGAGCCCGCGCGCGTACGCGGTCACCAGCGGTTCACCCAGCGATCGCGGAGCAGGACCAGGACCCCGATCGACACGATCAGCAGCAGCACCGAGAGCAGCAGCGCCGCCCCAGGGTCGGTCTCCAGGGCCAGGTAGACCTCGAGCGGCATGGTGCGCGTGGTGCCGGGGAAGTTGCCGGCGAACGTGATGGTCGCGCCGAACTCCCCCAGCGCGCGGGCCCAGGCCAGCACCGCGCCCGCGGCGATCCCCGGCCCGATCAGCGGCAGCGTGACCCGGCGGAACACGGTGACCGGTGAGGCGCCCAGGGTCGCCGCCGCATCCTCGAAGCGCCGATCGAGTCCGCGCAGCGCTCCTTCGACCGAGAGCACCAGATAGGGCAACGCGACGAAGACCTGGGCCACGATCACCGCGTACGGGGTGAACGGCAGCGCGAAACCGGTGGCGGCATGGATCGGTCGACCGATGATCCCCGAGCGGCCCAAGACGGTGAACAGCGCGACGCCGCCGACCACCGGCGGCAGGACCAGCGGCACGGTGATCAGCGCCCGGATCAGCGACGTCCCACGACGATCGGGGCGGGCGAGCATCCAGGCCAGTGGCACGCCGAGCACCAGCGCGATCACCATCGAGACGGTGGCGGTGACCAGCGAGAGTCGGAGCGCCACGAGAGCGGACGGGCTGGTCAGCACCGATCCGGCCTGGGCCCACGGCGCCCGGATGAGCAGCCCGGCCAGCGGGAGGGTGAGGAAGACCAGCGCGATGGCGGAGGGGACGACCAGCAGGGCCGGGGCCCGGGTCCGGCCGCGCGTCATCGCCGCGGTGACGGTGACCTCACGGCCGTCCGAAGCCGGCCGCGGTCAGCACCGACTGACCCGCCGGGGACAGCACGTAGTCGACGAAGGCCTGTGCCGCCGCGACATCCTTCGACGAGTTCAGCGTCACGATCGGGTAGTCGTTGACCGCCGAAGCCGCCTCCGGGAACGTGATCCCCTCGACCTTCGCCCCCCCGGCCCGGACGTCGGTGGTGTAGACCAGCGCGGCATCGACCTCGTCGGCCGCCACCTTGGTCAGGGCGGCCTTGACGTCGGCTTCGAGCGTGTCCGGTTTCGGCGTGATACCCGCGGTCTGGAACACCTGGGCCGCGGCGGCCCCGCACGGAACCACCGGGGCGCACAGGGCGATCGTCTGGTCGGCGTCGGCGAAGTCGGCCAGCCCGGTGATCTTCCCGGGGTTACCGGCCGGTACGGCGATCTCGAGCGTGTTGGAGGCGAAGGTGGTCGACCCGGTCGCGGCCCCCGCGCCGGTCACCGTCGTCATGGTGGTCGGGCTGGCTGCGGCGAACACGTCAGCCGGTGCCCCCTGGGTGATCTGGGTGGCCAGCGTGGCGCTCGATCCGAAGCTGAACCTCACCTTCCGGCCTGGGTGGACGGCCTCGAAGTCCCGCCCGATTTGGGTGAACGACCCGGTCAGCGAGGCGGCGGCGAGCACGGTGATGGTCGAGGACCCGGCGCGGCCGGTCGAACCGCCGGCTGGGGCACCCGTCGACCCGCAGCCGGCCTGGACGAGCAGACCGGCGACGACCAGCGCGGCGAGCGGTCCCGCAGGCCGAGCAAGGTTGATCACGAAGGCTCGGGGACTTCGACGACCACGTGGGTGGACTTGACCGACGCGACGGCCAGAACGCCCGGCTCGAGGGTCAACTCGGTGGCCGCCTCGGCGCTCATCAGCGAGACCACCCGGAAGGGCCCGCACTGCAGGTCGACCTGCGCCATCACGCCGTCCTTGATCACCCGGGTGACCAGTCCGGTGAACCGGTTACGCGCGCTCTCGCTGACCGAGGCACCCAGATCGGGGGTGACGGCGATCGCCTGGGCGTGTTCGGCGAGCGAAGCCCCGTCGACCGCGATCGGGCCCGGACCGTCCGCGACCCGTAGGCGGCCGGATTCGACCCAGCGGCGGACGGTGTCGTCGGAGACTCCGAGAAGCGCCGCCGCCTGAGAAATCCGATACTGCGGCATAAAATCACTCTATCATCCGCAGATGCGCTTCCTTCGCTACGGGACCTCGAGTCGACGGAGTCCTGACGATGAACCAGGGCACATTCAACGCGGCCGGCCAGCTCCTCACCCACCGGATGATCACCGACGAGATAGCGGAGCGGATGCAGCTCGGTCTGCTGCCGCAGACACCGGACATGGGCTAGCAGCCCCTCGCGCGCCCCTGGGCGGCCGCGAGTCAGCCGAGGAGGGCGGCGGCGGTGGCGTCGTCGGTGATCAGCCGGTGCACCAGGCCGCTGCGGAGCGCGGCCCGGATCGCGGTGACCCGCTCGACGCCGCCGGAGACGGCAATGACGTCGGGCACAGCGCGGAGCTCGGCGGCGTTGATCGCGATGCAGCGGCCCGGGAGGTCACCGGTGGTGACCTCCACCCCCGCCACGTCGAGCACGGTGCAACTGATGTCGGCGACCGCGCCCGCAGCCTGCAGCTGGTCGCGCAGCTCGATGGGCAAGACCGCGGTGAGCGCGGACTCCGTTCCCTGCCAGCCGCCGATACCGACCACGGCCCGGGTCAGCCGGGGGAACATCGCCAGCGTCGCAGCGACGTACGGGTCCTGGCGCAGCACCGCCGCGGTCTGTGGACTGTCGAGCACCATGGGCACCTGGAGGGCATACATCTCTCCGCCCGCCCGTGCGGCCATCGCCCGGACCAGGTCGAGCGAGTTGACGCTGAGATCCGAGGTCGGGACGCTGCCGACGATTTGGACGATGCTGCACGTCGGCAGCTCCGCCAGTCCGTGCGCCATCGAATGCAGGGTCCGGCCCCAGGCCACCCCGAGCACATCGCCCTCGCTGAGCAGGTCGCCGAGCGCGGCCGCAGCCGCGCGGCCAAGCTGCTCGCGGCGGAGTTGCTCCGGGCCCTCGGGCAGCCGGACCACCAGCGCCTGACGCAGCCCGAATCGCCGGCTCACCGCGACCGAGCGATCGACGTCGACCTCGGGCGAGGGGTGGATCTCGATGGTCACCACGCCCTCGCGCAGCGCATCCGCGAGCAACCTTGCGACCTTGAAGCGCGACACCCCGAGCTCGTCGGCGACCTGGCTCTTGTTGCGGCCGTCGCGGTAGAACAGCTGCGCCGCCAGCGCCATCTGCATCTTCTCCAGCGGGCTCCGCGTGGACGGTCGGCCAGGCATCGGGACCGCCTTTCTCGGGATCGGTCGGTGTTACGCTGTGTACGCACTTGAGATAGTACGCGCTCAGATGAGCGCTCATACCCGTACGGTCAGCCATGGATCCGCCGCGAGACGGCCGGTCCGCTGATCACGAATCGATCGGAGCGCCATGAGGGCGGTCGTCTACGACGCGGCGGAGCAGTTCTCGGTCCGCGAGGTCCCCACCCCCGAGCCCGGCCCCGGCGAGCTCCGGATCCGGGTGCTGCAGGCCGGGTTCTGCGGTACCGATCTGCACCTGCACCACGGCGGCTTCGACGCCCGCTTCCCGCTGACCCCCGGGCACGAGGTGGTCGGACTGGTCGACGCGCTCGGGCCCGACGTGGACGACTTCGCGCTCGGCGAGCAGATCTCGGTCAACCCGAACGTCCACTGCGGCACGTGTCACTACTGCCGTGCGGGCCGTCTGGTGCTGTGCGAAGACAACGAGGGCTACGGGACGCAGCGTCCCGGCTTCTTCGCCGAGTACGCCGTGGTGCCGGCCGCGCTGACCTTCTCGGTCGAGGGACTGCCGGTGGAGACGGCCGTCCTCACCGAGCCCGCCGCCTGCGCCACGCATGGTCTGGAGACCGTACGCCCCATGCCGGGCAGCAGCGCCCTCGTCTTCGGAGCCGGGCCGACCGGCCTGCTGCTGGCCCAACTGCTGGCCAGCGGCGGCGTCTCATCGGTGACCGTTGCCGATCCGTCCGCGGCGAAGCTCGCGACCGCACGCGGTCTCGGCATCGACGTCACCGTCCCGATCGAGCTGATCACCCCCGAGACCGCCGACGCGCTGGTCGAATCGCTGCGCGCCGGATCGCCCGCCGGTGACGGCTTCGATCTGGTCGTGGAGGCCACCGGCTCCCCCGTGGTCGGCGAGCTGTGCGTGCCGCTGACCCGACGCGGCGGCACCGTGCTGATCTACGGCGTGGCTCCCGAGGACGCCCGGATCTCGTTCCCGCCGTACGAGGTGTTCCGCCGCGAGCTGACGATCAAGGGATCCTTTGCCGAGGTGAGCTCGTTCGGCGCCGCGATCGCCGCGCTGCGCACCGGTCGGGTCCGCACCGACGGCCTGATCACCCACCGATTCGCCCTGGAGGACTTCGCCGACGCGGTGCACACCGCGCAGACCGATCGTTCCGCTCACAAGATCGTCATCGTCCCCGGACCGCGCCAGGATGGCTGACCCCACCCGGAGCGGCCTGGTCACCGGGGCGGCCCGCGGAATCGGCCGAGCCATCGCCCTGCGGCTGGCCGCTGACGGGCTCGCGGTCTCGGTGGTCGATCTCGCGGTTGCCGGGGGCGCACTCGCCGCAGTCGTCGGTGAGATCGAGGCGGCCGGTGGCCGAGCCCTCGCCCATACCGTCGACGTCACCGATGCGGCCGCGGTCGATGCGGCCGTCGCGCACCACGTACGCGAGTTCGGCGGGCTCGACGTGATGGTGGCCAACGCCGGGATCGCCCTCACGGCGCCGCTGCTCGAGACGACGGCGGCGCAGTGGGCCACCACCCTCGACGTCAACCTCGGCGGCGTCTTCCACTGCTACCGGGCCGGAGCGAGGCAGATGGTCGCGCAGGGCCGTGGCGGACGGTTGATCGGGGCGGCATCGGTCGCGGCGCACCGCGGCGGGAAGTGGCAGGGCGCGTACTCGGCCTCGAAGTTCGCCGTACGCGGACTCAGCCAGTCGGTCGCCCAGGAGCTCGCCGAGCACGGCATCACGGTCAACGTCTACAGCCCCGGGGTCGTCGAGACGCCGATGTGGGAGTCGATCGACGCGGACCTCGCCGAGCGCCGCGGGACCACGGTCGGTTCGGAGATGTCGGCGATGATCGCCGGGATCCCGCTCGGTCGCCTCGAAGTCCCGGCCGACGTCGCCGGAGTCGTGTCCTTCCTCGCGTCGCCCGACGCCGCCTACATCACCGGCCAGTCGATCGTCGTCGACGGCGGCATGTGGTTCTCCTGAACCCGCTGCACCCCTCTCTCTCACCCGATCGGATTCGACCATGCGTCTCTACCTCGACACCGCGGACCAGCCGGCGGCTGAATCGCTCCTGGCCACCGGGCTGTTCGCCGGCCTGACCACCAACCCGACGATCCTGCAGCGGTCCGGGAAGGGTGTCGCCGACATCCCCGCCATCCATGCCTGGGCCTCGGCCGCCGGTGCCCGCGAGATCTTCTTCCAGGCCTGGGGCGAGGACGCGGCCACGTTGATCGAACGCGGGCTCGCGCTGCGCGCACTGGGCGACGACGTCGTGGTCAAGGTGGTCGCCACCCGGGCCGGCACCACCGCCTGCGCGGAGCTGGCACGCCAGGGCATCCCGACGTTGCTCACCGCCGTCTACGACCCGGGACAGGCCATGGTCGCCGCGGCGGCCGGGGCGACCTACATCGCTCCCTACCTCGGTCGGCTCGGCGATGCGGGCCGGGACGCCGCCGCTGACGTGATGGCGATGCACGAGGTGCTGGTGGCCGCCGGAGGCGGCACGCAGGTGCTGCTGGCCAGCATCCGCGACGTGGCCTCGATGGTCGCACTGGCCCGACAGGGCATCCAGCACTTCACCATGGCGCCGAGCGTGGCCGAGGCGTTCTTCGCCGACGAACTCACCGCGGCCGCGGCCCAGGCCTTCGAAGACGCCGTCCGCGCCACCTCATGACCCCGGTGGAGCCGGTCAGAGGCCGACCCGCTGTGGTGGTTGCCGGGGACGCCTTCGTCGATCTGACCACCGCCGTGAGCCGGGACGGCGAGCCCGCGTACGTCCCGCATCCGGGTGGCTCGTGTCTGAACGTGGCCGTCGGACTCGCCCGGCTCGACGTGCCGACCTCGTTGCTGGCCCGGATCTCCGACGACAGCTTCGGCGCCCTGCTGCGGCGGCACCTGACCGGCTCCGGCGTACGCGGTGAGCACCTGATCCCCACCGGCGATCTGACCGGGCTGGCTGTCGCCGATCTCGACGGCGGTCAGGCCGGCTACAGCTTCCACACCGCCGACACCGCCGACCGCGGACTCCGACCGGACGACCTCCCCGAGCTGCCTTCCGGCGCCGCACTGCACACCGGTTCGGTCGCCCTGGTCCAACAGCCGCAGGCCGACACGCTCACCGGGCTCCTGCGACGCGAAGCGGGTCGGCGGTTGATCAGCCTCGATCCGAATGTCCGCCCCAGCCTGATCGCCGACCGCTCGGGTTATCTCACCCAGCTGGCCGAGTGGGTCGCGCTCAGCGACCTGGTCAAGGTGAGCGACGAGGATCTGGCGTGGCTGCACCCCGGAGAGCCGTACGCCGCCGTCGCGCGGCGCTGGTTGGAGTCCGGGCCGGCTCTGGTCGTGGTCACCCGCGGCAGCGAAGGGGCCTGGGCCATCACCCCCTCCGGCGAGGCCGAGGTCGCGACCCCGAAGGTCGACGTGGTCGACACGGTGGGCGCCGGGGATGCGTTCACCGCCGGGACCCTGGCCTGGCTGCATCACCGTGGCCGACTCCACCGGGTCGACCTGACCGGATTAGGGAGCGGGGAGTTGCGCGAGCTGCTCGGATCGGCGGCCGCCATCGCCGCCGATACGTGCACCCGGGCCGGTGCCGAACCACCCGTTCGCCGAGCCTGAGGACGCCCCGGCGTGGTCGCCCGAGCGCGGCATCTGCGCCGACGCATTCCGGTCCATGATCGGCAAACGCCGGGAGGACATGACACCGAACCCACCTCCGGCGGCCGTCGACGAGCGTCTCGGTCCTCGAATGGCGCGAGCAGCAGCGAGCGAAGCAGGGCCACGGAATGTCAGTGAAAGCCGCTCCCGCTAGGACCGTCAGGCACTAGAGTGCGACCATGGGGCGTCTTCGCGTACGCGGTGTCTCAGCCGGTTTGGTCCTCGGTCTGACCGTCCTGATGGGCTGCTCCCCGGATCCCGAGGAGCCGCAGACCGGACCGGGATCGACCCTGGCGACGACCTCGCCGAATCCATCCACGGCCACTGCCGGGGTCTTCGACCCGGCGCTGGCCGAAGTGGTGGAGACCCACCTGACCTCGGGTTCGGTCTCACTCCTCAACGTCCGCGCGGTGCTCGTCACCGTCGACGGGACGACCCGGCTGTCCCACTACCGCGACGGCTTCACCGCCACCGACCACGAACACGTCCATTCCGTGACCAAGAGCGTCGTCTCGACCCTGGTCGGCCAGGCCATCGACGACGGCCTGATCAGCGGACTCGACGCCCCGCTCGGCGACCTGCTCCCCGACTACCGCGAAGTGATGACCAAGAACACGGCGGCGGTGACCCTGCGGCAGTTGCTCACCATGTCCGGCGGTTTCCTTCCCGACCCGCCCGAGAACGTGGTGGCGCGCTTCTCCGATCCGGAATTCGATCTGATCAGATGGTCACTGACCGATGGCCGCCCCAATCCGGCCGGCACGTTCGACTACTCGAACATCGACGCGCAGGTGCTGTCAGCCGTGCTGGCCGCGGCGGTGGCCAAGTCGCCCGAGCGCGACCGGCAGACAATCCTGGAGTACGCCAGGGCCAAGCTGTTCGAACCGCTCGGCATCGTCACCGAGCCCGCGTACACCGACGCCGAACTGCCACCGAACCCGGAGTTCGATGCTGCGGGCTTCGGCTGGGCGCGGATCGGCCCGCTGCCTATCGGGGGCTTCGGGCTACGGCTGACCGCGGAGGACATGCTGAAGCTCGGTCAGCTCTTCCTGGCCGACGGGATGTGGCGGGGCGAGCGCATACTCCCGGACGGGTGGGTCGCCGAGGTGCTCATGCCCAGCCCGTCCGCGCCGAACTACGGGCTGATGTGGTGGCTCAACGACCAGGCCGGCGTGTCCTACTACTCAGCGCGTGGCTACGAGGGCCAGCGAATCGTCGTCGTACCCGACCGCCGTGCGGTGATCGTCATCCTCAACATGACCGGATCCAGCACCCCGATCAACGACGAGGAACTGAACCCCCTGGTCAACGACATCCTCCTCCCGACCCTCTAGCAGCGATCGCCGTTGAGACTCCGCTGACCAGGAAGTGGAGTTGACTCCTCTTCCTACGGCCCACCTCGCAGCCCCCAGCGGGAGTAGGGAACGCACATCGCCCCTGCCCGCGACACCCGAAGGTGTCGACGAACAGGGGCGATGAGCGGCGGAAGGTCGGATCAACCCACCGCGGTGCCTCGACCTACCGGTAGTCGCCGAGGTCGAACTCCTCGAGCGGAACGGCTGCGCCCGAACCCTGACCGAAGTCATAGTCGAACGAGTCGTAACCGACCATCGAGTACGCCGCGGCCTTCGCCTCGGCGGTGGCCTCGACCCGGATGTTGCGGTACCGCTCCAGGCCGGTGCCGGCCGGGATCAGCTTGCCGAGGATGACGTTCTCCTTCAGACCGACGAGCGAGTCGGACTTGCCGTGGATCGCGGCGTCGGTGAGCACCTTGGTGGTCTCCTGGAAGGAGGCCGCCGACAGCCACGACTCGGTCGCGAGCGAGGCCTTGGTGATGCCCATCAGCACCGCACGACCGGAGGCCGGCGTACCGCCCTCGGACACGACCTGACGGTTCGCCGACTCGTACGAGGGACGATCGACCAGGTCACCGGCGAGCAGATCCGAGTCACCCGACTCGATGACCGTCACCCGACGCAGCATCTGCCGGATGATGATCTCGATGTGCTTGTCGTGGATCGGGGCGCCCTGGGTCCGGTAGACCGACTGCACCTCGTCCACCAGGTGCTCCTGCACCCGACGGACACCGAGCACGCGCAGCACGTCGTGCGGATCCGGCGTGCCGGCGGTCAACTGCTGACCGACCTGCACGTGATCGCCGTCCTCCACCAGCAGGCGGGCGCGACGCGACACCGAGAACTCGGCCGCCTCCGACCCGTCGTCGGGGGTGATGGTGATCTTCTTGAGCCGGTCGCTGTCCTCGATGGCCACCCGTCCGGCGGCTTCGGAGATCGGCGACTTGCCCTTGGGCTGGCGAGCCTCGAAGAGCTCCACCACGCGCGGCAGACCCTGCGTGATGTCGTCACCGGCCACACCACCGGTGTGGAAGGTACGCATCGTCAGCTGGGTGCCGGGCTCGCCGATGGACTGCGCCGCCACGATGCCGACGGCCTCGCCGACGTCGACCAGCTTGCCGCTGGCCAGCGAACGTCCGTAGCACATCGCGCAGGTGCCGGTCACGGCCTCACAGGTGAGGACGCTGCGGACCTTGATCGTGGTGACTCCGGCGTCGATCAGCGTCTTGATGTTGACGTCGCCGAGGTCGACCCCGGCCGCCAGCAACACGTTGCCGTCGGCACCGAGCACGTTGGTGGCCAGCGTACGGGCGTACACCGCCGTCTCCACGTGCTCGTCGAGTCCGCCGTCGAGCGCGATGGTCTTGGTCAGTCCACGCTCGGTGCCGCAATCCTCCTCGCGGATGATCACGTCCTGGCTGACGTCGACCAGACGTCGGGTCAGGTAACCCGAGTCGGCCGTCCGCAGCGCGGTGTCGGCCTGGCCCTTACGACCACCGTGGGTGGAGATGAAGTACTCCAGGACCGACAGGCCCTCACGGAAGTTCGACTTGATCGGCCGGGCGATGATCTCGCCCTTCGGGTTCACCACGAGGCCACGCATGGCGGCGATCTGGCGCATCTGCACCATGTTTCCGCGGGCACCGGAGTGGACCATCATGTAGATCGGGTTGGTCTTGGAGAAGTTGGCCTCCATCGCCGCGCCGAGCTTGGACGTCGCGTCGGTCCAGATCTCGATGAGCTCCTGACGACGCTCGTCCTCGGTGATCAGACCGCGCTCGTACTGCTGGTCGATCTTGGTCGCCCGGTCCTCGTACGTCGCCAGCAGCTCGGCCTTGTTGGCCGGGGTGGTGACGTCGCCGATCGACACCGTGACACCGGACCGGGTCGCCCAGTGGAAACCGAGGTCCTTCAGCCGGTCGAGGCAGGTGGCCACCTCGACCTTGGGGTAGCGCTCGGCCAGGTCGTTGACGATCTGACCCAGCTGCTTCTTGCCCACCTCGTAGTCGGCGTACGGGTAGTCCGCCGGCAGCGCCTCGTTGAACAGGGCCCGACCCAGCGTGGTCTCCAGCAGCACCGCGCCACTGTCCGAGGCCGAGAAGCCGGCGGGCGGGACGATGTCGCGTCACCGCAGCTTGATCTTGGACTGGACCGAGAGCTCCTTGCGATCGAACGCCATCAGCGCCTCGGCGACCGAACCGAACGCACGACCCTCGCCCTTCTCGCCAT